>CAKSWU010000018.1 GCA_934513205.1 uncultured Faecalibacterium sp. | reverse complement strand
AAATGACGGCAAACGCGTGAACCCCTTGAAAATAAAGGCTTTTTCCGTTTGTCGTTATTATACCGTAACGGCACTCCAGTGCCACCTACCAGCTCTTGCAGTCGGATGGTGACTTCAAGTCGGTGCAGGGAAACACTGGTCATGCAACCGCCGCTGTCCTGATGGACACCTACGCCCACACGCAGGACAAGCCCCGATTGGAGCTAGCAGAGAAGATCGAAGCGAACTTCTATTCCCAAGATCTGACCCCGGCAGCACCTCAGCCCCGGCAAAATGAAAAGCCGGAGGCAACAAAAACCTCCGGTAAGGAGATCCTTGAAGCCATCCGGCTGATGGACGCAGACGAACGCAGAGAATTGACGAGAGCCTTGTTTGCCTAACTTCTCTTCTTTTTATGCAAAGGAAAGCAGGCTGTGCAAGCCATGCGCAGAAAAGCCCCCGATTCGGGCAAATGTGCAAATGGTGTGCAGATAGCTTTCCTCTGCCTTATGACGGGCAGGGGCCTTTTTATTTTTCGCCAGCTTTTCCTGCACCTTGTTGAACAGGTTCGCGTTTGCGCAGCGAAGCGGAGCAATGAAAGCCCCAGTGGGGCTTTTAAGCGACAGAACGGTCTTGCGTAGCAAGATGGAGGGGCCTTGCCCCGACAAGTTCACCCGATACCAGCGCCGGGATCGCATTGGGCTGTACCACATCCCGCAAGCGCAATTCGCCGATGTACCGGCGATTCCTCAGCATCCGCTGAATCGTGTTGTAGGACATCTCCCCTCTCATCGAATTTTTAATGTTGTGCGCCTTTAACTAATCCCGCAGATCAGTCATGATCGCGCCGTCTGCATACTTCTGGAACGTCTGCTCCACATACGGGACCAGCAGCGGGTCGGGCTGGTAATGCCGGGTCTCATCAATCATGTAACCGAACGGAATCGTGCCGCCATTATAAATACCCTTGAGAGCATTCTCGGTCATGCCGCGCACGACCTTTTCGGACAGGTCAGCCGAGTAGTATTCGGCGTAGCCTTCCAGCACCGATTCCGGAATAATGCCCTCCGGGCCAGCCGAAATGACTTCCGTTGCCGATACCAGTTTCACGCCGTTTCGCTTCAGCTGAGTCTTGTACCGGGCACTGTCGTAGCGGTTTCGGGCAAAGCGGTCGAGCTTCCAGACAATGATGACATCAAAGATGCCATGCTCGCTGTCTTTGATCATCTGCTGGAACTGCGGGCGGTTATCGGTCTTGGCGGAGATGGCACGGTCAATGTAATGCTTCACCACCGTAAAGCCGTTCTTTTCCGCATAGGCGGTGCATTCCCGGATCTGACCTTCGATGGATTCTTCACGCTGACTGTCAGTAGAATAGCGGGCATAGATCACGGCGGTCATGGCAGGCACCTCACTTTATACATCATTGGACAGTGGAGCGTTCATCCAAATCAATGTTTCGTATAATGTATATGCCACAATTTTAAAATTATTTCAATTATCCTCCTGCAAATTTCGACTTATCAATTCCTGCAACCTCTCAGTTTCTTCTTTGGCATAAGCTCTGGCATCAGCCTCCACCGGCTGGAAATAGTAGCCCAAGATATCCTCGTCGCCCGAGACGTACCCGCTCTGATAGTTCCGCAGCCATCGTCTGGCCTGGTCGTAGTAGGCCGCCTGGGTCGCAGCATCGTCCCAGTCGATGTTCTCCACCACATAGGCCTGCTGCGCATGGTACGCCTCGTGGGCGATGGTGTCCATGGTCTCCTGCGCGGTCCCGCTTTCCAGCACAGACCGGGAGAGCACGATCTGCCGGGAGGAGACGCTGTAGTAGCCCAGCCAGTCCTCGTCGAGCGGCTGGACCGTAACATCTGTCCCGTCCGGCACCCCCAGCATGGCAAGCTCATAGGCGGCCAGCTGCTTTGCCAGTTCGGTCTTGCTGTCCAGCGACGCCGTTTCCCAGACATCCTCCGCAAAGCCGGGCAGGAATTTCTTTTCGTGGAGCTGCGCCGTTGTTTCCGCCTGCGTCTGCGCGGGTGCCGCTGCGGTCAGGTACACCCGGCTGCTCCACATGCCCCAGCACGCCGGCACTGCCAGCAGGAGCGTTGCCAGCAGCACGCCGAACCGGCGGCAGTTCTCCCGGACGCGGTCCTCTCCGCACAGGAGGGCAAAGTCGTCGTACCCGCAGCGGCGGCTTTGCCGTCGGAACTGCCGGAAGCTCTCGCGCCGGAACCAGAACACGCCCGCAAACCAGAGGACTGCCAGCAGCACCCCCACCGGCCAGACCTGCCGGAGCGCTGTCAGCGCAAACAGCAGCTCCGCCGGCAGCAGCGCGGCGCACCACAGAAAGAACGGCCCGCCGATCACGCAGGCCGTTGCTGCCGGGGCCAGACACCACCAGAGCAGGAACAGGATGGTGTAACCGACCGCGATGACATTGCCGGGGACCGAAGACCCCAGAAGCTGCGGCTTTGCCCAGTGCAGCCAACCGATCACACAGCCATTGAAGATCATTGCGCCCACGGCCGGGAGCCACCCGACCAGTTTCCGGAGTTTTGCCATAACGGGTTCCTTTCTGTTGTGCGGCTGCCCTTACTGCTCAAGCTCCGGCCGCCGCTGATAAGCCTGTTCGATCTCCAGCTCGGCCTCTGCCGGAGAGGCCGCCCACACCTTGAAATAAGTACCGCCCCGGGAGTGGTGCAGCGGCACCGCCGGCGGGGCTTCGCCCTCCAGCACATAGGCCCGGCAGCGTGTGCCGGACTGCCGGAGATACAGCACGGTGTGCTCTCCGATGTAATACCGGTAGCCGCCCGACGGCAGACCGCCGCCAAAGCCGGTGCTGCCAAGCTCACAGAGCACCAGCACCAGCACGATCACCACACCGCCGACCACGGGCAGGACATTCAGCGTGAACGCGTACTCCATCCTTTCACCCCCTCAGTGCAGGAAGAGACGGATGAGCACAAAGGGCAGGGCGCAGAGCAGCACGACGCCCACGAACAGTGCGATGAGCGAGAAGATGGACGCCACGAACTGGTAGATCATCATACTGATCTGCCAGCGGAAGATCAGCACGAGCGCCGCCGCAGCAGCGACGACCAGCCGGTTGGGCAGCGTCTCCGTGCGCCAGATGAAAAAGGCCGAAAGCAGCACGGTCATGCCGCAGATCACGATACACAGGTTGCCAAGTGCAGACTCAAACATAGTGGGTTCTCCTTTTCTGTTGAAGCAGGTTTGTCTTACACTACAGACAAGCCCGCCGGTTGGGCTGCGGTTGGAAAAACGCAAAAAAGTTTCAGCGCCCGCCATGGTCGTGGCCGCCGCTATGACCGCCATGCCCGCCGCTGCCGTGGCCGCCGTGGCCACCGGGCCCATGTCCTCCGCCGCTGCGGCCGCCGCCCTGACCCAGCCCGGCACCCCGGCCCTTGCCGCTGCCCTGAGAGGCCGACACCGACTTGGAGGTGCCAAACTTCAGCCCGCTCTCGCGGCCCTGCGAGCCGGGGGCACCCGGGTCATCCCCGCGGTCCCGGCCGCCGTCCTCGGAGGAGCCGGCCGCGGCTTTGCGTGCAGTGCTCTGGGTGGGTACGGGGCCGTACTTCCCGTTTGCCGTGTTCTCGCGCAGGGACTGCACAAAGGCATCGTGCCGCTGCGCCTCCGTCATTCTCGGCTGCTGCACCGTCGGTGTGTTGTTCTGGGTGTTTTTGCCGTTCTCGCTGTTTTTGCCCCAAAGGGAACTGAAGAATCCCATTGTGTGCTCCTTTCGCATTCGTCTGTTTTTGTCCGGTCACATAAGATAAGCCCGCCGGAGCAGCCGCAGTTGGAATTTTCGGTGCAAGATCTTAAAATTCATGTTTTTTTACGCGCACCTCCTGCGCGGTTCGCACCGGAAAAAGCGGCATTCTTTTCTCCATTCCGCTTTTCTTTTTGCGCAGAGTGTGTTATAATGGTGCCAGCATTATGAAAAAGGTGTATTCTGCCGGTTCCCGGTCGGTCACTTTTGTTCATTTTTGCCATCACACCCCGCAAGGGGACGTAGGATTCGGCTTGAGACCTGTAAAAGGCTTAAAACCTGCAAAAGTTGAAGCGCCCATACTCAACAATCACACCCCGTAAGGGGACGGAGAATTCGCCGTGTCAGTATGTCCGATCTCATCACAGTGTTCAAGATCACACCCCGCAAGGGGACGGTAAATTAATCCCAAAACTGTCTCTTATTGCTATAGTGGATATGCTATTATATCCCGCAAGGGGACGTAGGAAAACCTTCACTAAATGGGACATAGGTAACAACTGAGCATTGGGATACATAGGAACCAGCTTGACGAATCACACCCCGCAAGGGGACGTAGGATTAAACCCCATATGATCTATTGTGGTATCAACCATAAGTCCAAATCACACCCCGCAAGGGGACGTAGGACAAACCCCCAAGCAGCGTGGATGCCATGGTAAGGGCACTTGGATCACACCCCGCAAGGGGACGTTGGAAATCACTTTTTGAATCTCGCTACGCCAACCGCAGCAGCCGCATCACACCCCGCAAGGGGACGTTGGAACTTGTACCCTCGATGAATGCGTCATCGTACATGGACTCACAGCCATCACACCCCGCAAGGGGACACAGGCAGCTGCCCCGCTTTACTGCACAGTTTTGTGCGGCAAAGCGGGGCGGCTACTTTTTTGTGAGATTTCGGGCTGTTCCCGATTTTTTCCGCAATTTTTCCAACTGCGGGAGTTTCCGCAGCTTTTATATTAGAATACGGGCTGTTTTCCACTGGAAGTTTCTCCAAAAAAGCGGTCGAAATTTCTCTGTTTTCGGCGTTTTTCTTTGTCGGATTCCGTGCTATAATGGGAACAAATCCTTTCATGGCGGGCAGCAGCTCCGTCTGCGCGAGTTTCTGCCCCTGTGAGCCTATCATTTTCCGCGAGTTTCTCTGATACATTGCCCGAAGGAGATGATTCCTTGAACACACTCACCTTGCAGGCCACCTTCTGCGGCCTGCTGCACGGCCTTGGCAAGCTGGCCTTCCGGGCCGACAAGACCGCAGCCGACCTGTTGGCCGCCCTGCCGGACACCCCGGAGTGGGCTGTCGTGCGCGGCGGCGCGGCCGCAGGGTCGGACGCCGCCCGCTGTGCGGCCTTTGCCCGCAGCCTGTCTGTGACCGCCGACACCCCCGCCGCCGAACCGGCCAGCTCCCGCTGCCGGCCCCTGCGCTCCATTTTCAGCCACCTGAACGGGGAGCACCCCGGGTATTCCGTCCCGGCTGCCCGCCCGGACGGTGCCCTGCACGACCCCGTGCAGGATGCGCCGGACATCCCCGCCGCCGTTTACCGGGAGCTCTATCAGGAGCTGACGGGGCAGCTCACCGGCCTGCAGTTCAGCCCGGCGCAGGCAAACGCACTGCTGGGCCTGCTGGAATCCCAGTGCAGCGCCCTGCCTGCCAGCACCGCGCGGGAAGAGGACCGGGATATTTCCCTCTATGACCAGCTCAAGCTGACGGCGGCTCTGGCGGCCTGCGTCAGCGAGTACCTGCAGCAGGCCGACGCCTTTTCCCTGCTGGACACTCCCGCAGAGCTGCGCCGGGAACCGGCGTTCCTGCTCTACACCGCCGACTTTTCCCGCATCCAGCGGTTCATCTACACCGTCCACACCGAGGGTGCCCTGCGGTCCCTCCGCAGCCGTTCGTTCTTTCTGGAACTGCTCATGGAGCACTACATGGACGAGCTGCTGGACGGCTGCGGCCTGACCCGGACCAACATCATTTACAGCGGCGGCGGGCACTGCTATCTCCTGCTGCCCAACACCGCCACCGTGCAGCAGACCCTTGCCGACTGGAACCGGGCCTTCAACGGCTGGCTGAACGAACAGTTCGGCGTGCAGCTGTTCCTGGCCAACGGTTGGACCCCCTGCAGCGCCAACGACCTGTGCAATGTCCCCGCAGAGGCAAGCCCCTACAAGGCCCTGTTCCGCCGGGTCAACGCCATTGCCGAACAGCACAAGCAGCACCCCTACGATGCCGCTGCGCTCCGCGCCCTGAACCGTGTGCAGGCCATCCCCGACGGTACCCGGGAGTGCAAGGTGTGCGGCAATTCCGCACAGGTCAACGCCGAGGGTCTTTGCCCGTGGTGCAATCGGTTTGCCAACCTGTCGGCACAGATCCAGAACCAGTCGATTTATCTGGTCCACAGCACGCCCCGCCCCGGTGCCTTTGCGCTGCCGGGCATCCGGGGCAGCAAACGGTTCCTTTCGTTCTCGAACGACTCCGCCCTCTGCGCTGACACTGTGCGCTCCTACACCAAGAACCGGCTGGTGCGGACGCTCAGCCCGTCCATCAACCTGTTCGTCGGCGACTATGCCGCCAGCAACAATATTGAGGATTTTGCCGACCAGTCGGAGGGCATCCGCCGCATCGCCGTCTGCCGCATGGACGTAGACAATCTGGGGCAGGCCTTTATTGCCGGCTTTGAGCAGCCGGACCAGACCGACCCCGTGCAGCGGATGAAGTACGTCAACCTGTTCCGCGCCGCAGCGTTCTCGCGGCAGATGTCGCTGTTCTTCAAGTACCACATCAACGGCCTGCTGCAGGGGCTTTGGGTCAGCATCGTCTACGCCGGCGGCGACGACGTCTTTCTGGTCGGTGCCTGGAACCACACCCTGCAGGCCGCCCTGCGCATCCAGAAGCACCTGCGCAGCTACACCTGCGGGGCACTGACCATCAGCGCGGGCATCGCAATGTTCAACGAACATTATCCCATCCGCGCCGCCGCCGAACAGACCGCCGCGCTGGAGGACGAAGCCAAAAAGCTGCCCGGCAAGAACGGTGCCGCACTGTTCGACGCCGTGCCCGACCACACCTATTCCTGGGATGTGCTGCAGGACAAGGTGCTGGGCGAGAAGATGGCCTGTCTGGAGCAGTTCTTTGCGCAGGTCCAGAAAAACGACGACGATGATCACCGCGGCAATTCCATGCTGTACAACCTGACCGACCTGCTTCGCAATACCCGGAAGGACCACGTCAATTTTGCACGGTGCGTCTACCTGCTTGCCCGGCTGCGCCCGGATGAGAAGAAGGCAAGCCCTGCCCAGCAGGACGCATACCGGACCTTCTCGCACAATGTTCTGGACTGGGCGCGGGACCCGGAACAGCGCCGACAGCTGATCACCGCGATCTACATTTATGTCTATCAGAAACGAGGGAGAGAGTGATATGCCAAAGTCGAATCATCCTTCCGGCAAAGGCCCGGCCAAGCAAAAGGCCGCTGCCGCAGAGCCAGTCATTCCGGAAAACTACGTTGATTTTGCGGAACAGTTGATGAAGGAGAATTGCGCCCTGATCACCAAGACCAAGATCCAGAACCTGCTCCGCCTAGCCTGTGACGTTTACAACAACGAGAACCGCCGCACCGAGGAGCGGCTTTTGAAGGAGAGCGTCAATCAGATCAAGCTGCTGCGCATCCGCCTGGCTTACGAATGCGGCCGTGACCCGCAGGTGCGCCAGTTTGTGGAAAGTGCCAACCTGTTTGAGTATCTCGCCAAGCTGTCCTCTGTCGGTACCTGCACACGGCAGGACCTGATCGATTATTACCACTACATGGAAGCCCTCGTCGCCTTCCATCGTTACTACTCTGAATCCAAAACCGGAGAGGAGAATGCATCATGACCGGCAAAATTCTGATCAAGTGTGACCTTGTTGTCCGCACAGGGCTTCACATCGGCGGTTCTTCGTCTTTTTCTGCCATCGGCACCGTGGATAGTCCTGTCATCCGTGACCCGTTCACCGGGCTGCCCATCGTGCCGGGCAGCAGCCTGAAGGGCAAGCTCCGCACGCTGCTTGCCCGCCGCAGCTGTGTCAACGGCGAAACGCTGCCGGATTTTTCCGCAGACGGTGAGGTGCTCCTGCGGATGTTCGGCAGCTCCGAACCGGTCCGTTTTGCGCGGCTGCAGTTTGCGGACGCCTTTCTGCTCAACTACGACCAGCTGAAAGGCGTGGGCGTGACCGAAGTCAAGTCGGAGAACACGATCAACCGCCTTACCTCCAAGGCCAACCCACGCCAGATCGAGCGCATAGTTGCCGGTGCCCGGTTCGGGGTCAACATCGTTTACAACCTGTCCGACCCCAAAGAGATGGAAGAGGACCTTTCGCTTCTGTCCAAGGCCATGAAGCTGCTCCAGCTGGACTACCTTGGCGGGCACGGCTCCCGCGGAAACGGCCGTGTGAGCTTCCAGAACTTCCAGGTGATCCCTTACCCGGAGACTCTGAACGTTGATCTGGACGGCATCCGCCAAACCTTCAAAACCGAGGTCGAAGAGTATGAACTATTTTCTGCTAAAGCTGGCGTTTGATACCGCCGTCCACTTCGGCGGTTCCGACTCAGCGGTCGGCTCCCAGTCCTCTGCCCTGACCCTGCGTGCCGACACGATCTTTTCGGCCCTGTGCCACACAGCGCTGGAGGTGTACGGCGAGCCCGCACTGGAGGAGCTTCTCGTCTCTGCCGATGCGGACGCCCTGCGCATCAGCGATGCCATGCCTTGGCGGGGAGATACCTTTTACCTACCCAAGCCGATCGCCGCATCCACATCCCCTGCCGAGCTTTCCACCGTTGAGCGCAAGGCGGTCAAAAAGCTTGCCTGGATCCCGGTCTCCAAATTCGACCGCTACACCGCCAGCCTGCACAGCGGCACCTACCCGCTGGACGAGCTGGACCAGAGCTTTGGCCAGGCCTACGAACAGACCAAGGCCAGCGTGACCGACGGTGCCGACGCCAAGCCGTACTTTGTCGGCCTGTACCGCCTGCACGCAGGCTGCGGCCTGTATGTTCTGTGTGCCTGTGAGGGCAACGACCAGCTCAAGATGCTGAAGGAGCTCTTTACCCTTCTGGGCCTGAGCGGGATCGGCGGCCGCACCAGCGCCGGTTACGGCCGGTTCCATCTGGGCGGCGAGCCCATCTGCCTGAACACCGCCGAGGACGCATCCTTGCGCTGGATGCTGCAGGCGCTGGAGCGCGGCACCGCGCCCTATCTGCTGCTGACCAGCAGTCTGCCCACCGGGGAGGAGATGGACGCCGCATTGGAAGGTGCGTCGTTCCAGCTGGCCCGGCGCGGCGGCTTTGCCTCCACCGAATGGGTGGAGACCCCCGTCAAGAAGCAGACCCAGTATTTTCTCACCGCCGGTTCCGTGCTGCAGCACACCTATCAGGGTGAGCTCTGCGATGTCGGCATCGGGGTCCCGCATCCGGTTTACCGCTATTCCAAACCGCTGTTTATGGGGGTGACACTATGATCCAGCAGGATCACCTGCAGGTCTTTGATCTGACGCTGAAAACGCAGTCTCCTTTGTTCGTTGGCAGCGGCCGTAAGATCGGCAAACGGGAATACATCTATTCCCCGAACCAGGGCTGCGTCAAGATCCTCAACATGGAACTGTTTTTTGACTACATGCTCCGGCACGATCTGGTGCGGCAGTTCGAGAAGTTCATGCTCAGCTCCAACAGCAGTCTGCTGGACTTCTGGACCAGAGACTGTCATCTTGCAGAAGATTGGCTGGAACACCCGAAGCTGATGGGCGACAAGCCATTGGTACAGTATCGCCTGGCCGTGACCGAGGATGTTGCCGGTTACAACGGCACCAAGGAGATCCATCAATTTCAGCGCGACGCCTACGGCCGCGCCTATATTCCCGGCAGCAGCCTGAAAGGCGCGCTGCGCACGGCGTGGCTGGTGCATCTGCTGCTGCACGAGACGCCGGCCCCCGGCAAAAAACGTACTCTGGAAGCGTTTGAGGTCAACCACGATTACGTATTCCCGGAGGGCAGCTATGCCAACAAGCTGCGATCCGGTGCTGCCGCCGATGACATCTTGGACAGCGTTTTCCGTGGCGTTCAGGTCTCCGACAGTGCCCCCATCGACAACGACAAGCTGATCCTGACCGGTCGCACCCTGATCTCGCCCCTTTCCGCTGCCCGGGTCGAGGACTTTGACGGCGACGCCAAGGATCTGCCCCTCTATCAGGAATGCGTGCGTCCGGGCGAGACCATCCGCTTCCGGCTGACGCTGGACCAGAGCATCCTCAACCGGCATATCCACCCCATTACAAAGGATGCTCTGCTGGAAGCCATCGCCGAGTTCAGCAGCTTTTATCAGGATACCTTCCTGTCGCACTTCCCGCAGGGCCATCCCGTTGCAAACATCCCGGACACCCCGCATCTCATCCTTGGCGGCGGCACCGGCTTCTTCTCTAAAACGGTCGGTTACCCTTACCTGAAGGACGACTATGCCGCCGCCCTGAAATGGACCCAGCGCATTCTTCAGACCCAGCACGGACGCCATCAGGCAGACATCAGCCTTGGCGTTTCGCCGCACCGCGCGCGGTACATCACCTATGCAGGCAAGCGCTACCCGGCCGGGTTCTGCGAGGTGAACATTCTATGATCGAGCAGCTGCAGTTCTCTCTGCGCACAGCAGAGACCCCACGTCTGCCCTCCGCGTGGGCCTACCGTATCTACGGCTGGCTGATGTCGCAGCTTCCTGCCGATACCGCTGCCCGGCTCCATGAGCAGGGCGAGCACCCGCTGTCGCAGTCCCTGTGCTTTGACGCTGCTGCGCAGACCTCGGTGTGGACGCTGAATCTTCTGGACGAAGCCCTCGCCGCACAGGTGCGGCCGCTGCTTGCGGGCTGCACCACGCTGGAACTGCACGGCGCGCCCCTGCAGATGGAACCGCTGGGCAGCCACTTGGTGGAAAACGGCCTGCAGCTTCTGCTGGCTGCGCGGGAGGACCCCGCCAGCCGGACAAGGCTGTGGTTCCGCACCCCCTGCGCCTTCAAGCAGGCGGGACGCTACGCCATCTACCCGCAGGAATTCCTGCTGCTGCAGAGCCTTGTGCTGCACTGGAACACCGCATTTCCGGATTGCCAGCTGAGCGACCCGGACGCGCTGGACGCCATCCTGCGCGGTCTGCACATCCTGGATTACAACCTGCACACCGTCTCCTATCCCATCAAGAACACCTGCATCCCGGGCTTTGTGGGCAGCGCTGTCGTGGAGGCCCGGCTGGCCCTGCCGCTGCTGGAGCTCTGGAACGCCCTGCTCTCCTTTGCGCCCTACGGCGGCATCGGGATCAAAACCACCCTTGGCATGGGCGGCGTATCGGTGGAGCCGCTGGCCCCGCCGCAGAGGTCTCTGTGAGCGCAAGCGCTCACACCTTTTCCATGTTCTTCCCGCAAGGGGACGAAGTGTTGAAATCTTCCCTTCCGCTTTTACCCATCTTTGACCGTCCTGGAACGGTCCTCCCCGCGAGGGGATAACAAAAAACAGCCATCACTTCAGTTGGAAAGTGATGGCTGTTTTTGTTATGACTTTTTGAGCCTTAAAATGCTTTGTTGCTATCCAGCAGTTCTATACCCGCCGGGGCATTGGCTTTGCAGTCCTTCAGTCTGGCGAGGTAGAACGCAACGTCCCCCAACGTCTGCTCAATGGCGCTTGTGCTGAGCGGCAGAAGCCCTGTGTCCTTTTGAAATTTAACCGCGCTGTCCGTGGCGTGGTTGATCTGGTTGCGGTACTGCTGCACGCTCTGGTAGTATACAATTCCCTGCGCCACAGTGTCTTTCCTGGTCAGATCCAACAGCAGTTCCCCCTGCTCCACTGCGGCTGTCAGATACTCCTGTGCTTCGGTCAGAGTCGCCACACGGAACAGAGCGTTTCCGTTCGCCTCAGTTTTGTCCTTGGTCAGGCAGAGGTTTACGGTAAAGGGCCGTGCCTCATGGAACAAAGCAGCGCGGCAGAAGTGGTAGTGGAACATTGGGAACACCCAGCTCTTGCCTTTGTTCTGGGGCTGTAGTGCCATGTAATCCAGTGCTTTGCCGGTTGGCTGCAGAAACAAGTGACCACACAAATAGGTGGGCATTTCCTCGCTCAGGAGGGTCAGTCCCTGCTGGTACATCCGGTGGTGGGCACACCACTGCACGAGTGCCGGCAGGCTGTCTGAACGGCTGCCCATGAGGTTTTGGAACTCTGCCTCAAAGCGGTCGTTCATCAGCTCATAGAGCAGGCTGCTCAGCGTTTCCCTCGAGGCAGGGCGCTGTTTGATCTGACGGGCAATGGCCTTGAGGTCGGCTTTGAGCATCTGCACGCGGCAGAGGGCCAGATCATCCGCGAAATGGTCGATCCGGTCAAGCAGGTTCAGGATGTCAGGGTCCGTCTCACCGGTCTGTTTCATATATGCTTTCAGTTTCTCGGTCGTACCGGTGGAGAAGAACGCATCCACTGCCGTGATCAGGTCCATCAGGTTGTACAGGCCCGTGCTGTCCCGCACAACGGAACTGTTGCCCTTGAGCTCCGAGTAAAGCACTTTTTTGGTCTGAACCATGCGGATGTCCTTGAGGTAGCGGGCTACAATGAGCAGCAGCGTCGCCGTATCGCGCATTCCGCCGGACAGGTCGATGTAGAGGTTGTCATTCTCGGCCACCTGTTCCAGCACGGCAGAGATCGCACGGGTCTGGTCGGCTTCCTCCATGCTGTCGGGCACAGAGACCGCCACCAGCTGTTCCGGCTGCACGCCAAGCTGTTTCAGGAACTCATCCCTGAAATACTCCAGCGTGGGCACCTTATTGCCGGAGCCGTCTGCCGCCGGGACGGTCGGCTTTGTCCGGACCGTGTCGCTGCACAGGGCCACGATCTTGTCCGGCCGGGATGCAGGGTCCTTCCACAGGGCGCTGACCGCAGCCTCGTTGGTCTGTGTACGCAGGAAGCGGTTTTTGCTGCCCTCCGGGGCAGGCTGTGCAAAATAGGCGCTCATATACAGGAGCGCAATGTTCTTCCCCATGTGTTCAGTTCTCCTTCACAGGCTTTGTGTCCTTGAGGTTCAACAGCCCCCGGAACTTTTTGGCGAACTTCTGGTTATGGTAGGAAACCGTTCCCTTGTCCTTGCCCAGATATTCTGCCACGGTCTTGTCCTGCTCCGGGCGGCGGGTCGGCAGCAGCAGGGGGTTCACTGCGGCGCTTTCCAGTTCCTTTGGGTTCTCAGGGCCCTCGCCACTATAAAGCGGTTCCTGTACGCAAAAGCGCACATAGTCCCGCAAAATCAGCTGATTCCACAGAATGCCATCTCTCTCCAGGGGGCGCAGGTCGTCACTGCGGCCAAGGCGTTCCGGCATGTCGGGGGCCTCATTTTTCCGCAGATAGCCCAGAATGCGCGGGGACCAGAACAGCACCATATTGGCACGGGTCTTTTCTTTCTCTTCCAGGCTCATGAGCAGCACAGCCTTGTGCAGGATAGGGAAGATGTCCTCTTTCAGTTCTACCTGCGTTTCAGGAGACGCCCCCTTGTCCACGATCTCGATCGTGGTGCCGTCGTCCCGCTCGGTGTTGATGGACACCAGCGTATCTTTGTTCAGCAGGGCCTCGTGCAGGCTCCGCTGGCCGATCCTGGCAGCCTGTGCGACCGTCTTTTCCAGATGCGGGTCGCCGGTCACCATGGCACTGGTGTAACCCATCCGGTCCATGTAGTCCAACGCCTGACGGACCTTACGGGCGGTCTCCTTGCTAACGTCCATAATGCCCAGGCTCTGCGCCTCTTTCCGGGCATCTTCGGCCTTCAGGTGCCGCATGGCCATCTGCATGTAAGCACAGAAGCTGTCCTTCTCCCGTGTCGGGTCCGGCTGGTATGCCGCCGCAGCCTGGAAAAACGCCATCGAGAGGATGGTGGCATCTTCTGTCGGGAACAGCTCAAAGCACCCGGCCCAGACCCTCTTGTAGGTTTCTTCCAGCTTCGGGTCTACCGCAGCGGCCTCAGCCGGGTCGTCCCCGGCAGACTCTTCCCGGCCATTCAGCTTTTTCAGCATCGGCTGAAAGAGAGCCTTGCGAGTGGCCACATCCACATCCCAGAGCGGCGATGCATCGATCGTAGCCCGGAGGTTTGCACGTTCCTCGTACATCAAATTCCCCCTCCCTTACTGCTCGGCCTTGTTCTGGCTCATCCACACCAGCTGGTTGTAGACCATCTCGGCGGTATCCTTGTTGCCGTGGATGCCGCCCACGAGGCCCTGCAGGTGATAAAGCGGCGTAACATCGTGGAGAACAGACTGATTCACGCTCTGGCCGTTGACGCGCCGCATCTCGCCATAGTAGACACCGCCTACCTCCAGTTCCTCATGGGTCGCTGCTGCGCAGGTAAGAGCCGCCAGCTGCACCAGAGGGATGGTCTTGGTACCGTAGGTGATGTCCATGTAGGCGATGCCTTTTTCCGGCAGCACGTCGCACAGGTCGCGGCACAGGCGGATCAGGGTGCTGCAGTCCTGCTCGTCCGGCATGGGCAGCTCCCGGATGTGGTCCTCGGTGAAGCCCATCGCCTGCAGCTCCTCTTTGAGGTAGCCGAAGTTGCGTTGGGTATCGCCGTTCACACTGCGGATGGCGATGATGTGGAAATCGTCGCCTTTCTGCAGCGTGTTGTGCAGGACCTGCAGGATCGGGAAACGGGTCTCGATGTCGCCGGAATTGGCGCTGGAACGGTAGGTGTTCTTGGCGAGGTCGAGACGGCCCTGCAGAGGAATGGTGGTCACGTAGATACGCTTCATAGCGTTTCTCCTTTCGTTTGTGCACGATATACGGTTGACAGCATGGTTGTGTTGCGCCCAGTATAGCGCACCGGTAAGCGTTCCTGCAATGCACAGATTGTACGAAAAAAAGCGGAAAAGTTTTCGGTCGGTTTTTAGCCCATTTTTCCAACCCAGAGCCTCATAAGGTCTTGGTTATAGACCAGAAACTCCGAGTTGTTCCGGAGCCCGGTGAGATCGTCCTGCGAGAGCACGGGCTTGGTGACCACTTCGCGGTTCTGGCCAAAGCTGAAACCGCTGCCGCCGTGGCGGCCCATCATGCCGCCCCGGTCGTGGTGGGTGTTGAAGCCGATGGAGTTGGTCACCCGCTCACTCTCGTAGCTGGGCAGGACCTGCAGCAGGGTCTGGGCGTCGCCGCCTGCGGACGAAACGATCAGGTACCGCATGGAGCGCAGCAGACCCTCTGTGGTCAGCCCGCCCGTCCGGCTGGGCACTGCCCGGCTCAGGCTGCTGCAGAGCAGCACATAGTCGCCGCATGCATTCAGGGCATCCAGCAGCTCGGTGCTGGCCGAGAGTCCCTGCCCCAGGCAGAGCAGAATGGTGTGGGTGCCACCCCAGTCTGCCATCTGCATCATGCCCATGCCGAATTCGCCGGGGTGGATCGTGATCCTGCCGCTGCCCTCCGGAAGCTGGTCCGGGAGCACGGTATCCTGCCACTGGACCGGAAGCCGCAGCAGCGGACTGTCGGTCAGGTCCCAGGCGGTGCCGATGAGCACGAAGGGGCGGCTGCTCTGCCGCTGCAGGGCTTCCACCACCGGGAAGATGCGTCCCGGCGGGCCGCAGACCAGCGCCTCCTGCGGCAGGACACGGGCCTGTGCCAGCAGGCGGGATGCGGTAGTGGTACCGCCATCCTGGATGTTTTTGCGGCGGGTGTTCTCTGCATCGGCGTGGGTCGTGGGCAGTGCCAGAAGGTGCATGCCCCGGTTGGAACGGAACAAAGCCATGGGTTTCTCCTTTCTTTGGTCAGGGCCGGAAGCCGTCGTAAATGAAGGGATCCGGCGAGACTGCAGGCAGGCTCATCAGGGCCTGACCCGGTTTCATGAGCTGGGAAAAGTCGGCGTCTGTCACCACTTTCTGCTCGCAGTCGGTGGTCACGGGCCGGTTGCCCTCGCCCATGTAGCGGTAGATCACGCGAGCAGTGCCGTAGCGGTCTGCGAAGGCTGCACGGGACATTGGGTCCATGACACGCATGGTGATGAGGTTGGGGAACAAGGACATCAGGGTTTTGGCCTCTGCCTCGGAGTAGTGGCGAGTCAGCAGCTGGACGCTTTGTACTGCTGCAATAATACGTGCACCACTGCGCCCATTGTCGCCGGAAGGGTCACGTGCGAAGCTCAGGGCGTCGGTCAGGGATTCGACCTTAGGCAGCAGACTGAACTCGTCCAGCAGAAACCACACCTTGTGGTTCAGGGTGGGGCTCATGCTCTGTTGCAGCATCAGATCCAGCAGCAGCCGGAACAGCGGCAGAGCTGTTCTTGCTTTGTCCGGCTCATAGAGGATAAACACCCGCTTGCCGCCCTGCCGGACTGCCTGCAGGGCCGAGAAGGTGCCATTGGCCGAGGCAAAGCTGCCGATGAACAGGCGGCTGAGCATGGTGCGTACCTCGCTGAGTACACCCAGCCCCTGGGCTCCGCCGTCCCCGATAAGATCCCGGGCGGCAGAAAAGTAAGTGGGGTACCGCTCTACCAGTTCCTGCCAGCTGCCGTCGGTTCCGGTGCTGGCCCCTTCCTGTGCAAAGACCGTTGTGCGGGTGAGAAACTCGCTCAGCTCTGCGTTGGAGACCGGGATGTTGTTGGTGCGGCCGAAATCCCGCATGAAGCGTGCCGTCTGGTAGAAGATCTCCTGCGCTGCCTCCGGGAAGAAGATCTGGGTAGTCTTTTTCTTCTGCTCGGCAAACAGAGCACTGGCGATCTCCCGCAGGGTAAGTTCCGGCGTATCGGAGGCATCCAGCTCCCGGAAAAGGTTCCAGCAGTTGGCGGGGTCGGTGGCCGACACCGAAATCACCGGGTCGCCGGGGCGGCGGCAGCGCAGCACATCCGGCTTGGCCGCAAAGATGACGACGGTGTCCTGCATGCGGTCTGCGTGGGCCAACACGGGGCGGCGGATCTGTTCCATCAGGGTAGACTTGCCGCTGCCCACGTTGCCCACCAGCATGGTGGGGTACTGCCAGCAGCTGCGGTCGTCCAGCGTCAGGCCGCCAGGCAGGCACACCACCGGCTCCACACGCCCCGCCGTGGGTGGGACCGTTCGCTGCAGCTGCTGTCCTTCCAAAAGACGTTTCATAGGCTTTTTCCTTTCGTCTCAGGTGTTTCTGTCTTACACTCAGAGAAAGGCTCTGCCGCCGTGCCCGGTTGGAAAAACGACGCAAAAAATAAAAAAGCAGAAGGAACTTTTCTGCTGCGTCTATGCAGTGCAGAAAAGTTCCTTCTGTTTGTTTGTCCCCTTGCGGGGTGTGAGTTAAATCCAAACGCCTGGTTGTCGTCTTTGTCTACCGGGATGGGCTTCCGTCCCCTTGCGGGGTGTGAGTTAAATCCGTTTAAATCAAGTGGTGGTTTTGGTAACGATGGGCTTCCGTCCCCTTGCGGGGGGTGAGTTAAATCGCAAAATACTTCAAAGACTATTCTGTCGATGTTTTTTTCCGTCCCCTTGCGGGGTGTGAGTTGGTTCAAAAGCTGTTTCGATGGTCATGATTATGGCATTTGCTGCTTCCGTCCCCTTGCGGGGTGTGAGTTGGTTCAAAAGCTGTTTCGATGGGTATGACTCTGGCACTTGCCAGCTTCCGTCCCCTTGCAGGGTGTGAGTTAAATCTTGTGGCTGCAATATAGAGTACGAAAAGAGCGCAAGTTTTCCGTCCCCTTGCGGGGTGTGAGTTAAATCGCAGTATCAGTCGTTGCAGATACGCATTGCAGCGTTTTCCGTCCCCTTGCGGGGTGTGAGTTAAATCGAATGTGGGTTTTGCTAGCAAAAATAAACGAAATTTACGTCCCCTTGCGGGGTGTGAGTTAAATCAGGGACAGCGGATCAACCTAATCGGAACAGTTGGGCTTCCGTCCCCTTGCGGGGTGTGAGTTGGTTCAAAAGCTGTTTCGATGGGTATGACTCTGGGACTTGCCTGCTTCCGTCCCCTTGCGGGGTGTGAGTTAAATCGGCAAAACTGTCCATTCCGGAGCCGTCTGGCAGCGCCGGAACTGTTCATCTCACCAATTCTATCATAAAGTATAGCATGCTTTCCGCCAAAATGAAAGTGCTTTTTCGCAAACTGCCTGTGTGGCCCAGTGCGAACCCACTTTCCGCACGGGCCAAAGCGGCTGGTGCATCGCCACCTTCGCATACAAAAAGACACCCCGGCACAGAATGCTCTGTGCCGGGGTGCCCTGCTTATTTGCCGGTTAGCTCTCAGCCTGACCCACTGCCAGAAACTCCGCAGCCTGGGCCGTGGTATCAGCCACGACGTAGGTGCAGCGGTTCTCCGGCTCATTTGCGCTGCGCACGCTCGTCGGCTCGTTGCCCAGGCCCAGGCAGGTGAATCGGTCGGCAGGGACACCGGCCTCCACCAGCACATCCCGCACGGCCTGTGCGCGGGCCAGAGACAATGCCTGGGCACCCTCGCGGCTGGCGTTGTCCACCTGTGCGGTGCTGCCAGCCACAATGTAGTGGGCGGCAGAAGTGCCCTTGAGCTGCTCGGCCAGACCGTTCAGTGCTGCACGGGCAGCTGCCTCATCGAGGAAAGTCGTGCTGTCGGGCTGAAACGCCACCTGCTCGGCGCTGACCTTGACGAAGGTCGGTGCGCCTGCAGCGGCCAGAGGTGTCACGGTGTGGCCGTTGTTGAGGGCGTCGCCGGACACGATGTCGGTATGGAAGGTGACGTTTGCACCCGTGCGGTCAAAGAAGGCCTGCCAGAAGCTCTTCAGCCACTGGACCTGCTGGGCACTGAGCGTGCCCTGGCTGCCCGCAACATCGCCCAGGCCGTAGAACTCCACGGCCACGCCGTTCAGCTGAGGCAGCATGGCAGCGGCGTCCAGCTGATCCAGCAGCTTGGCAGGGTCGCTATTCAGCAGGTCGAGGTCCTGCATGGGCAGGCTGGTTGCCGTGTTGACGCCGGAGTGCCGGATGACCATCACCTTGGTGTCGGCCGTACCGGCGGACAGCATGCGACTGGCGAGAGAAATGGCGGAGATCAGGTCGGTCTCAGGGGTGGTGGCTGCAGCGCCCTGGACCGCCTCGACCAGCTGGTAGCGTGCTGTCTTGTCGGCTCGGGCCTGCTGGATGTCGTTGTTCTTGACCTGGTCAAAGCGCTGAGGACCGAGCGCAAACGGCTTGCCATCGGCCACCACCAGTCCGGCGCTGCCGCCCGGCGTCACATTTACGCTGTTGAGGAACTCCTCGACGTTGGTCAGGGCAGGCATGCCGTCGCCCTGGGTAATGATGAGGGCGGTATCGGTGGCCACGGCACTGTCCGCCGCACCGTCCTTGGAGGGGATCACACTGCAGCCAGCCAGCAGACCAACCACCAGAGAACCAGCTGCCACCATGGTAGCCATGCGGGTAAGCATCTTCAGCTTCATAGCGTTTCCTTTCGTTTGTGAGGTTTGCGTCTTACACCTCAGAAAAGGCGCTGTCTGCCTTCCCAGTTGGAAAACAGGCAGCTTTTTTCTGAAAAAAATCTGTTTTGGGGTCAAGATGCCATTGCGGCAGGCACTTCCTCTGCGGCAGGCTCTGCCTCAAGGCGGAGCACCGGCTGTTCCGGTGCAGCCTCAGCCGAGGCAGGGGGCAGCAGCATGGCCTGCCAGTGCTGCTCGTCCAGCAGGTCGTCCAGACCCGCGCTGTGCAGCAGAGCGTCTGCGGCCTCTACGCTGCCCAGTTCTTCGGCCAGCTTCATGCGTGCGGACAAACGGGCCTGCTGGGCCGAAATGCTCAGGCTCTTGAGCTTTGCCTGTGCAAAGCGGTAGTCCTGGAGGTCCGGGTCAAAGTTTGCTGCCGCAAACTCCGCATGGCTGATGGCGCTGTCGGTGTCGGCAGCCAGGTCCTGCAGATCCAGGCGCTGGGCCTTCAGGCTGTCCAGCTGGCTGCGGTGGTCGCTGAAAAAGCCGATGGCGTAAGAGCCCACACTGGTGGCGATGGGCAGCAGCATACGGATGTACTGGCCCACCATGTAGAGGGTGGGGTTCTCCGTTGCTCCCAGGGCCTCCACACTCATGAGCGTGGACACGATGCAGAAACCCGCGAAGATTGCAAAGGCTCCGACGGCTGTGCCCAGAAGTGCGCTGATGCGGCGCTTCGTCGCCCGCTGATCACGGGGCAGCATGTCATCCAGCTGGCCCTTGAGTCTGCCCGCCAGCATGGGGCAGGCATCGAGCAGCAGGGCGATGGAGGCAGCCACCAGCATGGCCATTTCGGGCCGCTCGTCGAACAGGCTTTCGGTGTAGAGGTGGACGGTCATAAGGTCCGTGGCCACAAAGAAGGCGGTCACGGGGATCGCGATGTGGTCCAGCAGGCTGCCCTTGGTGCGGCCCTGTTTCTGGATCTCGTGGAGCTTTTCGGTCGCGTTGGTGTGTTCACCCATGTACATATGTTGTACCTCCTGGTCTTATCTCGTGTTGTGTTTCGCTGCGGGCGTCAGGCTTCCAGTTTCTGGATGCGGGCGTTCACGTCTGCAAGCTGCTCTTCAATGAGCTTCTTGCTGGCACGGAGGTTTTCCACCTGTAGTCGGAGATCCGCCTGCAGGTTCAGTGCCGATGCATGGTGCTGATACCGGGTCTCCACAAGGCTGGAGATGGCCAGTTGCTGGGCTTTCAGGCGGACCAGCTCGTCGAACACCGGGGTGTGCTCGTCAAGGTCCAGCTTTTTGACTGCGTCGGCTGCCTGCTCCAACACGCCCGCAAACATCTCCGGGTCATCGTAGTCCGGGTAGCTCGCACAGCTGCTGAAGTCTCCCGGGTAACCGTACAACATATGGTGGACGATCGTGCGGTGTGCGTAGTCGATCTCGGTGCGCTCACGGCCCTGCTCGGGCAGCTTGGCGCTGTCAGCCTTCTTGAACAGATTCTTCATCCCAATACCTCCTCAATTCCCATGGCCTGCGCGGCCTTCCGGGCAGAAAAGTCCGGATGAAAGCGCGGGATCTCCTCATCGCTGATCACACGGAACTTGCCTGCCTTGCCGTAGGTCACCAGGCTGGCGTTCGCACGGCAGTAGACTTCATTGATCTCGGCCTCGGCATCCAGCAGTTCAGCGCGGATAGCTGTGATCAGCTCCTTGCGTTCACTGGCGGCACGGGCACGGCGCTCACCGGCTTCGCGTGCAGCACGCCGTGCTCCGGTGGAGCGGGGGCTGCTGCTGTTGCTGCTGCAGCCGGTCGGCTCAGGCATCGCCTTGAGTGCAGCGGCCTTGGGTCCCAGAGACTTGCTGAGCTGTGCAACCTTGGCCGCTTCCAGCGTCTCAAGTTCTCGGCGGACGCGCTCGTAGTAAGCTCCGGCTAACACGTTCTTGCCGTCCTCGGTCTTGAAGTCGGTCTTGTGGACCAGCGCGTCCGCAAAGCCGCGCAGACGGAGGAAGCTGTCCTCCTTCCAGACGGGATCGTCCTTCTGGTCGCTCTTCTTGTTCTTCGGGTAAATCAGCATGTAGTTCGCTCCTTTTCACTTGCTGTGGGGCTCTTCACTCTCTGTAAGCCTTTTTGTGTTTAGAAAGTTGGAATTTTGATTGGATTTTTTGTTTTGTTTATTCTGTGTGGTCCTTACATTTCTGTAAAGCCCCTCGTTCCTGTCCAGTTGGATTTTTCTGTCGTTTCTATTTAAATATTCCACCACTTTTTTATCGCTGAAGTGTCCATCGCTCACGCGTTGTTTTCTCATCCACCATACGGCATTGCCGTCAAGGAAAGCCGTGGGCGGCTCAGCTATCTGCCCGCCGGAAGGACAAAGTTCATCCGGGCGAAACATCTCGGGGACAAGTTTGAGAAAGAGCAGGTGCTTGCCGCACTCGCTCAGAACATCCGGCTTGCTCCGACCATCCAGCCTATCGCAACAGACAAGCCCGATAAGATTCAGAAACTGGTGGACATTCAGGCTAAGCTGAAGCAGGGCAAGGGCATCGGCTACGAGCGTTGGGCGAAGAAGCACAACCTCAAAGCCATGGCACAGACCTTGATTCTCCTAGAAGAAAAGGGCTTGACTGACGAGGACGCACTCGACCAGAGAATTACAGAGCTTGATACCAAGTTCCACGATTCGCTGGCGGTGGTGAAAGACCTCGAAGGCCGCATGAAGGTCAACAAAGAGCTGCGCTATCAGGTCGCAGCCTACGCCAGCACCAAGAGCGTCGCACAGCAGTTAAAAGCTGCAAAACGACCCGCAGCCTTTGAAGAACAGCACCGTGCAGAGCTGACAGCGCACCGGGCGGCAGCAGCCTATTTCAAGGCAAATGATATCACCAAGCTGCCCAGCCCGAAGAAACTGGAAGCCGAGTATGCGCAGCTGGCATCCGAAAAGGCAAAATTCTACGAGCAGTACAAGGAAGCCAAAGAGGAACTGCTCAAGCTGAAAACCGCAAAGCAGAATGTTGCGTCCTTTTTCCGAGAGGAAGAACCGACGCAGCAGGAGAGATAAAGGAGTGTGCGTATGATCAATCTGAAAATCGACCCGGAGTTCCAGAACCAGATCCCGCCGCTGACGGACGATGAGTACAAGCAGCTTGAAGAAAACATCCTCAAGGAAGGCAAGCTGATTTCTCCTTTGATTGTCTGGGGTAACACCCTTGTTGACGGCCACAATCGTTATGAGATCGTTCAGGAGCATCCCGAAATCTCTTTCTCCACCATGCCGCTCCGATTTGAGAATCGCGAAGAAGCCATTGCGTGGATTTGCCGGAATCAGTTGGGACGGCGAAACCTGAGTCCTGAACAGAAACGCTATCTGCTTGGGAAGCAGTACGAAGCCGAGAAGAAAGCTGCAAAAATCTTTCGGGGCAATCAGTACACTTTAGCAAAGAAAAGTGGTGGTGCTCACGATGATAACCACCACTCCGGGAAGAAAACCTGCGACCGGATCGCAGAAGAAAACGGTGTCAGCCGTGCCTCTGTTCTCCGTGCCAGCCACTATACACGAGGTATCGACATCGCGGACAACCTCTCTCCCGGCATCAAGCAGAAAGTCTTTTCCGGTGAAGTGAAGTTCACCAACGAAGAAATGTCCAAGCTTGTGCAGGCAAGTGTCGAGCATCGTTCAGATGTCCTTGCTCAAATCCTGCATCCAGAGGCATTGGAAGTGTTGGAATCTGCCAGCGCAGAATTTGAACCTGAAAAAGCGGAACCCGTTCCCATGCCCACACCACAAACAGAAGAATTTCGGTGCTATCATGTACCGGACGAGTTTATGAAGGTTTACAAATCTTTGAGCCGTGCGACCGAAATGATGAAAAACTCATGGAAGAAAACGCTCAAAAACAATCCCAGCTATTTCACTGACCCGGAAAAGCAGAAGGTTCTCCGCTTCGCAATGCAGAGGCCTGCTAACTACCTGACTGAAATCGAAACCTATCTGGAAAAGGCTCTTGCAGAAGCCCTTGAAGGAGAAAAGACTGCATAACGACAGGCACTTGTAGGCCATCAACGAATCCAACGAAAGCAAGTGCAGGACAGAAAACTTCCGCGCCCTTGCGCCTGATGTGTAACATGGAATCCTGATTTTCCCACCCGCCCTTGCCGCAGTGGGACGATCAAAGGAGCGTGCGTTTGAACAAAAAGAAAAAGTCCACAAACACTTCCCCTTATCCCTATGAAGTCATCGACCGTCTGGCACGGGCATTCTACCCGGCGATTCTTGCTTGCTGGAACAGCGAGGAAGGTCAACGGGAGTTTGCTGCGTGGCAGGCGGAACAGGCTCATCATATTCCAAGCAAAGAAAAACAGAGCGTTCCCGACGGGGAACGCCCTGTTGTACATATCGTTGTCGTAGGTGGATTTTTCAGGGTGCGTCCGGGTGGGCGCACCCTGTTTTTGTTTTGCCTTTAATCTTCTAACCCGTGACTCCCAGCCGCTTTCCTCAGATATTCCTTCGGATCCTCATTTAGAATCAGCTCTGCATACGCCAGCGGGTCATTGTAGATGAGATAATCCAACTCTGATTTCTGCGACATGGTCACATCCAGCGCATCCTCGACCCCGGTGCAGTCGATGGAGATCATTCTCCCATCCCGGAGCAGCAGCTCCACGCAGCCGGTGTCCATGTTGAACGAACAAACTCTTGCATCGCACTTCATCATCTTGCGTCCTTTCCGCCTTACGGCACTCTTACGGTTGACTGTCGTGCTTTCTTATGATAAGGGCTGGGACGTTTTTCGATGGAAGCAAGGGATTCGTTCTGTTTTCCAAAGAAAACGAAAAATCCGAACCCTTCCCCTATCGGAAAAAAGTTCAGATTTTGTTGTTTTGGTGCACCTCCAGGGACTCGAACCCTGGGCCCACTGATTAAGAGAGCAAGCCGCCGGTTCGTCTCAATTTATGGAAGTTTCGAGTCATCGTTGTTTTTGAACAAATCAACGTGATTTTTCACCCGGCAATTTCTGCACCCTTTGTCGGATTTTGCAGCGAAAAGCACCCTCTGCACGTTTTGAAACCGTGCAAAATCCGTGCAGAAACCGTGCACTTACTCTCTGATAAATAAAAATCATCCTATCTCCCAACGACTTGACGGCATTGGTTCGCGTGACCGTACACCATAAATCAAGTCTTGGAGGATACGACTATGACAAAATTGCTTTCCTGCCGCTTCAATATGGACACCAACCGGGTGGAAGCCCGGTTCGAGGATGGCACCACTCTTGCCATCGATTGCATCGCCGTGGAGGACGAATACGGCAACACTCCGGTTCAGCGGACGGAACTGGACTGGCTGTTGTACAACAAGCCCTTGGAATATGCACAGATGGTGCTGAGAGTGGAAATGGGGCATTATTTATCGCTGGGGTGTGACCATAGTAGGCTGGAAGATTAAGCGCACCCCATAAAGAACACAATGCCCACCGACCTATGGTTTTCGCCATAAGCTGGTGGGCATCGTTCGTTATTCGAGATTCTTTGGCAAACGGTCGTACAGAACCACCGTGTTAGATGTTTCGGTCTGTACCCGTTCCTTCTTGAGCAGAGTTCTGGAACGCTGGTTCATGCGGTAGTCACGGTCACCCTTCTCAAAGGCAGAGCAGCACAAAAAATCGCACACGGCATCACCGGAAGGGGATTCCTTGATGATGAACACGAACGCAGTCGGTTTGCCTTGGCTGGAAATCAGATAGTCTGCCTTGATTTTGGTAACGAAGGGATAAAAACGCGGCACATAGGAGAACAGGTCGAAGTCCTGTTCCAGAATTTCCTTCAGCCGCACCAACGCCATCAGACGCGGCTCGACCAGTTCCCGGTACTGCGCACCCTTCCGCACGGTTTCATGGGTGATTTTGCCCGACAGGATCATATCCACCGTTTTGCGCGGGTTGTACCGAGGCAGCGCAAGGTCTTTGAGGTAATGAAAGCCCGCTAGATGAGGGAAGTCCTCTGGTGCAAAGGTCAGGTTAATCTGGTGCAGTTCGCCCTTGTAGCCATATGTAAGCCGATAGTGATACCCCGTCAGCTCCTTCCAGACCGCCGCTGCCCGGTACAGAATATCCTGCTTTTCGTTCTGCATCTTTTCACCTTCCCTCAAAAAAATAGAAGCCCTGCCGAAAGGCAAGGCTCCTATTAAGCGTTTTCTTTCGATTCATCGAATCTATTCGGCTTGTGGTTCACGCTCAACCCACGGTCTGGCTCCACAATCGGCTGATACCGAACCAGTCCACTGCTTCATCGCCACCGATAGCTGGTCAACGCCGCTATCCTCTAGCTTTATTATACTACAAATGCATAAAAGTTCAAGTAGTCGAAACTGAAAAAACAAAAATTTTCGTTCAAGCGCATTATATGTGTTTTAACTCTTGGTTGCCACTATAGCTTTAGGCTCTGGGGATAGAGTTCGCACAGCTCATGTTAACAGAGTTTGCAGAAGCGACCGCCAATTGTTCAATAGTCGGTGGCCGCTTCTTTTGCTATCAGGAAAACAGAACACAATTTTAATTGTCTCTATTTGATTAAATCTATCACTTCTTAATTGAGAGTCAAAAGAACAGATATTTGATTTGCAAACGCAAAATAAAGTTTGTTTTTGCAAATCTTTAATTTGCTAAACAAGTGGAGGAATTTACGGATTTGTGTTATAATATAAGAAATATTCACGAAATTAGCTGGGAGGGCTTCCAATGATGCGTATCAGCTATAACAAACTCTGGAAGATGCTTATTGACAAAAACATGAAAAAGAGCGACTTGAAGGAAAAGGCAGGGATCAGCTCCGCTTCCCTTGCAAAGCTGGGCAAAGGAGACAATATTACAACAGGTGTGCTTCTCCGCATTTGTGAAGTAATGGATTGCCGGATTGAGGATATTCTTGAAACGATCAAGGAATGACCGATACCGAAGATATGATTAGGAGGTTTGGATAATGGCTATCTTGGGCAAAAAGCAGATGTCCGAAGAAGACATCAAATTGAATTATATTACTCCGGTCATTCAGAGAGGTTGGAAAGGTCATATCACGATGGAGACCAAAATCACAGATGGTCGCATCAATATCCGTGGAAACATCGTAGCTCGCAGCAAGCCCAAGTATGCCGATTATTTGCTGTACTTAAACGATGGCAAGCCGATTGCCGTTGTGGAAGCAAAGGATAATAATCACTCTGTATCTCATGGATTGCAGCAAGCGATGACATACGCTCAGATGATGGACTTGCCGTTTGCATATTCGTCAAACGGCGACGCTTTCTATGAGCATGATTTCTTGACTGGACAGGAACAGCAGATTGCATTAGAGAAGTTTCCGACCCAGGATGAGCTTGTCGCGAGATATTATGCTGAATTGAACGGCGGCAAAGGCATTTCTGATTTGGAAAAGAAAATTGTATCTCAGCCCTACTATTCTTCTCAAAGTACTTATCCTCCAAGATATTATCAGCGAAACGCCGTAAACAGAACCGTTGAAGCAATCGCCAGAGGACAGCAGAGACTGCTGCTTGTCATGGCTACTGGAACCGGCAAGACATACACAGCTTTTCAGATCGTCTACCGGTTGCTCCGTTCTGACCTTAAAAAGAGAATTTTGTATCTGGCAGACCGAAACATTCTGGTTGACCAAAGTATTTTGCAGGACTTCGCCCCGCTCGAAAAGACCATCTATAAGGTAGATTTCTCCGATAAAGACTGCCTGAACAAGATTGCTTCTCATGAAGTGAACTTCGCTCTCTACCATCAGATGGTGGGACAGAATGATGAGGAGCATTTCAGGCAGATTCCGCCAGAATACTTTGACCTTATCGTGGTAGATGAGTGTCACCGAGGAAGTGCCAAGGAAGATAGCAACTGGCGTAAGGTTTTGGAGTATTTTACTTCGGCAACCCAGATCGGAATGACCGCCACTCCGAAGGAAAGCGAAAAGGTATCCAATATCGACTACTTTGGAGAGCCGGTTTATATTTACAGCTTGAAGCAGGGCATTGAGGACGGTTTCCTTGCCCCGTTTAAGGTCATCAATATCACAACCAACATCGGAGACGGCTGGAGACCATACCAAGGACAGACCGATATTTTCGGCAATGTCATTGAAGACCGCATTTACAACAACCGGGATTACGATTACACCATCATTCTCCAAGACCGCATTGATGAGGTTGCCAGGGAGATTACGGAATATCTGAAAAGCACCGACAGAATGCAGAAAACCATCGTCTTTTGCGCTTCCGAAGATCATGCAGAGCGCATGAGGATTGCCCTTATCAACTGTAATCAGGATATGGTGAAGGAGAATCCGGACTACTGCGTAAGAATCACCGGCTCAGACGTATACGGAAAGTCCAAACTTGACTATTTCATCTCTGTATCCGAACCATATCCCGTTATTGCAACAACTTCGGAACTGCTTTCCACCGGAGCTGACTGTAAGATGACTAAGCTCATTGTTCTTGACAAGACGGTTGAGAGCATGACCACTTTCAAGCAGATTATCGGGCGAGGAACCCGGATCAGAGAAAAAGACGGCAAGACACATTTTGTTGTCATGGATTTTCGGAATGTGACAAGGCTGTTTTCCGACCCAGATTGGGACGGCCCTGTTGAACAGGATGAGGGGTTCCAGCATGGTGGCTCCAAGCCAACGGGCGGCGGACATAGCGGTGGTGGAGGTACGCAGTCTCCTGATGGCCCTGTAGAGACCCCTATCGTTGATAAAGACGGGTGCAGAGTAAAGATCATCAATAAGACGGTTTCTGTTTATGATGCCAACGGCAGACTGCTCCGGCAGGAGGACATTATCGACTACACCAGAACCAACATCAAGGGGGAATACGCTTCTCTGTCCGATTTTATCAGCAAATGGAAAGCGTCGGACAAAAAGAAAACGATTGAGGAATCTTTCACGGCGATGGGCATTGATCTAAAAGCGTTGAAAGCAGACCAAGGTATGAAAGATGTGGACGATTTCGACTTCATCTGTTATGTGGCATACGGCAAGAAGCCGCTGACCCGAAAAGAACGGGCTAACAATGTTAAGAAGAAAGACTTTTTCAGCAAGTATTCTGCCGATGCACAAGCCGTTCTTGATATATTGCTGGATAAGTACATGAACCAAGGGATCACAGAGGTTGAGGATATTAAGGTTCTCTCCCTTGCGGATTTTGCCAATTACGGTAAGCCTGCAAAAATTGTCAAGCTGTTTGGCGGCAAGGCTCAATATGAAGCCGTTGTTAAAGAGCTTGAAGCAAGCATCTATGAAGAAGTAGAGGTAGGATAACGATGGCGATGCAGTCAGGTTTTATAAAAAGAATTCGAGATATCATGCGTATGGACGCTGGTATCAACGGTGACGCCCAGAGAATTGAGCAGATGGTGTGGATGCTTTTTCTCAAAGTCTATGACGCAAAAGAAGATGATTGGGAACTAAACGAGGACGCCTACGAATCCATCATTCCAGAAGACCTTAGATGGAGAAATTGGGCGAAAACCGATAGCAACGGTCATGCTATGACTGGGGACAAATTGCTGAACTTCGTCAACAACATTCTGTTCCCGGTGCTGAAAGGCAATGATGTGAAAGATGGTGATGCGGTTCTCTATGAGGGGATCAAGGTGACACCGGATACTCCCATTAAGAAAGCCATCGTCAAGTCCACCTTCGAGGATGCCAACAACTATATGAAAGACGGCGTTTATCTTCGTCAGGTCATTGATGTCATTGACGAGATCGAATTTGATGATGTAAAGGAAAGCCATGCCTTTGGTTTTGTCTATGAGGAGATTTTGCGGGAGCTGCAATCCGCCGGTTCCTCCGGTGAATTCTACACTCCGAGAGCCGTCACCGAGTTTATGGCATTGATGATAAAGCCGCAGTTGGGCGAAAAGATGGCAGACTTCGCCTGCGGCACCGGTGGATTCATCACCTCTTGGCTAGGACAGCTCTCCAAGCAGGTAACGGACACTACGGCTCAGAAGCAGCTAGATGACAGCATTTACGGAATTGAGAAAAAGCCTTTTCCCTATCTGCTTTGCGTAACCAATATGCTGCTGCATGATATTGAGGTCCCAAACATCTACCACATGAACTCGCTGAAACACAATCTGCTGGACTACACGGACGACGATAAGTTCGATGTGATCCTGATGAATCCACCCTACGGCGGGCATGAGGACAAGTCCATTCAGGGCTTCTTCCCTGACGATTTGGCAAGCTCCGAGACCGCAGACCTTTTTATGTCGGTTATTATGTACCGCTTGAAGAAGAACGGCAGGGCTGCTGTTGTCATGCCAGACGGCTTCCTGTTCGGTCTGGACAACGCCAAGGTGAACATTAAGAAGAAGCTCATTTCCCAGTTCAATCTGCACACGGTTGTCCGGCTGCCCGGCTCTGTGTTTAGACCTTATACCCCAATCACCACCAATTTGCTGTTTTTTGACAACACCAAGCCCACCACAGAGACTTGGTTTTATCGGGTGGATATTCCGTCTGACAGAAAGCACTTCTCCAAGACGAAGCCCATGGAGCTGAAGCACTTTGATGACTGCATTGCCTGGTGGAATGACCGAAAGGAAATCCCAGACGGCGAAAACTTCAAGGCGCAGAAGTTTACCGCAGACTACCTGCTGAACGAACAGGGCTGCAACATCGACTTGTGCGGTTATCCCCATGAGGAAGAAGAAATCCTTGACCCCATGGACACCATCCGGGAATATCAGGAAAGACGGACCACCCTCAATGCGGAAATCGACAAGGTGCTGGCAGAGCTGGAAGCCCTGCTGCCGGGAGGTGTGAGCGAATGACACCGGAGCAGTTAAAAGCGAGCATTTTGCAGTATGCCATTCAAGGCAAGCTGGTGGAGCAGCGAGTCGAGGAAGGCACCGGCGAGGAACTCTTTCAAGAAATTAAACGAAAGAGAGAAGTGTTGATAAAAGAAAAAATCATTAAAAAAGACAAGAGAACCAACTCGATAATCAATTTTCAAAACGTACCTTTTGATATTCCAGAGAATTGGATGTGGGTTACTCTTGGAAGCATATTGAACAAACTTACTGATGGTACTCACAAGACCCCTAAATATACCTCTACAGGAGTTAGATTTGTATCTGTTAAAGATATGAGCAACGGTTTCCTGTCGTTAGAAAACACTAAATTTATTTCAGAAGAAGAGCATAAAGAATTATATGCACGATGCAATCCAGAAAAGGGGGATTTAATACTTTCAAAGGTAGGTACAACAGGCGTTCCCGCAATCGTAGATACTGCCGAACCATTTAGCCTGTTTGTAAGTGTGGCATTGCTCAAATTCGATTGCAAATGTATAGATGTGGAATTTTTGTATTATATGCTTATGAGCCCCCTGGTACAAGCACAAGCTACCGAGAACACAAGAGGAGTGGGAAATAAAAATTGGGTATTAGATGCTATAGCAAGCACTATGGTTGTTCTTCCTCCTCTTTCCGAACAAAAGCGTATTGTCCAAAAAATCAAGGAGCTTCTTCCGTATGTTGACCGCTATGCTACCGCCTATGAAAAGCTGGAGCGATTTAACGCTAAGTTCCCGGAGGACATGAAGAAGTCCATTCTCCAGTATGCCATTCAGGGCAAGTTGGTGAAGCAGCGAGCTGAGGAAGGCACCGGTGAGGAACTGTACCAACAGATTCAGGCAGAGAAGCAACATCTCATTGCAGAAAAGAAAATCAAAAAGGAAAAACCGTTGGCAGCAATTTCTGAAGATGAAATCCCTTTTGATATTCCGGAGAGTTGGAAGTGGGTGCGACTTTCTCAGATTGCAACATTAGAAAACGGAGATCGTAGCAGTAAATATCCTGTAGAAAAAGATTACGTTAATTTTGGAATACCGTTCTTTGGGGCAAAAGATATGTCTGAATCCACAATGTCCTTTGACAATGTGCGGTACATATCCGAAAGTAAGTTTTCTGAGCTTCGGAACGGAAAACTGCAAGACAAAGACTTTATTTGTCTACTAAGAGGTTCTGTAGGAAAGTGTGCAATCTTTACCGCAGATGACAAACACCGTACTGGATTTATCTGCGCTCAGATGGTAATTATTAGATGCGTTGATTCTTCGGTTTCTAAATATTTGCATAAGTTCCTGTTATCTCCTTTTTACTTACAGTACATTGAATCGAAGATTACGGGAACAGCGGTGAGACAGTTGCCTGCAAAGGAATTAGCTAATGTACTTATTCCGCTTCCGCCCATTGCCGAGCAAAAGCGCATCGTTGCCAAAATCGAAGAACTGCTGCCGCTGTGTGAGAGATTGAGATAGCTTTTGAAAGGAAAATAAACTATGAGTAAGTATAATCCAAACAAATTTATTGCTGCATTAGGGCAAAAGATGAATGGACATGGATTTCCCTCTTGTCCTTATTGTGGTGGACAGAAATTCACTACAACCCAAAATTTTGCTACATTTTTAATAGCCGAAGACACCCAAAACATCAACTTAGGGCCGAACATTCCTGCCGGAATGGTGGTTTGCGAAAAATGTGGACACATTGAGTTCTTTGCAATGGGCCCTCTTGGACTGCTAAACACGGAGGAGAATGATGGCACCGTTAAATAATACAAATATAATCGATACCAAGGATGAAGGTATTGTAGTTAAAGAGACACTAATTAGCATATCTGATGAGAAACTAAGAAATTCACTGTCTCGTACATACGAAGAAGCACAAAAGGATATGAGCAAATTTCATTTCTGTAATCTTTACAGCGTATTCCTTTCGATAGCCAGCACATTGTTCTTATCCCTATTAACATCGAATTTCCACGCAATAGGTTCTGCAACGGCGGAAAAGGTGACAACGGGTGCTTGGGTGATATGCATTGTTTCAGGCTTTTTAGGTGTCATTCTGGGATGTTATAAAGTTGCTGAAAAAAATGATACAAGTGCTCGTGATAATGCAGTAGAAAAAGTATATAAGCAACATATCTCAAAGCAATAAATTTAGTATATACGATTATAAGGAAAAATCTTGTCCGCTCTCGCTGATCAAAAGCATTTTGTCGCAAAATTGGAAGAACTTTTGTTGCTATGCGAGCGCCTGAAATGAGGTGAGAAAATATGAATTTTAAAAAGCTTCCTCAAAACTCAAAACAGTTGCTTGATGAAATTATATCAGCCGATAATCCTGCTGATATGCTTGCAAAACGCTTCGATGGATTAACTAATAGTGAAGATGCCGAACTTAGAAGTATAATTCGTGAACTTCGTGAAGAAGGGTTCATCAATGTTCAATGGGCAGATAATGTCCCCTATTTTGTTACAATCAACAACTCGGCTCGTACTTATAATGAGCGTTTACAAGAATATGAGTCAGAAAAAAGAGCCAGCGTCACTATCGACCAAAGTGTAAAAATTGGTAACGGCAATACGATTTGCGATTCGACCATTGCCAGTCTGGTTCAAGAAGCTGTTTCTCCTAAGAAAACATTCTGGGAAAAACATCCGCTATTATTGGGAGTCATTGGTGCAGTCATCGCTGGAGTCATACTCACGTTTTCTTTCTGGGGAAAAATAGTCGCATTCATTGATGGGGTGTTCTAATGGCAAAAAGTAAAATCATAAAAGACCTTGCGAACGGGGAGGTAGATACCATCACAGCATTAAAGCGAGCGAAGGTACTTGTGTCTGATTTGGAAAACGATGGAATTTTGAGATGGCTTGATTATGAAATTTCCGGATATCCTGAAGGCGTAGCCATTCCTTCTTATAGAAAAACTCATGGTATTTTGATGGGATCTTACTTCAGAGGCTCAATGGCAACCCACATGACATGGAACCATGTATCAATTCCTTTAGGAAAAATGCCGGATGATATAAAGGAACTTCTTTTGAGTGTTGAGTTTCATGAAAGCGTTGAAGCATTAAGAAAATTGGCTCAAACCAGTCAGGATTCAGGAAACCAATTAGGAAAAACTATACCAGCCGATTTATTCTCAGCTATTGCAACCTACAATGATGACCCATATATGATAATTACATCAGCAAGAGTTGTTGTTGGAGAACATATCATTAGCAATATTTTCTCTGTTATAGAAAACAAACTGCTCGATATGCTTATGATTTTGGAAAAAGAATTTGGCTGCCTAGACGAACTGGATATTGATATTACCACCAAATCCAAAGAAGAAATCGAGGCAATCAACAATCGAATTCTTGTTCTGGTATATAACGACAACAGCGTTTCTATTGGAGATGGGAACAAAATCAAAGGGACAACCATTGCCTCTGAAATCAAATAAGTGACCAAAGAAAAAGCGATTAGCCGTAAAAGGCTGGTCGCTTTTTCTTTGCCCAGTAAGCGAAAGGAGCAGGTACTATGGAAAATAGAAAAATATAAATACTAAAACACGACGATAGCCCTGCATGAACAAGTGGGGTATCCAGAGGGTGCAATCCCTCGGCGCTGGGTTTCCAAAGGGGTGCAGGTCGCCAGTGGCGACCTCAAAATGCAGCACATTTTGAAGCACCTGACCGAGCTGACAGGCGAGCGGCAGCAGCCCTTTGGCACACGACTTTGCTTGCAAAGTCTAGTGTGTTACACCTTGGTTCCGGCTGATGCGGAAAAGGGGCTGCGAGCAAATACGGCAAGCACCTGTTCTGTGGCAGAAGGATGCGCAGGTGGGCATGGCAGTTGACGGTCTCCGCCCATCCAGCGCAGGCTTGCAGAGGAACCAACGGTGTACGTTCCCCTTCCTGCAGTAGCGACGCCTTTTTTAAGAATTATAGCTATGTCAAGAGGGCTGGCACCGTCCAGTCCTCTCTCTTTTTGCCAAAGTTCCCCTTACATTTTTTTGCAAGCTGCCGAAAGTGGCGTGTTTTCAAAACTTTTTGTTGACATGGCTCGATTTTTGTGGTAGTCTATCTCAACAATTTAATATAACATATTTACTTAGAGTTCCAGCTCGGCTCCCGAAGGAGCCGGAGCAAGTTTTTGACTTTCTTATCGCTACATAACGAACCCGAACCAAGGCCATCCCGGAAGGGATGGTCAGGTTCAGGTTGTTGTGTGGCGATTTTTTATTGCCAAATTCAGCACCGTACCTTGACAACCGCATGACCGTCTGCATGGGATACCCGGCGATGACCTCCAAGTGGGAGAGCCGGAAGACGCCGCCGGAAGGGGGCAGGAAATCCATGCAGGGAGAACGGCACATCCAACCTCATGTGTTCAAAATGAGCACATGAGGTTATTCTCTCTAGTTTGTATCCGTGTGGAAAAATTGTCTACATGGATACTGTTCGTGTTACGTTTGACCTCGACTTGACATTTTGTCAAGCCACGGTGAAATCTGGTAAGTGCTGGTTTTCAGTACTTACCAAATGACCGTAACACGGTCGCTCTGTGGTGGGTTACGAAAACCGTAACTCACCACTTGGAAGTGGTAAATGGACAAAATGTCCACTTACCACCCAGCCATAACGAACAGATTTTAGTTGGTGATCATTTTGATCACCAACCAGACAATCGTAACGCTTTATTGCGTAAAAGTGGTGGTTATCATTTTGATAATCGCCACAAAGCCGTAACATTTTGGGCAAATAATGCTTTTCATTATCCACCACACACCTGTAACAGCCAAAGGAGGATGCCTATGACAACAGAACAATGGGAACGTGAAAATCAAGACACCTTGATGGAATATTTCATTGACGGCGACCCCAGTGTGCGCAGAATCCAGTGTGAATACTGCCGCAAGGTCATCTACACCCAAACCCGAAACCGCAAATATTGCAGCTTTCAGACCTGCGGTCACAAGATGCTGAATCTGCGAAGAAGCCTTAAAAAGCGCGCCGAACGTGGAACGTACACCTGCCCTTGCTGTGGCGAGCAGTTCTTACCGATTCGGGCAGATGCCAGATATTGCAGCAATGCCTGTCGGCAAAAAGACTACCGCCAGCGTAAAGCGACGGTTCACGCTTCTCTTTGAGGAACTTGACAAAGTTTGTCAAGTTCCTTATCGGTGCTGCTTTTATCCCGTAAAGTGGCACTTTCCATTTTGGGAAGTGCCATTTTACCGTAACGCCTAATCGCTCACTCCCAAATCCCCAAAATGGGAATTTGGGCTGTGCGGTTGCAAATCAGGTTACGCTTTCCGTAACTTGATTTGTAGTCCCTGCTGAATCAGGTCCCCAAGATGATAACCTGATTGCATCCATGGCAGAGCCACCGGAGTTCTCATTTTGATGACTTCGGTTTTACCTGTAACACGTCACTCCCACTCCGTAAAAATCAGGTGGTCAAAATGACCACTTGATTCTACCTGTAATGCCTCAAGATCGTTGAAAATCAGGTTGCCAAAAAGACAACCTGATTCTACCTGTTACAGAATCAGTGGGTCAAAATGACCCACTGAAAAAGCCGGACGAGCTGTCCATTCAGGACAGCTTGCCCGGAGCAGGAGTGCAGAGGGCGCAGCCCTTTGCCCCAGTGATATGATGCTGTGCGTCATATCCTACTGGGTATTATCTGGCGCAAAACGGCGGCAGATCCAGCAGCTCCGCTGCTGCGTTCTCCCACGCCAAGCTGTTGAAACGGAGGAATGTCTATCTGAAATTAACACGACACAACGGACGAGCCGGAGCACACGGCACTTACAACCCCAAGCACAATGACCGCAGTTTCAACCTTGCCAACAGTGAGCACATCGACCCGGAACGAGCCAAGGGCAACATCTACTGGGACTGCTTTCACGGTTTCCGTTCGGCTCTTGATCCACAAGACCCGGACGATCTGGTGGCAACCTTTTCGGACGTAGAACGGCAGTTCTACGAAACCCACTACACGGCTTTTGTGGAAAGCCAGAACGAGCGTAACGCCAAGATCCGGCACACAGAGCGCAACCGCTCCATTCCCGACCTGCTGTCCAGCCGCAAGACCTGCCCGGAAGAGACCATCTATCAACTTGGAATGCTGGATGAACACGCTTCGGCAGAGGACTTGCTGAGCGTCGTCACAGAGTTCATCGAGAAGTTCAAAGCCAAGTATGGCGACCATGTTCATGTGCTGGACTGGGCACTGCATCTGGACGAAAGCACACCCCACATCCACGAGCGTCATGTGTTCGACTGCGAAAACAAGTACGGCGAGGTGGCACCCCAGCAGGAAAAGGCATTGGAAGCACTGGGCTTCGAGCTGCCCGACCCGGACAAGCCCCTCAGCCGCCGCAACAACCGCAAGATCACCTTTGATGCCGCCTGCCGAAAGATGCTGTTTGAGATCGCCAAGCGGCATGGTCTGGAATTGGAGGAAGAAGCGGAGTATGGCAACCGCAAATATTTGGAAAAGCAGGATTTTATTCTTGCCAAGCAAAAGGAGCAGCTTGCCGCCCAGCAGAACAAGCTGGACAAGCTGACCCTCAAGGTCAACGACATGGAAACGCTGATCGACGAGGTCTCAGCAGCGGCCTATGACAAGGCGGTGGAGGTCGTGACGGATGTAGTACACACCGAGACCCGGAAGGAAGATATGCGGATGATCGAGGACACGAAAAAGTGGGTGTTGTCCCCGGAGCGTAAGGCTCCCAAGGCCACACGGGAGTACACCGCAAAACATCTGGATAGCGTGCTGGACAAGTTCCTCAAGACCATGCAGACCACCGCTGCACGTTTGCAGAAGACCCTGCTGAAACCGGAAGTCCGACAGAAGGGCAAGGAGCAGGTCAAGGAGAAAGCACGGGATTCCGTTCTGCAACTGCTGAGTCGCTTGCAGGCAGAACAGGCGCAGCGGAAACTCGAAGAGCCGCATACTGCGGAAAAACCAGAAAATCGTTTTCAATAATAGTACGAGGTGATGTTTATTGAGCAAAGAAGTCAACGAAGAACGCACTCCACAAACCGTTGGAGATGTGAAGGAAATGCTCACCAAGCACCCCAACGGAGAGATCCAGCGGACGATTCAGAACTGCATCACGATTTTGCAGAACGACCATGTGCTTGCCGATGCCATCCGGCTGAACTTGTTGAGTGAGCGTATCGACATCGTAAAGCCTGTGGGGTGGCCTCGCTCTGGCAAGACGCTGAACGACACCGACATGAAGTATATCCTGCGGAGAATGGAGAAGTACGGCATCTCCAGCGAAAAGAAGATCGAATCTGCCATCCGCATTGTTGCCAACGAGAACCGCTATCATCCCATCCGGGACTACCTGAACGGCCTGAAATGGGATGGGACGGGGCGGATAGCCCATGTCCTGCACCACTTCCTCGGTGCTGCGGAGGACGAGTACACTTGCGAAGCCATGAAAATCTTTCTGCTGGGAGCCATCAAGCGGGTGTTCCAGCCGGGGTGTAAATTTGAGACCATGCTCTGTCTGGTGGGCGGGCAAGGTGCGGGAAAGTCTACCTTTTTTCGACTGTTGGCGGTCAAGGATGAGTGGTTCTCGGATGACCTGCGGCGGCTGGACGATGACAACGTGTACCGCAAGCTGCAGGGGCACTGGATCATCGAAATGTCGGAGATGATCGCCACCGCCAATGCTAAGAGCATCGAGGAGATCAAGAGTTTCCTCAGTAAGCAGAAGGAAACCTATAAAGTTCCCTACGAGACCCATCCTGCCGACCGTCTGCGCCAGTGCGTCTTTGCTGGCACGACCAACCGGCAGGATTTTTTGCCCCGTGACCGCACGGGCAACCGCCGCTTTATCCCCATCCCGGTGGATGCGGAACTGGCCGAAGTCCACATTCTGGACAACGAGGAAGATTCCCGTGCCTATATCGACCAGCTTTGGGCAGAAGCTATGACCATCTACAACAGCGGCGATTATAAGCTGGCGTTCAGCCCTGCCATGCAGGAAACCCTGCAAGCCCATCAGCAGGACTTCATGCAGGAGGATGCGCAGGCCGGAATGATCTACGCCTTTCTGGAGGACTACACAGGTGACCGGGTGTGTTCCAAGCAGCTCTATGCGGAGGCGCTTGGCAACACCAATATCCCGGCAGAGTGGGAGACCCGCGCCATCTGCGAGATCATAAACACGGGAATTTCGCGCGGCGATATCCAAGGCTGGCAGGCGCACAAGACCGCAAAACGTTACCCGAAGTACGGCGTTCAGAAGGGCTGGGAGCGCGTAACCAGCCCCGAAACCGGGGCTGAAGATTTCTCCGAAATAACAGACACTGAAGCCAAGCAGATGGGCTTTCCCTTCTGACGGACAGCGGTTACACGTCTGGTTACAGATTCGGTTACACCCCAGTTACGGCGAAAAAGCTGCATGACTGCTGCGTTTTCCTCTTTCTGTAACCATGTAACCTTAAAAAGATAAAAAAAGTATAAAGTGCATCGAACGGCCTGTGTGCAGAAAAAGAGAGTTTTCCTACCCGGTTACAGGCGTTCGGTTACAAGGAATTGGAGGTCTGCCTATGAATATGAATCGGCCTGACACGACCGAAGATGTGAAATCTAAAGATTATACGAATAAGTCCTTGCAAATGGACTCGAACCTCGCTACAATGGAGATGTCTAAATCCCCTGCCATTGAATCTTCTGACCAGACCAAAGCAGCCAAGCACGAACCCCTTGTTTACCGGGTGGAGGAAATCGCTCAGCTTTTGGCGATCTCTCCCCGCGCTGCGTACAACCTGTGCAACACCACGAAAGATTTCCGGGTGCTGCGCATCGGAACCAGCATCCGGGTAAACAAGCAGAGCTTCGACAACTGGTTTGCGGCGGTCTGAGGGAGGCAATCTATGGCATCTATTCTGAAGCGCGGAGATTCCTACTCCGTCCGTTACAAGTACAAAGACCATTCCGGCAAGCCCTGCGAGGGATGGGAAAGTTTCAAGACCAAAAAGGAGGCGCAGGAGCGAAAGATCACGGTCGAGAAAGAACTGCTGGACGGCACGTTCCTCGTCCCCGACACCATGACGGTGGAGGAAATGCTGTACAAGTGGATTCCGATCCAGTCCACCAAGCACAAATGGTCCCCCAAGACCTACACCCAGTCCGTGGCGATGGTGCAGAACCTTATCGTGCCGTATATCGGGAAGCGGAAGGTGCAGGAGCTGCGCACCTATGACATCGAGAAGTTCTATGCCACCCTTGCCAAGACCCCCTGCGGGCAGTATGTGAAGGGTATCAAGCAGAAACTTTCCGAGAAGCAGAAGAAGCGGCTGCTGTCCAGCACCTCTATCCACGAAGTCCACACGCTGCTCAAGACCGCATTTTCCTATGCGGTGGAATGGGACCTCATCCACAAGATTCCCCTGCCCCGTGATGCGCCCAAGGTCAACATCGAGGAACGCACCATCTGGGATGAGAAAACGATGCTGGCAGCCTTGCAGACCATCGAGAGCCCTGCCCTGCATCTGGCGGTGCACATGAGCATGATCCTTTCGCTCCGTGAGGGCGAAATTCTCGGCTTGCAGCCGAGTGATCTGGACTTTGATGCCGCCGATGGGCGCGGCACCATCTCGGTCAGCAAGACCATGCAGCGAGCCAACAAGGACGCTCTGGAAAAGCTCGACCCCAAGCAGGTCTACTACACCTTCCCGGACAGGCGTGAGGGCAGCAAGTCCTCCCTCATCCTGAAAAAGCCCAAGACCAAGAAGTCCACCCGCATCCTGTATATGACCAAGCCCTTGAAAGAGGAGCTTCTTGCATGGCTTGAAAAGCTCAAACAGGACGAGCAGAGCACCCCGGAAAAGTACAGCAACTGCGGGCAGCTGTTCCGGCTTCCGGATGGTCTGCCCATTGCGCCGGAGCTGCTGACAAAGTGGTATCGTCTGTGGAGAGCCGAACACCCGGAGTTTGAGCAAATCGTGTTCCACGGTCTGCGCCACTCCAGTGCCACCTACCAGCTCTTGCAGTCGGATGGCGACTTCAAGTCGGTGCAGGGCAACACAGGTCATGCAACGGCATCTGTCCTGATGGACACCTATGCCCACACGCAGGACAAGCCCCGGTTGGAACTGACCGAGAAGATCGAAGCGAACTTCTATTCCCAAGACCTGACCCCGGCAGCACCCCAGCCCCGGCAAAACGAAAAGCCGGCGGCAACAAAAATCTCCGGTAAGGAGATCCTTGAAGCCATCCGGCTGATGGATGCAGACGAACGCAGAGAGTTGACGAGAGCCTTGTTCGCTTAAAATTTCTTCTTTTTATGCAAAGGAAAGCAGGCTGTGCAAACCTTGCGCAGAAAAGCCCCCGATTCGGGCAAATGTGCAAACGGTGTGCAGAAAGTGTGCAGCCGCTTTCTTACATAAAGAAAGAACGCCAAATCTTACGATTTGACGTTCAAAATCTGGTGCACCTCCAGGGACTCGAACCCTGGGCCCACTGATTAAGAGTCAGTTGCTCTACCAACTGAGCTAGAGGTGCATATTATCAGAATGTGGTTTCTTCATTCTGATAATTCAAGTCGGCGACTACCTATTTTCACAAGCCGTTTCCAGCTAACTATCTTCGGCACAAGTGAGCTTAACTTCTGTG
>CAKSWU010000017.1 GCA_934513205.1 uncultured Faecalibacterium sp. | reverse complement strand
GCCAATGCAACATCCTGCCGGGTAGTGGTTTCGCTTGCCGTGCCGCAGACGGCGGTGTAGGTGGTGGTTCCCTTCTCGGTGCAGGTCGCCGGGGTGGTCACCTCGGCGGTGCAGGTCACAGTTTCCGTAGTGGTCGCATCGCAGTGGGCACACCGGATGGTAGCATCGGCGGTCTTGCCATTCTCTGCAAAGTCAAAGGTCACATGGTCCGCGTCCTTCTTGCTAAAGTCGTGGTCAGCCAATGCAACATCCTGCCGGGTAGTGGTTTCGCTTGCCGTGCCGCAGACGGCGGTGTAGGTGGTGGTTCCCTTCTCGGTGCAGGTCGCCGGGGTGGTCACCTTGGCGGTGCAGGGTACGTTTTCCGTAGTGGTCGCATCGCAGTGGGCACACCGGATGGTAGCATCGGCGCTCTTGCCGTCCTCTGCAAAGTCAAAGGTCACATGGTCCGCGTCCTTCTTGGTAAAGTCGTGGTCCGTCTTTTTCGGGTGCACATGTGCGCTATTCACCGTTTTGCTGCCGGCCTTTGCGACCCAGTAGCCCTCGCCGCCTTCTGTGCAGGTGGCTTTTTTCACTTCCACATACGTCAGGTCGGTGACAGTCTCCGTTTTGGTCTCCTTGCACCGTGTGCACCGATAGGTCGCCTGCGCCGTTGGCTTATTTCCCAGATTGTCCAGACTGACAAATACGATTTCCTCCGGTGTGGCGGGATAAGTATGATCCAGTTTCGGTACCGGCACTGTTTTTTCTCTTTCGCGCATTTGTCCATCAAGAGCATCCCAAGAATACACCGTTGCCGTGTAACGGGTCTTGCCCTCCTCTGTGCAGGTCGGTGATTTCATCTTATGCGCCGTGCTGTTCACGGTAACAGATTGTGTGCTGCCATCTTTTTTATTTTTATAATTAAATATGACGGTCTTGTTGTCATTGCTCCACAAACAACCTGTGTACTCCCAATCCCTTTTCGCTCTTGCGTCATACGTCTCGACACCAGCAGCCGCTGCCGGCTCCGCGTCCGCCCGCTCTGCCGCAAAGCTGAGCGGGGTCAGGTTTGTGGCCAGAACTGCCAGCGCCATGCCCGCTGCGAGAAGTTGTTTGACTTTTCTTCGCATCATTTGTTTCTCCCCAAAAGAGGGCCTTTTCGTTGGAAAAGGCCAGTTTATCTGCCGCCGGGCCCCATGCTCCGCAGCAACCTTACGAAATAAGTCTAGCACATTTACCCCCCCCCCACAACTGTAAAAGCATCCAAATTTCCCCTGCAAATTTCAGCAACAAGTTCCATGTTTTTCACGATACAGCAACAAAAGTGCAACAGAACCGCACAAAAAAAGACTGCCGTGTCCAGAGACACAGCAGTCTTTTTGATTTGGTAAAAATGCGCCGGGGAGTTTATTCCTCGCTCTCGTCCTCGTCGTCCTCATCATCCTCTTCGCTCTTGGGCTTGTAGAAGATGCCGCTGAGGAAGGTGCTGACAAAGTACAGCAGGATCATGGGGCCTGCCACCATGCACTGCGACACAACGTCCGGCGGGGTGACAACGGCTGCCACAAAGAAGATGAGCACGATGGCCACGCCGCGGGCTTTCTTGAGCAGTGCCGGGCTGAGGATGCCCATCTTGGACAGCACGATGGTGACCAGAGGCATCTCAAACACACAGCCAAAGATGACGAACATGGTCAGGCAAAGGCTGACATAGCTCTCGATGCTGGTGGTAGCCTCGATGTACTCGGTGCCGCCGATGCCCACGCTGAGAAAGCGCATCATAAAGGGCAGCATGAGCTTGTAAGCAAACACAACGCCCACGCAGAACATGGCAAGACCCATCAGCAGCACCAGCTTGAAGAAGAAGCTCTCGCTCTTTTTCAGGCCGGGCTTTGCAAAGGCGTAGATGTTGTACAGCGCCACCGGCAGGGTGATGATCACCGATGCCACGATGGCAAGGCGGAAGTACTGCATCAGGCGCTCCTGCGGGGCCACGGACACGAAGGTGAAGAAATAACCGCCTTCGCCATTCTCTGCAATCGACGTCAGCAGGTCCACCAGCGGGGCTGCGTTGGCAATAAAGACCAGCGTTGCGACCACGAACACCACCGCGCAGACGATCAGCCTGTTCCGCAGCTCCTTCAGATGACCGGTCAGCGTCATGCTGCCGTCATCTGTCATAACTTCGGCTTTTTTCTTTTTGCGCTTTACGTTCGTAGCCACAATTACTCCTCGTCCTTCTTGGAAGCCTTCTCGGTCTCTTCCTCAGAATCGGCGGAAGCGTCGTCGGACTCCTCTTCCTCCATGCCCTTCTTGAAGCCGTTGATGGTCTTGCCGAACATCTTGCCCAGCTTCGGCAGGTTCTTGGGTCCAAAGATCAGCAGAACAACGACCAGGATCAGAATCAGTTCAGGTGTGCCAAGTCTCATAATAAAAATCTCCTTTTTACTTTGCCGCGCCGCGTGGCGGGCGTAATGCATGTATCAGGCAACCGCAGGCGCGGGTGCATCCATCAGGTGCTCAGTCCTTGGACAGGACATCGTTCTGCCGGGGATCTTCCTCCACCGGCTCGGCGGCAGCTTCGGCACTGACCGCTTCCGCAGCTTCCGCAGCTTCCTGCGCGGGGGCGGCTTCGGTGCCGACGGTCTTTTCGTCTGCATCCTGTGCCGGGGCAGTCTCTTCTGCGGGGGCTTGTGCAGGCTGGTCCAGCTCTTCCACCGGTTCCTCGGTCAGGTCCACGACCTCCTCGGTCTCGGCAGCCTTCTGGGCTTCTTCCTTGCTGGTCTTGCCGATGCCGGTAAAGCTCTTGGTCACGTCCTTGACGCTGCTGTCGATATCCTTCTTGATATCGGTCAGGGGTGCCACGGCTTCCTTCAGGGGAGCCTGGATCTCGTTCAGCGGCTCCACCACGTTCTTCTGGATCTCCTCGGAGGCGGCACCGGTGTACTTCTTCAGCTCACGGAGCATCTTGCCGATCTTCTTTGCGTAAGCGGGCAGCTGATCCGGGCCGATGACAACGAACGCCACGATGACGATCACTGCGAGTTCCCAAAAACCAATTTTCATAATGACATGTTTCCTTTCCTGTGCAGGCAGACCGTTCCCGCCGCCGTTCAGCCGCAGCGGCCTGTGTGGCGGGTGAGGTCTGTTCCGCTTGGGTCCAGCGCTCTGTGCGCCTTTGTTGCCCTATGTATACCGAAAAGTGGTGAACTGAATCTGAATATATTATTAACTTTTTATGAACAAGGTAGTTTCCGAGGGCATTTTGTCAACAATTTATATTTTTTGCCGTTTATAATACAGTCCGGATAGGATACAACAGTGTTCCCCTTTGCAAAAAAAAGAGGACACCGCACAAAACGGTGTCCTCAGAAGTGTCCTTTGCGAGGATCAGTGGCCGCAGCTCTCGCAGTGCTCGCAGTCCTCTTCCAGCTTGCCCACGATGGGTTCCGGATCAATGCCCTGACGGCGGTAGTAGTCGGACAGGGCAGCCTTGACAGCCTGCTCGGCCAGAACCGAGCAGTGCACCTTGATGGGAGGCAGACCTTCCAGAGCTTCCACAACGGCCTTGTTGGTCAGCTTCAGCGCCTCGTCCACGGTCTTGCCCTTGATGAGGTCGGTGGCCATGCTGCTGGTAGCGATGGCGGCACCGCAGCCAAAGGTGAGGAACTTGACGTCCACGATCACGTTGTTCTCGATCTTCAGGTACATGCGCATGATATCGCCGCACTTGGGGTTGCCCACTTCGCCCACGCCGTTGGCATCGGGCAGCTCACCCACGTTGTGCGGGTTTGCAAAATGCTCCATGACCTTTGCACTGTACATGCTTGCCATAATTACTGTTCTCCCTTCAGGCTGAACTGGCGGGCCTTGTTCTGACCCTGCAGCCACATACAACTCATAGCGCGGCGGCGGGGGATGACCTCCTCCAGCACGTCACACAGATATTTTGCTTCTTCCATGGTGTTCTGCGGGCCAAAGGTGAACCGCATGGAGCCATGACCGATCTCTTCGGGCACGCCGATGCTCAGCAGCACATGGCTGGGGTCCAGACTGTCGGAGTTGCAGGCCGAGCCGGTGGAGGCGCAGATGCCGTGCATATCCAGATCCAGCAGAATGGTCTCGCCCTCCAGACCCGGGAAGCTGATGTTGACATTGCCGGGCAGACGGGGTGCGCGGCCGCCGTTCAGGCGTGCTTCCGGGATGTTCTTCAGGACACGGTCAATGACGTAATCCCGCAGCTCCTGCTCATGCGCCATGCGCTCTTCCAGATGCTCGGTAGCCATTTCCAGTGCCTTGCCCATACCGGCGATACCTGCAACGTTCTCGGTACCGGCGCGGTGGCGGGCTTCCTGACTGCCGCCGTCGATCAGGTTCTGGGGCCACACGCCCTTGCGGCAGTACAGCACGCCCACGCCCTTGGGGCCGTTGAACTTGTGGGCGCTCATGGACAGCATATCCACGCCCAGCTCCTTCACGTCCACAGGGATGGCACCCACAGCCTGCACGGCATCGGTGTGCATCCACACGCCGTGCTTGTGGGCGATCTCGGCGATCTCCTTGATGGGCTGGATGGTGCCGATCTCGTTGTTTGCCATCATAATGCTGACCAGCGCCGTGTCGGGGCGGATGGCAGCCTCCACATCCTCGGGGCGGATATAGCCCTCGGAGGTGGGCTTGATATAGGTGACCTCAAAGCCCATGCGCTCCAGCGCAGCCATGCTATGCATAATGGCGTGGTGCTCGAAGGCACTGGTGATGAGGTGCTTTTTGTTCTGGCGTGCCTTGGTAAAGGCAGTGCCCTTCACCGCCCAGTTGTCGGCCTCGGAGCCGCAGCCGGTGAAGAAGATCTCGGCGGGGGAGGCGTTGATGGCCTTTGCCACCTGTGCGCGGCCGGTATCCACAAATTCCTTGGCCTCATAGCCTACGCTGTAATGGCTGCTGGGGTTGCCGCAGGCACCGCTGAGGGCCTTGACCATCACGTCCAGCACTTCCGGAGCGCAGGCCGTGGTGGCGGCATTGTCCAGATAAACCACTTTTTCTGTGTTTTCCATAGGAATGATCCTTTCTTATTGAACGCATCTGTGGGAGCTTTGCGCACCCCGTGCAGATGCGGAATCCTTTCAACGGATAAGTTATACCATATCATTCCCTAGTATGTCAATATGAATACTGGATTTTCGTGATTCAGTCACCTTTTTTGCCCTTTCCGGTCAGTTTTCCCAGCAACACCTTCCACTTGGGGTAGCCCCAGCGCTTGTCCTCGGCAAAGTCATCCGCCAGTTTCCACGGAAAGGGCCCGCCGTCAAAGTACAGACTGCCGGCTTCGTCCACCCGGTCCAGCTTTTTGGGCAGGTAGTCCGCATCGTAGTAGCTCTTGCGGCGGTCCGGCAGCACCCAGTGCAGGGTGCCGTCCTCGTCCATGCCGGACGCCCACACTCCGAACACAAAGGTGGCGGCTTCGCCGTAACAGTGCTGCTCAAAGCGGATGGCACCATCGTAGTAGAACTTGATGACCTCCAGCGTGCCGGACTCCTTTTTGCCGTCCCTGCCCAGAGTGGGGCGGTAGTCCTGCTGGTAACGGCAGCCGCAGTGGCTGCCGGCAAAGTCTTTTGCATGGAACGACATGGCATGGTTTCCTTTCTGTTATGGTTTTTGCTTCTTTATATAGTAGCAGCTTTTTCACGGGTGGGGTCATGGAAAAAAACGGCAACTGGTCTGCGCCCTCATCCGTCTGCTCACTGCGTTCGCAGCCACCTTCCCCCGACCGGGGGAAGGCTTCAGAGGCGGCGGTAAAGTTTCCGGTTAAAGTGCAAAGTTTTCGGGCGCGCCAGAGGCTCCCTCCCCGAGGGAGCTGGCAAAACCGTCAGGTTTTGACTGAGGGAGTTAAGCCCGGTTTTAAAAATGTCCCTCAAAATCGCCCTCGATCTCGTAGGGCCAGCTCAGGATGCCGCCCAGATCGTACAGCTGCGTGTAGCCAAGGCTTTCCAGTTTCTGCACGGCATCGGCGCTGCGGCGTCCGGTGCGGCAGTACACCAGCCATGCAGCCTGTTTGTCCGGCAGCACCTCGGCGGCGCGGTCCGACACCTGCCCCAGCGGCAGCAGCTTTGCCCCCGGGATGTGTCCCACGGCAAACTCGTCTGGCTCGCGGACATCCACAGCCACGGCCTTGTGTGCGTCCAGCAGACGGATGGCGTCTGCGGCGGTGATCTTCTGAATCATACTCTCACTCCTTGCGGTCATCATCTTATCCATCTTATGATAGCAGACCTTTTTTGTTTGCACAAGAGTTTATCTTTGCAAAATCCGAGCAACGTGCTATACTATAAAGTACAGCAAGGAGAGGACTACCATGAAATTTTCCACCAAAAGCCGTTACGCCCTGCGTCTGATGGCAGAGCTGGCGCGCTATGCCCCGGGCAGCACCATCAGCCTGAAGGAGATCAGCGAGCGGCAGAACCTGAGCCTGAAGTATCTGGAGCAGATCGTTACCCCGCTGGCCCGGGTGGGCCTTGTCAAAAGCGAGCGGGGCAGTCAGGGCGGCTACCGCCTGACCAAAGCTCCTGCGGACTACACTGCCGGCGAGATCCTGCGCGCTATCGAGGGCAGCGTGGCCCCCATCCCCTGCCTGAGCAGCGTGACCAACGAGTGCCCCATGTCCGAGCAGTGCTTTACCCTGCCCTTCTGGGCCGGGCTGGACGATGTGATCAACCAGTACATCGACAGCGTCACGCTGGAGCAGCTTGCCAATCAGTTGTCGGCCTCGGAACCAGCCAAAAAGGACGGCTGCTGCGGATGCAGCACGAAAAATGCCTGAAACTTGAAAGAAATGCTTGACAATCGCCTTTGCATCGGCTATAATAAGCAAGCATTCAGCGAATGCGTATAGGGGTATAGCTCAGCTGGTAGAGCAGCGGTCTCCAAAACCGCGTGCCGTGAGTTCGAAACTTACTACCCCTGCCATGACGCACAGGTTCTTCGGAACTTGTGCGTTTTGTTTTTGTACGCCTGCGGCAGGGCCAAACCATTTGGAATGACCTCCGCATTCGCTCTGGTCATTTTCAGCGGAAATATTATTTTATGTTTGTGTTCTGGAAATGACTGCGGTCATTTCCAGAACACTTTTTCACGAGAAGGGCCAGAGAGAGGGAAACAGCATATTTTTTGTCGAGCAGCTGCAATTACCGGAACAACACTTTCTGTGAAAACCCGAAATCAACAATAATCGTTCCGCTCTTGATGGCGCAGTGCACGCGGAGCCCTTTCAAATCGCTGTTTTTTGCAATTTTTTGAAATTCATGCTTGACAAGCAGGCGTTTTTTCGATATAATAGAGCACGTTCCGGCGGTAACGCACCGCGCGAAACTTGAGCGATCATGGCCCGGTAGCTCAGTTGGTTAGAGCACCAGCCTGTCACGCTGGGGGTCGTCGGTTCGAGCCCGATCCGGGTCGCCATTTGCTGCTATAGCTCAGTTGGTAGAGCGCATCCTTGGTAAGGATGAGGTCTCCAGTTCGAATCTGGATAGCAGCTCCAAAGGCAGACACCTCGAAGTCTTAGGACTTCGGGGTGTTTTTTTGTTTCCCGTCGTATTTTCCCTTTGTTGCATCCATCCGATTGTCTAATCCGCCCAATTCCGCCGGGTATTTTCTGCCGGAACCGTCAATTGATGCCTCCTCCGGTTTGTTATATACTTAACACAATGAATTTTGCGGCGGTCTGCCGCGCAGAGAGGATCAGAATATCTGGAGGTAATATCATTATGGCTCGTTTTACTCTTCCCCGCGATCTGTATCATGGCAAGGGCGCACTGGAAGCGCTGAAATCTTTCACCGGCAAGAAGGCAATGATCTGTGTGGGCGGCGGCTCCATGAAGCGCTTCGGCTTTCTGGACCGTGCTGTGGAATACCTGAAGGAAGCCGGCATGGAAGTGGAGCTGTTCGAGGGCATCGAACCCGATCCCTCCGTGGAGACCGTCATGCGCGGTGCCGAGGCCATGCTGAAGTTTGAGCCGGACTGGATCATTGCCATGGGCGGCGGCTCTCCCATTGATGCTGCCAAGGCCATGTGGATCAAGTACGAGTACCCCGAGATCACCTTTGAGGAGATGTGCAAGGTGTTCGGCATCCCGCCGCTGCGCCGCAAGGCACACTTCTGCGCCATTTCCTCCACCTCCGGCACTGCCACCGAGGTGACCGCTTTCTCCATCATCACCGACTACCAGAAGGGCATCAAGTACCCCATCGCGGACTTCGAGATCACCCCGGATGTGGCCATCGTTGACCCGGATCTGGCTGAGACCATGCCCAAGAAGCTGGTGGCCCACACCGGTATGGACGCCATGACCCACGCGGTCGAGGCTTACGTTTCCACCGCACACTGCGACTACACCGACCCGCTGGCTATCTTTGCCATCCGCATGATCCAGGGCGATCTGGTGGACAGCTACAACGGCGATATGTCCAAGCGCGACTCCATGCACAACGCACAGTGCCTTGCCGGCATGGCCTTCTCCAATGCACTGCTGGGCATCGTGCACTCCATGGCACACAAGACCGGCGCTGCCTTTGCAGACTACGGCGCACACATCATCCACGGTGCCGCCAACGCCATGTACCTGCCCAAGGTCATCGCCTTCAACGCCAAAGATCCTGAGGCCAAAAAGCGCTACGGCGTGATCGCCGATGAGATGAAGCTGGGCGGTTCCAACGATGACGAGAAGGTCGGCTTGCTCATCGAGTACCTGCGCGGCATGAACGACGCGCTGAACATCCCCCACTGCATCCAGCACTACGGCCCGGATTCCTACCCCGCCGAGCAGGGCTTTGTGCCGGAGGATGTGTTCCTGCAGCGTCTGCCCGAGATCGCCAAAAACGCCATTGCCGATGCCTGCACCGGCTCCAACCCCCGCCAGCCCAGTCAGGAAGAGATGGAGAAGCTGCTCAAGTGCTGCTACTACGACACCGAGGTGGACTTCTGAGCCTGACCGCGTAACTGCATAAGCCTCCCATTCCGGCTGCCGTTCTCTCGTTTTGTGAGGCGGCAGCCGGTTTTCTTGTCTTTGCAGCCCCCGCCACGGTGCTCTGCACGCGAAAAAACGCCCCGAAGCATTTTTGCTTCGAGGCGTTTTGAGCTGGAGCTGCTATCCAGATTCGAACTGGAGACCTCATCCTTACCAAGGATGCGCTCTACCAACTGAGCTATAGCAGCACAATCACAGCTCGATTAGTATACCATAGCTTTCCCTGTTTGGCAAGAGGTTTTTGCAAAATAATTTGTTTTTTGCAAAAAAGCAGATCTGTGCAAAAACGCCCGGCGGTTTTCCACCGCCGGGCGTTCGTTTGGTTCAAAACTTGATCCGATCACTCGATCAGGCCGTTCAGCAGCGACAGACACTTGCGGCTGTGCAGCTTGCGGATGGCCTTGGCTTCGATCTGACGCACGCGCTCACGGGTGACGCCGAAGTCCCGGCCCACCTCTTCCAACGTGCGGGGACGGCCATCGTCCAGACCAAAGCGCAGGCGGATGACCCTTTCCTCGCGGGGGGTCAGGCTCTTCAGCGCCAGATTGATCTGCTGGGCCACCATGGCGCGGTCAGCTGCCTTGCCGGGTGCCTCGGCGTTCTCGTCCGCCACGAAATCGCCCAGAGAGGAATCCTCTTCCTCACCCACGGGGCTTTCCAGACTGGCGGGCTCCTGCGCCATGCGCTGGATCTCACGCACACGCTCCACGCTCATGTCCATGGCCTTTGCCAGCTCTTCCGGAGTGGGCTCGTGACCGTTCTGGTACACCAGCTGGTTGGTGGCCTGACGCATCCGGTTGATGGTCTCCACCATGTGCACCGGAATGCGGATGGTGCGGGCCTGATCCGCGATGGCGCGGGTGATGGCCTGACGGATCCACCAGGTCGCATAGGTGGAGAAGCGGAAGCCGCGGTCGCAGTCGAACTTTTCTGCCGCCTTGATCAGGCCGATGTTGCCCTCCTGGATCAGGTCCAGAAACGCCAGATTGTGGCCCACATGCTTCTTGGCGATGGACACCACCAGACGCAGGTTCGCCTCGCTCAGGCTGCGGCGGGCGTTCAGGCCGTCGCGGCGGACCTTGAGCAGCTCCTCGCGGCGCTCCTCGGACAGGGGGCCGTTCTCCACAGCCTCCATGGCTTCCTCTTCCGCTGCCTTTTCCTCATCGTCCTCGCCGGGCTTGTCGCCGCCTTCCTCGTCCAGGTCCTCGGTGTAGCTGCGGCTGTTCTCGTCCTCTTCAAACGAGAAGCGGGCGCTGTTCTTCTTGATGTACTCCGGCGCGCCGTACTTTTGACGGTCGGCCTGCAGGATGTGGGCAGCCTCGGCACCGGCATGGATGCGGCGGCTCAGATCCACCTCCTGCTCGGCGCTCAGCAGCGGGATCTGACCGATCTGCTTGAGGTAGTTCTTGACGGGGTCATCCAGCAGCTCGTCCATGGCAGCCTTCAGGTCTGCGGGGTTCTCCTCGTTCTGCTCGTCCTCGTCCTCGGAGATGCCCAGATCATCGCTGTTGTTCTCGGCGTTCTCCACCTCTGCAAGGATGCTGTCCACGTCCAGACCCGGCTCGGCGTCCTCTTCCAGGACCTTGATCCCCCGTTCCTCCAGAAGGGTATAGAGCGTTTCCTCATCCATTCTGCACTGAACCGCCAGCGCCTTGGCCTCCTTGGCCGAGATGGTGCCTTCACCTTTCGTCAACAGTTCTTTTAAAGTCATGCTCATTCTGCTCTCTCCTTCTTGCTCCGGGGATGCTCCCGCCGGGGGAAATCCTGTAAAAAATCGTTTCTGGGCATCAGATCACAAGACCCCCGTTCACCCCGAACACCTGTCCGGTGATGTAACCGGCGTCCTCGCTGGCCAGAAATACCAGCAGCCGCGCCACTTCATCGGCGGTGCCGAGACGCCCCACCGGGGTCTCCTCTGCCAACGCCGCCTTGTCCTCTGCGGTAAACGCTGCCATCATATCGGTCTCGATGACCCCGGGGGCGACACAGTTCACCGTGATGCCGCTGGGGCCTTCTTCTTTTGCCAGTGCCTTGGTCAGGCCGATCAGGCCCGCCTTTGCGGCGGAATAGTGCACCTCGCAGCTGCCGCCGGTCTGTCCCCACATGCTGCTGACGGTCAGGATGCGTCCGGCCTTGCGGCGGATCATGCCCGGCAGCACCAGCTGGCACAGGTAGAACGCGCCGGACAGGTTCACCGCCAGCATCCGCTGCCAGTCCTCCGGGGTGATGTCGGTAAACAGCTTCTGCTGGGCGATGCCCGCATTGCTCACCAGCACATCCACATGACCCAGTGCCTGCTCTACGGCGCGGAACGCCAGCTCACAACTGGCCTGCGATGCTACATCGCACTGCACCGCCGTGATGCCGGGCAGCTCTTTTTCCAGCGCTGCAGCAGCCTCGGCATTGCTGTGGTACAGCACCGCCACACGGTAGCCTGCCCGGTAGAACCGGCGGGCTGCCGCCGCACCGATGCCCCGGTCGCCGCCGGAGATCAACACCCCGCGTGCGCTGTGCGCAGTCTGTGCTTCCGGCATCGGCTGTGCTTTCGGCTCCGGCTGCGCCGCAGCGGGCTGCCGGGGCTCGGCAGTTTTTTCCAGCGTCACGACCCGGGTAGGCTCCTCTGCAGCGGGCTCCGGGGGCAGCTGCGGGGCTGCCGCCGGTGCGGGCGGTTCCGGGGACGGAGTCTCCGGAACCGGAGCCTGCTCATTCTGCAGGTCAAAGGTCAGTTCAAATTCATCTTCGTACAACAGTCGTATCCTCCTGTCGTGTTCTCTGCCCGGCACCCTGTGTCAGGGCAGGAGATGCCTGCCGGTCCCCGCCCCTTCCGACCTGCGTCCTCTCATTCTCCGGTCAAAGTCCGGCACTCGGCGCGGCGGGCAGATAAGATGGGTTTCGACAAAGCACCATTAAATAATATAGCACAATTTGCCGAAAAAAGAAAGTGGGAGCTGCCCGATTTTTTACGCAGCTTCCACTTTTTTACGGTTTCTTCATTTTTTGTCCGGGGACACCGGCGGTCTCCACCGGGGTCTTGCCGCAAGACGCACCCGCAGCTGCCGGAAAAACTCCTGCAGCAGCTGCTGCGCCTCCTCGGCCCGCAGGCCCTGTTCCACCACCGGGTGATGGTTGAAAGGCAGCGCGAACAGGTCGGTGACGCTGCCGCAGCACCCTGCCTTGGCATCGGCAGCGCCGTAGACTACCCGGCGCACCCGGCTGTTGAGGATGGCCCCGGCGCACATGGGGCAGGGCTCCAGCGTGACAAACAGCTCGCACTCCCACAGGCGCCAGCCGCCCAGCGCCTTGCAGGCGGCGTCGATTGCCAGAAGCTCTGCGTGGTGCAGCGCATTCTTCTCGGTCTCCCGGGTGTTGTGGGCGGCAGAGATGATCTCGCCCTTCCGCGCCACCACCGCGCCCACCGGCACCTCGCCCAGCGCGGCAGCCTTGCGGGCCTCGTCCAGCGCCGCGCCCATCAGTTCAAAATCGGTCATACAGGTTCCTCTTTTTATCCTGCTGCAAACACCAGCAGATTATTCAGGGTATGCAGCAGCACCCCCGGCCATACCCGCCCGGTGCGCTGTGCCAGCCAGCCCAGTCCCAGCCCGCAGACCAGCGCCCAGAGCATCGCCGCCGGCCCGCTGTGCTGCACGGCAAACAGCGCCGCCTGCGCCAGCACCGCCTCCCGCTGCCCCAGCGGACGGGCCAGCCGCTGCACCGCGCCCCGGAACACCAGCTCCTCTGCCGCCGGGGCCGCCACGCAGTGCTGCACAAAGGACAGGGCCGCGGCATCCCACGCGGGTGCAGGCAGCAATGCCAGCAGCCTGCACGCCAGCAGCCAGAGCAGCGCGCAGCTGCACGCCGCCGCCAGCGCAGCCGTCTTGCTTTTTGTTCCCATCCGCTTTCCCTTCCTTCCGGGATCTATCTTACCACAGACTGCCGCAGCCACGCAAGGATCCCGCGTTCTTTCGCAACAAAATTCACTCAAACAATTGACTTTTCCGCCCGGAGTCTGGTATAATGTTTCCCGACCTTTCTGTTTGAAACGTCGCTTATTTTGAATTTTACCGGAAAACCGGAGGTGTTTTTATGATCCGTATCCTCACCGATTCCGCAGTCGACCTGCTGCCCGAAGAGGCTGCACAGCTGGGCGTGACCGTCATCCCCCTGAACGTGACGCTGGAGGACGGCACCATCCTGCGGGACGGCATCGACATGACCCCCGCTGAATACTATGCGCATCTGCGCAGCTGCCACAAGCTGCCCACCACCAGCCAGCCCAGCCCCCGGCTGTTTGAGCAGTTCTATCTGGAGGCCGTTGCTGCCGGGGACGAGGTGCTGGGCATCTTTCTGTCCAACGAGCTGTCCGGCACCCTCCAGTGCGCAAAGCTGGCGGCAGACCTTGCCAATGTGGACAATGTGATGTTCGTGGACAGTGCCAGTGTCTGCATGGGGCAGGCGCTTTTGGTGCTGCTGGCAGCGCGTCTGCGGGACAGCGGCAAGACGCTGGTGCAGATCGCCACGGCGCTGGAACACGCCAAAAAACATCTGCACGTTGTTGCCGCCGTGGACGACCTGAAGTACCTGCGCAAGGGCGGGCGTCTGCCTGCCGCCGTTGCCGTGGCGGGCGGGATGCTGGGCATCAAGCCCATCGTCACCGTCAAGGAGGGCAAGGTCGCTCTGGCAGGCAAAGCCCGGGGTCTGCCCGGTGCCTATGTTGCCCTGTTCAAAAAGATCGACGAGCTGGGCGGGGTCTGCCCGGACTTCCCTGCGCGGGAGGGCTACACCGCCTCCCTGCGGGAGGTGCAGCCCATCGAGGCCTACTTCCGGGATACGCTGCATCTGCCGCAGCCGCTGGTGTGTCAGATCGGCTGCGTGATCGGCACCCATACCGGCCCCGGCACCTTCGGCTTTGCCTTTTTTGACAAAGGTTTGGCGCTGGAATAAAACCTGTTTGCTATCAGAACAAGTCGGGCAGCCCTCGGGCTGCCCGACTTGTTTTTTGCAGCGGGAAACGGGCGCAAACTCCCTCAGTCAAAACCTGACGGTTTTGCCAGCTCCCTCGGAGAGGGAGCCTCTGGCGCGTCCGGCGCTCACAGCACCGCATCCGAGATGAGCTTGCCCAGCAGCAGCACCAGCACCACCAGCATCATGGGGCGGATGAAGCGGGCACCTTTTTTCAGTGCGAAGTGCGCGCCCAGCAGGTTGCCCAGAATGTTGCTGACGGCACAGGGGATGCCGATGTGAAACACCACCAGACCATTCATCAGGTAGGTGAACAGGCTGGCATAGTTGCTGGCAAGGTTGAGCACCTTGCCGTTGCCGTTGGCGGTGCGCAGGTCAAAGCCCATCAGGGTGGTAAAGGCAATGATGGCAAAGGTGCCGGTGCCCGGGCCCACGATGCCGTCGTACAGCCCGATGCCCAAGCCGATGCCCAGCGCCAGCAGGGCCTTTTTCAGGTCCAGCGTACCGTCGTCCCGGTTCTGGTCCGGCAGGTCGCGCTGCCACAGGATGACCGCCGCCGCCACCGGCAGGATGAGGAACATCATGGTGCGCAGCAGCTCATCGCTGAGCAGCAGCACGATGTGTGCCCCCAGCGCGCTGCCCGCAAAGCTGCCGATGGCGGCAAGGACGCCCACCTTCAGGTCCATGGCACCGCTTTTGAAAAATCTGGCAGTGGCAAAGGTGGTGCCGCAGGCAGCGCTGAATTTGTTGGTGGCATAGGTGTAGTGGGGCGGCAGCCCGGCGAACAGATAGGCCGGCAGGCTGACAAGACCGCCGCCTCCGGCTGCCGAATCCACAAAGCCCGCAAAGCCTGTCATCAGGACCAGAAACGCCATCATCCACGGCGAGAGTGTGATACCCATTGTTATAATTCCTTTTGTTTTTCCAAATTATCGCCATTTATGGCGCGGATCCGCACCTCAGGACAGGGACAGCCGCCCCTCGCAGGCCAGCACCTGATCCAGGATCATGCGGGACACCCTTGCGCCGTAGACCATGGCAGGGTGGTCGTTGTACTCGATGATGTCGTGGAAGTCCTTGTTCATCAGCACGATGACGTACTCGCCATAGGGGGTGTGGACGATGCCGCCGTCGTTGCGGCAGGCGTTCATGCTGCCGCTCTTGCTGGCGACCCACAGCAGCTCCGGCGCACCGGTCTCCTCGCAGTCCAGATAATACTGAGGGAAGTCGCGGGTCAGCATGGTGTTGTAGTGCTGCTGGCGCAGGATGGAGAGCATCTCAGCACTGGCGGCGGAGCTGACCAGTTCCCCTTTTGCAATGCGGGCAAAAAGCGCCGCGTAGTCCCGGGGCGTGGTGGTGCCCAGCCGGCGGTAGCGGTCAAAGTGCAGCGGATTGTGCAGCACCGTGCGGGCAAAGCCCAGCTCCCGGATGCAGGCGTTGATGGCGTCCAGCCCCAGATAGTCGATGAGCATGTTTGTGGCGATGTTGTCCGAACAAATGATCATCAGGGTGGCAGTGTCCTTCACCCGGAGCGTTGCCCCCACGCCCAGCGCCCGCAGCATCCCGCTGCCGTCCACAAACTGGCTCTGCTCGTAGGTAAGCTCGTCCGTTAGGCTGGCCCTGCCCCGCTCGACCTGCAAATACAGCGCCGCCAGAAGGAACGCCTTGATGGTGGAGGCAGTCTCGAATTCCTCGTCCGCCCCCATCTCCACCGTGTGCCCCTGCAGGTCGTCCACGAACACGCTCATCCTGCCCTGATAGCAGTACAGCTCCGCTTCGATGCGCTTTTCCAGCGTCATGTTTTTGTCCATATCGGCATATTCCCCGTTGATATTACAAATTATCCTCAAAAAAGCGCTGTGCGTTTCGGAAATAGACCCCCTCCACCTCATCCTCGGTAAAGCCCTCCCCACGCAAAGCGTCCGCCAGCAGCGGCAGAAAGGAAGCATCCTCCAGCTGGTGGGGGCCGTCAATGCCGTCAAAATCGCTGCCAAGGGCGATCATCTGCGCACCGCCCACCTGCTTATAGTGGGCGGCATGCTTTGCGATGAGCGCCGCCGTGCTGCGGCAGCGTTCCGGGTGGGTGGGGTCCGCGTCCAGAAAAGGCGCATAGTAGTTCAGCCCCACAATGCCGCCGCGCTCTGCCAGTGTGCGGATCATTTCATCGGTCAGGTTGCGGGTGTGAGGTGCCAGCGCCCGGCAGTTGGAGTGGCTGGCGGCAAAGGGTCGGGTGCTGTGCTCCACGATATCCCAGAAGCCCTTGTCCGACAGGTGGCTCACATCCACGATCATGTGCAGCCGCTCCATCTCCGCCAGAAACGCAAAGCCGGTCTCGGTCAACCCCTTTTCGGTCTGGGGCACCAGCACGCCGCCGGGGTTCCGCTGGGGCGCTGCCAGCTGATTGGGGTGGTTCCAGGTCAGGGTCATCATGCGCGCGCCCAGCTCGTACATCCGGCGCAGCACCCCCAGACTGCCCTTGCAGCAGCCGCCTTCCTCGATGGTCAGCAGTCCGCTGATCTTTCCCGCCGCAGCGTTCCGGCGGATGTCTGCCGCCGTGTACACCGGGGCGATGCGGTCCGGATACGCTGCCATGATCCGCTTGAACCAGTCGATCTCTTCCAGCGCCGTCACCAGCGGGTCTGCCCCGGGGGCGGGGTCGCCCAGGTCCACGAATGCCGCAAAGCACTGCAGCATATAATCGCCTTTTTGTAATTTTTCAAGGTCGATATGCAGATCGTTGTGCAAAAAGTGCTTGGGCGCGCCGGCTTTTTCCGCGTGGCGCAGCGCGCTCAGGGTGTCACAGTGCAGATCCCAGACTTTCATCGTATTTCTCCCCTTTTTCCTGTGTATCCAGCAGGTCCAGCAGTTCCTCCGGGCGCATGGACAGGATGGTGCCGTCCGCGCCGCCGGTGACCGTTTCCGCCAGGTCCTGCTTTGCCTGCTGTAATTCCACGATCTTTTCCTCAATGGTGTCCTGCGCAATGAGCTTGTACACCTGCACCGGGCTGCGCTGCCCGATGCGGTAGGCGCGGTCGGTGGCCTGATTCTGCGCTGCCACGTTCCACCACGGGTCATAGTGGATGACGATGTCCGCCGCCGTCAGGTTCAGACCGGTGCCGCCCGCCCGCAGCGAGATGAGGAACACATCCGCCTCTCCACCGTTGAACCGGCGCACAAGCTCCGCGCGCACCGGCTTTGGGGTGGACCCCTGCAGGGTAAAGTGGCTCACGCCCGCCTCGTCCAGACGCTTTGCCAGCAGCTCCAGCATGGAGGTGAACTGGCTGAACAGCAGGATGCGGTGTCCGCCCTCCACGGCAGCCGTCACCAGCTCCATACAGGCGTCCAGTTTGGCGCTGCCGCCGTCCCAGTTGTCCGCCACAAGGCGGGGGTCGCAGCAGATCTCTCGCAGGCGCATGAGCACCGCAAACACCGCCATCTTGTCCTCCGGCTTTGCGGCGCGCAGCTTTTCCCGCGCGTCCACCACGGCGGCAAGGTAGAGCTTGCGCTGCTGCTCGTCCAGCTCGATGCGGTGGATGTTCTCGGTCTTGGGGGGCAGCTCCTTCAGCACCTCGGACTTCATGCGGCGCAGGATGAACGGACCGGTCAGCCGATTCAGCCGCTGCACCGCAGCGGAGTCCTGCTGCTGCACGATGGGCTTTTCGAACCGTGTGCAGAAGGTCTTGTAGGGCGGCAGATAGCCCGGCATCAAAAAGGAGAAGATGCTCCACAACTCGCCCAGACGGTTCTCCACCGGGGTGCCGGTGAGGGCAAAGCGCACCCGGCTGTTCACTCCGCACACCGCCTTGTATTTCTGGGTGGCGTGGTTCTTGATGGCCTGTGCCTCATCCAGAATGCAGGCATAGAACGGCTGTTCCGCATACCGGTCTTCGTCCCGGCGCAGCAGGTCGTAGCTGGTGACCACAAGGTCGGCGTTTTCCCACTGCTTTGCCAGCTCGGCACGGTGAGCGGCGTCTCCGTCCACCGCGATGCAGCAGAGCTGCGGCGTGAACTTTCTGCACTCCTCCTGCCAGTTCAGCACCAGCGAGGCGGGGCAGACGATGAGGCTGGGCAGAGTCTGCCCGTCCTCCTTCATCGCCAGCAGATAGCTCAGCACCTGCACCGTTTTGCCCAGACCCATGTCATCCGCCAGAATACCGCCCATTCCGTAGCCGTCCAGCGTGCGCAGCCAGCGGTAGCCGTCCCGCTGGTACTTGCGCAGCACCTTGTAGAGCGATGCCGGCGGGGCATATTCGCTGTCCTTCACGGCGTGGAAGCTGCGGCTGATGCGCCGGAAGGCATCGTCCCGGTCGAACCGCAGGCCGCTCTGCCCGGACAGCGCACCGTCCAGACTGGGCGCGCGGTACAGGGGCAGCTGGGTGTGCCCGCCCTTCAGCTTTGCGCCGGAAAGCTCCAGCGTCTCGTTCAGCTCCTCCAGCCCTTCCAGACTATCGTCCAGCCGCAGCAGACGTCCGTCCCGCAGGCGGTGGTAGCGTTTTTTCTGGTGCAGAGACTTCAGCAATTCCTTCAGCTCTGCCGCCGGGAACGCGCCGGTGTCCACTTCCAGGTCCAGCACGCTGCCGTGCACCGACACTCCCACCGTGATGCGGGGCGGCACGGCCTGCAGATCCCGGAAAGCATCGGTGAAGTAGACCTCACCCTCTGCCAGCAGCGCAGGGATGCCCTCTTCCAGCATCCGGCAGATCTCTTCCTCGTCCGCAGTCTCGTACACGTCCTGCCGCCCCTGCGCGCCGGGGGTCAGATAGACGGACAGCAGCCGCGCCGCCCGGTTCTCGGCGCGGACATCCCGCAGCAGGCCCGCCGGGGCGGGGGCAAAGGGCGTGACCCGGTCCTCGCCGTAGAGAAATTCCGCGTGGGCCTCGATGTGCAGCCGGCCCGGGGCGTCCAGATAGAACTGCACCACCGGCTCCAGCGGGATCTGGTTCAGCAGCAGCCGGTCCGGGTCCACGATGTTCAGCTTGCTGCCCAGCTCCGGCAGCACATAGCTGCAAAACGCCGAGGCATCGGCGCTGGTAAAGTACAGGCTTTTTCCCCCCAGAGCCTGCAAGGCAGGCAGCAGGCGGGTGCAGCCGGGCCGCTGCAGACGCCACAGGCTGTCCTCGCTGAACAGATAGTCAAAATCCAGCCCGGACACCGGGTGCAGCGCGGGGCTGCCGGTGACCTGCACGCCTCCCTTGCGGCGCTCTACGGTCAGGGTGATGGCGGGCAGCCCCTCGCGCAGCTCGTAGCCCCCCAGCGCGCCGGTGTGCTCGTACATCTGCACCAGCGCGTCAAAGATCTCGCCGGTCAGGGCGATGCCTCCGGCAGGCCCCGTGTGCAGTCTGCCGGAAGAGCGGCCCGCCGTGCGGTCCAGACACGCGCCCGCGTCCACCAGACGGCGCAGCAGCTGCAGCAGCTGCTGTGCCTCGGCGTCAAAGGCGTCCTGCCGGTGCACAAAAGTCAGTGCCTTGCCGTAGCTGACCCGGCGGCTGTGCTCCACGTTTTCCAGCAGGTCCGGGATGTCCCGGACGACGTACTGCCGCCCGCCGCCGCAGATGCGCAGCCGCAGCCACGGCTGTTCCCCGGGCAGCAGGGTCAGCTCCGGTTCCAGCTGGACAAAGCCGGTGTCCTGTGCGGTGCCGTCCGCGCCCAGATCCTCCAGTGCGGCCTGCTGATAGGTCTCCAGCAGGCGGCGCGCCGCGCTGTCGGTGACCGGCTCGTCTCCCCGCCACTTGCGCCCAAACAGCATCTCCAAGCCGGAAGCATAGCTGTCCCGGCGGGGCTGCTCCTGATTCAGGCTTCCGGCACCGCGCACCACGCCCGGGATGGCGTCCGGCTTGGACACCGGAGCCGGTTCTCCGCCGTTTTGGGCGGCATCCTCCAGCAGCAGAGCACCGATATGCTTGCAGTAGGTGCCCTCGCCGTTTTGGTTATAGGGACAGTCGCAGGAGGCACTGACAAAGCTGCCATTGCTGCGCAGCCAGACCTGCGTATCATAGCAGCCCGCTCCGCTGTCCTGCACCCGCGCCGTCAGGTGCCGCACCCCATCCTCGTTGGTGGTGCAGCTGCTTTGCAGGATGCGTCTGCGGGTCTTTTGCGCGTGCTCAAATGTGGTGCCGCCCAGCAATGCGCGGATGTCCTCTGCGTCCATGGCTGCTCCCCTCCCCGGTGCTTTGGTAAAAGCGTTCTTATCCTATAAGCATACCGCACCCGGTGCCCGGATGCAAGGGCAGCGGCAGAAAAAAATCCCCCTGTACGCGGTGTACAGGGGGATGTGCGGTTCTATCACTCGGACTGCAGGTGGGCAGCGTCGTTGCGCAGGGCGCTTTCACGGATCTTTTCCAGCGTCTGCTCGCTGAGGATGTGCTCGGCCTTGCAGGCGTCCTCGGCGGCGGTCTGCTCGTCTACGCCCAGCTGCACAAAGAAATGGGTCAACAGCTGGTGGCGGCTGTAAATGCGCTTAGCGATCTCCAGCCCGGGTTCCAGCAGGGTCAAATTGCCCTCGCCGTCCACCGCGATGTAGCCGTTCTCCCGCAGCTTTTTCATGGCAATGCTGACGCTGGCTTTGGTAAAGCCCAGCTCATTGACCACGTCAATGGACCGCACGCGGCCCATCCGTTGGGTCAGCATGAGGATCGTTTCAAGATAATCTTCTGCGGATTGGTGGATCTGCATGGTTTTTGCCTCCTGTCTGTGCCGGGATGCAAGGCACCACGGTATTCTATGATACAGGATATCACACTTTTTGCCGTAGTGCAAGCAATTCGCAGGAAGTTTTGCAAAGCAAACCCGCTTCGTTCTGCGCAGATTTTCCGGTTTGGCGGTTTGATCTCCGTCACATTTTGTGCAAAGGCGATAAATCGCGCTCCTGCCGGTCTGCCAGATAAGCCGCCGGGCCTGCCTCGTACAGGTCGCCGCCGTGAGCATCCAGCACAACGGTCAGGGGCATGTCCTGCACGGTCAGGCGGCGCACCGCCTCACAGCCCAGGTCCGGCCATGCGATCACTTCCAGCGTCTGCACGCTTTTGGCCATCAGCGCACCGGCGCCGCCCAGCGCCGCCAGATACACCGCGCCGTTGCGCACCACAGCGGCCTTGACCGCCGCGTCCCGCTTGCCCTTGCCGACCATGATCTTGTTGCCAAGGTCCAGCAGCCGGGGGCTCATGGCGTCCATGCGCCCGCTGGTGGTAGGCCCTGCCGAGCCGATGACCTCGCCCGGGCGCTCCGGGGTGGGGCCCACATAATAGATGGCGCTGCCTTCCAGTTCAAAGGGCAGGGTCTCGCCCCTGTCCAGTGCTTCCATCATCCGCTTGTGTGCCTGATCCCGGGCAGTGTACACCACACCGGACAGCAGCACGGTATCCCCCGCTTTCAGCGGAGCAAGATCCTGCGCGGTGCAGGGGGTAGTCAGTCTGTATTCCATCGTTCTCCCCTCCTTACAGCTCCGCGCTGGCGCGGCGGGTCACATGGCAGGAAACGTTCACAGCCACCGGCAGACCCGCCACATGGGTGGGCATCTGCTCAATGGCAAGGCCAAGGCAGGTGGTCTTGCCGCCAAAGCCCTGCGGGCCGATGCCCAGCGCATTGATGGCGGCAAGCAGCTCCTGCTCCAACTGAGCGTAGTAGGGGTCGGGGTTGGGGATATCCAGCGGACGCAGCAGCGCCTTTTTTGCAAGATACGCCACTTTGTCAAAGCTGCCGCCCACGCCGATGCCCAGCACGATGGGCGGGCAGGGGTTGGAGCCCGCCTGCTTTACGGTATCCACCACGAACTTTTTAAAGCCCTCCACGCCGTCGGCGGGTTTAAGCATCTGGATGCGGCTCATGTTCTCGCTGCCGAAGCCCTTGGGCGCCACCGTGATGCGGCAGCCCTCGCCGTCCACCAGATGTACCGTGATGGCCGCCGGGGTGTTGTCGCCGGTGTTGCCCCGGCGCAGCGGGTCGGCTACGATGCTCTTGCGCAGATAGCCGTCCGTGTAGCCCCGGCGCACGCCCTCGTGGATGGCAGCTTCAAAGCTGCCCTCAATGTGCACATCGGTGCCCAGTTCCACGAACACGCAGGCCATGCCGGTGTCCTGACAGATGGGCAGGTCTTTCTCCTTTGCGGCGGAGAGGTTGGACCACAGCAGGTCCAGCGTATTTTTTGCCAGCGGCCACGGCTCTTCTTCCCGGGCCTTTTCCAGTGCGGCCTGCACGTCCTGCGGCAGGCGGGTGTTTGCTTCGATGCACAGCCGCGCCACCGTATCCGTAATGCTCTGTGCGGAGATCGTTCTCATGCCGTTGCCCTCCGCTTACAGCCGTGCCACGCCGGTCTCGCGGGCAGCCTTTGCCACGGCAGCGGCCACAGCCTCGGCCACGCGGGGGTCAAACGCGCCGGGGATGATGTTCTCCTCGCTGCGGTCTGCATCGGTGATGAGGTCTGCAATGGCGTAGGCAGCAGCCAGCTTCATCTCATTGTTGATATCCCGGGCGCGGACACTGAGTGCACCCTTGAACAGGCCGGGGAAGCACAGCACGTTGTTGACCTGATTGGGGAAGTCGCTGCGGCCGGTGGCCATCACGCGCACGCCGCCGGCCTTGGCTTCGTCCGGCATGATCTCCGGGGTAGGGTTTGCCATGGCAAAGACGATGGCGTCCCTGTTCATGGTCTTGCACAGTTCGGTGGTCAGGATGCCGGGGCGGGATACACCGATGAACACATCTGCGCCCTCCAGCGCTTCCTTCAGGCCGCCCTTGATCTGACGGGGGTTGGTCACCTCGCCCAGCCAGTTCTTGTGGGCCTCGGCGCTGTTGCAGCCCTTGTACAGGGTGCCGAACTGGTCCACCGCCACGATGTCCCTGGCACCGGCGGTCATCAGCATCTTGATGATGGCGGTACCGGCAGCACCGGGGCCGTTCAGGACGATGTGCACATCCTCCATCTTCTTGCCCACCACCCGCAGGGCGTTGATGAGGGCGGCCGTGACCACGATGGCGGTGCCGTGCTGGTCATCGTGGAACACGGGGATGTCCAGCTCCCGCTCCAGCGTTTCCTCGATCTCGAAGCACTCGGGGCTTTTGATGTCCTCCAAATTGATGCCGCCAAAGGTGGGGGCGATGGCCTTGCAGGCGGCGATGACCTCTTTGGCGCTGTGGGCGTTGATGCAGATGGGGAAGGCGTCCACGCCGCCAAACTCCTTGAACAGCACCGCCTTGCCTTCCATGACCGGCAGACCGGCCTCCGGGCCGATGTCGCCCAGACCCAGCACGGCGGTGCCGTTGGAAACGACCGCCACCATGTTGCCCTTGAAGGTGTACTTATACACATCGTCGGGATTTTCCTTGATCTTGCGGCAGGGCTCTGCCACACCGGGGGTGTAGGCGGTGGACAGGTCATCCCGGGTCTTGACCTCCACCTTGCTCACGATGCCCACCTTGCCCTTGTGGGTCTCGTGCATTTCCAGAGCTGCTTTATTGTAATCCATTTGAATTTCCTCCGTTACGGTTCGCATCCTCGCCCTCTCTGCGCAGAAAAGCCTTCCTCCCTTTTATGAGGGGGCCTTATGATCCGGGAAGGCTCACTTAGTTTTATTGTAACAGAACCGCCTGTCCATTTCCACCGGTTTTGCCCACTTTTGCGGCGGGAAAGGGGCAAAAGTCCGTCCATCCCGGTGTGGGAATTGTGGAATTTCCGCAAAAAACTTTGCTTTTCGTCTCAGAGCGGATATAATGAAAGGGTATTGATTTTGTTTTTACGGCCTGTGCCCTGCGCCGGGCCGAGCTTCACGGAGGGATTATCTTTGAAACACACCACCAAAAACATCCTGTGCATCCTGCTGGCCATTCTGGCAGCAGCCTGCATCATTTTTGCCTGCTTCCTGCTGGTCCGGCGCAAGTCCGAGTCCAGTGCTTCGTCCGCGACGACGGGTTCCGTGTTCGGCAAGGTCGAGGATTTCGATTATTCCACCTTCGATTACTCGGCAGGTCTGGACGACAACGGCTACTGGACCGGCATCAAGGCCTGTGACTATGTCACCCTGCCCGGGGACTACGACGCCATCCCCCTGTCCGAAAGCGACCTGACCCCCACCGAGGAAGAGGTGCAGTTCCAGCTGGACAGCCTGCTGGCCCAGTACAGCGTCCAGCAGGAGGTCACCGGCCGCGCCGCCCAGAGCGGCGACACTGCCAACATCGACTTTGCCGGCACGGTGGACGGGGTGGCTTTTACCGGCGGCACTGCCACCGGCTACAGCCTGACGCTGGGCAGCGGCAGCTTCATCGACGGCTTTGAGGACCAGATCATCGGGCACAATGTGGGAGATACCTTTGACGTGCTCGTTACCTTCCCGGACGGCTACAACGACTCCACCGATGCCGAGGGCAACGCCATGGTCCTCAGCGGCAAGGACGCCGTGTTCACCGTGACCTTGAATTCGCTGACCCAGTCGGTGACCCCGGAGCTGACCGATGCGTGGGTGGACGCCAACTTTGGCAGCTCCAACGACCTGCACACTGCCGATGCTCTGCGCAGCCATTTCAACGATGCGCTCCGTGACACCAACTACGAAAACGCCATCGTGGACTATCTGCTGACCAACTCCACCTTCCAGCCGCTGCCCACCCAGATCACCGATTACTACATCCGCATGTTCCTGAACTACTATAACCAGTACGCCACCGCCTACGGCATGGACCTGAATGCCTTTGCCCAGACCCAGCACTACGCCGATGCCGACGCCATGCTGGCAGCTTCCGATGCGTATTTTGAGCATCTGGCAAAGCAGGACCTGATTTTTCAGGCCATCGCCGAGACGGCAGGCATCGCCCCCACGCAGGAGCAGCTGACCGCCGCCGAGACCCAGTACAGCGCCACCTACGGCGCGAACCGCGCACATCTGAACGCCTTGCAGTCCTGCGTGCTGGACTGGCTGAAAGAGAAGACCATCGTGGCGTAAAAATACAAGAACCATTTAAAATGCCCTCCGCTTCGCTCTGGGCATAAATAGCGGAAATTCTATTTTGAATAAAATAAACCGGTCAAGCCTGCGGGCTTGACCGGTTTGCATTTTCACAGAAGGGACCGCAAAGAAAAACAACATCCGAAAATTCCGGCCCTTCCCGTGAAAAATGAGAGCAGGAAAATCCGCAGATCTTCCTGCTCTCGAACCTTATAAAAATAATTTCCGCTAAAAGAGCCAAAGCACCTGCATCGGTCATTCTAAATCGTGCCGGGGCAGCTGCCCCGCCGCCACCATGGCGCAGACACCGGCTGCAAGGAGGTTGGAGTCCTCGGTGTAGAAGGAAAACCTCTGCAGCCCCGCCCAGTCCCAGCTCATGGGCAGAGCAAACGGCTCTGCCAGCACAACGAACAGGTCCAGCGCGATGGACAGCAGGCGTCAAAGGGTATCACGGATTTTTTTATGGTATTTTCCTAATCGTAAAACCCTCTCCGTCAGTGCGAACGCATTGACAGAGAGGGTCCTTCTTATTTCGCGGTGTTGATGAAGCTGCGGTTGTCCCACAGGTACTTGATGCCGGAAATGGCGGTGACAGCAGCCACCAGCCAGCACAGGATCATGCCGATGGCCATCACCGTGATCTGCCGCACGCCCTGCTCCGTGCCGGAAGCCGACAGGGTGGCAAACGACATGCCAAAGAAGTAGAAGATGATGCTCAGCATCTGCAGCACGGTCTTGGCCTTGCCCCACATGTTGGCGGCGATGACCTTGCCGTCCTTGGCACCGGCTGCCACCATGCGCAGACCGGACACCGCGAACTCGCGGGCCAGAATGATGCACAGCACCACGGGGCTGCACACGCCGTCCCGCATCATGTAGATGAAGGCCACGGTGGTCAGCAGCTTGTCGGCCAGCGGGTCGGCAAACTTGCCAAAGTCAGTGACCATGTGCCACTTGCGGGCCAGATGTCCGTCCAGATAGTCGGTAAAGCTGGCAGCCGCAAAGACGATGCCTGCGATCAGGTAATACACCGGCTGGAAGGTGCCGTCTGCGATGCCGTTCAGACTGGTCAGGGACACAAAGATCATAAACACCGGCACCAGCAGGATGCGGGTCAGGGTGAGTTTATTGGGCAGATTCATAACGGTTCATCCTCCAATTTGTTATTTTGCAACCGTGCCGTACAGATCGTAAAGGTCGCTGTCGTCCACCAGCACATCATAGAACTGGCCCGGGTACAGCGGCTCCTCACTGGAAACGCAGACGCAGCCGTCCACCTCGGGCGCATCGCCGGTGGTGCGGCACAGGTACAGCCCGCTGTCCTCGTCGATGCCATCACACAGCACATGCACGGTCTGGCCCACCTTTTCGGCCTGCTTCTGGGCCATGATGCCGGTCTGGATCTGCATCACCAACTCGGCACGCTTGTCCTTGACTTCCTGCTCGATCTGGCCGTCCATCCGTGCCGCCACGGTGTTCTCCTCGGCAGAGTAGGCAAAGCAGCCCAGACGGTCGAACTGCACTTCCTTGACGAAGTTGCACAGGTCCTCGAACTGCTCCTCGGTCTCACCGGGGAAGCCTGCGATCAGGGTGGTGCGCAGGGTGATGCCGGGGATCTCGCGGCGCAGCTTGCCGATGACCTCCAGCAGCTCCGCGCGGGTGGAGCGGCGGTTCATGTTCTTCAGGATGGTATCGTTGCAGTGCTGGATGGGCAGGTCAAGGTAGGGCACCACCTTCTCGTTGCGCTTCATGGCGGCAATGAATTCATTGGTGATGCGCTCCGGGTAGGCGTACATGATGCGGATCCACTCCAGCCCTTCCACGGCGTTCAGCTTGTCCAGCAGCTCACAGATGCTGCCGGGCTTGCCCCAGTCCTCACCGTAGGCGGTGGGGTCCTGCGCCACAACAATCAGCTCCTTCACGCCCTCGCCCGCCAGCCAGCGGGCCTCGGCAACGCAATCGGCCATATCGCGGCTGTGCAGCGGTCCGCGGATGCCGGGGATGGCGCAGTAGTGGCAGCGGTTGTTGCAGCCTTCGGCGATCTTTAAGTACGCATAGTGGGCGGGCGTGCCGATGACACGCTTGCCCCCCAGCGGGAAGTCCTTTTTGGCACCGTAGCTTTCCAGATGGTCCTCGCCGTGGCACAGACGCTCCAGAATGGTGTCGATAGCCTTGTTGGATGCGCAGCCCACCACGGCATCCACCTCAGGGATCTCCTGCGTGATCTGGCTGCGGTAACGTTCGGCCAGACACCCGGTGACGACGACCTTCAGCGCCGGGTTCTGCTGCTTGTAGGAGCAGGCTTCCAGAATGTTCTCAATGGCCTCAGTCTTGGCGCTCTCGATGAAGCCGCAGGTGTTCACCAGAATGACATCGGCTTCGGACAGGTCTGCCACGGTCTCGTGCCCGGCAGACAGCAGGGTGTGGACCATCACATCCAGGTCCACCTGATTTTTCGGGCAGCCAAGGGAAATGCATGCAATTTTCATACGGGATGATACTCTCTTTCTCTTTTGAGGGATGCTTTTGAATTTTTACGATTTAAGGATTTAAAATGCGCTCCGCGTTCGCTTTGCGCATCATCAGCGGAAGAATTATTTTAAATTTCGGGGTTCAGAAACGCCCGCGGGCGTTTCTGAACCCCATTTTCACGGATGGGGTCGTAACGGAAAACGGCATTTGCAGCGCCGCTTTCTGTGAAAGCATGGCGCTGCGGGCGAGCGCTTGCTCCCCCGAGAGGGCCGACTTCCCCCGGCCGGGGGAAGATGTCACCGCAGGTGACAAAAAGGGGAATCTGTCGCGCAGCGACTGAGGGGCTATAAATCGGCGGAGCCGGAAAAAACGGTTAAAAGATCTTCACGCCGAACAGGCGTGAATCTTCAGTTTTTTCCGGTGTTGCCCACTTCTTTAGGATCGCCAAGGGCGTGCAGCCCTTGACGACGGGTTGCGGCACCCAGCATCCGCTTCGTGCCTTGGGCGGCACTCGCGTCTTGCTGGCCGCTGCCCCAACAACTGCTCCCTGTTTCCACCGCTGGCGGCGGTCGCAGTTGTTGCGTTGCGGGGTGGGTGGAGTCCAGAGGTAGGGAGGGGGGAATCGGAACACCCCTCCCTACCTCTGGCCCAGCGGAGCGTCTTTGCACGCTGAAAACAAGCAGAAAGTCACCCCGCAGAGCGCAATGCACTTTTCCGGTTCTCTTTTGGTGTCAAAAGAGAACATCTCCCGTCTACTGCCTCTACCCTTCCTCCTCCACCCTGCGGATGGCCTCTTTAATAACGGAGTAGGCAAAGCCCCGGCGCATGAGAGCCGCCACCACAAGGTCCCGGCGGCCTGCCGCCAGTTTGCCGCGATACCGGCTGTTCACCAGCACGGCAGCGGCTTCCAGCTCCGGGTTTTCGCCGTCCTCGTCCGGGGTGTAAACGCTTTCCAGCGCCTGCTGGACCTGCTGACCGTTCAGCCCCTTCTGCCGCAGATCCTGCGCGGCAGCACGGCGGCTCTTGCGGGCCATCAACAGACTGTGGGCCCGCGCCTCGGCGTAGCGGTCGTCGTTGACGTAGTCCAGCTGCACCATTTCTGCCACGGCCTGCGCCGCCGCCTGCGGGGTAAAGCGCACGCACAGCCGCTCATACAGCTGGGTGCTGGTCATCTCCCGGGCAGCAAGCGTGTCCAGCGCCCGGGTGCGGGCCTTGGCGGGGTCGGCGCACTTTTCCTCCTCCGGGCAGGGACGGCGTTTTTTGTAAAAGGACATTTAGTCCTCCACCATGATATCCAGCTCGCTCTCGCTGCTGCGGGCAGGAGCCTTGACCACCGGCTCCTTGGCCTCGGCAGACTCAGCCTTGTCCTCGGCCCTGGCGGAAGCATTTTTGCCGACCGGCCGGCGGGAAACATAGAGCTTGTCTGCATTGGCGCGGATCTGGCCCTCGATGTCATTGGCGATCTCGGGGTTATCCTTCAGGAACTGCTTTGCGTTGTCGCGGCCCTGACCCAGACGGATATCGCCGTAGTTGAACCATGCGCCGCTCTTCTGCACGATGCCCAGCTTGACGCCCACGTCGATGAGCTCGCTCATCTTGGAGATGCCCTCGCCGAACATGATGTCGAACTCGGCCTCGCGGAACGGCGGAGCCACCTTGTTCTTGACGATCTTGGCGCGGGTGTGGTTGCCGATGAACTGACCGGAGGAGTCCTTCAGGCCCTCCACCCGGCGGATGTCGATGCGCACCGAGGCGTAGTACTTCAGGGCGCGGCCGCCGGTGGTGACCTCCGGGTTGCCGTACATGACGCCCACCTTCTCGCGCAGCTGGTTGATGAATACGCAGACCGTGTTGGTCTTGCCGATGACGCTGGTCAGCTTACGCATGGCCTGACTCATCAGGCGGGCCTGCAGGCCCACATGACTGTCGCCCATCTCGCCCTCGATCTCGGCCCGGGGCACCATGGCGGCCACCGAGTCCACCACGATGGCGTCAATGGCACCGGAGCGCACCAGCGCCTCGCAGATCTCCATGGCCTGCTCACCGGTGTCCGGCTGGCTGACCAGCAGGTTGTTGATGTCCACACCCAGCGCCTCGGCATAGGTGGGGTCCAGTGCGTGCTCCACGTCGATAAAGGCCACCTCGCCGCCCTTCTTCTGGGCCTCGGCAAGGATGTGCAGTGCCAGCGTGGTCTTACCGCTGGATTCCGGGCCGTACACCTCGATGATGCGGCCGCGCGGCACACCGCCCACGCCCAGCGCCAGATCCAGCCCCAGACTGCCGGTGGAAATGGCGTCCACCTGCATGGAGGCGTTGTCGCCCAGCTTCATCACGGCACCCTTGCCGAACTGCTTTTCGATCTGGGCCAGTGCCGTAGCCAGCGCGTCCTTCTTTGCTTCCGGCTCGGTCTTTTTGGTTGCCGGGGCAACGGGATTGTTTTGATTCTTTGCCATAGCGTGCTGCTCCTTTTTTGTTTCTGCCCGCCGGAGCGGGCTGTATCATACCTTCCAGTATAGTATAACACAAATTCCAGAATTTACAACAAGAAGTTGTTTGTTTTTTCCATTTTATTTTGGGCGATGGGCGATCACACAGCGGTCGTTGCCGCCAAAGTCCTGGATGCAGCGGATGTCCGTCCAGCCGTTCTCCGCCAGCAGGGCAGTTACGGCTTTTCGCTGCTGCCAGCCGATCTCCAATACCAGCGCCCCGCCGGGGCACAGCGCGTTTTTGTAGTGCTGCGCCAGCGCCCGGTAGAACACAAGGCCGTCCTCCCCGGCCTCCAGCGCCATGGCAGGCTCCTGCGCCACCTCCGGCTGCAGCTGCTCCATCTCGGCGGTGGTCAGGTAGGGCGGGTTGGACACGATCAGGTCCAGCTGCCCCTCCGGCAGGGTTTCCCAGTAAGTGAACAGGTCTCCCTGCACCGGCTGCACCGTGTAGGCAGGCTTTTTGCCTGCCCGCAGGGCATTCAGTGCCGGGCCCCAGTCCAAGGCCGGGGTCTGCGCCCGCTCAAAGGCGGTTGGCTCCAGCACATTTTCGGTCGGGCCGCCCTGCCCTGCCAGCGCGCAGCGGCAGTTCTTTTCCAGATAGGCAAAAGCCTCGGGGCTTTTTTCCACACAGGTCACCTGTGCCGTGGGGCAAAAGCGCTTGACCCCCAGCCCCAGGCAGCCGGTTCCGGCGCACAGGTCCAGCACCCGGGGCGCTGCGATGCCCGCAAGGGTCTCGGCGGCAGCCTGTGCCACCACCTCGGTGTCCGCCCGGGGGCACAGCACCCCCGGCCCCACCGCCAGCTCAAAATCTAAAAAGCTCCAGCTGCCGCAGAGGTATTGCAACGGCTCCCGGGCAGCGCGGCGGACGCAGAGAGCTTCCAGCGCCTGCGCCTGCTCTGCGGTCAGCGGGCGGTCGCAAAGCCGCACGTCCCGGCGCGTTGCCAGCCGGAACAGCTCCCGGGCGTCAAAATCCGCGTCCGGGCAGCCGGCAGCGGTCAGCCGCTGCTCCACCTCCCGCACCGCTGCGCGGGGGAGCATTGCTTCCATTACCATCTGCCTTCCTCCGGGTCCTCGGGCAGCACGGGCTTTACCGCCGTGATGGCTACCTCGATCATGCTGTCGTCCGGTTCAAAAACGGTCAGGTGCTGCACCCAGATACCCGGCTGCCGGATGATGCGGGTGGCGATGTTGTCCGACCGGCCGCACCACTTGAGCAGCTCGTAGCTGATGCCCATGACCAGCGGCAGCAGAAGCAGCTTGAACACCACCCGCAGACCGATGCTGCCCCACGGCAGCACACTGTACAAAAACACGCTGACGATGACCACCAGAATGAGGAAGCTGGTGCCGCAGCGGGGGTGGAAGCGGGTGTACTTGCGCACGTTCTCCACGGTCAGCTCGTCCCCGGCTTCATAGCAGGCGATGGTCTTGTGCTCGGCACCGTGGTACTCGAATACCCGGTGGATCTCCTTCATTTTGGAGATGCCCACCATATAGGTCAGGAAGATGGCGACCTTGAGCACCGCTTCCAGCACCACCTTGCCCCAGCGGCCCAGCGGCACCAGACGGTTCACGCCCCCCACAAGGAAGGTGGGCAGCACGGTGAACAGCAGAATCGCCAGCAGACCGCCCAGCACCGCCGCCACGGTCAGCAGCGCATTTTCGGCTTTTTCGCCCAGATGCTCCCCCACCCATTTTTCAAAGGCGGTCTCCTCCTCGGCGGGGTCGTAGTCGTCGCCCATGCTCACCTGTGCGGAGTACATCATGTAGCGGTAGCCCACGATCAGACTTTCGATCATGGCAATGGCACCCCGCACCAGCGGGATCTTTCTCCAGACGCCGTAGCTTTTTACCGGGTCGATCTTTGTCTCGATGGTGCCGTCCGGCTTGCGCACCGCGCAGCAGATCTTCTGCGGGCCGCGCATCATAATGCCTTCCATCAGCGCCTGCCCGCCTACGCTGGTCTTGAAACGTTCCTGCTTGGGTTGATTCATTGGTTTCTCCCGCTCTCTGCCGCCCACGCCGCAGCGGCAGGGCAGCTTGTTTTCTGTATTCTGTCCGGGGTTTTGCCCGGCACAAAATTTATTCTACCACACAACTGTGAAAAAAATCTTTACGCCTTGTGGTACAGCGGCAGCCCCAGTGTGACCACGGTGCCGCGTCCCAGTGTGCTCTTGATATCCAGCGTGCCGTCCAGCGCTGCCATGATGGAGTCCACCAGCGCAAGGCCGATGCCGCTGCCCCGCACCGCGTTGCTGCCCTTGTAGAATTTGGTCTTGATGTTTTCCAGATCCTCCGGGGGGATGCCGCGGCCCTGATCGATGATCTCCACAAACGCCTTGCACTCCCCTGCCCACAGCTTGACCGTGATGCGTCCACCGGGGGCGGAATACTTGATGGCGTTGTCCAGAATGTTGATGAACACCTGCCGCAGACGGTCCGGGTCGGCGTAGACCGGGATCATCTCCTCCGGCTCGGTGTAGTGGAGCACCAGCCCCTCGCGCTGGATGCGCGCCTCGCAGAAGAGCACCGCATCGGTCAGCTCTGCCACAAGGTCCAGCGGGCTGCAATCCATCTGGATGCGTCCGTTCTGCAGGCGGCTGAAGTCCAGAAGCTCCTCCACCATGTTGTACAGACGCCCGGTCTCGTTGTTGATGATCTCCAGCCCCTTGCGGTAGTTCTCGTCTGTGGGGTCGTCCAGCGTGCGCAGGGTCTCCACCCAGCCCCGGATGGAGGTGAGCGGGGTGCGCAGCTCATGGGACACTGAGCTGATGAACTCGTTCTTCATCTTCTCGGTCTCTTCCAGTCCCTCTGCCATCTGGTTGATGGTGCCCCGCAGGCGGTCCACTTCATCGTGCTGGTCGCCGGTCACGGGCAGGCGCACGTCCAGCTCACCCCGGGCGATGCTGGCAGCGGTGCGCTCCACCTGTCCCAGCGGCACCACGATGCTTCGGATGAAGAACACGCCGGACATGACCGTGAAGCTCAAAATGACCCCCACGATGACCAGACTTGCCAGAAAGGTATTCTTGAACTGTTTTTCCACCAGCGAAAGGCTGGTCACCAGACGCATTGCCGCCACGTCCTCGGCGGCGTAGGGCACCAGAAAGCAGGCCGACATGACCATCTCCCCGGACTGGGTGCGGTAGACTGCCACGCCCAGTCCGTCGGCGGCCTCCTGCGCGTGGTCAAAATCGGTGAGGGAGACGATGCCCTCGGCGTTTGTGCCGCTGGAGGAGGCAATGACCCCGCCGTAACTGTCCAGCAGCATGAACTCGTATTTGTCCTTGTCTGCAAACTGCTCCACCATGCGGCGCAGCGCCACGCTGCGGGTGAGCGCCGTGCTCTGGGGGGTGTCGCCGGTGTACATCTTCAGCTGACCGGACATGGAGGAAAAGCGCCGGTACATGGTCTGCTGGACGCTGTTGTAATAGCCTCGGGTGTAGTTGTACAGGAACATGGCTTCTGCCATCAGCACCAGCAGCACAGTGATGAGCAGGCTGCCCTGCAGCCAGCGGCGCGTGATCCCACTTCGCATGGCGTTCTCCTCCTTTCAAATGATTTCGAATTGTCTCCGCTTCGCTCTGACAATCTCAGCGGAAGAATATTTTTAATTTTGGAACAGCGGAGCGTCTGCGGACGCTCCGCTGTCCCATTTTCACAGGAAGGGACTTGGACGGCAAACGGCAGCTGCCGCCGCAGCAGGGGAAAGACTTACTCCTCCCAGCGGTAGCCGTAGCCCCAGACGGTGAGGATGTGGGCGGGTTTGCTGGGCTCGTCCTCCACCTTCATGCGCAGACGGCGGATGTTCACGTCCACGATCTTCACGTCACCGAAATAGTTCTCGCCCCAGACCCCTTTCAGGATCTTTTCGCGCACCAGCGCAATGCCGGGGTTGTGGAAGAACAGTTCCATGATCTGAAACTCCACCTGCGTCAGCTCGATGGGCTGACCGGCCTTCAGCAGCACGCGGCGGTTCTCGTCCAGCACAAAGTCCCCGCTGGTCAGCATCCCGGACGAGGGGTCTTCGGCTTTCTCTTCCCGGGCGATGGTGCGGCTGACCCGGCGGCAAAGCGCTTCCACACGCGCCAGCAGTTCGCTGACGCTGAAGGGCTTGGTCATGTAATCATCGGCACCGATGGACAGGCCCCGGATCTTGTCCTGCTCCTGTCCTTTGGCGCTGAGGATGATGATGCCGATCTTCTGGTCGGTGCGGCGGATGGTCTCGCACAGCGAAAAGCCGTTCATGCCCGGCAGCATCACATCCAGAATGGCGGCGTCACAGCCCGGCTTTTGCTCCAGCAGCGGCAGGGCGGCTTCGGCGCTCTCGGCTTCCACCGCCTCCATGCCCGCAAGGCGCAGGTTCAGCGCGATCATCTCCCGGATATTGGCTTCGTCTTCCACCACAAGCACACGCAGCATATAACGTTCCTCCGTTCTATCAGTTGAGCAGATGCAATGCCTTGGACAGGCTGTATTCCTTGTCAAGCTCCACATCCTCTGCCAGTTTTGCCTGCCACGGACGGGACGCCACCACGCCCAGACGGACCCAGCCCTTGGAGCTGGAGGTGGTGCGCGCCAGCCGCAGCGTCATCACCGGCTGATCCTCGTCCACGGTGCGCAGCTCCACGGCACCGTCGTACTGTTCGCTGTCGGTCAGTTTCAGGTTGCCCTTCCACTCCATCGGCAGCTCGATGTAGCAGTTGGTCTCCTCGTCCAGCAGACCAAAGCTCTTTTCCGGCTCCGGGCTGGTGTAGTCCATCCAGACGATGAAATCCATGCGGCGGCTCTGGCTGAGGTTCAGCAGACCCGCCTCGTCCGGCTGGGTGGGGATCTCCACGATGCCGTCATCGTCCAGATCCTGACTGACCAGCGTGGGCACATTGCGCAGGGATGCGTTGTACAGCCGTTCGGTGCTGATCTGCGCCGCCGGCACCATCTGCTGGGTCTCCTCGTCAAAGCAGAGCAGCACCGATGCCAGATTGTTGCCGGAGATGCCGGTCCAGCCGTCCAGCACCAGATAGTGCCTGCCGTCCGCTCCCATGCCCGCCGCTACCGAGGCGCAGCCGGAGAAACGGTTGGCGGACAGGCCCATGACGGCTACCTGCTGAAACGCGCCTTCCCGGTCCACGGTCAGCAGCTCGATCTGCACACCGCCGTCCTCCAGCGTGGACATCAGGATCAGGTCCTGACTGCCGCCGCCGGTGATATTCTCCACCAGATACTGCTGGTACTGCTGTTCCAGAATGATGGTCAGCTGCTCGTTCTCATAGGCGTAGACCGCCAGATAGTGGTCGCCCTGCGCCGACAGATAGCCCACCACCAGCTGCGCTGCCCCGCCGGGCTGCAGCCGGGCAAGGCTGACGCTTTCCACCGTGTCGGACAGGCCCTCCACGCTCTGATGCACCTTCCAGACGCCGGCAGCATCCTTTTGCAGGATGGCGATGCAGACGTTGGAGCTGCGGGCCGTGGTGTACAGCACCGCCGCGTCCTGCTGCCCATCGCCGTCCAGATCCTGCAGCAGGAAGGGAGAGAGCAGCTCCCCCTGCATGGGGTATTTCAGCTGGGCGCTTTCCTCCAGCCAGTCGTTCAGGGCGGTCTGCACGTCGCCGTAATCGCCGGAGAGCCGGGGTGCCCGGAGCAGCTCTTCCACCTGAATGCGCTCGTCGGGCAGAAGGTCGCAGCCGGTCAGCAGCAGACAGAGCGCCGCGCAGACCAGCGCCGCGCAAAACTGCCGGATCTTTTTCATGCCTTGCCCCTCCCTTTGGTGGAAAATCGGGCGTGTCTGCCCAGAATACGCTATTGTCAGTATACCACGGTCCGGTTGCAATTCCAACACCCGAAAACGAGAAAAGGGGCGGTGCTTACGGGTTCGGGCTTGCCGATGCCTGTCTGCCGCAGACTATAATGTGTCCTATCCTCCGTCCGCAGAAAAGACTTTTTTATGGTGCACGGCAATTTTTCAGCAAAGAGCGGCAAATGCTGCCGCACAAACGCAAAAAAGCCCTCTCCCATTGCTGGGAAAGGGCTTTTGAACACTGTATCAAACAGTCAGAGTCGATCAGACGAGCTCCAGAACTGCCATCTCGGCAGCGTCGCCGCGGCGAGCGCCGATCTTGATGATGCGGGTGTAGCCGCCGTTGCGGTCAGCGTACTTGGGGCTGATCTCATCAAACAGCTTCTTTGCAACATCTTCCTTGGTGATGTAGGCGTAGACCTGACGCTTGGTGTGCAGGTCGCTGGCCTTGCCAAGGCTGATCATCTTCTCGGCCATGGAACGAACGTCCTTAGCGCGAGTGACAGTGGTCTCAATCTTGCCATTCTCTAACAGGTAGGTAACCATAGCGCGCATCATAGCGTTGCGGCTGTCGCTGGTTCTACCGAGCTTTCTGGTACCGGGCATCCCGTTTCACTCCTTAATTATTTTAGTTATTCGTCATCCGTGTTCAGCTTGAAGCCCAGGGAGTCCAGCTTTGCCATGACTTCCTCCAGGCTCTTGCGACCGAGGTTGCGGACCTTCATCATCTCGTCCTCGCTCTTGCTGACCAGATCTTCCACCGTGTTGATACCGGCACGCTTCAGGCAGTTGAAGGAACGCACGCTCAGATCCAGCTCTTCGATGGTCATCTCCAGAGCCTTCTCCTTGTCGTCGTTGGTCTTTTCCACCATGATCTCGGCGCCGGCGGCCTCGTCAGACAGGTTGACGAACAGGTTCAGGTGCTCGGTCAGCACACGGGCAGCCAGAGAAACGGCCTCCTGTGCGTTGATCGTGCCATCGGTCCAAACCTCAATGGTCAGCTTGTCGTAGTCAATGGCCTGTCCAACACGGGTGCTCTCGACGTTATAATTCACCTTGAGCACCGGGGTGTAAATGCTGTCAACGGGAAGAGTGTTGATGTCATTCTTCTCGATGATAGCCTGTTTGTTGCGCTCTGCGGGCACATAGCCGCGGCCCTTGTCGAAGGTCAGCTCCATAACGAGCTTGGCACCCTCGCCCAAGGTCGCAATGTGCCACTCAGGGTTCAGAATTTCGATGTCGTCGCCCTGCTTGATGTTGTCGGCGGTGACCTCACAGGGGCCGACTGCCTCAACACGCACTGTCTTCGGACCTTCGGTGTACAGCTTTGCAGCGATTCCCTTCAGGTTCAGGACAATTTCGGTAACGTCTTCCTTGACGCCCTCAATGGTGGAGAACTCGTGAACCACGCCGTCAATCTTGACGCTGGTCACGGCGACACCGGGCAGAGAGGAAAGAAGCACACGACGCAGGCTATTGCCCAGTGTGATGCCAAAGCCACGCTCCAGAGGTTCTGCCACGAATTTGCCGTAGCGACCGTCCGGGGACAGGCTTGCCGTTTCGATCTTGGGACGTTCAATCTCCATCATATCTATGCCCTCCTTGTCAAACCGGTGTTGCCACCGGCCCATTATTAAATTCTTTCAAAGAAAAGAATGCGAAAGCGTGCCATCCAGCAGGAAGGCACTGCCTTCTTAATGGATTACTTGGAGTACAGCTCGACGATGAGGTGCTCTGCGACTTCGTAGTCGATATCGCTGCGCTCGGGCAGCTTAGCGACAACGCCCTTCAGAGAACCGGTCTCGCGGTTCAGCCATGCGGGCAGAGCCACGACGGGAGCCTCGGCACCGGTCAGCTTTGCAAACTTTGCAGAGCTGCGGCTGGACTCGCGCACTTCGATCACATCGCCGGCCTTCACCTGGTAAGAGGGGATGTTGACCTTCTTGCCGTTGACGGTGAAGTGAGCGTGAGACACCAGCTGACGAGCGTCGCGGCGGGTCTGAGCAAAGCCCAGACGGAACACGACGTTGTCCAGACGGCACTCCATGATCTGGAGCAGGTTCTCACCGGTCTTGCCGGGGCGAGCCTCAGCACGCAGGTAAGCATTGTGGAACTGCTTCTCCAGAACGCCGTAGATGAACTTGACCTTCTGCTTTTCCTTCAGCTGAGATGCGTACTCAGACTGCTTCTTGCGCATGTTGCCATTGGAGTTGCGGGTGGTATTCTTCTTTGCATAGCCCATGACCGCAGGAGAAATGCCCAGGGCCTTGCAACGCTTTGCGATAGGCTGCGTATTCTTTGCCATAATTCAATTTCCTCCTTCGATCAGACACGACGGCGCTTCGGGGGACGGCAGCCGTTGTGGGGGATGGGAGTCACGTCCTTGATCAGGGTGACTTCCAGGCCGGTAGCCTGCAGCGCACGGATAGCGGACTCACGGCCAGCGCCGGGGCCCTTGACGTAGACTTCAACAGTCTTCATGCCATGCTCGATTGCAACCTTAGCTGCGGTCTCAGCAGCAGACTGAGCTGCAAACGGAGTGCTCTTGCGGCTGCCGCGGAAGTTCAGGGAGCCAGAGGAGCACCAAGACACTGCATTACCCTGCAGGTCGGTGATGGTAACAACAGTATTGTTGAAGGTAGACTGGATATGAGCCTGACCAGCAGCAATGTTCTTGCGCTCTTTCCGCTTCATGCGGACATTTGCGCCCTTCTTGGCGTTATTTGCACTTGCCATTTCTCAAATCCTCCTTACTTCTTCTTGTTAGCGACAGTGCGCTTGGGACCCTTGCAGGTACGTGCATTGGTCTTGGTGCGCTGGCCGCGGCAGGGCAGATTCTTGCGATGGCGGGTGCCACGGAAGGACTGGATCTCAACCAGGCGCTTGATGTCCAGAGCAACGTTGCGGCGCAGGTCGCCCTCAACGATGATGTTAGCCTGATCGATGTAGTCACGGATCTTAGCCTCTTCTTCCAGAGTCAGGTCCTTGACGCGGGTATCGGGGTTGATGCCAGTTGCTTCCAGGATCTTGTTAGCAGTGGTCTGACCGATACCGTAAACGTAGGTGAGACCCACCTGAACGCGCTTCTCGCGGGGCAGGTCAACGCCGGCAATACGTGCCATAGTAGTTTCCTCCAAAAATCATCCCATGTCAGTGTCGGGGTCTGCGCCGGGACTCTACGCACTTGACCCCCAGGCGCCCGAATTAGCCCTGGCGCTGCTTATGCTTGGGGTTCTGGCAGATGACCATCACGCGGCCTTTGCGGCGGATGACCTTGCACTTTTCGCAGATGGGTTTCACGGAAGGCTTGACCTTCATGATGTTGAACCTCCTTTTGGTTGATACCCTGGCGCTTATTTGGAGCGCCAGGTGATGCGGCCCTTAGAAAGATCATAGGGCGACATTTCCACGGTTACCTTGTCCCCGGGCAGGATACGGATGAAATTGGTCCGCAGCTTGCCGGAGATGTGCGCTAAGAGGATGTGACCGCTGGGAGTGAGCTTCCCGGTGTTCTTATCCTCGCTCAACATTTCCACCTTAAAGATGGCGTTGGGCATGGCTTCACGCACAATGCCTTCGATCTCGATAACGTCTTCCTTAGACAAGCTATTTGCCTCCTCATTGGATCTGCTCAGTTTGTCGTTAAATCTGGCCCTTCGCCGTTGCTTTGAAGCCCCGAAAGCACTGCATCCATCGTGCCTGCGCCCGATTTTCAGCAGCTTGCCGCTTCGGTGTTTCATCGTTCCGGTTCCGGTCCACAGACGGACAGGCGGCGATGATCGCCACATACTTCATCTCCTGCGGCACAAAATCCGCAAAACGGGTAGAAAGATCCCGCCCGCCGAGGAAGTATCTGGCTTCCACAGCCATTTATAAATTATACACCTTTTGTTGTCAATTTGCAAGAGGTTTTTTCCGTATTTCCGATAAAAATTTCTTTTGAGAAAAGCATCTTTCCTGTCCCGTCCAGCTTTCGCATTTCTCCACCGCGAAGGTGAAACTTTTTCACGAAAACTTGTCAGAAATGCACAAATTGCAGGAGTGAGAAGAGAAAGAAGCCGCCGCACATCATCTGTGCAGCGGCTCTTTTCTAAAGGGTGCTTACTTCAGGCGGAAGGTGGCCGGGTCAAAGTCCGGGTCATCCCAGAAGCGGGTCATGATCTCGGTGTGGTCCTTCAGGATGGCGATGGAGTGCTCAAAGTGGGCAGCCAGCCCGCCGTCCTTGGTCTTGACCGTCCAGCCATCGCTGAGCTGCTTGATCTTGTAGTCGCCCTGACAGATCATCGGCTCGATAGCGATGGTCATGCCGGGCACCAGCCGGGGTCCGCGCCCCTGATGCCCATAGTTGGGCACCTCGGGGTCCTCGTGCAGCTCCTTGCCGGTGCCGTGACCCACAAAGTCACGCACCACAGAGAAACCCGCGTCCTCGCAGTAGCTCTGCACGGCGTAGCCGATATCGCCGATGCGGTTGCCTGCCACGGCCTGCTCGATGCCCTTGTACAGAGAAGCCTTGGTCACCTCCAGCAGGCGCTGGGCTTCCAGGTCCACCTTGCCCACCGCGTAGGTGCAGGCGTTGTCGCCGTTGAAGCCGTCCACCTTGGCACCGGTGTCGATGCTCACGATGTCACCCGGGCGGATGACGATATCATGAGAGGGGATGCCGTGGATGACGGTATCGTTCAGGCTGATGCAGGCTGTGCCGGGAAAACCGTACAGACCCTTGAAGTTGGGGATGCCGCCGTGCTTCACGATGAAGTCGTAGATCAGCTTGTCCAGCTCCCAAGTGGTCATGCCTGCTTCGATGTGCTCTCCGCCGTACTTCAGGGCAGCTGCGCTCAGGGCGTTTGCCCGGCGCATACCGTCCAGCTCTTTTGCATTTTTGATCTGAATCACGCTTATGCCTCCAAAGCCTTCATGACTTCAGCCGTAGTCTCCTCGATGGAGGGGCAGAACTTGATCTCTGCCAGCTTGCCGCGGGTGCGGTAGAACTCCACCAGCGGCTCGGTCTGCTCATGGTAGGCTTTCAGACGATCCAGCACGGTTGCGGGCTGGTCGTCCTTGCGGATGACAGTCTTGCCGCCGCACAGGTCGCAGACGCCCTCCACCTTGCTCTTCTTGTTCAGGATGTGGTAGCTTGCACCGCACTTCTCGCAGACGCGGCGGCCGCTCATGCGCTCCACGATGACGTTGTCCTCCACCTGCAGCTCCAGCACCTTGTCGATGCGGATGCCCATGGTCTCGATGGCCTCGGCCTGCGCGATGGTGCGGGGCACGCCGTCCAGAATGAAGCCATTGGCGCAGTCTGCCTGTGCCAGACGCTCCTTCAGAATGCCGATGATGACTTCATCGGGCACCAGTGCGCCGGCGTCCATGTAGCTCTTGGCCTTCAGGCCCATCTCGGTGCCGTCCTTGACAGCGGCGCGCAGGATGTTGCCGGTGCTGATGGAGGGGATGTTCAGCTTAGCGCAGATGATCTCGGCCTGCGTGCCTTTGCCGGCACCGGGCGCGCCCAACAGGATCAGATTCATAGGATCGCTTCCTTTCTTTCTTGTAAAGTTTCAAGACGTCCTTTGCAAAAAAGCAAAAAAGCACTGAAAAGTGCGAGCGTACTCTCCTTTCCAGTGCTTTCTTACATCTTTATTGTTTCAGATCAGCCAAGGAAACCCTTGTGGTTGCGCATCGTCATAAAGCTATCGAGGCTGCGGGTGGTATCAAGTGCCACACCCACCACGATCAGCAGGCTGGTACCGCCCAGCTGGATGCTCATACCGGTCAGGTTGCCCAGAATGATCGGCAGCACAGCCACCGCAGCCAGGAAGATGGCACCGATGAGGGTGATCTTGTTCAGGGTGCGGGTGATGAAATCGCTGGTCGGCTTGCCGGGACGGAAGCCGGGGATCGAGCCGTTGTTGCGGCGCAGATTGTTGGCGATCTCAACGGGGTTGTACTGAATGGCCACATAGAAGTAGTTGAAGGCCAGGATCAGCAGCAGGTAGATCACAACGTACAGCCAGGAGGTGTAGTTGAAGGTGTGGAAGAATGCGTACCACACCGGATGTGCCTGCTGGTCGATCTGCAGGAAGCTGCCGATGGTGCCCGGAATGGACACCAGCGCCGAAGCAAAGATGATGGGCATGACGCCGCTCATGTTCAGCTTCAGGGGCAGATAGCTGTTCTGACCGCCCATCTGTTTGCGGCCCACCACACGCTTTGCGTACTGAATGGTGATGCGGCGCTCTGCGTTGGTCATAATGACAACAAAGACGACCGCCACCAGTGCCAGAACGATCAGCAGGGGCAGGAACACATAGTACTGGGGCTTGCCGGACGCCGCCTGAGTCAACAGACCCGTGACAGAGGTGTACAGCGAGGACCAGTTGGAAACGATGGATGCGAAGATGATCAGGGAGACACCGTTGCCGATGCCCTTATCATCAATCTGCTCACCACACCATGTGATCAGCTGTGCGCCAGCCACAAAGGTAGCGATGATGACCACTGCGGCGAAGATGTTCTCTGCGCCGGTGGGGTACTTCAGTGCGCCCATATTGCGGATCACGAAGTAGTAGCCGATGCCCATGATCAGAGCGATCACGCCACCGACATACCGGTTGATCTGCTGCAGCTTCTGCTGACCATCGGCTTCCTTTGCCAGGTTTTCCAGCGCAGGAATCGCCACAGTCAGCAGCTGCACAATAATGGAGGCGTTGATATAGGGTGTCACACCTAACGCGAAGAGCGTGCAACGGGCCAGTGCACCGCCGCTCATCATGTTCAGATAGGAGAGCATGTCGCCGTTTGCAAACATCTGCGTCAGCGCAGAGCCGGAAACGAACGGAACGGGGATGGCACAACCCAGACGGTACACCACGAGGATCGCCAGCGTGAACAGGAGACGATTTTTAAGCTCGGGGATCTTCCATGCGTTACG
>CAKSWU010000016.1 GCA_934513205.1 uncultured Faecalibacterium sp. | reverse complement strand
CATAAAGGTTCCTTACAAGTTTTTCGATATTGTTCAATTTTCAAGGTCCTGTGCGCCTCAGCCTTGCGGCTGACGACTTGATTATTTTACCACAGAAGCGTTTTTTTGTCAAGCTCTTTTTTCGGAATCTTTTGAACTTTCTGAACGTGGATCGCTTCCAACTTCTCAGCGTCAGCTGTTGTTTTCAGCGTCTATTGGTTCTTTTCAAAGGCTTCCCGCTGAGGCTTCAGAAGTCATTCTTTTGTCTCAGCGCTTGGCGCTCAAGTATAATACCACACCCCGGTGCGCTTGTCAACACTTTTTGACATCTTTTTTAAAAGAAAATTGCGTTTGCTTCACTTATATTGTGTTCATTTCCTCTTCCCCATACAAAAAGGCCGTCCATGCACTGCACAGACGGCCTTTAGTCTATATATAATTACTTATATAATATGCTCAGCGGATCTCGATGCCCAGTTTGAACTTCAGGTTGCCAAGGATCTTCTTGACCACGCGCTCCACTTCCTCGGTGGAAACTTCTTTCTTGGGGTCAGACAGGGACAGGCTGAAGGCCATGCTCTTTTTGCCCTCGCCCAGATTTGCGCCGCGATAGATATCGAACAGCTTGACCTCGCTGACCAGCGGGCTGGCCTTGCGGATGGTCTCCTCGATCTCGCCGCAGGACACAGCCTCGTTGCAGACCAGAGCCAGATCGCGCTTGACCGGTGCATAGGGGCTGAGGGGCTTATAGCGCAGCTCGCCCTCTACGCAGGACATCAGAGCCTCATAGTCCAGCTCGCCCAGATAGATGTTCTGGCTGTCCTTCTGCTCCTTGGCGATTTCCAGCTCAGCGTTGATCTCATTGGAAAGTTTGCCAAACACGCCCAGACGCTTACCGTTGCAGTACACGGCGGCACTGATGCCGGGGTGCAGCCATGCGGCGGTCTCGCGCTGATAATCAAAGGTCAGGCCAAAGCCGGCTGCCAGTGCTTCCAGTGCGCCCTTGACGGTAAAGAAGTCCTCCTCGGGGCCGAAGGCGCCGAGGCAGAGGGTCTGACGCTCGTGGGGATGTTCATTGATGGGCAGTTCCTTGGCCAGATAGACCGGTGCCATCTCGAACAGGCGACCCTCGGTGTTGCCCTTTTTCAGGTTATCCACGATGACGTTCAGCATGGAGGGGGTCAGCAGAGTGCGCATGATGGACAGGTTCTCGCTGATGGGGTTCAGGATGCGGATGGCCTTGCGGGCATCGTCCTCGGCGGGGATATGCAGCATATCCAGCTCGGTATTGGAGTAGAAGGCCAGCGTGGAGGCCTCGTAGAAGCCCTGTGCAGCCAGCAGACGCTTGGTCTTGAGCTGCTGCTTCTGGTCGTAGTTCAGGCCGCCGTTGGTGACAGAGGCAGTGTTCAGGAAGGTCGGCACGATATGGTCGTAACCGTACTCACGGATGACCTCCTCGGCCAGATCCGGGAAGCCTTCCACGTCATCGCGGTACAGCGGTGCAGACACATCCCAGCTGCCGTCGGCCTGCACGTCCACGGTGAACTCCAGACGCTGCAGGATGTCGATCATGGTCTGGTCGGGCACGGTGATGCCCAGCACGCCGCAGATCTTTGCCGGGGTGGTGACGATGTGCTTGCGCTCCAGCGGGCGGCCGTCGGTCAGGTCGTATTCCAGCGTGGTGATATCACCGCAGTCCAGCTGCTGGATCAGGTGCAGGGCGCGTGCCAGACCCAGCTGCGGAGAATAGCGGTCCACGCCCTTTTCGTAGCGGGCGGAGGAATCACTGTTCTGGCCCAGTGCACGGCTGGTCTTGCGGACGCAGTCGCGGGCAAAGGTAGCGCACTCGAACAGCAGACTGGTGGTGTTCTCGTCCATGCCGGAGTTTGCGCCGCCCATGATACCGGCCAGTGCCACCGGCTTTTCGGCGTCGCAGATGACCAGATTGTTGGGGTTCAGCGTAAATTCCTTCTCGTCCAGCGTGACGATTTTTTCGCCCTCGTGGGCGCGGCGCACATCAATGGTGCGGCCGGCGACCTTGTTCAGGTCAAAGGCGTGCATGGGCTGCCCCATCTCCAGCAGGGTGTGGTTGGTGATATCCACCACGTTGCTGATGGAACGCAGACCGCACAGCGCCAGATGACGTTTCATCCAGCGGGGAGACTCACCCATGCGGATGTTGCGGACATAGTGTGCCATATAGCGGGGGCACAGCTCCGGTGCCTCCACCTTGACGGTGATGGGAGCATCCGGCTCGCAGACCGCCTTGTAGTCCATGGCAGGCATGTGCAGGGGCTTACCCAGAACCGCAGCCACCTCGCGGGCAATGCCCAGAACGGACTGGCAGTCCGGGCGGTTGGCGGTGATGGAGATATCAAAGATGTAGTCATCCAGACCCACCACGGGGGCGATGTCGGTGCCGGGGACAGAGTCCTCGGGCAGAATGAGCAGGCCGTAGACCTCAGAACCCGGGAACAGGTCATCGTTCAGACCCAGCTCTGCGCCGGAGCACAGCATACCGTTGGACTCCACGCCCTGCATCTTGCGGGCCTTGATGGTGATGCCGCCGGGCAGGGTGGAGCCATCCAGTGCGGCAGGCACGCAATCGCCAAGCTTCATGTTGGCAGCACCGGTGCTGATGCGGATGTCGTGACCGTAAGCGCCGCAGTCCACCACACACTTGGTCAGGTGGGTGCCCTCCTGCTTTTCCATCTCCACGATCTTGCCGACGACCACCTTGCTGATGCCGGCATCCAGCGGGATGAGCTCTTCCACCTCGAAACCGCAGGAGAACAGCTTCTCCTCCAGTTCCTGTGCGGTAACATCGATATCAACGAATTCTTTTAACCAGCTGAAAGGTACTTTCATTGTTTGTTCTCTCCCCTCTTATTCGTGGAACTGCTTGAGGAACTGCAGATTGTTCTCGAACATCAGACCAATGTTGTTGATGCCGTACTTCAGCATGGCGATACGCTCGATGCCGATGCCGAAGGCAAAACCGGAGTACTCGTCCGGGTCGATGTTGCAGTTTTCCAGCACCTTGCGGTTGACAACGCCGCCGCCCAGCACCTCGATCCAGCCGGTGTGCTTGCACAGGGGGCAGCCCTTGCCGTGGCACTCAAAGCAGCTCACGTCCACCTCCACGCTGGGCTCGGTGAACGGGAAGTAAGAAGGACGCAGGCGGGTGCGGGTGTCGGCACCGAACAGCTTCTGCACAAAGGTGTTCAGTGCGCCCTGCAGGTCGCCCAGGGTGATGCCCTTGTCCACGACCAGACCTTCCATCTGGTGGAACATGGGGCTGTGGGTAGCGTCCGAGTCGGAGCGGAACACACGGCCGGGCATCAGGATCTTGATGGGCGGCTTCTGAACGTCCATGGTGCGGATCTGGCCGCCGGAAGTCTGGGTGCGCAGCAGGAACTCCTCCGACAGGTAGAAGGTGTCCTGCATGTCGCGTGCCGGGTGATCCTTGGGCACGTTCAGGCGGGTAAAGTTGTGGTCATCGTCCTCGATCTCCGGGAAGGTGCCCACCGAAAAGCCCATGCCGGAGAACACGTCGATGATCTGGTTGGTGATCAAGGTCAGCGGGTGCAGGCCGCCCATGGGGCGGGTCTTGGCGGGCAGAGTGATATCCACCGTCTCTGCGGCGTTGCGGGCAGCAAGCTCTGCCTGCTTCACCTGTTCTGCGGCGGCATCGTAGTCTGCCTGTACCTTTGCCTTGAGTTCATTGATGATCTTGCCCATGGCAGGACGCTCTTCCGGCGCAACGGTGCGCAGATTCTTCATCAGGGCAGGGATCTTGCCGTTTTTGCTAAGGTATTCCTGCCAGAAGGATGCCAGCGTCTCCTTGCCGGACACCCGGCCAAGGCTTTCCGCCGCCTGCTTTGCCAGCTCGTCGATCATTGCTTGCATGGATGTTCTCTCCTTTATTCGTTGTGTTCATGGAGCGGAGTATAACAAAAAAGCTCCGTCCCCCTTGCCCGACTGCTCAGGCAAAAGGGACGAAGCTGCAATTTTTCTGCTCCGCGGTACCACCCGGTTTCCGTCTGCACTAGGGCAGACGGCGCTCAAACGCCGTAACGGGGCGCAACCGTTCTGTGCTAATAGATGCGCTGTGCATCGTTCGCGCAGACCGCTCGGGAGCGAACTTCAGCCTCTGCCGCACATGGAAGCCCTTTCAGCCGGTGAAGCTTCTCTCTTTGCCGTGCAGACAGCGCCTACTCTCTCCGTCGCTGCGTTTGATAATATGATAACCAAGTGTTATGTTACCACATTTTGCGGCGGTTTGCAAGCGATGCGGGCAGTCTTTTTTCCCGCAGGGTCACTTTGCTGCCAGTTCCGCTGCCAGAGCGTCCATCTGAGCTTCGGCGGCGGCATTGGTGGCAGAGCGGATGGTGACCACGTTTTCACAGACCGTGATGTTCTTCATGCCTTCCAGCTCGGCGCGCATGAGCTTGGCTGCCATGGGTGCCCATGTGCCGTTTTCCATCAGGCCCACGGTGCGGTTCTGGAAGCTCTTGGTCTTGAGGTGGGTCAGCAGATTTTCCATCGGCGGGAAGAGGAAGCCATCGTAAGTGGCGCAGGCCAGCACGATCTTGCCGCAGCGGAATGCCTCGGTGACAGCATAGGACACATCGGTGCGGGTCAGATCCATCTCCACCACCTTTGCGCCCTGTGCACGCAGCTTCTCGGCCATGGTGTGCGCAGCGGCGCGGGTGTGTCCGTGGATGGAAGCGCTGGCCACCAGGATCTTTTCCGGCTCCTCGGCCTTGTAGCTGGACCAGATGTCGTAGTAGTTCAGATACTTGCCCAGCTCCCCGGTCAGCACCGGGCCATGCAGCGGGCAGATGGTCCGGATGTCCAGTGCAGCCGCCTTTTTCAGCAGGGCCTGCACCTGCGGGCCGTATTTGCCAACGATGTTCAGGTAGTAGCGGCGGGCCTCGCTGGCCCAGTCGGCGTTTTTGTCAAACTTTGCCACCGCGCCAAAGCGTCCAAAGCCATCGGCAGAGAACAGCACCTTCTCACTGCTCTCGTAGCTGACCATGACCTCCGGCCAGTGCACCATGGGGGCGAAAACGAAGGTCAGAGTGTGGCTGCCAAGGCTCAGACTCTCCCCGTCCTTCACCACCACGCGGCGCTCCTTTGCCACGGCATCGGCACCAAAGAACTGGTCCATGTACAGGAAGGTCTTTGCGTTGCCCACCACCTGCATCTCCGGGTAGCGTGCCGCCAGTTTTGCAATGTTGGCACCGTGATCCGGCTCCATGTGGGAGACCACCAGATAATCCGGCTTGCGGTCTGCCAGAGCTTCGGTCAGGTTTTCCAGCCACGGTTCGGTGGCGCGGGCATCCACCGTGTCCAGAACGGCGGTCTTGTCATCCAGAATGACGTAGGAATTGTAGCTGACGCCGGTGGGCACCGGATACTGGCTCTCAAACAGGTCGATGGTAGTATCATCCACACCAACGCCCAGAATGGCTTCGCTGATCTTGTTTACGCTCATAACGCTCGGTCTCCTTTTATGATTTTATACAGTGCCGCCTTTCTGCGGCGGTTGTTTCTGAGAACAGTTCCTATCATATCACATTGTCAGAAAAACCGCAAGGATATTCTGCACATCAAAGCTCTTCTCCATTCTCATTCTCCGGCAGGCGTGCCGCCACCGGTCTGCCCGGCTCATTGTCCAGTTCCAGCAAAGCAGCAGCCGTGCCCTCATCCATCGTCTGCACCGCCCGCAGCTTGCGGCTGATGGCGCGGCTGCGCACCCCGATGAGGTTGTCCAGCTCTTCATCGGTCTGGCGCAGGCGCTGCTGCATCTTGGACAGCCCCTGCCCGAACTTGTCAAACTCGGTCTTGACAGCGCCCAGCAGCTGCCACACCTCGCCGGAGCGCTTCTGGATGGCAAGGGTCTTGAAGCCCATCTGCAGGCTGTTGAGCAGTGCCGCCATGGTGCTGGGACCTGCGATGTTCACCTGATAGTCCCGCTGCAATACTTCCAGCAGACCGGCGTTGACCACCTCGGCATACAGGCCCTCAAACGGCAGAAACAGAATGCCGAAGGCGGTGGTGTAAGGCGGCTCCACATACTTTTCCCGGATATCTTTGGCCTCGCTGCGCAGCACCAGTTCCAGCGCATGACGGGCGTTTTCCACTGCCTGCGCATCGCCGGAGGCCAGCGCGTCCTGCAGGTGGGCGTAGGTATCGCCGGGGAACTTGGAGTCGATGGGCAGCCAGACCGTGCCGCCGTCTGCACCGGGCATCCGGATGGCATACTCCACCCGCTGGGTGCTGCCGGGGATGGTGGCCACATTGGTGTCATACTGCTCCGGGGCAAGGATCTCCTCCAGAATGGCCCCCAGCTGGATCTCGCCCAGAATGCCGCGGGTCTTGACACCGGAGAGCACCTGCTTCAGTCCGCCCACATCGGCGGCAAGGTTCTGCATCTCGCCCAGCCCCTTGTACACCTGTTCCAGCTGGTCGTTGACCGCCTTGAAGCTTTCCGTCACCCGCTTTTGCAGGGCATCCTGCAGCTGTTCGTCCACTGTATGCCGGATCTCATCCAGCTTCTGGGCGTTCTCCTTCTGCATGGCGGAAAGTCCGTCTGCCAGCGCTTTGCGCATCTCCTCCAGTTTGCGGGCATTGGAAGCTTCCAGTCCCTGCAGCCGCTGCTCCATGGTCTGCTGCTGGGCGTTCTGCCCTGCCGTCAGGGTACTGCTCATGCCCTGAACCGCCGTTTGCAAGGTCTGGCTGATCTGACCCATGGCTGCAAGGTCCTGCCGGGACATCTCTGCAAGTTTTGCGTTCATCTGCCGCTGCTGTGCTTCCAGCTGCTGGCAGAGCCAGTCTTTCAGGGCTGTATCCTCCCGCCCGGCAGGCTTTGCCGTGCGGTACAGCAAAAGCGCCAGCATCAGGCAGATCGCCACCAGCAGAAACGTATAAATGAATGCCAGAACTTCCATGGGATCGTCTCCTTTTCATCACACGACCCGGGCCATGCTTCCGCAAAAGCCCGGGTCACGTTCGTTTTATGCCGTTTTTGTCTGCTCCTCCCAGAAGGCTGCGGCCCGCTGCACCCAGCCCTCGGCATCGGTGCCCTTGCCGGTTCCGATGCAGTGGGGTGCGTGGTCATAGGTGACCCGCTCATACGGAACATTGCAGGCCTGCAGGGCCTTCTCAAAGTCATCGTACTGACCGGGCATACATGCCGGTCCCAGCATGGTGTCATCGTTTCCTCGCCAGAAGTACACCGGAGGGTATCCCTCCTCCACTGCCTTGTCCAAAGAGGTCCAGTAATAGCGCCAATCATAGGTACCAAGGTCGTACAGACCGTGATACACCGGCTTCATTACGGACGTGTTGGAAACCGAATACCCCAGCAGAAGGACTGCAGGCTTCGCCACCTGATACTTGGAATACCCCCGCTTGCGGTTTGCAAATACGCCTTCGATCTGTCCGCCGGAAGAATAGCCCACCAGCGCGTAGTCCTCCGCCTGCACACCAAGCTCGTCCGCATGGGCCGTGATGTACGCCACAGCCCGCGCCAGATCCTCCAGAGGTGCGTTGTCGCTCGTGTCCATCCAGGTGCGGTAGCGCAGCACAAACGCTGCATAGCCCAGCTCATGCAGTTGTGCCGCCGTTGCCATGCCCTCCCGCAGCTCTCCGCTTGTAAAGGCAATGTTGCCGCCCAGTACCACCGCATATTTTGCGTTTGCCTGCTCAGCGGGGAAATAATACAGCTCTGCCGATGCCCGGGACGGTACGGCAGCGATCTCCTCATCGGTGTAGATCTTGTAGGTCACCTGCCGGCCGGCGTTGTAATTTTCCACCACCATGTTCAGGGCCGCCGCACAGTCTTCCGCCTGTTCCTGTCCCACATACTCGGTCAGGGTCTCGTTCTGAAAGCGAAGCCGCAGCAGGTCGATTTGGTCATCGGCATTGCCAAAGGTAAAGATCCCCGACCCTGCGATGCTGGGGTTTTGCCGGATCTCCCGCATGGTGGTCTGGGGCGTGATGTTGGCCTCGCCATATTCCGCCGCCAGCGCTGCCGGCAGCATCACCAGCAGCAGACAGACGCTGATCAGCGCCGCAAAAACATTTTTCTTCATCAACATTTCTCCTCGTTCACACGTTTTATTTGCACTGTGCTTCCCAGAATGCGAAAGCCAGCTCCACCCAACCCTCGGCATCGGTGCCCTTGCCGGTACCGCTGACATGGGGTGCATCCTCATACTCATGGTACTCAAAGGGCACATTGTACTTTTCCAGTGCCCGCTTCAGCGGCGGTGCCTGCAGACAGTAGCCCATCCGCTTGTAGAACACATCGTTTTTTCCGTTCCAGAAGAAGATGGGGGTATAGTTTTCGTTCACCACATAGGACAGATTGGTCCAGTAGTAGCGCCAATCAACGTCCAGCGGGTCCATCAGGATGTGATACACCGGCTTGACCTCTGCAAAGTCGTTGATGGGGTATCCCAGCAGCAGTGCCGCAGGCTGCGGGACGCCATAGGCTTTGTAGCCATAGGGGCGGTCGGAACCAAACAGGCCGCAGATCTGTCCGCCGGAGGAAAAGCCCACCAGCGCATAGTTTTCTTTTTGCACGCCGAACTGCTCTGCGTGGTCCTCCACAAACTTCACCGCGCTGCCCAGATCCTTCAGCGGCGCGTTGTCGGAACCGTTCAGAAAGGAGCGGTAGCGCAGCACAAAAGCCGCGTATCCAGCCTCATGCAGCTGATACGCCGCGGACGCGCCCTCGCCGATCTCCGAGGTGGTAGCGCCGCCGTTGCCCGACAGGACCACAGCAAACTTTGCGTTCGGGGTCTTTGCCGGGTAGTAGTACAGCTGCACCTTGCCCAGCACCGGCTCCTGCGCGATCTGTTCCGGGCTGTAGACCTGCCATGTGACCTGCACGCCGTTGTTGTAGTTTTCCACCACCAGATTCAGGCCCTCGGCGGCATCGTCTGCCATTGCCCCGCCCACATAGCTTTCCAGCGTATTGTCCAGATAGCGGGTGTCCGTCTCGGACCACTCATTGCAATAGGTGTAGTACCCGGAACCCTGAATGGCAGGGTTAGCGCGCAGCTCCCGGATCGTCGTCTGCGCCGTGATGTTCGCCTCTCCGGGTTCGGCAGCCAAAGCCGCCAGCGACATGCACACTGTCATGCACAGTGCAAATGCCGCCGTGAGGAACTTTTTCATAATTGTTTGACCTCCATTTGTCCAGCCGAGCACTCAGCCGGTTGTTGTACAACATTTATTGTATCACAAACCCTTTCGATGTCAAAACAATTCTGTGCAGTCCGTCGCTTGTACCGCAGCAAAAATTCTGTTATACTGAATCTATTCGTTGGGATCAGAGGGAGCAGACGGTCCCGTCCGTCTGCCGGGAAAAGAAGTATGAGTGAGATTATCATCCGGCCCATGGAGCCGGAAGACTGGAACGATGTTTCCAGGATCTATCTGGAGGGGATCGCCACCGAGCACGCCACCTTCCAGACCGACTGTCCTCCCTACGCCGCATGGGACGCCTCCCACACAAGGGAATGCCGTCTGGTTCTGCTGGCGGACGGCGTGCTGGCGGGCTGGGCGGCCCTGCACCGGGTGGACCCCCGCTGGTGCTACCGGGGCGTAGCCGAGGTAAGCATCTACATTGGCGAGCAGTTCCGAGGCCGTGGCCTTGGGTATCGCCTGCTCACTGCCCTGTGCCGTCAGGCCGAGCAGGCAGGGTACTGGACATTGCAGTCCACGGTTTTGCAGGACAACAACGCCAGCCGCGCGCTGCACACCAAGTGCGGTTTCCGGGTGGTGGGCCGCCGGGAGCGCATTGCCCGGGACTGCCACGGACGCTGGCTGGACACCTTTTTAATGGAACGCCGCACAGCTGCCGATGAACCGGAGGGGTTCAAAAAACTGTAAAAATGGGATCTGCATCTTTTGTTTAAGCCTTCAGCCAATGCAAAAGGAGCCGCTGCACTTTTATCAGGTGCAGCGGCTCCTTTTTGAGTTTTCTATGATCCTGTTTTACCACTCATCGTATTCGCCATCGGCATTTTTGGCGGCAGCAACGCGGCTGCGCTGGAACATGCTCTCCACCACAGCACAGTATTTGTCTGCCAAACAAACGATGACCGCCTCGCGGCAGGTGGGCACATGCCGGAAGGTCAAGGGCCACATGTGGCTGGAAATGATGCTCTGCTCTTTTTTGGTGATGCCGAACACCCGCTCTGCATTGACGCAGGCATGACCCGGGTGGGAAAAGCCGTGCATCTCAAACAGGCGGCGGATGCCGTGAAAGGTGCCTTTTTTGTGCCAGTCATACAGATAAAAATCGTGCAGGAAAGCACCGACTGCCAGCGATGTCTCGTCCGCACCCAGGTGCAGCCGGTGATTGAGCCAGCAGCTCACCAGCACCACGTTCTTGCAGTGCTGATAGGTGGTCACATCGCCGTGTTGGATGAATTCCCGCATCTGCTGCACCTGAGGGTTGCGGTCGTATTTTTCAAGAATGGCATGAAGCCGTTCGCGTTCCGTAACAGAAAGCTGCATGGGCAAAAAAATCCTTTCAACACAAAAACACTGGTTCAGGAGCGGAGTTGCACCGGGTTGGAATTGCCAAAGTTTTCGGCACAGGAGGGATTTTCGCGCCGGAGCGCCATATCCACCAGATACTGTTTGCCATCCCCCAGCTGCTCCAGCTGGGCCAGCTTTTCCATGGCAGAGGCTTTGTCCGGATACCACTGGATGAGGAAGAAGTTTTCCGCTTCCACTCCGTAGTACAGCCACTGTCCGTCCGCGCGGAGCCAGTCGTCCAGATGGTCCACTTCTTCGCCGTCCGGCAGGCCAAGACCCTCTTCTGCATAAAGATTTTCCGGTTCCACCTGCAGCATCTCAATGACCTGAATGGAGCTTTGCAGATATTCGTCCTGCGGAGTGCTCTTGTCCGAGCGCTCCCATCCCGTCAGAAATGCCTGCATGAGCAGATCGCGCACCGAGATGCGCGGCAGTGTGGGGTCCATAACCATAATGATCTCCTTCTCTCTGGTTTGTCCCTGCTGACCAGTATACGCCAAAGGCTTGTGCAAGTCAACAGTTTAATTGTGAATTTTTTGTAGGCACGAACAATATTAAGCAACACAGCTGCGTGTTCCGTTGGTTATCTCAGACATGCCACGCAAAGGTGTCGCCCAGCCACTCCACCGCCAGCTGCACCCAGCGGTTCCGGTGGGCACTGGCAGCGTTCACCTCTGCGGTGCTGATGCTGGTGCCGTGGATGCCTTTTTCAAAAAGATGCGCCTCGCACGGCACCCCTGCCTTCCGCAGTGCCTGCAGCAGCAGAAAGGTGTTCTCCACCGGCACGGTCTTATCCTCCATGGTGTGCCAGACGAACACCGGCGGAGCATCGGGGGTGATCTTGTCCTCCAGTGTAAACATCCGCTGCGCAGCCGGATCGGTGCTGCCTGCCAGCTGCTCAAAGCTGCCGCGATGGGCAAACTGCCCTGCCGACACCACCGGGTAGCCCAGGATCAACGCATCCGGCCGGGGCTGTGCCGCCTCGCCGGGGATGTCCAGCACTGCCGATGCCAGTGCCAGATGTCCCCCCGCCGAAAAGCCGCACACCGCGACCCGGTCCGGCAGAACATGCCACCGGGCTGCATTCTGCCGCACAAGACCGATGGCCTGCGCCAGCTGCCGCATGGGCCGGTAGTCCCTTGCTGTTTCGCCAACGGCGTAGTCCAGCACCGCCGTGTGATAGCCCGCCGCCGCAAACTGCAGCGCTACCGGGTCCCCCTCCCGGGGGCTGACGTGGTTGTAGCCCCCGCCGGGCACCACAAGCACCAGCGGGCGCTCCATCGCATCCGGCATCCGGTCGGTGCACGCCCGCAGAAAAACAGTCAGTGTGCCGCCGCCGGTCAGTTCCAGCTGCTCAAGCCGCATTTACGCATCCTCCCTGTAAAAGCCGTGCCGTCCCTCCGGGTGGGCTGCGATGAACTCCGCGCACAGGTCCGCGCCAAGGCGGCACAGCTCCGGACAGGGCCGCTTTTTGTAATAGTCCGCGGTGCGGTCCTCTGCCGCAGCGCCTGCCGTGGGGGCTGCGCCCGCCTTTGCCAGCAGCTCCCGGCAAATGATGCTGCCGCCGCCGTTGCGGGTGCGGTACAGCTGTGCCGCTTCCTGCACCAGTGCATAGATGCGGGACTTGTCCTGCGGGTCTGCAGGGTCGGCGTAGACAAGGCTCAGCACTGTGACTACGCCGCAGAAGGCCCCGCACACCTCCCGCATCCGTCCGATACCTGCTCCGAACCCGGAGGAAAGCCGTAGTGCCAGCTCTTCGGTCAGTCCAAGCTGGGGCGCAAACGCCGCCACCACGCTCTGGCTGCAGTTATATCCTTTTAAAAAATATGCATAGGCTGCATCGCCCTGTCTTGACATCCGCTTCACATCCTTTGCGGTTTATTATAGCATTTTTAAACTTTTTATGAAAGCCCTTGATTTTTGCTTTCTGCCGGTGTATATTAGCACTCGAAAGTTATGAGTGCTAACAATTCCGTGATGGCTTTCCGTCCGGGGCACCGGCACTGAATACAGATAAAAGAGGTTTTGCATTATGGCGAAGAAAGAATTTCAGGCTGAAAGCAAAAAACTGATGGACATGATGATCAACTCCATCTACACCAACAAGGAAATTTTCCTGCGGGAGCTGATCTCCAACGCATCGGACGCCATCGACAAGCTTTATTATAAGAGCCTGACCGACACCTCCGTGGGCATGAACAAGGGCGATTTCCGCATCCTCATCACCCGCGACAAGGAAAACCGCATCCTGACCGTGGAGGATAACGGCATCGGCATGACCCGCGAGGAGCTGGAACAGAATCTGGGCACCATCGCCCACTCCGGTTCTCTGGACTTCAAAAAAGACAACAAGGACGAGAACATCGACATCATCGGTCAGTTCGGTGTGGGCTTCTACTCCTCCTTCATGGTGGCAGACAAGGTCACCGTCATTTCCAAAGCTTATGGCGCGGACGAAGCATGGCAGTGGGAATCCTCCGGCGTGGACGGCTACGAGATGACCCCCGCCCAGAAGGACACCGCAGGCACTCAGATCATCCTGCACATCAAGCCGAACACCGACACCGACAATTATGACAACTTTCTGGATGAATACGGCATCGTTGCCATCGTCAAGAAGTACAGCGACTATGTGCGCTACCCCATCCAGATGGAGCGTGAAAAGAGCCGTCAGAAGCCGGAGCCGGACCCCAAGCCCGAGGACTACAAGCCGGAGTGGGAGACCTACACCGAGCTGGAGACCCTGAACAGCATGGTCCCCATCTGGAAAAAGCAGAAGAGCGAAGTGACCGATGAGGAGTATAACAGCTTCTACAAAGACAAGTTCGGCGACTACGCCGACCCCGCCCGGGTCATCGTCAGCCGCACCGAGGGCACTGCCAACTACAACGCCCTGCTGTTCGTGCCCAGCCACCGCCCCTACGACTTCTACACCAAGGAGTACGAGAAGGGTCTGGCCCTGTACGCTTCCGGCGTGCTGATCATGGAAAAGTGCGCCGACCTGCTGCCCGACTACTTCAGCTTCGTCAAGGGCATCGTGGACAGTCAGGACCTGAGCCTGAACATCAGCCGTGAGATGCTGCAGAAGGACAACCAGCTCAAGCTGATCCGCAATGCACTGGAAAAGAAGATCAAAAACGAGCTGCACGCCATGCTTGCCAACGACCGTGAAAAGTACGAGTCGTTCTGGAAGGAGTTTGGTCGTCAGATCAAGTTTGGTGCCTACGCCGACTACGGCATGCACGCCGAGCTGCTGCGGGACCTGCTGCTGTTCTGGTCTGCCAAGGAGCAGAAGATGGTCACCCTGCAGGAGTACATCGACAAGATGCCCGCCGAGCAGAAGTACATCTACTTTGCCGCAGGCGACTCTGCCGACCGTCTGGCAAAGCTGCCCGCCGCAGAGCTTGTGCTGGACAAGGGCTTTGACGTGCTGCTGCTGACCGAGGATGTGGACGAGTTCTGCCTGCAGATCCTGCGCACCTATCCCCGCAAGGACGCCGAGGGCAAGGACGGCACCGTAGAGTTCAAGAACGTCAACAGCGGCGATCTGGGTCTGGAGACCGAAGAAGAGAAGAAAGCCGCCGAGGATGCCACCGCCGAGAATAAGGCGCTGTTCGATGCCATGAAGGACGCGCTGGACGGCAAGGTGAAGGAAGTGCGCGTCTCCACCCGTCTGAAGGATCATCCTGTCTGCCTGAGCGCAGACGGCCCGCTGTCCCTCGAGATGGAGAAGGTGCTGTCCAAGCAGCCCGGCAGCGAGGGCGTGAAGAGCGACAAGGTGCTGGAACTGAACGTGAACCACCCCGTGTTTGCTGCCCTGAAGGCTGCACAGGAGGCTGGCGACACCGACAAGCTGAATAAATACAGCGCCCTGCTGTACGCACAGGCACAGCTGATCGAGGGTCTGCCTGTGGACGACCCCGCCGCTTATGCCGAGGCCGTTTGCAGCCTGATGAAGTGATTCTGCCGGAAAGCAGCAGCCTTACTCCCCTGCTGACTCCCCGCTGAAATCCCCCCTTAACAAAAAGGCCGTGTTCCGCTATAATAAGGTGGAACACGGTCTTTTATTTTTGAGCTGTCTGGGAAAGGAGCTCTGTTTCATGGAGCCAAAAAAGCACTATTTTGCCAAAATCCCCACCATTGCCATCTTTCTGGCACTGGCCGTCTCCGGCCCTCTGGGGGTGCTGCTGTTCATCCTGAAGGGCATTGACCAAAACGCCGAGAAAGAGGAGCGGGCTGCCATGGCTGCCCGGAACGGTGTCCCCACCAACATCCAGCCTGCGCGCACCCCGCCCATGCCGGGAGCACGCACGGTACAGGCTCCGCCCCGCCGGGACGCCGCACCGGCCTGCGGCCCGGCTGGGCCCACTGAGGAGCAGAAAAACGCCAAGAACTGGCACAAGACCCTGACCACCCTGTGCATCATTCTGGGTGCCGTTTTTCTGTTCAGCAGCGTGGCAGACATCGTGGACATCCTTGGTGCATGGGCACTGTCCCCGGACCCGGGGGAGCTGTTCTCGAATCTCGTCACCGTCATTGGCGGCGGCGGTGCGCTGCTGGCAGGTCTGCGGATGGACCGCACCCAGAAGCTGGAGCAGCTGCTGGACCGGGTCGTAGGCGACCGGGACAGCATCCCGCTGGACGAGCTGTTCTGCGCCGCCGGCGTGGACGCTGCCAAGGGCCGTCCTGCGCTGGAAAAAGCCATTGAGCACGGGTACTTCGGTGCCGGAGCCTATGTGGACAACCTCACCGGCACTCTGGTGGTGCGGGGCGCCGCACCGCAGCCCAAAAAGGCCGCTCCCGCTCCCGCGCCCCGTCCTGCCGCCGGACCGGAGGACGAATCTGCCCGCCTGCTACGCCAGCTGCGGGAGGTGAACGATGCCATCCCGGACCCGGTGATGAGCCGGAAGATCTCCCGGCTGGAAGAACTCAGCGGGCGCATCTTTGCGCTGGCCGAAAAAGACCCTGCCAAAAAGGCCCAGCTGCAGAAATTTATGAGCTACTATCTGCCCACCGCCCTGAAGCTGCTGAACACCTACGCCAGCCTTCCGGTGCAGGAGGTGGAGGGCGACAACATCACCGATGCCAGACGCAGCATCGAGCGCAGCATGGACCTGCTGGTCTCCGCCTTTGAAAATCAGCTGGACAAGCTGTTCCAGTCCGATGCGCTGGATGTTTCGGCAGACATCGCCGCACTGGAAGGGATGCTGAACCTTGACGGCCTGACCGGCAGTGATTTTGCAAAACAATGACCGCAGGGGAAGGGCAGCCGCCCTTCCCCCTTTCTTCTGCACCGCTTCCAGAGCGCCGCGCCCGGCGAGGTCCTCCCGGGCTGCGGTGCTTTGTTTTTTGTGCAAAGTGCAATTTTCCATGCGGTGTTTTTTGGGCGGAGCGTTCAAAAATCGGAGTTTTTGTGCACTTACACCAAGCATTTTTTGTTGTTGATGATTTTTTTATTTTATTTGTTCTGCGAATGGCTGCAGCAGCAAGGTCGTGATTTTCGCAACATTTCATTCAAATGCAACAATAACACATGGTTTTTTGTGTCAGCTTTTACTATTATAGAGATAACTACGGCGGCTGTACTCTGTGAGCAGCCGTGCACGCATTCCCGATCATAAAAGTAGGAGGAAATTTCCATGATGAAGTCCATTTCCACCTGGAAGCAGGAACTTTCCGGCGGCACCCATACGGCCCGTCTGGCAGCACTGTACTGCTGCACCCCCGATGAGGCCCCCGCGCAGGCTGCCCGTTATGAAGCTGTGCTGAATGGTCTGGAAGCCACCTTCGGCGCTCACGCCGAGGCTGGTCTGTACAGTGCCCCCGGCCGCACCGAGATCGGCGGCAACCACACCGACCACCAGCATGGCCGTGTGCTGGCAGGCAGCGTGAACATCGACATGATCGCCGCTGCCGCTCCCAACAACCTGAACCAGCTGCGGGTCCAGAGCGAAGGCTACGACCTGTGCGTCATCGACCTTGACGACCTGACTGCCCGCAAGGAGGAAGAGAACACCACCATGTCCCTGCTGCGCGGCGAGTGCGAAGCGTTCCGTCAGCGGGGTGCAGCCCTGTCCGGTCTGGACGTGTACATTGCTTCCAACGTGCCCAAGGGCAGCGGCGTTTCTTCCTCTGCGGCCTTTGAGGTTCTGGTCGGTGTCATCCTGAACGACTGCTTTATGACCGAAAAGGTCTCCCCCATCGAGATCGCGCAGATCGGTCAGTGGGCCGAGAACGTCTACTTTGGCAAGCCCTGCGGTCTGATGGATCAGATGGCTTCCAGTGTGGGCAACATCATCACCATCGACTTTGCCGACCCCGCCCACCCCGATGTGGAGCCGGTGCAGGTGGACTTTTCCAAGGCCGGTCTGGCGCTTTGCATTCTGGATTCCGGTGCCGACCATGCCGACCTGACCGACGAGTACGCCGCCATCCCCGCAGACTGCCGCGCCGTGGCTGCTGTATGCGGCGGCGAGGTGCTGCGGGAGGTGCCGTTTGACACCTTCCTTGCAAACATCCCGGCCTGCCGCAAGCAGTGCGGCGACCGCGCGGTGCTGCGTGCCTTCCACTTCTATGCGGACAACGACCGGGTGCCGCAGCAGGTGGCTGCCCTGCGCGAGGGCAGCTTTGACGCCTTCCTGCAGCTGGTGACTGCCTCCGGCGACAGCAGCTGGGAGTACCTGCAGAACGTCATCCCCGCAGGCTATAAGGAGCATCAGGAGGTGGCTGTGACCATCGCTGCTGCCAAGCACTATCTGGGCGGCAAGGGCGCTGTGCGCGTCCACGGCGGCGGCTTTGCCGGCACCGTGCAGGCCTTTGTGCCGGTGGAGCTGCTGGCAGACTTCAAGGCCAACATGGAAAAGATCCTCGGCGCAGGCCGCTGCCATGTGCTGAACATCCGTCCGGAGGGAGGTGCTGTGCTGTGATCTCTACTGCTATCCAGCAGCTCGTGAACTACGGGCTGGACACGGGGCTGATTTTGCCCGATGACGAGATCTATATCCGCAACCAACTGCTGATGACCATGCAGCTGGACGACTTTACCGCCCCGGAGGGTGAGGTGTGCTACACCGATCTGGAAAGCATCCTCAAGGCTCTGGTGGACGATGCCGTTGCCCGCGGCGTGTGCGACAATAACTCCACCGCTCGCGACCTGTTTGACACCAAGCTGATGGGCGTGCTGACCCCGCGCCCCAGCATCGTACGTGCCAACTTTGAAGAGCGGTACGAGAACGAGGGTCCGCAGGCTGCCACCGACTGGTTCTACAAGTTCAGTCAGGACACCGACTACATCCGCCGCTACCGCATCAAGCGCGACCTGAAGTGGGTCACCAAGACCGAGTATGGCGACCTGGACATTACCATCAACCTGTCCAAGCCGGAAAAGGACCCCAAGGCCATCGCTGCCGCAAAGCTTGCGCCCCAGAGCGCGTATCCCAAGTGCCAGCTGTGCGTGGAGAACGAGGGCTACGCAGGCCGCATGAACCATCCTGCGCGTGAGAATCACCGCATCATTCCGCTGACCATCAACGACAGCGCATGGAATCTGCAGTACAGCCCCTATGTCTACTACAACGAGCACTGCATCGTGTTCAACAACCAGCACACCCCCATGAAGATCGAGCGGGCCACCTTCCGCAAACTGCTGGATTTTGTGGGTCTGTTCCCCCACTACTTTGTCGGCAGCAACGCTGACCTGCCCATCGTGGGCGGCAGCATCCTGAGCCATGACCACTTCCAGGGCGGCCACTATGAGTTTGCCATGGCCAAGGCACCCATTGAAAAGTCTTGGGTGTTCCCCGGCTTTGAGGATGTGGAGGCCGGCATCGTGCACTGGCCCATGAGCTGCATCCGTCTGACCTGTGAGGACGACGCACGCCTTGTGGAGCTGGCGGACAAGATCCTGACGGCATGGCGCGGCTACACCGATGAGAGCTGCTTTATCTTTGCCGAGACCGACGGCGAGCCCCACAACACCATCACCCCCATTGCCCGGATGCGGGACGGAAAGTACCAGCTGGATCTGGTGCTGCGCAACAACATCACCACCCCGGAGCATCCGCTGGGTGTGTACCACCCCCACGCCAAGCTGCACCATATCAAAAAAGAGAACATTGGTCTGATCGAGGTCATGGGTCTTGCCGTGCTGCCCAGCCGCCTGAAGCAGGAACTGTTCGACCTTGCCGATGCGCTTGTGGCACATCAGCCCACCGCAGAATACCCCGAAGCCCTGCAGAAGCACGCCGAGTGGGCCGAGGAGATCATGGCCCGCCACCCGGAGCTGAATGCCGACACCGTTCACCTCATCCTGCAGGATGAAGTGGGTCAGGTGTTCGCTCAGGTGCTGGCAGATGCCGGTGTCTACAAGCTGGACGAGGCAGGCCGCGCAGGCTTTGCGCGTTTTCTTTCAAGCGTACAGTGACCTTCTGAATCCCAAAAAGAGACGATCCGCCGTATTGCCTTGTGAACAGGTCCGTAAAAAGTAGACAATAGACAAGAAGCCTCCCCGTGTAGGATAATAGAACTACACGAGGAGGTTTTGTTATGTCCAGAAAATATGTAAAGATCGACGAACACGGAAAAGAAATTTTAGAATTGAAACGAGCAGGTAAAACAAATCGGGAAATCTCCCCAATGCTTGATGTAGACAAAGAGTGTATCAGAAACTGGATGTTTCGGTTCAATCGGCAGCAACAAAAGCTGGCGGCAGGTATCAAGCTGCGTCCAAAAGGCAGACCACGGAAGGACGCTCAGCCAAGAGATATTGTAGCAGAGCAAGCATATGAGATCAACCGATTGAAAATGGAGAATGGTCTGGAGGCTGAACTGGATGAGGATCCTGGTTACAGCAAATACGACTACAAGAACAAATCTACGGACAACAGTCGGAACGGCCACAGCAGCAAAAATCTGCGAACCAGTTTCGGCGAACTGGAGCCGCATCCATGCGCAGTTGTCCATCTATTTTGCTGAGCGTATGCCGGATTAACACCCGCTGCGGAGGAATGTTGTTGTTAAGGTGACAGCCAGTTTCTTTGTTCTATCCCCCGTCCAATCTGATCTTCCTTGCGATTCTGCCGGGCGTGTGGTTTTTGCTCCGATGAGCGTGGCAGCAGGCAGCTTGCTGAACGTCTTTTTTCCTGCTGCCCGGCAAACACCACCCACTCCGCGCTGAGGTTTATGAAGCAAAAAAGGGAGCTCTGTCACGGACGAAGGTCCGGGCAGAACTCCCTTTGCGTTTATTATATGATGCCTTATTCGCCTTCCGGCTCCTTGCAGACATCCACCCAGCCCTCGGCTCCGGCGGCTGCTTCCAGCTCCTGCAAGGTCAGCTTGACGGCGGTGTGGCCGTTGCCCGCCGCCGGGTAGACGGTGTCGAACTTGCACAGGCTCTCGTCCAGATAGACCGCCACGCCCTCGTTCACTCCAAAGGGGCACACACCGCCGGGCGCATGCCCCACATAGGCTTCCACCTCATCGTAGGGGATCATTTTGGCCTTGATGTGGAACAGGCTCTTGTACTTGTGATTATCCAGCTTTGCCGTACCCTCGGTGACGATGAGCACCGGCTTTTCGCCCTGCAGAACCGACAGCGTTTTGGCGATGCTGGCAGGCTCCACGCCCAATGCGTGGGCTGCTTCTGCCACCGTAGCTGAGGACTCATTCAGCACAATGACATGGTCTCCCAGACCTTTTTCCTCCAGGTCTGCTTTTGCTTTTTCAAAGGACATTTTCCCACTTCTCCGCTCTTATTCGGTAATGGCCCAGACCCGTGCAGGCAGACCAGTTGCACCTTCAATGCGGGGATAAGAAACGATGACCACCGCACCGGCAGGCTGAACTTTATCCAGATTTGCAAGCACCTCCACCTGCAGCTTGTCGTTGTCCAGAACATAGCGCTCGCAGGCAAGGTCGCCCTTTTCCTCCGCCACCGCAGAGGAATCGGTATCCAGCGTTTCGTGGCCGTTGGCGGCGGCGTTGCGCACCTTGTAGATATACTCCAATGCTTCCAGCGACCAGCCGGGGGCATTTTCTTTGCCCTCTGCGTCGATGCCGGACAGCGCATCCATATCCGGCCACTTCTTGTACCAGTCGCTGCGCAGAGCCACCAGCGCACCATCCGGGATAGGACCGTACTTTGCTTCATAGGCCTTGATGTCCTCCACCGTCACAGCGTAGCGGGGGTCTTTCTTGGCCTGCTCAGAAATATCAATGACCACCAGCGGGAAGATCAGGTCGTTCACATCATACTTTTCGGACAGCGCTTTGCCCTTGATGAAGTGACCCGGGAAGTCGATATGGGTACCGAACTGTCCGGGGAATTTGAAGGTCTGGATCAGGCATTCCAGTTCCGGCTTGCCCCAGTCCCACACGGTCTTTGCCAGCTCCACAGAGCCTTCCGGGATGCCGGACCAGTAGGGGCTTTCGTTGTTCAGCGAGTGAGAAAGTTCCACCCAGCGATATTTTTTAGCATCCTTCAGTGCGTTCCACAGTTTATAATCAGCCATTGTCGGTTCTCCTTTTATTGTGACGATGTATGTTCGGGCACTTCTCCCAGACAACGGCATCTTCCTGTTTTTTCTCAGTCTGTCTGCCGGGAATTTGTCTGGGAGCAGCGCATTCGCCCGGGCAGCCTGTGCCGGGCATCTGCTGTATATTTCATCTGTCTGCGCTCCCTTCCTTGTGTTGGGGATAGTATAAACCCATCTTCGCACCATGTTAATAGGTTTATTCTTTCAAAGACAAATCTGCCTTTTCGTCAGCCCATTGACCGCCGCCATCACCGCGCCGATTCGTGTACCGCAGGTGCTTTCCAAGCAATCGCCTGCGCTGCCTGTTCTTCGAGTTTGCTTGACAGTCCTCGTCTTTCTTTTGATAAATCAGATTTATTCAATATCGTCATAAAATCTCTGTAACACTGCCGCTAATCCCTCCGGAGCTTCTATGTTTGCTTCATGACCTGTTTTCAAAAGTTCACGGTAGCAGGAATTGCTCAAATAACTTGCAAGTTCCTTTGAGGCTTTTTTATTTGCATTGTCTTTTTCGCCACAAACGATCAATACAGGGCAAGACACCTTACACAATGAATCTCTGAAATCCAATTCTGCCATCGTGCCGCACAAACTGATCACATCTGCTTTTTTGAATTCAAATTGCTTGAATGTTGCATTTGGCATAAAGCGGAACAGCATATTCTGGAATTTCAATAATTTTTTAGGCATTTTGTATTGTGCCGCAATTAACACAAGCGCCTTTACTTTATCCGGATGGTCTATTGCATAATTAAGTGCCAAAACAGCACCCAAAGAGAGCCCACATAAGACGATTTCGTCATTTTCCTTGTTGCACTCTTCTGAGAATGCAGTATACAGCTCCCCATAGGTGGCCGCTTTTCCTTCCAGCATCTCTGCCAGACTCAAGCTGACGCTTCTGTCCGAAACCGTCGTTTCTTTTATTACTCTATTCCAACTGTCTGGTTTTTGTCCTAATCCATGTAAGTATAAATACTTCATCTACTTTTTACCATCATCGTTTTTCCTTTTTTCTTCATACGTCCTGCTTCTTTTCCAGTGCTTCAAAGTGATACCGGGGCTTGCCTTTGCTCTTTTTGCCGTACTCGATGGCCTCTTTGGGGCAGTAGCAGATGCACGCCATGCAGTGGGTGCAGTTTTTGCCCCAGACCGGCTTGCCGTTTTCCAGCCGGATGTTGTTCAGGGGGCACAGCTCCACGCACTTACCGCAGCCGATGCAGGCATCCGTTGCCCGGAAGGCATCGGCTTTTACAAAGAAGCGATAGAACACCGGGTTCACCGGGCCGCTCATAAAGCGGTCGTAGAGGTTCTCTCTCGGCGGAGGAAATTCCTGCCCGGCCTTGAGCTGCGCCAGCACCTTCTGAAGCGCAGGCTCTGCCTGCTCCACAATGCTCCGTGCCTGCTCCTTCCGGGGCGCATTGAACATGGCAATGTAGTTTTCCGGCATAATGATCTGGGCTGTGCCCATATACTGCAGCTGCTTTTGCGCCGCAAGCTGCCGGTTATAGCCTGCCGCATTGCCGATTTCGCTGCCGCAGTCCATCACAAACCAGATACGCTCTGCCCCGGTCAGCGCGGTCTTGCCCAGCCACTCCGACACCACCCGGGGGATGCGCCATGCGTAGGTAGGCGTCACCAGCACCACGTCACGCCCAGTCTGCACCGGGGCAGTATCCCCTGCCTTGATACAAGCGTTCAGGTCGTAAAGCGGCATCTCCAATCCTTCGGCAATGCGCCGTGCCAGATACCGGCTGTTGCCGGTTCCTGTAAAATAAAGTACCATGGCTATTCCCTCGTTTTTGTATGGTTTTTCAGATGCCTGTCTGCCCGGCAAACTGGAACTTGTCGGGGCAAAGCCCCTCCATCTTGCTGCCGCAAGACCGTTCGGTCGCTTAAAAGCCCCACTGGGGCTTTCATTGTTCCGCTTCGCTCCACAAACGCGAACTTGTCGGGGCGAGGCCCCTCCATCTTGCTGCCGCAGGACCGTTCGGTCGCTTGAAAGCCCCACTGGGGCTTTCATTGTTCCGCTTCGCTCCACAAACGCGAATTGTTTACTTCTTCGTCTTAGGCGCAATAAGCAACATGACTGTCACAAGAATATATAAACCATACAGTAACCAAGTAATGGTATTGTTCCAAGGAAAACTCATTTCTGGATGGTTCAATGCAAACACTATAAATGCAATAGCTATAATCAGCATTATTAAACCGAGAATCCTTGCTATACGCTTTTTCATGCAAAGCACCTCCTCGTCAAACTGGAATTGTTAATCTTGAACTGGTCCTATAATGCCAAATGCTATTGCATCAATAAAAAGCACGAACGCTATCACACAAACAATTAAAATAGTTGCAATGACTTTAATAACAAGTTGTTGATTTTGTCTTAAATTACTCTTACTAACAATCCTTAAGACAAAAATCAAAGCAACGAGGATGATAAAAGAAATAATATTATAAAGAACCACTGTTTTCATCTATGTGTCCTTCTTTTTTATATCAATTCCGAGTTGCCGCTCTCCGTATGCCATAGTCTCCGCACGCAAAAAGCCCTTTGCGGCAAGGTGTGTGCTTACACCTCGCCCGCAAACTTCATGCCCCAGCTCATGCGGGTGTCGTACATCAGGCGGGTCAGGGCAAGGCTGTCCTGCGGGGTGTAGCGGTCGCTGCCGGTACGCCCCAGCTTTACGCAGCGGCTTGCTTCCCGGATCTCATACTCAAAGCCGTTGATGTCCACCGGGCAGCGGATGACCTCCGGCTCTTTGCCCTCCACTTCCAGCGTCAGAGTCTCGGCGTGCTGGAAATCCGGCAGAAAGATTCTACCCTTGGTGCCAACGATGCGGGCGTTACGCTCCAGCTCCTGCCCGATGGTCTGGACAGACTCTGCCTTGCAGCCGCCGGGGTAGGTCAGCACAAGGCGGCTGTAATCGTCGGTGCCGTACTCGTTGATGTGGACCTCTTTGGTCTCCACCTTCTCCGGGTCCTGCCCGGTGAGGATGCGCAGAAAGCCCAGATTGTAGATGCCGATATCCAGCAGCGCACCGCCGCCCAGACCGGAATCAAACTTGCGGTCCTTCCGGGCACCGGAGGCCACAAAGCCGTACTGACAGGTGATCTGCTTCAGCTCCCCGATGGTGCCCGCCGCAAGGATCTGGCGCAGGCGGTCGTACAGCGGCAGCAGCCAGATCCAGAACGCCTCCATGAGAAAGAGGTGCTTTTCCTCTGCCAGACGGTACAGCTGCTGCGCCTGCTCCGGGCTGATGGTAAAGGGCTTTTCGCACAAAACGTGCTTGCCCTGCTCCAAACAGAGCTTGCAGTTTTCGTAATGCAGGGTGTTGGGGGTGGCAACGTAGATCGCCTCCACCTCCGGGTCGGCGGCAAGGGCTTCGTAGGAGTCATAGCAGCGGGGGATGCCGTACTGCTGTGCAAACGCCTGTGCGCTTTCCAGATGCCGTGAGCCCACGGCAACAAGCTGCTCCCCTTCTGCGCCCATCTGTTCCACCGTAGACGCAAACTTTTTGGCAATGGTGCCGGTCGCTAAAATTCCCCACTTCATAACGGTACCTCCCGGTTTATTACTTTGGATTCGTTGCGTTCAGTATACCATGGTTTTCCCCTGCGGAAAAGATAGTGAAAAACAAAAATGCCCCCGGAGAGCTTGTTGCGGCTCTCCGAGGGGCAGATTCTATGCACCGGTATCTTTCATCTTGTTCCAAACATTCTCATCCATTATAATAGAGATAGAAAGAAGGTTCCAACATGAAACATCGCATTGTGACGGCTGCGCAGATGAAGGAAATCGAACGGGCCGGGGATGCCCACGGTCTGCCCTATCTGCAAATGATGGAAAACGCCGGGCTGGCTGCTTACGCTGAGCTGCAAAAGCAGTTCCCGCATCCCGGCAGGCTGCTGGTGGTCTGCGGAAAGGGCAACAACGGCGGCGATGGGTTTGTGATCGCCCGTGCCGCCGCAAAAGATAGCTGGAATGTGACCGTTCTTCTGGCCGAGGGCGAACCAAAAACCGCTGACGCCATCCGCAATTTTGAACGTCTGCACTCCCTGCCGGTGCATATCTGCACTGACGGTTCTGTACTGGAAACCCAGCGCTTTGCTGCCGTTGTGGATGCCCTCTACGGCACCGGGTTCCATGGTGAACTGCGGCCTTCCGGCCTTGCAGCCTGCGGGTTACTACGCCGTCTGCACAAGGGCGGTGCCTTTGTGCTGGCCGTAGACCTGCCTAGCGGCATCAATACGGATACCGGGGAGGTTGCCGAGGGTGCTGCCCATGCAGATTTGACCGTAACCTTCGACAGCTATAAGCCTTTGCATATCGCAAAAATCTCTGCGCCGCTGTGCGGAAAGATCGTCTGTGCCGACATTGGCATCCGGGACGAATGGCACCCGGCGTTTTGACGAGGCTTGCCGCTGCAGAAAAGCACCTGCACGCAAAAGACCCCGGCAGCTTTCAAGGCGCGCCGGGGTTCTTTTTGTCATTCTGCTGCAAAATGTCTGCACTTTCTTGGCAGAACGCAGAAAATGCGGAAACCGCTTGATTTAGCTCGGTTTCCGCACTAGAATGGAAACCAGAAAAGCAAGCACAGTTTCCACAAGGAGGACGCTCATGCAGGAAAAGCTCGATGCGCTGGTGCGCACACAGGCGATGCAGTTGTTCCGTCAACAGGGGTTGCATTTCACCATGCAGCAGGTGGCAGAGCCGCTGCACATCAGCAAAAAAACCATCTACACCGTTTACCCCTCCAAAGAGGCCCTTCTGCTGGACATGGTAGACCATGCCTTTGCGGAGATCCACCGCTGCAAGCAGGAAATTCTGGCGGGCGGTGGTACTTTGCAGGAGAAGCTGCGGGCGGTCATCATTGCCATGCCGACAGAATACGCCGCGCTGGACCTGCGGCAGATGAAGGAGCTGGACGAGAAATACCCGGTGGTGGCGGCGCGGGTGCGCAGTCAATTGGAAAACGGGTGGGAACCCACCATGGCGCTGCTGGAACAGGCTGTGGCAGAGGGGGTCATGCGTCCGGTGTCCCTGCCGGTGCTGCGGCAGATGATCACCGCATCCATCGAGAGCTTTCTGGCAGACCGCAGTCTGGCAGAAAGCGGGGTGCATTATGTGGCTGTACTGGAGGAAATGATCTCGATTCTACTGGAAGGAGTGCTGCCGCGATGAAACACAGCTTTTGCGAGGATTGGGAGTTCACACGACACTGGACAGAGGCCTTTGGCAAGGGGCTGCCTGTACCAAAACAGCAAGCCGTCCGCTTGCCCCATACCTGCCGGGAGGTGCCGTTGCACTATGCCTCCCCCGCCGATTACGAGATGGTCTGCGGCTACCGCAAACGGTTCCGGGTGCCGCCGGTACAGGCTGCGCCCCGGTTGTTTGTCCGTTTTGACGGAGCTGCCCATCAGGCAGTGGTGCGGGTCAACGGCAGGGTTGCCGGGCAGCACCGAGGTGGCTATACTGGCTTTGCGGTGGAGATCACCGACCTTGTGGACCGGGAGGGCGAAAACCTGCTGACCGTGCAGCTTGACACCCGGGAGGACCCCGCTATCCCACCCTTTGGCTTTGTCATTGATTACCTGACCTACGGCGGGCTGTACCGGGAGGTCTGGCTGGAAGCTACGGCAGAAAGCCGCCTGACCGATTTGTTCGTCTACACGCCCACCCTGCATGATGCCGTGGTGCAGTGGACAGCAGAGTTTACCTCCGCAGCCGTGGCGGTCCGCATCCGGCTGGAGACCGCAGACGGCACCCTGCTGGCCCAGCAGACCGCGCAGGCAGCAGAAACCGGGAAGATGCAGCTTTCTGTGCCGGATGCACAGCCGTGGGATACAGAGCACCCGGTGCTGCATCATGCCGTGGCAGAACTTTTGAACGCAGCGGGGCAGCCCATCGACCGCAAACAGGTGACGTTTGGCTTCCGCACGGCGGAGTTCCGGGCAGACGGCTTCTACCTCAACGGCAAAAAGACCTTTCTGCGGGGTCTGAACCGACACCAGAGTTACCCTTACATCGGCTATGCCGCCCCGGAAAGCCTGCAGCGGGAGGATGCCCGCATTTTGCAGGAGGAATTGCACTGCACCGCCGTGCGCACCAGCCACTACCCTCAAAGCCAGTATTTTCTGGACGAGTGCGACCGGCGGGGTCTGCTGGTGTTCACTGAACTGCCGGGCTGGCAGCACATCGGGGACGACAACTGGAAGGACGCCGCCTGCGAGATGCTGCAGGAGATGATCCTGCAAAACCGCAATCACCCCAGCATCATCCTGTGGGGCGTGCGCATCAACGAGAGCGTGGACGACGATGCCTTCTACACCCGCACCAACAGGATTGCCCATCAGCTGGACCCCAGCCGTGCCACCTCCGGTGTGCGATATCTGGAAAAGAGCCATCTGCTGGAGGATGTCTACGCCTACAATGATTTTTCCCACAACGGCGTAACGCCCGGCGCAAAGCCCAAAAAGGACGTGACCCCGGATATGGGCAAGGCGCTGCTCATCTCGGAGTGCAACGGTCACATGTACCCCACCAAACCCTTTGACGATGGCCCGCACCGGCAGGAGCACGCCTTGCGGCACGTCCGGGTGCAGAACGCCGCCTATGCCAGCGGGGAGCACGCCGGGTGCTTTGGCTGGTGTATGTTCGACTACCAGACCCACAAGGACTTTGGCTCCGGGGACCGCATCTGCTACCACGGCGTGCTGGACAGTTTCCGCAACCCCAAATTGGCGGCAGCAGTCTATGCCAGTCAGGGTGACACCGACCCAGTGCTGGCGGTCAGTTCCGCCATGGACATCGGCGATAACCCCGCCGGGCAGCTGGGCACAGCCTACGTTTTCAGCAATGCCCAGCAAGTCAAGCTTTACAAAAACGATGTGTTTGTCACCGCCCTACGCCGCAGCGAGTGGACGGCGCTGCCCCACCCTCCCTTTGTGATGGACGATACCATTGGCGAGCTGCTGGAAACGCAGGAGCACTTCTCCTCCTCCAAGGCCGCCGCCGTGCGGGACTGCCTGCTGGCCGCCGGGAAATACGGCTTAGCGGGACTTCCGCTGGCCTACAAGGTCAAATTTGGCTGGTGTATGCTGCGCCACAAAATGACCTTTGAGGACGGTGTGGCGCTCTACGTCAAATATGTGGGCAACTGGGGCGGCGAAGCCACCCGCTGGCGGTTCGATGCCGTACAGGACGGCAACGTGGTGCGCAGCGTGACCCTTTGCCCCAGCGCAAAGCTGCACTTGGAAGTCAAGGCCAACCGGACGACTCTTCAGGAAAAAGACACTTACGATATAGCGGCTGTCCGGGTGCGGATTCTGGACGAGAACGGCACCCCAGCCCCCTACGCACAGTTCCCGGTGCAGTTTACGGTAGAAGGCAGCGCCTCCCTTGTGGGCCCGCAGACCGCCGTGGCAGAAGGCGGCATGACCGGCACCTATCTGCGCACCGTGGGCACTGCCGGAGAAGCCGTGTTGACCGTTTCTGCACCGCAGACCCAGCCCGTTGTGCTGCGGTTCACCATTGAAAAGGAGGATGCTGTATGGAACTGACCCTGAAACAGAAAACCGCGTTCGGCATTGGTGCCGTGGGCAAGGATATGGTATATGCCCTGTCGGCTTCTTACGTCATGTATTATTATCAGGATGTGCTGGGGCTTTCGGCCAGCTTTGTGGGCGTCGTGCTCATGGCGGCCCGGTTCTTTGATGCCTTCAACGACCCCTTTATGGGGGTTCTGGTGGCAAAGACCCGCACCCGCTGGGGGCGTTTCCGTCCGTGGATCTTTTCCGGCACGCTGCTCAATGCGCTGGTGCTCTACGCCCTGTTTGCCGCCCCGGTGCTGGACGAAGCAGCGTTGATGGTCTATTTCAGCGTGGTGTACATCCTGTGGGGCGTCACCTATACCATGATGGATATTCCGTACTGGTCCATGATCCCCGCCGTGACCCGCACGCCCAAAGACCGGGAGAATCTTTCCATGGTCGGCCGCACCTGTGCAGGCGTTGGTTCGGCTCTTATCGCCATGTTCACCATGCTGCTGGTGGGAGCCCTTGGCGGCGACAGTGAGCGCGCCGGCTTCCGCTGGGTGGCATTGATCGTAGCGGCAATTTTTGCAGTGACAGAGCTGGTGTGCTGCATTTCCATGAAAGAAACCACCCCCAGCGAGATGAAGACCGCCACCGTAAAGGAGATGTTCTCCGCCCTGTTCCGCAACGATCAGGCTATGGTAGTGGTGGGCAGCATCGTGCTGATCAACTCGGCGCTGTACCTTACCTCCAACTTCATTATCTATTTCTTCAAATACGACCTTGGCGGTGCAGGCTGGAAAGCCACCTACACCCTGTTTTCCACCGTGGGCGGTGCGGCTCAAATTCTGGGCATGATGGTGCTTTACCCCTTGCTGCGCAAAAAATTCAGCAGCACGCAGGTATTTCACCTGAGCCTTGTGCTGGCGCTGTGCGGCTACGGCACGCTGCTGGTGTTCTGCCTGACCGGCCTTTCCCACAGTCTGGCGCTGCTGTGCATCCCGGGCGTTGTCGTGTTCGCCTGCAACGGGATGCTGACCGTGCTGACCACCCTGTTCCTTTCCAACAGTGTGGATTACGGCCAGCTCAAGACCGGACGCCGGGAGGAGAGCGTTATCTTCTCCATGCAGACCTTTGTGGTCAAGGCTGCCTCCGGCGTGGCGGTGTTCCTGACCGGCATCGGGCTGGACCTGATCGGTCTTGTGGGCAACACGGAGGAAAGCGGCCCGGTGGCGGTGCAGAGCGCCGGAACGCTGCTGGGTCTGCGCCTGATGATGACCGTTCTGCCCATGCTGGTGCTGGCAGGTACGCTGGTGCTGTTCCGCCGCAAGTTCGTTTTGACGGATGAGCGTGCTGCCGAGATCAGCGCACAGCTCCACAGGGAGGAAGCGCACCATGACTGAAACGTTGCACTGGTACGCAGAGACCACAGGCGGCGTGCGGCAGGGCGATGCCCCGGTGCACCCGGGCTGCGGTGCGATGCATCTTTCCGCCGACTTGCCCGCCGGGACGCTGAAAGCCGTGCGTGCCGAGCTGCCGTGGAAGATGGCCGCTGACGAGCGTCTGTTCATGAACGGCTACCAGACATGGACCTACAGCCCGGAGCTAAACCGGAACGGCAAGCTGCGCGGCACCGATCACATCCCCGGCTTTTTGCGCAAAAAATACGCCTTTGACCGCTACGGCGATTATCACTTTGTACCTTACGGGCATCATAACGGTCAGAGCCACGGCTTTTCCTACTGCTATTTCCGCAAGGGCGGGCAGTTCCAGCTGGTGGCATCACTGGACGAAACCCCGGGCTACACCATCCTCCGGTACGACAGCCGCAAAGCCCTGCTGATGCTGGAGCGGGACTGCGCCGGGGTGGAGCATCCCGGCGGCAGCTTTGCCCTGTTCGATCTGTTTTTTGCCGAGGGCAGCGAGGCGGAGGTGTTCGACGGCTGGTTTCAGGCCATGGGCATCAAGCCCCGGACGGAGAAGAAGCTGGCGGGCTATTCCAGCTGGTACAACCGCTATCAGGACATCGCCGAGGACACCATCCGGGAGGATCTGACCGGCTGCCGCAGCCTGCTTTGCCCGGGAGACCTGTTCCAGATCGACGATGGCTGGGAGCCGAAGGTTGGTGACTGGCTGGAAACGGATGCACAGAAGTTCCCCCACGGACTGAAAGGCATGGTGGAGGAAATTCACGCCGCCGGATTTCAGGCCGGGCTATGGCTTGCACCCTTTGTGTGCGAAAAGGACTCTGCCCTTTTCCGGCAGCACCCGGACTGGCTGCTGAAAGTGGACGATGCACCGTGGTGCTGCGGTGGCAACTGGAGCGGCTTTTATGCACTGGACATCGACAACCCGGCGGTGCTGGACTATCTGCGCCGGGTGTTCGACCGGGTGCTGAACGACTGGGGCTTCGACCTTGTCAAGCTGGATTTTCTGTACGGCGCTGCCCCCTTTGGCAACGCCCGCGAGAGCCGGGCAGCCCGGATGTACCGTGCTATGGAGCTTTTGCGCACATGGTGCGGGCAAAAGCAGATTCTCGGCTGCGGCGTACCGGTGATGCCGGCTTTCGGGCTGGTGGATTACTGCCGTGTCAGTTGTGACGTGAGCTTGGACTGGGACGATGTGTGGTATATGCGCCTGTTCCACCGGGAGCGGGTGTCCACAAAGCAGGCCATCAACAACACGCTATTCCGGCGGCAGCTCAATGGCCGCGCCTATGGCAGCGACCCGGATGTGTTCTTCCTCCGGGAGGAAAACTGCAAGTTGACGGCAGAGCAAAAACGCACCCTTGCCACGGTCAATGCCCTGCTGGGCAATGTGTTCCTTACCTCGGATATGCCGTCTCGCTACACGGATGCGCAGCGGGCAGAGTACCGCCGTCTGCGCACCCTCTTTGAGCACGCCACGCAGGTGCAGGCAGAAGCGGAAAACGACCGTCTCTATATCCGGTATCTGCTGGACGGAACTCCACAAAAATTATGTTTCGACCTGTTCTGACAGTGCGAACAAACCACAACAAAACCACACCCGCCCATGTACTGTGCTTTGCACACAATACGCAGGCGGGTGTTTTGCTGTTCTTCCGGTACGATCCTCAGTTTTTTAAATACAGCTTGGGTCTGTGCAGCGCCGGCGGTGTCACATTCTGCGCTCAAGGCTCTGCCGGAACAGCTCATACGCTGCCCGCATCTCCTCCGGCAAACGCTTCAAGGCTTCCTGCTGCAACTCAGGCGGCATTCCGTAAAAGGCTTCGGCAATGCCGCCGGTAATGCAGGCAAGGGTGTCGCTGTCGCCGCCCAGAGAGACCGCATTGCGAAGTGCATCCTCAAAACTGACGCTTTCCAGAAAAGCAATGATTGCTTCCGGCACAGTTTCCTGACAGGTCTCCACATGATGATAGGTCGGCCGAATTTCATCGCAGGTACGGCTCAAATCGTAGCTGAAGGTCTGCTCAACATACTGCCGGATCTCCGGCTTGCTGTGGCCGGTGCGTGCCAGAAAGATCGCTGCCGCCGTGGCCTGTGCGCCCTTGATGCCCTCCGGGTGGTTGTGGGTGACCTCGGCAGTCACCTTTACCATTTCCAGCGTTTTGTCCGGCGTGTCAAACAGCCAGCCCGCCGCAGCCACTCGCATGGCGGAGCCGTTGCCAAAGCTGTCATAGGGCTGCGGATGCTCCGCACGCAGCCATCGACCAAACATCCCACCGTAATCGGCATTGGGGTATTTCCTGCCCCAATACTGCATTTCGTCCTGCACCTCGGCAAAGGTTTTCTGTGCATTCCCCTGCCCCGCCATCAAGCCCTGTGCCACCGCGACTGTCGTGACCGTATCATCGGTGAAGTGCGATTTCTCGCTCAGCAGCGGAAAATCCTTGTGCTCGTAATTGTTGTGGTCAAATTCAAAGGGGCTGCCCACGATATCGCCCAAAATTGCTCCCAACATGGCTGATTCCTCCTTTACCCCTGATGCCGCTTTTTGAAGTCGGCTTCGATCTCCTCTTTCCACTCTGCGCCGACGGATGCCGGGCAGGCTGCCTGCCGCATCCGGCAGACCGTTTCGCTGACCACATGGTAATTGACTGCCACGCCCTGCGCATCGTTCTCAAACCGCACCGCCCGGTCTGCCCCGATGCCGAAGCGAGCGGCCTCCTGCACGGCGTCCATGTTGGCACCGAGGAACAGAAATTCCCAGCCGTACTGCTCTTTTTCCTGCTCGATCATCCGGCGGATCTTCTCATAACTGAACCGCTTGCTGGCGTTTTCCAGTCCATCGGTGGTGATGACAAAGATGACTTTTTCGGCACGCTCGTCCTCCGGCAGATGGCGCTGAATGTTCGCCATCTTCTCCACGCCGTAACCGATGGCATCCGCTGCCACCTTGGTGATGTCGTTGCGGATCATCAAAAAAGGCATGGTAGTTCCTCCCTTACACGGTTTTCTTCATCCTATCACATCCGGCAAGGCGGTGCAAGGGCTGCGCTTATTTTGCTGTCCATACAACCATTATAACGGTGTCATGCTTCCTTTCCACGGAAAAGCGTCCACACGCAAAACAGGCTCCTGCAAGCGTCAACCACTGGCAGGAGCCCGTTTATTTCTTAAAGCTTCGTCATCCACAAACCATGCAGGTTGCAGTAGGCGTAGAACGCCACCGGCTTTTCGCTGCCCAGTTCAAACACCGCCTTGGGTGCCTGCCCGGGGGTAAGATAGCGGAGCTGTCCGCCGTTTTCGGTCTCCACAAAGAGCCACTGGATGTGGTGCACATCCACCATGGGGTGCTCCACTGCACCCACCGTGACGGTGAGGGTGCTGCCGGAAAGCTCTGCCACCGGCAGATGCTTTTCGCCGCTGGCTTCCACGATGTTGGGGAGCAGCTCCTTCATCTTTTCGCCGCAGCAGACCAGCGGAACCCCTGCGTTGCGGATGGTGGTGACCAGGTTGCCACAGTGCTCACAGATATAAAACTTTGCCTTCATATTCAATTCCTCCATCGGAATGTTGTTGGTGTTTCCTGTGACTATATGATAACATTTCCTAGTTAGATTTTCTGTGACCGGATCACGCAAGACTGCCTTGTGCTAGAGGGATACTCTCAGCTTCCCATGGCAATAAGCACCAGCACGACCACCACCGCAATGGCGATGAGGCAGCCGCAGCCGCTGCCATCTCCCCCGCCACCGCCGCCATTGTTGTGGTTCCCACCGCCACCGCCGCCGGACGAGCCGCCGAAGTTGCGGTTGAAGGCCGTCATGTACTGGGCATAGCCCGTGTCGCCTTTGCCGAAATAGCCGTAATCACCGTTTGCCATTGTGTTTTCCTCCATCCGAAGTGTGTTTTGCTTCTTCTGAGGTCATTTTATCGAAAGAGCTGTCCTATAAACATCTCTTTCAGCATTTTTTGTCATCTCATTCTTCCCCGATGCCCAGATACACATCAATGTCCATGATACCCTCCCCGCTGACCTCCACCAGATCTTCAAAGGGCACTACGGTTTCGCCCGCCTGCAAGGTGCGGAACACCGGGTCGATGCGGTCCGCTTTTCCGGTCAGGGTGATGTAGTTGCCCACCGCCGGAACCTCCGGGTGGGCGGTATCCTCTTTAAAATACCGCACTGTGATGGTCATGCCCTTGGTGACCTGCATCAGCCGATCGGACAGGGCGGACATTTCTTCCTCGGTCAGAATACGCCTGGTCACACGCTCCGTGCGCTGCTTTTCTGCGGCAAGCTGCTCGTCATAGCCCCGCAGCGGAGAGAAGGGCGAGAAGATTTTGGCACGGTTCTGAAGGGTCATGCGGGGGTGCTTGCGGAGGGATTCTTCGGTCTGGGGGCGTTCCATCTCTAGGACATCCCCGTACTTTTGGGCGGTCTCCCGCCCGATTTTGCTATTTTTGTAGTTTTCCATCTGAACCTCCTGCCCCACCGCCTGCGCTGTGACCACCGATTTGTGTGTTGCGCTGGCGCATGGTAGCACCTTCTTCGTAGCTGCTGGCCTTCAGCACGGCGTTTTTGCCGTACTTGTTCTTGATGCCCAGCATGGCTTGCTGGAGTTTTTTCTCCCTTTCCAGCTTCTTGGTGTCCGTGAAAAAATCCACCTGATAGAAGCCCTCGTCCGGCGTGACCTTGTTGGCATTGATGGTAATGCGCCGCACCGTCAGCGCCGGGTCGGTGATGCGCTCAAACAGCTTTGCGCTTTCGTTGATAATCGTGCTGCCCAGATTGGTAGGGGCATCAAACCGGACGGTGCCGTGGGCTGCCTTGGGGATGACCCTGCCGTAGCGGTCGGTCTGGGTCAGACCGCGGTAGCCGCCCTTGTCCACGTTCTCCCGGTCGTAGCCGATCTCCAAGGTAATGGATTCGGTCACCAGCTTCTTTTCGGTGAGCCGGAACATCAAAATTTCCGCCATCTCCCGGACGATGAGCTTGGCTTTATCGTTGGGGTAGGGGCAGGTCAGCACCTGCCCCTCGCTGATGCTGTTGGTGCTGGGCTTGTAGCTTTTGATCTCAGCCATACCGCAGGGTTCGTAGCCCCATGCGTGGTCAATGAGAATTTCCGCATCCACGCCAAAAATCTCATACAGACGATCTTCCCCGTGGATGGAGAACCGTGCCAAGTCCCCCATCGTATAAATGCCGTGGGCTTCCAGCCGCTTGACGGTACCGGGACCAGTCATCCAGAAATCCGTCAGCGGGCGATGGTTCCACAGCAGATACCGGTAGGACTGCTCGTCCAGCTCCGCAATGCGGACACCGTCCTTGTCCGCCGGGATGTGCTTTGCCACAATGTCCATGGCCAGCTTTGCAAGGTAGAGGTTGGTGCCGATGCCTGCCGTTGCGGTGATGCCGGTGTTGTACAGCACCTCCCGCACCATGGTCATGGCAAGCTCGTGGGCGCTCATGTGGTAATAGGGCAGATAGCCCGTCACATCAATGAAAACCTCGTCGATGGAGTAGGGGTAGATATCCGCCGGGGACACATATTTGAGGTAGGTCTTGTAGATCTGGGTGGAAACGTCCAGATACCGCTGCATCCGGGGCGGCGCAACAATGTAACTCAACCCCAATGCAGGGTCTGCGTTCAGGGCATTGGCATCAAAAGAGGTGCTGGCAAAGTGGTATTTTCCATCCTCTCCCCGGACTGCCTTGTGCTGCCGGATGGCAGTTTGCAGCCGCTGAGCGTTGACCTCTTTCACCCGCTGAACGGCTTCAAACAGCCGTGCTCTGCCGGGTATCTTGTAGGCTTTCAGGGAGGGCGACACCGCAAGGCAGATGGTCTTTTCGGTGCGGGAGGCGTCTGCCACCACCAGATTGGTGGTCAGGGGGTCCAGATGACGGTCTACGCACTCCACCGAGGCATAGAAGCTTTTCAGGTCGATTGCCAGATAGGTGCGTTTCTTTCCGTCCATTACCTCTTTTCCCCCCTATTGTTTTGGTTCGTTTTACGCAATTTTTGCCCGCGTTTAACAACTTTTTATTTTATTATAGCAGTTCCGCCGGTTGTTTTCAAGTGTATTCTAATTATCCTATCTTGTTTTCAGACAACATTGCCCGTATAATAGAAAGCAATCCCTGCAAAATCGCTTACGCCGCTTTACACAAGGAGTTTTTCATGGATCCACGAAAATATCTGGTCATGATAAAAGGGACAGATCAGACAAGCTCTGTTGCCAATTTCCAGCTTCATGATAGAACCTGTGAGATTTCTTATCTCAGTGCGCCTCATAAGATTTATCGCTTTCAGAGCAGCAATGTAGAAGTTTTTTCTTTGCAAAAGCGGCTTGATCCGGCACGGTTTATCGTCACCGTAAACGGCCAGTCGATTCATGGCATCGATGAGCTTCTGGATTTTGGCGCGTATTACCGCATTCTCCACAAAGGTGCAAAAGATCAGTTGCTCCGCAGCAGCGAAGTCCAGCTCCAGCAGAATTGCCTTTCCGACAGCAAAAATGAAGAAATCTTCCAGTACTTCAAAGAAGCTGCTACGGCAATCAGTCTTGTGGCGGAAAACGGCGTCAACATTCTGAGTGCGCAATACAACAAAATTCAGAAAGTCAGCAAGGATACCGTGCTGGCGAGCTATCTCGATCCTCAAACGGAGGTAGAAGCGCCCCAGATACCGGATTCGATCATTTATCCGTTCGGTCTGAACCAAAGTCAGAAACTGGCGGTTGAACGTGCACTTTCTTCCAAAATCAGCATCATCCAAGGCCCTCCGGGCACTGGAAAAACGCAGACCATCCTGAACATCATTGCCAACGTTATCCGAAGCGGACAGACCGTCGCGGTCGTTTCCAACAACAACTCCGCCACACATAATGTTGCAGAAAAACTGGAAAGGAAAAATGCTGCATTTTTGACCGCATTTCTTGGCAGCATGGCCAATAAGCAGAAATTTCTGGAAGATCAGACCGACACTTACCCGGACATGAAAGACTGGGAAATCACCGAGGAAGAACGCGCTCAACTCTGTCAGCAGACCACTGCTCTTTCTGCCGAACTGAATGAAATGCTCAACGCCAAGAATCGCATCGCAGCCATTGAGCAGGAACTTTTGCAGCTGAATCCGGAGCAGCACTATTTTGAGGAGTACTATGCAACATACCACGATCTTCCAACTGAGAATCTAAACAGCCTGTCTTCCCAGAAGATCCTTGCCCTTTGGACAGAATTTGAACAGCACGCAGAACATCACAATCGCCTTGGGCTTCTGCAAAAGCTTTCCATCCTGTTCCGGTTCAACCGCAATGCACTCAGGCTGTTTCTTCGCTCTCCAGAGCTGGTCATCCCGTATCTGCAGCACCAGTTCTATTCCGCAAAAAAGCGGGAGCTTGAAAATGAGAAGTCCGAATTGAATCGCAGATTGGAACATTACTCTTTCGACGCAAAAATGGACGAACTTGCCCAGAAGTCTCTGCAGCTGTTCCGTGCAGAACTGGCGGCTCGTTATCCATGGAAAAGCAGCCGGAAACGTTTTGACATGGCTGATTTTCGCGGGGACTCCGCAGCATTCACACGGGAATATCCCGTGGTGCTCAGCACGACCTATTCCATCAAAGGAACTCTGAGCACCGACCACATCTACGATTATCTGATCGTAGACGAAGCATCTCAGGTCGATCTTGCTACCGGCGTTCTTGCATTCTCCTGTGCGCAGAATATCGTAATCGTCGGCGACCTGAAACAGCTGCCAAATGTACTGACAGAACATGACATCCGCGCCAGCGATGCCATCTGGAAAAAGTATTCTCTTGAGGAACGGTATCACTTTTCCGCCCACAACCTGCTCTCCTCCGCGCTGGAAACATGGCAGACCGCGCCTGTCACGCTGCTGCGGGAACACTACCGCTGCCACCCGAAAATCATCAATTTCTGCAACCAGAAATTCTATCACGGTCAGTTGATCGTCATGACAAAAGATCATGATGAGCTGGATGTACTGGCCCTGTATCGGACCGTTGCGGGAAACCACGCGCGGGGACACATCAATCAACGTCAGATCGACGTCATCCGGCAGGAAGTTCTTCCGAGGCTGAACCAGCACAACCATCAGAGCATCGGCGTCATCACACCCTATCGGGATCAGGTAAATGCACTCCACCGCCAGCTGGGGGACGCCTGTGTTGTCGATACTGTCCACAAATTTCAGGGACGCGAGCAGGATGCCATTATCCTGACCTCTGTGGACAACGTGATCACCGATTTTGTAGACGATCCGCATATGCTGAATGTCGCCGTTTCCCGCGCAGTTCATTCGCTGACGGTCATTACATCGCAAGACCCGCGCAATGACCGGACAAACTATGGTGATCTGGCGCGCTACATCGAATACAACAATTTTGAAGTCATCCAAAGTCAGGTCTACTCCGTGTTCGACATGCTGTACCAGGGATATGCCGAGCAGCGCAAAACATATCTGCAAAAGCACAAACGGATTTCAGAATATGACTCTGAGAATCTGATGTATGCCGTTATTCAGGAGGTGCTCTCGGAGGAAGCGTTTTCCTCCATCGGCTGTACCATCCATGTTTCTCTTGCAACGTTGATCAAAAACTACGGGTCTTTGATGGAGGACGAGCGGAAATATGCCCGTAACCCGCTGACTCACATTGATTTTCTGTTATTCCGTCAGATAGACAAACAGCCTGTTCTGGCCATTGAAGTGGACGGAACCAGTTTCCACGAAGATGGAAGTAAACAGGCAGAACGGGATGAAAAGAAGAACCGTATCATGGACAAATGCGGCGTTTCTCTGCTGCGTCTCCGGACAGACGGAAGTGGAGAACGCGAAAAGATCCGGGCAGCATTGCAGGCGATCCTGCTAATTAAAAACCCTGTATGACAGCAAAACGACGGTACTGGCTTCACCCTTCCCGCTGTTCTACAATTTCCAGGCTGTCCTGTCCGATGCGGCATAGCAGAAACAACACGCGCACACCTGCTGCCCTTGCTTGTTCCAGAGCCGTCCCAAACTCCGGCTGTGTGCTGATGTTGGACCGCACTTCCGTAACGCCTTCCATTTGAATCACAAATGCCACCGCACACCGGTATCCTGCCTGCTGTGCCTGCGCTAACTCATGCAAGTGCTTCACGCCCCGTTCGGTGGGCGCATCCAGGAAATAACCGATACCGCCCACTTCCAGTGTGCAGCCTTTGACTTCCAGCAGGTATTTCTGTTCGCCCTTTTCCATGTAGAAGTCGATGCGGGATTTTCCGTAGGTAAACTCCGGCCTGACAAGGTCAAACTCCTGCTTTGAGAGCCATTCTCCTACCACCTTGTTGGGTGCCTGACTGTCCATATTGATCCAGCCAAGTTCCTGTTTGCGTACCGCCACAAGGTCGTATTTTGTCTTGCGTTTCGGGTTATCCGACACTTCCAGACGCACTGCTACACCAGGCAGCAGCAGTTCCTTGCACCGCCCGGTGTTTTTGACATGGACGGTTTCCACCGCACCGTTCACATCCACATGGGCAATAAAACGGTTGGGACGATCAAGAAAGATGCCGTCCACAATCTCTCTGTATTTCAATGCTTACTCCGTTTTCATTTTTGTCTGATACACCTGCGCCGTCCGGGCATCAAAGCAGCAGAAGATGACCTTCATCTCGCAGTCAGTGTGGCTTTGCAGCCAATCCGCCACTGTATCCACTGCAATTTGGGTGGCGGCATCCAGCGGATAGCCATACACACCCGTAGAAATTGCCAGATAGGTGCGCTGCGCTGCCATGATTCACCCATCCTTTGTGTTATTTGGTTTCCACCTCCACGAACCATCTGCCGAACCGGGAGGGAAACCGTGGGTCGGAACGCTCGAAAAACAGGTGCCGCTCCTGCCCCTTTACCATTACAGTATAACAGTCGTCGGGCATATCGGCAATGGTATTTGCAGGGCGAAAGTCCCGCACCTGCTCGATGGGATATGTCCGACCGTCGCCCCATGTGATCTGCCGGGGCTGCATATAGCCGGTGGCGTCAAAATCAGAGTTCACCTTCACATAGACCTTTTCTGTTTTATGGCGGCAGTTCCGATTCATTCCTCACAGCTCCTTTGCGAAAAATACAACCATTTATCTTATTATAATAAATCTTTACGCTGTTTTCAAGATGGAACGCTATTTCATCTGTGATATAGACAACAAAAAAGAGTGGCAGCATTTCAAGCTGAAACGCTGTCACTCTATAGGAACTGCGTAATGACTGACGATTATCCTTCTACTTTGACCGTAGCACGATCGCTCTTTGCGTTTCCATCCGCATCCAGCGTGATATGCACAAAATGTTCCGGCTTATCATAATCCTTTGTCTCGCCGTCATCGGTATAGTATTCATAGGATGCACCATCGGGAGCATAGGCAAGCAGGCGCAGATCTGCAAAATCCACATCGGCAACGCTCTGGATCTTTTTGCCGTCCTTGGCAAGGGGCAGAAGGTGTCCCTTGCGCATAAAGAACACCACTTCATCCAGCTCCACCGGAATGTAATGATGGCCTGCTGGCAGCACGCTGGTTTCGATGCGGTTGCTTTCGCTGCACTTTACCCGCACCTGCAGCATCTCCTCCGGCAGATAAACATACCGACCTCGGGCATTTTGCTCATATACCGGGGCGATCAACAGGCTTTCACCGATCATCACCTCATCCTCCACCCGGCGGGCAAAGTCGTCCTCCGGGAAGGCGAACGCCAACGGCATACAGTACATGCCGTCGTGCAGGGCAGCTTTCATGTACTCGCTGTAAATGTAGGGCAGCAGCAGGTAGCGCAGTTGTAAAATACCGGCAAAGGCAGCCTTGTTCTTAAAGCGGTAGGGTTCCTGCCGGCGGGTGTCCTTGGCAGAGTGGTTCCGCAGCAGCGGAGAGAAGATGCCCAAGCCGTACCAGCGCAGCACCAGATCCTCCGTGGTATTGCTGCCAAAGCCGCCAATGTCGGGGCCTTCGTACAGGAAGCCGCACATATTCAGGGAGGGCATCATGTGCAGCGCAAGCAGAATGTGGCTCCACCAAGAATGGTTGTCGCCAGTCCAGATGCCGCCATACCGGTGCATCCCGATGCAGGCAGAACGGGAGTATATCAAAATGCGCTTGTCCGGCTCCAGCCGCTCAAAAGCCTCGCCTGCAGCACGGGTCATGTTATAACCAAAAAGATTATGTACCTTGTCGTGCCGCATACGCCCCTGTTTGGTGTTGTGGTAGAACAGCTTATAATCGTTTTCGTTGTTGGAAAGCTCTGCCACCATGCCGGTAAAAGCACCAAAGCTGGAAATATCCAGGTTTTGCTTGTTGTATTCCCCAATTTTAGCAAAGGTCTTTTTCAGTCTTTCCTCTGCGTAGAAAATAGCAGGCTCGTTCATATCATTCCAGAAGCCCTCGATCCCCTGATCCAGCAGAACTTTATATTGACTGCCAAACCAGGCACGGGCTTCCGGGTTGAGCATATCGGGGAAGTGTACCCGTCCCGGCCACACACCGGCTACAAAGGGGGTGCCATCCTGATTCGTGCAGAAGTAGCCGTTTTTCACGCCCTCCTCGTACACATCATATCCATCTTCGACCTTGACTGCTGCATCGATGATGGGGACAAGATGGATGCCCTGCGCTTTCATCTCGGCGGCAAAGTCTGCAAAACGCGGGAAGCGCTGCGCATCCACCGTAAAGTCCTTGTAACGCTCCATGTAATCGATATCCAAAACCACAGCGTCCAGCGGCATATGATTGGCACGGTAATTTGCCACCACCTCGCGGACCTCGTCCTCGTTCATGTAGCTCCAGCGGCTCTGGGCGTTGCCAAAAGCCCATTTGGGCGGAATATAACTGCGCCCCACCAACTGGCGGAACTGGTGCACAATATCGGTCAGGCTCTCGCCCTCAATAATGTAGAAATCGTAATTTTCCTCGGCCACCGTGATGCGTAAGGTATCCAGGTCGGTGTAGCCGCAGTCAAAGGTGACCTTGCCCGGGTAGTCGATAAAAATGCCAAATGTATCCTTGCCGGACACGATCATAAAATTATAAGCACCGTACAGCGAGGATTTGCCCTCGGTATGGTTGCCGTCATCGGAGCATTTGCTTTCGTACACCCACCCGCGCTTGTTGATACCACGGACGTTTTCGCCAAGACCATACAGGACATCCTGCGGTTCCATGGCATAGGAGAAACCATCCGGCTCCTTGGTCAGATAGGGGATCGTTTCCATCATGGGCAAAAAAGAACCCACTACACTTTCGGTATCAAACGGTTGACCGTATCGCTTTTTGTAGATCATAGCAAAACACCTCTCCTTTGTTTTTTGAATCGTTACAGTGTAAAACGTACCAACGTATTTTTGATGGACAATGATAGCAATCCCATGAATTAGTGCAAATAATCACAAGATTTGAACCAGCCTAAGCGGTCAGAAGGCGAAACAGAGTGGTATCCCGTAGTGTCCCATCCAACTGGATGGATGACAGAATAGTCGTATTCTTCGGTTTGGAAAGCGAAGTAGAGTCAACGGCTCTGCTTCCACCAAGCGAATAGGCATACCGCCTTGTCACATCCGTATTGCATCCGCTTTCATCCAGAAACGCAAGATCACTTGCCTTGAATTCAGATATAAGGCCGTTCCAGTTTTTCCTCTTCTGCGCCACATCGGGGACGCTCCTATTCACTAGCATGAAGAGCTTTCTTCTTACGGCGATATCCCAATTGCCGAACTGTTTTTCGGACAGTTTCATTGCTGACGGTAAGGTGAAGAGTCTCAATGATCTCCTGCATTGTTATGTCCGGTCTGTTTTTTACAAGCTGGTTGATATTTTTAACTTCTTCCGGGGGCAATGCCGGGTTTCTTCCACGAAGGTAGGTTCAAGTTTCAATTGAACCGGTTTCGTCCAAACGCTTTTTCAGGCGGTAGACAGTACTCCGGTTAGCACAGTAGTTTCTTGCTACTTCCCGGACATTATGACTCCTTTCCAATGCCCGAATCAATAGTTTCCTTGCCTCGTCGTGCAACATTTGAATCGCCTCTTTGACTTGATTCTACACCTTTTGTTAAGTAGCTGCTCTATTTTTCTGGATTTCCATAGTATAACATGAATCGAAGCGTACGATCAAGACCACTTTCTTGCGGGTTATGATTTTTTTCAGAGCGATGGCTTATGACACTATCCCAGTTGACGACCATCGGAAAGCCGAAAATCTTCAACATAAAAATCAACCGTTCGCTCTGCTCACAGGATATATTCCATCTGGCGTTCCTTTGTCTTCATGCCCATTTTTTCGTAGAAGTGCTCTGCCGAGGTGTTTCCTGCCCAGACGTTCAGCGTCACCTCATAGCAGCCTTGCTCTTTTGCCTGCTGCTTTACATATTCAAACAGGCTTTCTCCGATGTGCTGTCCCCGTGCCTGCTGGTCAACGCACAAATCGTCGATGAACAGCGACTTAAAGGGCACCATATTCGTAGAAAATGGCTGCTCCTGCATTTGACAGAAGGCATAACCCATACACACATCATCCTCGTTTACGGCAACGTAGATGGGTCTATCTTTCTGCTTCAAAAGTTCAGTCAGTTCGCAGACAGTGTATTTGGTGGTGTCAGGAATAAAAACATCCGGTCGAATCTCTGCATGGATCTGCAATACCTGCCCCAACAGCGCAAGAAGTCTTGGAATATCTCTTTCCTCTGCATTACGGATTTTCATTTTACACCTTCCCATTTTTCAATTTTTATAAATTCAGTATACCACATCAAACTCCATTGTAAAAGAGCCTATATACGCCGCCCGCAGGCGGCAAAAGTCCGTCCGGGGGAAATTCCAACTCGCCAAACTCCGCATCAGCCGCAACATCAGCGATTTTTCCAGCCTGATTGAAGAGCTTGGACGGCTTGGCATCGACTTTGTGTCCATCCGGGAAAGCTTTGATACCTCCAGCCCCATGGACCGCGCGATGATGTACATCGCATCGGTGTTCAGTCAGCTGGAACGTGAGACCATCGCAGAGCGTATCCGGGACAACATGCACGAGCTGGCAAAGACCGGGCGCTGGTTGGGCGGCACCGCTATGCTGCATATGTGAGGATCGGAGATTTTCCCCGGACATAGAATCAGCCCGTCTGTGAGCTACCGAGTAACTCAGGTGGATGTTACAGATGGGCTGATTTTATGGACTGCCATAATATATGAGTTACTCCAAATCAAAACAGTTTTTTCTGCTGTTCCATAAGAACCGTCATAATTCGCTCTTTCAGCAAAAAGTGGAACTGTTTGGGGTAATAACATAGATATTTATCGAGGATCGTATCGATACTTGTTTTATCAATGTTTACCACAAGCTGCTTTCCGTAAAGAATTTGTGCCGTATGCACCGTCTGCGTAAACCGGGATTTGAACGGAAGGCACTGTGCCTTTGTCAGATAGGCACAGCTTTCAATTTCAGGGCTGTACAGAGCAAAATCCAGTAAGAAAGAAGCTCCGCAGTCAAAAATCGGGCAGGGCTTATAACCGGATCTATCCCGGATCAGCGCAATATTGTTCAGGTGCCGGTCCTGATTCAGAAAAAGCGCATCTACCTCAAACAATGTCGTAAGATATGCGCCCATATTCTGCATTCTGGTTGCCTCTCCCATTGCATCCACAAGAAGCCGGATTCTCTCTTTCAGGCTTGTCCTGCGGTTAAATTCTTCCAGATAGCCTGTTCCCAGACTGTTCTTCAAGATCGTATTTGCAGTAATAAGGCTTTCATCTTCCCTTTTGAAGTTCTCACTTACCGAAACCACTCGTTTCAAACCATGAACCTCGGCCGTATCGACCCAGTAATTTGCCACGGAGATTCCCGGCAGCCGAGCCGCATTTCAAAAGACTTATGTAACACAAAAAGTCCCACGCTCAACACCGCCTCTGCATCCGACCGTGCTCGGTCAGAACAGAAAAGCGTATGTTGAGCGTGGGACTTTGTTTATCGGCTGGGCTGCCAGCCGGGTTTCTGGTGTTCCTTGGGCTGATAGGTGCCCTTGGTGGTATCAACGACTGCCTGATACAGTTCCAGCTTCTGCCATGCGGGGCAGTTCAGCCGCTCGATTTTTTCGATCACATAGTTGGCGTGTGCAGTTGCGACACGCTTGCCCAACTCTTCCCAGCCTTCCTCGGTTTTGGGGTAATGTACCACCACTTCAATGGGGGCACTCTTTCGCATGGCTCACTCACCTCCGATTACATCGCTATCACCTCATTTTTACGGGTTACTGGTTGTCCGCTATTCGCTGCGGTTTCCGCTCAGAACGTTCAGAGCCAGACTGACCAGCAAAGCCATATCAATGCGGAGCATTTCAGCCTTGCTGGCATAGCCCATAAAGCGTTCGATGCGGGATTTATCGATCGTAAAAATCTGTTCCAGAAGAATCATGGACGGTTCTTCAAACGCCGGGTTGGAATCCACCAGCACATGGGTGGGCTGGTTTTTCTTCTTTTCCGTCCGGGTCGTAACGGTTGCTACGATCAATGTATGGCGGCATGCGTGACCATGAACTCTGCACGATGTCAATTCCTAGACAACTTTTTTCAAATACAGATTTAAAAAGCATAAAAAAGCCCTACAGGCTTTTCGATCGGTCTTGTGAACCAATTTGAGCCTTGTAGGGCTTTCTCCCTATTTTACTTCTAACACTTCATCGGATAACGAATTATCTCAGATTTTAGTGGATGGTTCTGCGGAGCCATCCGTTTTTTCTTATTCTGATCGCATTTTTCTGTTTTCTCTTGACGATGCCCCGCTAATGGAGTAGGATTGTGCTGCAAAAACGAATTGCAAAAGAGGAAATCCAAATGCAAATCAGCCTTTTATTGATGCAGCAGATCGCACAGCTATTTCTGATTCTGCTGATGGGATATGCCGTTGTAAAAACCGGCTTGTTGAAGGCATCGGACAGCAAGGTGCTGTCTGTGGTCTTTGTCTATCTGGTCATGCCCTGTGTCGTTCTGAACGCCTTTCAGATCAAGGATACACC
>CAKSWU010000015.1 GCA_934513205.1 uncultured Faecalibacterium sp. | reverse complement strand
AACGTTCATTGGTTCTTTTCAAAGGCTTCCTGCTGAGGCTTCGGAAGTCATTCTTTTGCCTCAGCGCTTGGCGCTCAAGTATAATACCACACCCCACCGCCCTTGTCAACACTTTTTGACATCTTTTTTCCAATTTCTTTGCGATTTCAGAAAACGTCTCTGTTTTTCTCTTATTATGATAGTCATCCTTTCTTGACAAGGCGGCGGGCAAAACGTATTATGGAGTCACCCCCAACATCCTGTATAAGGTAGCTATACTTATGATATAAAGGAGAAGTGCCATGTCCTGTGTCAACATCCGCGGCTGCTGCATCGGGGAGGGCCGTCCCAAGGTCATTCTGCCCATCGTGGAGCGCACCGAAGCTGCTATTCTGGAAAAGGCTGTGCAGTTTTCCACATTGCCGGCCGATTGTGTGGAATGGCGGGTGGACTGGTTCGAGGGCTTTCAGTCCCCTGCCGCTATTGCCTGCTGTGTACAGAAACTGCGGGTCGCCCTGCGGGACAAGCTTCTGCTGGTGACCTTCCGCACCAAGGCAGAAGGCGGTGAGCAGGCACTCTCTCATCCGGAATACCTTGCCTTTCTGCATCTGATCCTCGATACCGACTGCGCCGACCTGCTGGACATCGAATTCTTCACCGCCGGGGCAGACCTGCCCGCACTGGTAGAGCAGGCACATTCCGCCGGGGTCGCAGTGGTGTGTTCCAGCCACGATTTTGCCAAGACCCCACCCCGGGCAGAGCTCGTCTCCCGCATGGTGCAGATGCAGCAGGCCGGAGCCGACCTGCCCAAGCTGGCCGTAATGCCCCGGTGCCGCAGCGATGTGCTGGAGCTGCTGGCCGCCACCGCCGAGATGGCAGACCTTCACTCGGAAACGCCGGTCATTACCATGAGCATGGGGGCGCTGGGTGCGGTGAGCCGTCTGGCCGGAGAGACTTTCGGCTCTGCCATGACCTTTGCCAACCCCGGACAGGCCAGTGCCCCGGGGCAGGTCTCGCTGGACATCGTAAATGAAGTGCTGAATGCACTGCATTTGTAACCAACAAATCGAAATTTACTTCTACTTAGACATACAAACTGTTGACAATAAAACTCCTATATAGTACTATTTGATAAAATACTATATAGGAGTTTTAGCATGAAAATGAGTGGCGGATTTCTTGTCACCAAAATAAAACAACTTGGAGACCGAATCTTTGAGAAGATTCTCAGCGAAAAGAATATTGATGCGTTCAACGGAGCCCAGGGGCGTATTCTTTATGTGCTGTGGCAGGAAAATGGAATCTCAATCAGGTCACTCTCAATCAAATGTGGATTAGCGTTAACTTCTCTTACTACGATGCTGGAAAGAATGGAAAATCAAGGGCTGATAAGACGTGTTCAGTCTGAAACGGATAAAAGGAAAACACTCTTGTTTCTGACTGAGAAAGCACATTCCTTAAAGGGCGAGTACGATTCTGTATCTAACGAGATGGGAAGTATTTACTACAAAGGTTTTTCAGAAGAAGAAATTGCCCAGTTTGAGGAATACCTCGACCGTATCAGAAAAAATCTTGAGGGTTGGCAGGAATCATGAGTATTTGTATCAAAGAGCAGATTCAAAACATGAATATCGTCATTGGCTGCACAGTGGGGTGTACATATTGCTATGCCCGCAACAACGTGAACCGCTGGCATATGATTGATGACTTCACTGACCCTGAATTCTTTCCGGGTAAGCTCAAGATGATGGAAAAGAAACGTCCGCAGAACTTTCTTCTTACCGGCATGAGCGATCTCTCCGGATGGAAGCCGGAATGGAGAGACGAGGTATTTGCAAAGATCCGTGAAAATCCACAGCATCAGTTCCTGTTCCTTACCAAGCGCCCCGATCTGCTGGATTTTGATACCGATCTGGAAAACGCATGGTTTGGCGTTACGGTGACGAGGAAAGCAGAACTGTGGCGTATCGACGCCCTTCGGAAAAACGTCAGAGCAAAACATTACCATGTTACCTTTGAGCCGTTATTCGACGATCCCGGTGCAGTTGACCTTTCCAGAATCAACTGGATCGTTGTCGGCACCATGACCGGGGTTCAGAGCAGGAAGGTTCATACGGAGCCGGAGTGGGCATGGTCTCTGACGGACCAGGCACATAAGCTCGGCGTTCCGGTGTTTATGAAGGAAGACCTTGTCCCTATCATAGGGGATGAAAATATGATTCAGGAAATGCCGGAAGAATTTAATAAAGTGTTAGAGGTACAGAGATCATGGCAGAAGTAATTGATGGAATCCTCATTCGTGAGGTGGAAACAAAGAACATCATGACCAAGTCCAGTCTGCCGGTAGGCGGTTACTCGGTCAATCCATATGTAGGCTGTACACATGCCTGCAAGTATTGCTATGCTTCTTTTATGAAGCGCTTTACCGGACACACGGAGGAATGGGGCACTTTCCTTGATGTGAAGCATTGGCCGGAAATTAAAAATCCGAAGAAATATGCCGGACAGCGGGTGGTCATCGGTTCTGTGACAGATGGCTACAATCCACAGGAGGAGCAATTCGGGAATACCAGAAAACTTCTGGAGCAGCTGATCGGCAGTGACGCAGATATTCTGATCTGCACAAAGTCGGATCTTGTGGTACGGGATATTGATCTGCTGAAGAAGCTTGGACGTGTAACCGTTTCATGGTCGATCAACACACTAGATGAAAATTTCAAGAACGATATGGATTCTGCTTCGAGCATTGAGCACCGTATCGCTGCTATGAAGCAGGTATATGAGGCAGGTATCCGTACAGTCTGTTTCGTATCCCCGGTATTCCCCGGTATCACGGATTTTGAAGCAATCTTTGAGCGGGTAAAGGATCAGTGCGATCTGTTCTGGCTCGAAAATCTCAATCTTCGAGGCGGTTTCAAAAAGACAATTATGGATTATATCGCCGGAAAATATCCTGATCTTGTACCACTTTACGACGAGATCTATAACAAGCATAACCGCAGCTACTTTGAAGCACTTGAAGTAAAAGCTGCGGAAATGGCTAAGAAGTATGATTGTGCCTTTGTGGATAATGAAATGCCTTATGGAAGAGTCCCGCAGGGACATCCGGTAATCGTGGATTATTTCTATCATGAGGAAATCCGTGGGACAGAGAATACTGGAAAAAGAAATCGTTAATCCAAACGAAAATTAAACTGATGAGGGTGGAGAGATTTATTTCTTGCTGTTTGAAATCGACAAGTTCCAGTTTGTCGCACATCCTGCCTAAAACACAAACCGGAACGATCTTCCCCTTTTCGGGTGGATCGTTCCGGTTTTTATGTTATATTGAAAATCGTTTTATGCCAGCTTGGCTTCCAGACGGGTGCGGATGGCCTTGATAAAACCCTCGCTGTCTACGGCGGTGGGGGTGATGCCCTCTGCCAGACCGCACAGGTCCTTGGTCATAATACCCTCGTTCAGGGTCTGCAGGCTGGCGGCTTCCAGTGCCTCGCCAAAGTGCACCAGTTCCGGCAGGTTGTCCAGCTCGCCGCGCTTCTTGAATGCACCGGACCATGCAAAGATGGTGGCCATGGGGTTGGTGGAGGTCTTTTCGCCCTTCAGATACTTATAGTAATGGCGGGTAACGGTGCCGTGGGCGGCCTCGAACTCGTACTTGCCGTCCGGGCTGACCAGAACACTGGTCATCATGGCCAGAGAGCCAAAGGCGGTGGAGACCATATCGCTCATCACATCGCCGTCGTAGTTCTTGCAGGCCCAGACAAAGCCGCCCTCGCTGCGAATGACGCGGGCCACGATATCGTCAATGAGGCTGTAGAAGTAGGTGATGCCTGCGGCCTCGAACTTTGCCTGATACTCGGCGTCGTACACCTCCTGGAAGATATCCTTGAAGGTGTGGTCGTACTTCTTGGAGATGGTGTCCTTTGCGCCGAACCACAGATCCTGCTTCACGTCCAGTGCGTAGTTGAAGCAGCTGCGGGCAAAGCTGCGGATGGAATCGTCCTTGTTGTACTGGCCCTGCAGCACACCGGCACCTTCAAAATCAAAGACCGTAGCGCGCTGCTCAGAACCGTCTGCGCCGGTGAACACCAGCTCGGCCTTGCCCGCACCGGGGATGCGGAACTCGGTGCACTTATACACATCGCCGTAGGCGTGGCGGGCGATGGTGATGGGCTTTTTCCAGTTCTTGACCACCGGCTGGATGCTGTCGATCATAATGGGTGCGCGGAACACGGTGCCGTCCAGCACCGCGCGGATGGTGCCGTTGGGGCTCTTCCACATCTCGTGCAGCTTGTACTCCTCTACGCGCTGGGCGTTGGGGGTGATGGTGGCGCACTTGACCGACACGCCGTACTTTTTGTTGGCAAGGGCGGCATCCATGGTCACCTGATCTGCGGTGGCATCACGGTTGGGCAGGCCCAGATCGTAGTATTCGGTCTTGAGGTCCACAAAGGGAAGGATCAGTTCGTCCTTGATCATCTTCCACAAAATGCGGGTCATCTCGTCGCCGTCCATCTCCACCAGCGGGGTCGTCATCTTGATCTTTTCCATAGCAGGGTTCCCTTTCCTCTCTTTGGATCGTCTCCAGCCGCGCTGCACCGGAACATGCGGCGCGGACGGTTCAGCAAGTTATTTGCGGTAGGCGGCTGCCAGCTTTTCAAAGGCGGGCAGGCTGCGCTTTACCTTTTCGGTGTCAATGCAGTAGGCAAGGCGCACATAGCCCTTGACCCCAAAACTGTCGCTGGGCACCAGCAGCAGGTCGAATTCCCGGGCCTTCCGGCAGAAGGCGTTGGCGTCCTCCTCCAGTGCCTTGGGGAAGATGTAGAAGGTGCCGCCGGGGCGTTCCACTTCAAAGCCCAGCGCGGTGAGCTTGTCATACAGCAAGTCCATGTTGGTCTGATAGACCGAAAGGTCGCTGGTCACCTTTTGGCAGCGGCTGACCGCCCGCTGAATAATGCTGGGCGGGCAGTTGTGACCGGTAAAGCGGGAGATCTGGCTCATCATGTCCACAAGGATGTCCTCCCCCTCGCACCCCGGACGCACTGCCACATAGCCCAGACGCTCGCCGGGCAGGCTCAAGCTCTTGGAGTAGGAGAAGCAGGTCAGGGTGTGGGGGTAAAACGCCGCCGGGTAGGGTGCCGTCCTGCCGTCAAACACGATGTCCCGGTAGGGCTCGTCACTGACCAGAAAAATGGTGTGTCCGTATTGGGCGCTTTTTTGGGTCAGGATCTGCGCCATGCGGGTCAGGGTGTCGGCAGAGTAGACCACGCCGGTGGGGTTGTTGGGGGTGTTGATGAGCACGCAGGCCGATTTTTCGGTCAGCATCTTTGCAAAGGCATCCAGATCCGGCTGGAAGGTGGGTGCCTGCGGGGGAACGACCCGCAGCACCGCTCCGGTGCCCGCCACATAGGGGCCGTACTCCGGGAAGTAGGGCGCAAAGGTCAGCACCTCGTCCCCGGGCTGGGTCACCGCCCGGATGGCGTGGGCAATCGCACCCGCCGCGCCGGTGGTGGGGAAGATGTGTTTTTGCGCGTAGGGCAGGCCAAAGGTCTCGGTCAGATGCGCCGCCACAGCGGTGCGGAAGCCTGGATCGCCCTGACTGGGGCAATAGCCGTGCAGCGCCACCGGCTCCTCCTGTGCCAGCAGGTCCTGCATGGCTTCGGTGAACTGCGGCGGGCAGGGCACGCTGGGGTTGCCCAGCGAGTAATCGAACACATTCTCCGCCCCGATCTGCGCCGCGCGCTGCCTGCCGTACATGAAGGTCTCGCGGATGACGCTCTTGTTGCCGAGCATCGCGCGATAGGTCTCGTTCAACATACTTACTTTCCCTCTGCTTTCCTTATATATCACAAAGCCTGTGCGGGGCGGCTCCCCCTCATTTATGGGCCGCAGCCGTGTAGCTCTGTTCCAGCTTGATGATGCAGTTGTAGGTAGGGTCCTGCGCCTTGATGAACTGTTCCAGCTGTGCCAGCAGCGTTACCGTGTCGCCTGCATACCCGGCAGGCAGTACAAGGTCGAACAGGACATTGGTGTGGGTCTTGCCCGGCACGATACGCAGGTCGTGCAGCGACAGCTGCGGGTCCATCTGCCGCAGTTTTTCGGTCAGATGCAGCCGCAGCACCCCCACCGCCGCATCCGAGGTGACGATGGGGTCGTAGTGGATGGTCACCATCAGGTGATCGTTTTTCATAAAATCGCGCTCGATGTTGTCGATCAGGTCATGGGCATCCAGCGGGTCCTGTTCGGCAGGCAGCTCCACATGCAGCGAGGCGAACTGGTGGCCCGGGCCGTAGTCATGCACCATCAGGTCGTGCATTCCCAGCACGCCGGGATAGCTCAGCACTTTTTGCTCGATGTGTTCCACAAGGTCCTCGCTGGGGCTTTCGCCCAGCAGCGGGCTGAGGGTATCCATCACCAGTCCCCAGCCGGACACCAGAATGAACACCGCCACGCCCACGCCCATCAGACCGTCCAGCACATCCCAGCCGGTCACGCGGCACAGCACCGCGGCAATGAGCACCGCGCCGGTGCTCAGCACATCGTTGCGGCTGTCGGCGGCGGTGGCGATGAGGGTCTCGGAGCTGATGATGCGCCCGATGGTGCGGTTGAAGCCGCTCATCCACAGCTTGACCAGAATGGACGCCGCCAGCACCGCCACCGTCAGCCAGCTGAACTGCACCGGGGTGGGGTGCAGCACCTTGACCACCGATTCCTTCAGCAGCGAGAAACCGATGCCCAGAATAGTGACGCTGACCACCAGCCCCGCCAGATATTCATAGCGGGCGTGACCGTAGGGGTGCTCGGCATCCGGCGCCTTGGCAGCCAGCCGGAAGCCCACCAGACTGACGATGTTGGACGAAGCGTCCGAAAGGTTGTTCAGTGCGTCCGCCGTGATGGCAATGGAGCCGAACAGGGTGCCCACCGTCAGCTTGCCCAGACACAGCAGCAGGTTGCACACCATGCCCACCGCACCGGCAAGGTTGCCATAGGCCGTGCGCACCCTTGGGTCCTGCGCCTGATCGGGGCGGCGGATAAAAAGACAGATCAACAGCTGGGTCATACAGTCTCCTTTCGGGCTTCGCATTTTCAGCGCACCCAATGTCCTTCTAGTATAGCATTTTACTTTATGGTTTTAAAGGCGTTTCAAAAATTTCATCCCTTTACGCGGGATCTGAAACGCAAAAAACTATCTGCAGCCGCGTTTGCCGTTTTTCTCCCCGGCTGTGCAGCTGCAGATAGTTTTTTGTTTATGGGTCGTTTCCGGTCAACCGGCAGTTTATGCCTTCTCGGAAGGCTTGCTCAGGTCCACGCTGCGGATAATCTTGCGCACCGGCAGGATGCTCTTGGCGTTCATGGACAATTCGTCCACACCCATGCGCAGGAAGGTCTCGGTCAGGGCGGTGTCGGCACCCAGCTCGCCGCAGATGCCCACCCAGATGCCGTGGCGGTGACCGGCTTCAATGGTCATCTTGATGGCGCGCAGCACGGCGGGGTGATGGGGGTTGAAGAAGGGCTCCAGCTTTGCGTTCTGGCGGTCCAGCGCGCAGGTGTACTGGGTCAGGTCGTTGGTGCCGATGGAGAAGAAGTCGCACTCGGCGGCCAGCTCGTCCGCGATGAGCACGGCGGCGGGGGTCTCGATCATGGTGCCCACCTCAATGTTCTTGCCCATCTTGACGCCCTCGGCGGTCAGCTCGGCACGGCACTCCTCCAGAATGGCCTTGGCGTCCTGCAATTCCCGCAGGCTGGTGATCATGGGGAACATGATGCTCATGTTGCCGTAGGCAGAAGCGCGCAGCAGCGCACGCAGCTGGGTCTTGAAGAAGTCCTTGCGGGTCAGGCAGATGCGGATGGCGCGGTAGCCAAGCGCGGGGTTATCCTCGTGGTCCAGCTTCATGTAATCCACGGTCTTGTCTGCGCCGATGTCGCAGGTGCGAACAACCACCTTGCGGGGAGCAAGGCTTTCCACCACCTGCTTGTAGGCTTCAAACTGGTAGTCCTCGGTGGGGAAGTCCTTGCAGTTCAGGTAGACGAACTCGGTGCGGAACAGACCCACGCCGCCGGCGTCGTTCTGCTGCACGGCACCCACATCGCCCATGCCGCCGATGTTGGCAAAGACGTTGATGGTCTTACCGTCCAGCGTGGTGTTGGGCTTGCCCTTCAGCTCCTGCAGCAGGGCCTGCTTTTTCTGGTCCTCCTGCTGGCGTTTTTTCAGGCTCTTGAGCAGGTCGGGGGTTGGGTCCACATACACGCAGGCATTGTAGCCGTCGATGACCGCCATCTTGCCGTCCCAGTCGTCCTGAATGTCCTTGCACTGGATCAGTGCGGGGATGTTCATGCTGCGTGCCAGAATGGCGGTGTGGCTGTTGGAGCTGCCCTCGCGGGTGATGAAGCCCAGCAGCAGGCTCTTGTCCATGCGTACCGTCTCGGAGGGAGCCAGATCCTCCGCTACCAGAATGCTGGGCTCGGTGCCCTGCAGGCTGGCGTTGTCCACCCCCTGCAGAATGTCCAGCATGGCCTGCGCAATGTCCAGCACGTCGGCACTGCGGGCCTGCAGATACGGGTCGTCCATGGCAGCGAACACCGCAGCCTGATTGTTGCCTGCGGTCTTGACAGCGTACTCGGCGCACTTGTGCTGCCCGGTGATGATCTCCTTGATGGCGTCCACAAAGTCGTCATCTTCCAGCATCATGGCGTGGATGTTGAACACCTCGGCGATGTCCTCGCCGGCTTCAAGCAGAGCTTTTTCGTACAGAGCCGTCTGCTGCTCAATGGCCTTTTGCTGCGCGGCTTCAAAGCGCTGCACCTCTGCAGCGGGATCTGCCACCTCTGCGATGGAGATGGTGGTATCTTTTTTCTTATAGATCTTGAGCTTGCCGATGGCGATGCCATTCAGCACGCTCTTGCCGGTGCCTACCTGCATTGTGCACTCTCCTTCTTCCTCGTCGGGGCGTTTTGCCCGTACCGTCCAAAAAAGCCCCCGCAGCTCAACCGCGAGGGCTTTCGTCAACACGCTGTCGATCAGACGTTCTCGCTCAGGAACTTCTGGATCGCTTCTGCAGCGGCCTCTTCATCGTCGCCTTCCACCTTGACGGTGATGGTCTCGCCCTGCTTGACGCCCATGCCCATCAGAGCCATCAGCTTGCGCATATCGCAGCTCTTGCCGTCCTTCTCGAGGGTGGCAGAACTTGCAAAGCCCTTGACCGTCTTGACCAGCAGGCCGGCCGGACGTGCGTGGATGCCGCAGGCATCCTTGACAGTATACTGGAATTCCTTCATAATCATTTTCTCCTTACTTATCCCCCGGGGCACATTTTGAAAAAGTGCCTTTCTGCAGCCAAGCCGCACCGTGGTTGATGCTTCTATTATAAACCCTGCCGGGACTTTTTTCACCGTTTCATATTGCCGATTTTTCGCGTAAAATTTTGGTAGATTTAAACATAACAATGCGACAAAAATCCACGTTTTTCACTTTTATTTCCAGTTGTTCGTAAATTTTTGGGCATTTTGACCGTTGCCTTGTGCCGAACCCTTTTGGGGTTTCCCGGCTGTTCCCGAAAAATGCGGCATTTCCGGCATCATTCCACGGGATATCCTTCCCCGTCCAGCGGCAGGTCTGCCGGGTCGATGCTCTGGGGCTGGCTGTCCGGTTCGCCGGAGGTCTGCTGTGCCGCATCGTCGGTCAGCTGTTCATCATGCCGTTCGCCCCAGTCGCCGCTGTAATCTTCGCCGGAGGTCTGCTGTGCCTCGTTCTGTGCCATGGCAGCCTGCATGTCTTTCAGACCCACCACCACACCGGAGGGCTTTTCCAACAGATAAGCTCCCACCGCCTTTTCTCGGTAGACCAGCAGCACCCCATAGCGGCTGTTCTCACCGCTGCTTGCTTCCGGGATCAGCGCCGTCCATTTTTCCACCGTCTTGCCCTTGTAGCGGGCAAGGTCCATGCCGCTTTGCTGGACCACCCCGTTGAAGGCGGAAAAGCTGTCGTCCCACTTGCGGGGGATCTTGACCTTATCCGCCGTGATGGACGCGCCGTCCACGTCCAGCCCGTAGCCGGTGAACCATGTCTGGATATCCTGCGCGCTCCGGATCTTATCCACCGAGGCCGCTGCCGCCACGGTACGGCTGCTGATGTACCGTCCCAGCAGAGCGCTGCAGACCACCAGTGCACAGCACATGGCCCCCAGCCCCAGTTTTTTCAGGCTCGTCTTGCTCAGTGTGACCACAAACATCTCCCCATGCCTCCCTGCCATTTGCGCTTGCATACTCTGCCACCAACTTATGCGGAAAAACAGGACAGTATGATAAAAACACCCCCGGTCAGGGCTTGCGCCACTGACCGGGGGTGTTTAGTCTCTTTTACCCGATATAGCTGATGTTCGCGTCCAGCTCGCCATCGTAGCCGTTGATGCGGGCCTTCTCGGTACCCTGCCACAGTGCGCAGTCGATGGGGCTGGCGGGCACACCGTAGTGCGCGTTCCAGATGGTGTACTGCCGCAGACGGGCAAGGTCCACCCGCTTGCGGTACCATGTGGTCGAGGCATACACACCGGGCTGGTAGCCCTGCGCCTTGGCCTCCTCGCAGAAGGCGATGGCGCACTTGGTGCGGTCCTCCATGCCCAGACCATCGGCGCGTCCGGTGCCGTTTGGCGAGGTGGACGCCTCGGTGTCAAAGAAGAGGGGGTAGTCCAGCTTGCGTCCGTTCAGCACATAGGCGCAGGCAAATGCTTCCTCCTGCGCTTCGGCTTCGGTGGTGGCCTGACTGAAGAAATAGACGCCTACCTTCAGGCACGCATTGCGTGCGTTGGTAAAGTGCTCCTCGAACATGGGGTCCAGCACCAGCGTGCCCGCCTCGCCGTAGCCGCGGTAGCCGATGCGCACGATGACAAAGCTGACCCCGGACTTTTTGATCTTGTTCCAGTCGATCTTCTTCTGATATTTGGACACGTCGATGCCGAAGGTCTTGCCTTTCTGCAGCACGCCGTCCGCATCAAAGTAATAGAGCTTGCCGTCAATGGACTGGATGCCGGTCACCGGCTTGTTGGTGGTCTGGCTGTAATAATAGGTCTTGCCGCCGGTGGTGCGCCAGCCGGAGTAGACCGGCTCTTCCCTGCCCAGCCAACCGAACAGCAGGTCTATCAGCCAGCTGAAAAAGCCGTTCTCTGTGCCCAGCTCCAGGCACTCGGCCTCGGCTTCGTCCAGCACACCGGCGTCCAGCGCCTGCCGGATCTCTTCCGGGGTCAGCACCACGCTGTTTTCCGGCGCGCGCTGGGCAGTGCTGTTTTCCTCCGCCTCGGCAGGGTCCTCCGGCGGTGCCTGCGGGTCCTGCGCCGCCAGTGCCGGGGTCTCGGGCTGCAGGGTCACCACGGCAGACTGCCGGGCAGCGGCTGCCGTTTCCTCCGGCTGTGCCGCCGCAGCCAGCGGCGCCCCCAGCGCAAACGTCATCGCCAGGGCAAGCGCCGCTGCGGTGCAGCGGATGCCTTGCGCGGTAGATTTTTTTCCGAACTTGTTTTTCATGCTGTGCTCCAAACCTTTTCCTGATCTGTATCGGAGTGCCGTCCCCGCAAAAAAGACAGCATTTCATTCTTCTTGATGCCCTTTCAGTATACACCCGCAGGCAAGGTCCCGTCAATCGCCGCGTGCAGAAATCCGTCGCCCGGGATCCGCTGTTCCAGTCCTCTGAAAAATGCTCCAAAAGAGATACGTCCCGCAGCCATAAAACATTGCACATAGTCAAAAATTGCAGATATTTCCAGCAAAAACGCGCTTTCCTCTTGCTGTCTTGACAGGTGTATGGTATTATACTTGACATGCAGTTTCTGCACAAAACGAACACCTCTGAAACAGAAAGGCAGTTTCTCATGTCAAATGTGAAAGATTTCTTAAAACGCAAGGATATCGTCATCACCCCGCAGCGCTATCTCATTGAAGCGCTGGGTGCCATGGCGCAGGGCCTGTTTGCCAGCCTGCTGATCGGCACCATCATCAAGACGCTGGGCCAGCAGACCGGTCTGGACGTGCTGGTGGATCTGGGCGGCTACGCCACTGCCATGAGCGGCCCCGCCATGGCGTGCGCCATCGGCTGGGCGCTGCATTGTCCGCCGCTGGTGCTGTTCAGCCTGATCACCGTGGGCTACTCTGCCAACGCGCTGGGCGGCGCAGGCGGCCCGCTGGCGGTGCTGGTCATTGCCATCGTCGCGTCCGAGCTGGGCAAGGCGGTCAGCAAGGAGACCAAGGTAGACATTCTGGTCACCCCGCTGGTGACCATTTTTGCAGGTGTGGGCTTGTCCATGCTCATTGCCGCGCCCATTGGTGCCGCCGCCAGTCAGGTGGGCACCCTGATCATGTGGGCCACCGAACAGGCCCCGCTGGTCATGGGCGTTCTGGTGTCGGTGATCGTGGGCGTGGCGCTGACTCTGCCCATCTCCTCCGCTGCCATCTGCGCCGCGCTGGGTCTGACCGGCCTTGCGGGCGGCGCTGCCGTGGCGGGCTGCTGCGCCCAGATGGTGGGTTTTGCGGTGATGAGCTACCGCGAAAACGGCGTGGGCGGTCTGGTCAGTCAGGGTCTGGGTACCAGTATGCTGCAGATGGGCAACATCGTCAAAAACCCCCGCATCTGGATCGCCCCCACCCTTGCCAGCGCCATCACCGGCCCGCTGGCCACCTGCCTGTTCCACTTTGAGATGAACGGCGCCGCCGTCTCCTCCGGCATGGGCACCTGCGGTCTGGTGGGTCAGATCGGCGTCTACACCGGCTGGGTCAACGACATCGCCGCCGGCACCAAAGCCGCCATCACTCCCATGGACTGGGCTGCCATGGTGCTGCTGTGCTTTGTTCTGCCCGCCGTGCTGAGTGTGGTGTTCTGCGAAGCAGAGCGCAAGCTGGGCTGGATCAAAGAAGGCGACCTGAAGCTGAACTGAGCCTGTTTCCCCTGTTATTGGCACTTTCAAAACGCCGGACGCGCGGGCATCCCGCCGCGTTTCGGCGTTCTTTTTTGCCCCGAAACGTTTTGAAACCGCTCCGAAAGCCTTTGAAACTTTCAAAAACGACCGCCCTGTTTTTATGCGATTTTTACAAACTTTTCCGTAAATTGATATTTCAGTTGGTTTTTTCTTGTCATTTCCGTTCAGCGGACTATAATTTGAGCTGTACAGGGGTGGCTCACCCGCTTGCGGTTGTGGGGACGGCGGGCCGTTCTCTGGATACATGGAAGGATACAGATTCACTGCAACACGAAAGAAGGGGTATTTTTATGCAGAAACGATCCAATCGTCTGGCTTTGCGGGTGCTTTCCACCGCCACGTTTTTGGCAATGGTTTCGTCCTGCGCCACAGCGGCCTTTGCGGACACTTACGACCTGACCAAGGGCAGCGTGACCGTGAACGCCGAGAGCGGTGGCACTTATGTCACCCAAAAGGATGCGGACGGCAACTTTGTGAAGAACGGTGAGGTCGAGCTGAATAACTATAAGGACGAAACGCCGGTCACCCTGACCACCAAGGGCGAGGAGACGCACAACACGGCGTCCATCTACACCGAGAAGGGCGTTTCCACAACGGTCACGCTGGACAACGTGAACATCGACGCCAGCGAGACCGGCAAGGCCGCCATCTACACCGAGGGCAAGGTAACGCTGGAGCTGGACGGCAACAATACACTAACCGGCGGCGAGGGCCATGCGGCGCTGGAGAAAATCAGCAACGCCAAAAATAACGTCCCCGATGAAAACTACACCCTGACCCTTCAGGACGAGACCACCGGGGACGGCAAGACCGGCAGCCTGACCGCCACCGGCGGCGCGGGCGGCGCGGGCATCGGCGGTGCGGTCCAGACCGCCGGCGGCTACGTCAGCAACATCACCATCACCGGCGGCACCATCACCGCCACCGGCGGCACGGGCGCAGCCGGTATCGGCGGCGGCGAGGGCGATTCCAGCTACTTTTCCGGCAATAAAGATGGTGGAAATGCCGCTTACATCACCATTTCCGGCGAAAACACCACCGTGACTGCCACCGGCAATGCAGGCGGCGCTGGTATCGGCGGCGGCAAGGGTGACGATGGTTACCGTTCCGGACAGGGCGCTGTCATCACTATCAACGGCGGTGCCCATGTGGAAGCCACCGGCGGTGAGGGCGGCGCGGCCATCGGCGGCGGCGACGGCTCTGCGGGCGGCGAAGGAGGTTCCGGTCTGGGAAGTCGAATCACCATTGCCGGTGAAGGGACCACCGTGACCGCCACCGGCAATGCAGGCGGTGCGGGTATCGGCGGCGGCAAGGGCGGCGCCAATGCCTATTCCGGACAGGGCTATATCATCACGGTAAAGGATGGTGCCCATGTGGAAGCCACCGGCGGTGCGGGCGGCGCGGCCATCGGCGGCGGCGACGGCTCTGCAGGTGGTCATACTTCCGGTCTGGGACGTGATATCACCATCACCGGTGAAGGAACCACCGTGACCGCCACAGGCGGTACCGCTGGCTCCGGCATTGGCGGCGGACAAAACAGTCAGGGCTATATCGTCGACATCAGCGGCGGTGCGCACGTTGACGCCACCGGCGGTGCAGAGGGCGGCGCGGGCATTGGCGGCGGCAAAAAGACCGGCACCGGTCCGTATGACGGCACCGGTAGTACCATTACCATCTCCGATAAGGAAACTTCTGTGACTGCCACTGGCAACGGCGGCGGTGCAGGCATCGGCGGCGGTAAGGGTAACTGGGGACAAGTAATTACCATCTCCGGCGGTAAGGTAACTGCCAACGGCAGCGGCGGCGGTGCGGGCATCGGCACCGGCGATGTTACCGCTGCCGATCAAACGAATCTTCCGCGTGCAGCCGCCATCCAGATCTCCGGCGGTATCGTGACCGCCAACGGCGGCGCAGAGGGCGGCGCGGGCATCGGTGGCGGCAAGGGAACGGCGGCTTCTGCAAAGAGCGGCGGCAGCGGCGTGACCATCACGGACGGCACCGTGACCGCCACCGGCGGCAAGGGCGCTGCGGGCATCGGCTCCGGCGCAGGCAGCCGCTGGAAGCTTGGCTCCTTTGTGGACATCACCGGCGGCACCGTGACTGCCAACGGCGGTGCGGGCGAAGCCGCAGGCATCGGCAGCGGCGAAAATGACGCCGGGGTTTCCACCGTGAAGCTCAGCGCCACTACCGCAAAGCTGGACGTCACGGCCATGACGCTGGGCAGCGGGGAAGCCATCACCGGCGGCGATGAGCTGACCATGGCAAAGCTGGACAACCTGTTCAGCGGTGTGGTGCGCTTCTTCCACGGCGAGGACCACTACAACACCGTGCACAACGGCAAGTATGTGGGCATGGACGACAACAACGCCGATGAACACAAGGAAACGGATGCCCACATCTGGGACGCCTCCAAGGACGAGATTTTGCAGCAGGCTACCCCTGCCGTTCTGGGCATCGTGCGCCACCACTGCGCAGTGGACGGCTGCAAGGGCTACTACGACGAATTCTTTGACTATGTCGCCCCTGCAGAGCCTGTGACCCCCGCGCCCACCGACCCGGACACCCCGGATGTACCCGGCACTTCGGACAGCACCCCGGACACTCCCGCACAGGACACCCCGGCAGACGCCGCAGCGGCAGATGCCGTCCCGGGTGCTGCAACGGCGGAAGAAGTTTCTGTGACGCCCTCCGGTGCACAGTCTGTCACCGCCGCCGCCCTGCCCAAGACCGGTGCCAACTGGCTGGCAGCGGTGGGCAGTACCCTTGGCGGCATCTTCCTGCTGGCGGCGGGCTTTGTGCTGGACCGCAAGAGCCGCAGACAGAACTAATTGCCATCCCCCTGCGGCATGGTTCCGCAAGCCGTGCCGCAGTTTTCCCCTTCATACCAAAAACAGCGCCCCGGGACCGCAAGCCCGGGGCGCTGTTCTGTTTTTTATAACAGTGGTTCGCCGTCCAGCACTGCCTGTGTGAGGGTGTCGCCCTCATAGACCAGCTTCAGCGAGAACCACGGACGCTGCTGGTTCAGCAGCCGGAAAAAGATCTTGTCCCCCTCCCAGATGGGCAGGGCCGTCACCTGCTGCTTGGGCACCCATTCCAGCACCCCTTCCCGGCAGGCATCGTCCTGCACCATCTCGCCTTCCCAGCGGTCGGCGGTGTATAGGTGGATGAACTCGGTCATGTTGCCCAGCACAAAGGTCAGCAGCCCCCGGGCACGGTAGCGGGTCAGGGTCAGACCGGTCTCCTCCCGCACCTCGCGCACAAGGCACTCCTCCGGGCTTTCGAACCGCTCAAATTTGCCGCCCACGCCCACCCATTTGTCGTGGTTGTAGTCGTCCTGCTTTTTGATGCGGTGCAGCATCAGATAGGCATCGTCCCGCTCCAGATAGCACAGCGTGGTGCTGAAAATGGGGTATTCCGGGTCCAGAAACGCTCCTAAGTTCATTGGTGGTTCTCCTTTTCTTATCCACTGCCCCTGAAAGCGCAATTCCGGGCAGACCGCAGTCTGTCCGGAATTGCACGATCAAAGATCATTTTTTACGCCGAGATCGTCCCAGCGCACGCGCCGGCAATTAAAACGGTTCATGCCTTCCTGCCGGCGCGGCCCTTGCCCGCATTGTTCAGCTTGCGCACCAGATCATTCTGATGCTTGCGCTGCGAAGCCGTGGGCTGGGGGTCCCGTGCTTCCTCGGGGCGTTTGCCGGTCTGCACCGTGTCCGGGTCGATGCGCTCCAGCGTCCACTCCTGATTGCCGCCGGACACAAAGTTCCAGATCTGGGCCTGTGCGCCGTTGGCGGTGTTCATGCCCACCAGATCAATGTATTTGTCTGCCAGCGCATTGCGGATGCGGGTGCGCCCGCTGCGGGTGGGTTCCAGCTCCCAGCACTGGCTCAGCCCGCTGGTGCGGCTCCACTGGTGCAGCCATGTTCCCTCCACGATGCCGCCCAGCGCCAGATCGATCATCTTGCCGGTAAAACGGTTGCGGATACGCCAGCGCCCGCTGCCAGCGTCCACGAACTGCCACTGCTGCCACGGATGGCCCGCGTAGCTCCACAGCTGGATGGCGGCGCCGTTCTCCGTGTTGAAATTCTTTACTTCCAGCACCTTCCCGTTGGGGGCTTTGATGATGTAAAATTCGTTTTCCAGGATCAGGACCTGTGATGCCTTTGCCATAGAGCTCGACTCCTTTCCACTATGGTAGCCTTATTATACCCGATTTGCGCAGTGGCAACAAGAATGCTTTTTCATAATCTTTTTTCGATTTATTGTGCATTTTGTCGTGTTTTTCGGCCTAAAACGTTTTCGTCCTGCCTGCCAGTCCTGCTGGAACGGACACTTTACACCCCCACTGGGAATGTGGTACAATAGCGGACAGAACGAACCCGTCACCCCCGACAAAAGGAGAACTATGAAGCCTGATTACAAACTGGTCGCCAAGGCCAAATACATCCACGCCACCGCCGACCTTGCCAACGAGCTGTGGCACGAAGTCTACAAGCGCTATTACCCCGCAAAGCAGCTGGACACCCTTGTAGAGGAGCTGCAGAGCGCCGATGCCATCGAAGAGGACATCGACAACGATGTGAACTATTTTCTGGTGGTGCTGGGGGGCAAGACCATCGGCTACTTTGCGTGGAAGATGGAGAACACCGCCCTGCATCTGATGCACCTGTACCTGAAGCCGGAATACCGCGGCAAGGCACTGGGCCGGGACATCGTGCTGTCCTGCGAGCGGCTTGCCAAGGGCGAGGGCAAGGGCCGGGTGTGGTGCACCGTCCATGCCCGGGCGCTGCCGGTGCAGCAGTTCTTCAAAGCCCTGCGCTACCGCAATCTGCGCCCTGCCGAGCAGGAGACCGGCACCGTCCCCCGGGAGGAAATGGTGTTTGAGCACACTCTGAGCTGATCTTCTTTTTTAAAAATATCAAAAAACCATTGAATTTTTCTGCGGTTTGTTCTACACTAATGTAATAAAGTGCCCGCCTGTGGGCAGCATCCGCAAAAAGGAGATAAACTATGGCAAAAGATCATCCCACCGGCAAGTCCGGCCTGTATCAGGCGTTTCTGCAGCTCAAGACCCCGGAAGAGTGCTACCGGTTCCTGCAGGATGTGTGCAGCTATTCCGAGCTGAGCGCCATGGAGCAGCGCTACAACATCGCCGAGATGCTGTCGGACAAGCGCATCTACACCGAGATCATGGACCGCACCGGTGCGTCCAGCGCCATCATCAGCCGGGTCAGCCGGGTGCTGGGTGCTGATGACAGCGTCCTGCGCGCGCTGCTGGAGGCAAAAAAAGACGAGAAGTGATCTGCCGGTCTGCCCGGCGCAGACCGTGCCGTGTGCCGCCCGGGCCTTTTGCCCGCTTTTGCGGTGCACGGCGTTTTTAGTTTCCGTCCCTGCGGGGGCGGTCTTTCAGGAGGTTTGAGTGAATATGAGCAAAGCTGTTGTATTTTTTGCCGAAGGCACCGAAGAGTGCGAGGCCCTGCTGGTGGTGGACCTGCTGCGCCGCGCCAAGGTGGATGTGACCATCGCCAGTGCCACCGACAACCGCACCATCACCAGCAGCCACCGGGTGCACATCACCGCCGACGCGCTGGCGGAGGACATCGACTATTCCGACGTGGACATGGTGGTGCTGCCCGGCGGCATCCCCGGCACGCCGAACCTTGCCGCCAACAAGACGGTGACCGACACCTGCGTTTCCTTTGCCGGGGCGGGCAAAAAGGTGGCCGCCATCTGCGCCGCCCCCAGCGTGCTGGCACAGCTGGGCCTTTTGGAGGGCAGAAAAGCCACCGCGCACGCCGCATTTCAGGATCAGCTGACCGGTGCCGAAGTGCTGGACACCGAAGTGGTGGTGGACGGCAATATCACCACCAGCTTCGGTCTGGGCGGTGCCATTCCCTTTGCGCTGGAGCTGGTGCGCCAGCTGGCAGGACAGGCCGAGGCCGACCGCATCCGCAGTGCCATCGCCTACCGGCACTGAAAGGAGGGACTGCATGCGTTTTGTCACCTGCCGCCTGCCGGACGGCGTAGAGGACCCGGCTGTCCTTTCCCCGGACGGCACGCAGGTCTGGCCGCTGAGCTGGCTGGGCCTGTCCTACGAGTCCTTGTCCGATGCCATCCCCTTCCTGACCCCGCAGGTGCGGGCAGGCCTGCAGCTTGCCATCCACGGCATCCCCGCCCTGCCGGTGGAGGCCGTGCAGCTGCAAAGCCCCATTCCCCGCCCCGCGCAGGACGTGGTGTGTCTGGGCATCAATTACATGGCGCACTCGGACGAAGCCGAAAAGTATTCTGCGGACGCCTTTGCAACGCAGCATCAGGACGCCATCTATTTCTCCAAGCGGGTGTTCCGTGCGGTGCCGGACGGCGGCATCATTGAAGCGCACACCGGCCTTGTGCAGAAGCTGGACTACGAATGCGAGCTGGCGGTGGTGCTGGGCCGGGACGCCCGGGATGTGCCCGCCGGGCAGACGAAGGACTATGTGTTCGGCTACACCATCCTGAACGATGTTTCCGCCCGGGATGTGCAGACCGCTCACAAGCAGTGGTATTTCGGCAAAAGTCTGGACGGCTTCACCCCCATGGGGCCCTGCATCGTCACCGCCGACGAGTTTGCCACCTACCCGCCGCAGCTGCCCATCCGCAGCTTTGTCAACGGCGAAAAGCGGCAGGACTCCAACACCCGGCTGCAGATCTTTGACATTGATCATGTCATCCACGAACTGTCGCAGGGCATGACCCTGACCGCGGGCACCATCATCGCCACCGGCACCCCCGCCGGGGTGGGCATGGGCATGGACCCGCCGCAGTTCCTGCACCCCGGCGACACGGTGCGCTGCGAGATCGACGGCATTGGCAGCTTGACCAACACCGTGGGCTGATTTATGGCAATTTTGCCAAAGTACGGACAGGTTTTCCGTTTGTTTGCATAAAAAGCCGCCTGCCCCCTGCTCTTTTGCGGGCAGCTGTGTTATACTGAACATTACGAATATCGCGGTCTTTGGACCGCAGCAAAGAGGTAAATGAACTATGAAGGAATACGCATTCGGCATTGATCTGGGCGGCACCACTGCCAAGGTCGGCCTGTTCACCACCGCTGGCGCTCTTCTGGAAAAGTGGGAAGTGCCCACCGACACCTCCGACGCCGGGGAGCACATTCTGGAAAATCTTGCCGCTGCTATCCGCAGCAAGATGAAGGAGGCCGCCATCACCGCCGAGCAGGTGGAGGGCGTGGGCATCGGCGTGCCCGGCCCCGTGCTGGACAGCAGCGTGGTGCCCATCGTCTGCGCCAATCTGGGCGGCTGGGGCCAGCGCAATGTGTCGGCACAGCTCTCCGGCCTGCTGGACGGGCTGAAGGTGCTGGTGGGCAACGACGCCAACGTTGCTGCGCTGGGCGAGATCTGGATGGGTGCCGCCAAGGGCTGCCGCAGCGCAGTCATGGTCACGCTGGGCACCGGCGTGGGCGGCGGCGTCATCGTCAACGGCAAGGTCATTGACGGCACCCATGGTGCCGGCGGCGAGATCGGTCACATCACCGTGGACCGCCACGAGACCGCCACCTGCGGCTGCGGTAAGCACGGGTGTCTGGAGCAGTATTCCAGCGCCACGGGCGTCGTGCGCTGCATGAAGAAGCTGCTGGACGAAAATCCTGACACCCCCTGCACCCTGCGGGGCACCCACTTTGAAGCCAAGGACGTGTTTGACGCCGCCCGCAATGGTGACGCCCTTGCCGCCCGGGAGGTGGACGAGATGACCTCGGTTCTGGGTCTGGCACTTGCCAGCATCGCCGCCACCACCGACCCCGAGATGTTTATGATCGGCGGCGGTGTCTCCCGCGCCGGTGATGTGCTGTTCGATCCTCTGCGCCGGCACTTCCGGGAGTACGCCTTCATGTCCTGCCGCGAGACGCCCATTGTGGCTGCCACGCTGGGCAACGATGCCGGCATCTACGGCTCCGTGCGCCTGATCGTGGGCGAGTAATCCCTCTGTACGCAAAAAGCTCTGCCGTGCTTGCGGCAGAGCTTTTTTGTATGCGTGCTTTTTTACAGCGTATCTTCTCCCGGCAGCTGGTTCCACAGGCGGTAATAGACGCCCTGTTTTGCCAGCAGCTGGGCATGGGTGCCCTGTTCCACAATGCCTTCCTCGCCCAGCACAAGGATGCGGTCGTAGTCCTTGATGGTGGTCAGGCGGTGGGCGATGGTCAGGGTGGTGCGGCCGTGGGCCAGCTTTTCCAGACTCTGCCCCACAAGGATCTCACTTTCGTTGTCCAGTGCGCTGGTGGCTTCGTCCAGAATCAGGATGGGCGGGTTCTTCAAAAACACCCGGGCAATGGCGATGCGCTGCTTCTGTCCGCCGGACAGCTTGACGCCGCGCTCGCCCACATAGGTGTCAAAGCCGTCTTTCAGCGCAAGGATGAACTTTTCCGCGCCTGCCAGCCGGGCGGCTTCGAGGATCTCTTCGCGGGTAGCACCGGGCTTGCCGTAGGCGATGTTCTGCGCCACCGTGCCGCTGAACAGATACACGTCCTGCTGCACGATGCCGATATCCTGCCGCAGGCTCTTCAGGGTGACGCGGCGGATGTCCTGCCCGTCAATGAGGATGCGTCCGCTGGTCACCTCGTAGAAGCGGGGGATCAGGTTGCACAGGGTGGTCTTGCCGCCGCCGGAAGCACCCACCAGCGCCAGACGTTCTCCGGCGCGGATGTCCAGACTGACATCGTGCAGCACCTTGTTGTGGTCGTCCGGGTACTCAAAGCACACCTTCTCAAACCGGATCTCGCCGGGACCGGGCTGCAATGGCACAGCGTCCGGTGCGTCCTTGATGGCTACCGGGGTGTCCATGATCTCGGCAAAGCGCTCGATGCCGGTCATGCCGCGCTGGAACTGCTCGGCGAACTCCACGATGCGCCGGATGGTGGCGATGAGGGTGGTGACGTAGAGCATATAGGCCACAAGGTCGCCGGCGGTAATTTTACCGTACACCAGCGACAGGCCGCCCGCCAGAATGACCACCAGATACATCAGCCCGTCAAACAGGCGGGTGGAGGTGTTGAAGGCACCCATGGCGTAGTAGCCAAGGGTCTTGATCTGTTCAAAGGCGCGGTTACCCCGGGCAAACTTTTCCCGCTCCTCATCCTCGGCGGCAAAGGCTTTGACCACGCCCTGCCCCAGCAGACTGTCCTCGATGGTGGAGTTCAGCTCACCGATCTGGACCCGCTGCTGACGGAAACGCGCCCGCAGACGTCCGTTCAGGTACACCGACACCACGCCCATCAGCGGCACGCAGGCAAACACCGCCAGCGTCAGCGGAATGCTGGCCTGGCACAGGATGACAAAGGACACCACGATCTTGATGCCCGCAATAAAAAATTCCTCCGGGCAGTGGTGGGCAAACTCGGTCACATCGAACAGGTCGTTGGTGATGCGTCCCATGATGGTGCCCACCTTGGTGTTGTTGTAGTAGGTGTGGTCCAGCCGCAGCAGGTGGTCAAAGGCATCCCGGCGCATATCCGTCTCGATATGCACGCCCATGATATGACCGATGCTGGACATATAATAGCTGGCTGCACCGTCGATGATGCGCAGCACAAAGTAGAGCGCCGCCAGCTTCAGCACGATGCCCGCCGTCAGGGTGATGCCCACCCCCATGGCGGAGTTTGTGATGGTGCTCATAATCTTGGGCAGCACGATGTCGCACAAGGTGGTCAGTGCTGCGCAGAACAGGTCCAGAAACAGGGTCTTTCTGTACTTTGCCAGATACGGCAGAAACCGCCGGATCAGCGCGCCGCTGCTTGCGTGGTGTGCCCCGGGGTCGTTCAACTTGGTTTTCGGCATGATTCCTCCGTTTTTTCGATTTTCTTCAGGCTTTTATGATTCAGGACGTTGCAGGTGTTTTTCAGCTGGCTCGCCCTCTCAGTCATCTCGCCTTGCTCGATGCCAGATTCCCCCTTTTGTCGCTGCGCGACATCTTCCCCCGGCGCGGGGGAAGTCTTTCCTCAAAGGGAGAGCCTTTGGCAAAGAGATAAACTTTGCGTGGACTGCCAAGGGCTCCCACTTTGGGGGAGCTGGCGCGTAAGCGCCTGAGAGGGCAAGGCCGCTGCCCTAAAGCCGTTTTCTTTTACTTTTTACTGTAATCCCGTTCGCCGTAGATGGCGGTGCCGATGCGCACGAGGGTAGCACCCTCCCGGATGGCGTTTTCAAAGTCGCCGCTCATACCCATGGAGAGGGTCTGCATCTCCACGTTGGCATAGCCGCGCTCCCCTGCCCGGACGAACAGCTGGTACACCTCGGCCAGATACCGGCGGTTCTGGGCGTCGTCATCGTTCACTGGCGGGATCGCCATCAGTCCCTTGACCCGGATATGCTCCTGCGCAGCGGCGGCATCCAGCAAAGGCCAAAGCGCTTCCGGCGACACGCCGGTCTTGCTCTCTTCCCCGCCGATGTTCACCTCCAGCAGCACGTCCTGCACGATGCCCGCCTTGGCGGCTTCCTTCTCGATGGCGTTCAGCAGATGTTCGCTGTCCACGCTCTGGATCAGGCTTGCCCGTCCCAGCACCTTTTTGATCTTATTGGTCTGCAGATGGCCGATAAAATGGCTGGGCTTGCCGCAGTAGGCGCCCGCGTCAAAGTTCGCGCACAGCTCCTGCACATGGTTTTCGCCAAACACATCAATGGGCAGCCCGGCGCTTTCCGCCACCGTCTGTGCAGTGCGGGTCTTGCAGGCGGCGCACAGCTGCACCGCCGCCGGGTCTCTGCCAGCTTCCCGGGCGGCGGCATCCATCTTTGCGCGGATCTGCGCCACCGCCTGCCGCATTTCTTCCAGTGTTTTTTCTGCCATTGCCCTCAGTCCTCCTCGGTATACTTTGCGCGCTCGCCGCCGATGAGCTTGGGGCGGGTGCGGGCGCACAGGATGTTCGCTTCACCGATCTTCGAAAGGCTCAGCCGCACCGGCACCGCTACCCGCTTCAGGTGCATCCCGATCAGGGTGCCGCCAATGTCCATGCCTGCGTGGGCGCGGATCTCTTCTACCGCCACCGGATCTTTGAAGTTCTTCCAGCAGGTGGTGGCCCAGCTGCCGCCCGCATGGGGGCGGGGCACCACGCACACTTCCTCCCAGCCGTATTTTTCTGCGGCTTCCCTCTCAAGGATGATGGCACGGTTCAGGTGCTCACAGCACTGCGCTGCCAGCCAGATGCCTTTTTCCGCCAGCACCGGGGCAATGCCCGCGTACACCGCCCGGGCCGCCTCCAGACTGGAGTCCCTGCCGATGTGACCGCCCACTACCTCGCTGGAAGAGCAGCCCACCACGAACACATCGCCTTTTTTCAGGTCCGCCTGCGCCAGCAGTTCGCTCACTGCCTGCCGGGCCTGTTCTTCGATCTGTTTTTGAAACGCTTCCGTCATAAAAAACACCTCGCTTACCGGGCAGCAGACAGCAGCTCTGCCGTGCCTGCCGCGCCAAAATATACGTTGTTCTCTGCCGGGCACACTGCCGTGCAGCTGCCCGCCGTGCAGCCGCGGATGGTCTGCCGCCAGCTGCCGTCTGCGGTATCCACCGCCTCGGCGCAGGGGGCGTCTGCAGGCAGGGAAAAGAGCCTTCTCTGCAGGTTCTGCCCTGCCCGCAGGGCAATGCCCCGCACAAGGGTGCTGTCGGCGTTCTTTTCCAGCCAGCTGCTGCGCGTCCAGCGGTAGCTGATGTACAGCGTACCGTCCCGGTCCATCGCCAGCGCACCGGGGTACCCCGGCAGGCCGGAAACAAAGCTGACGCAGTTTTTGCCCCCTGCCGTCAGCCCCCGTGCGTCCACCTGCACCGCCCAGATACAGCGGCTGCCCATGTCTGCAACATACAGGGTGCGGCCGTCCGGGCTCAGTGCCAGACCAGCAGTGCCGGTCACCCCGCCCAGCACCTGTTCCACCGTCCGGGCCGCCGGGTCGTACACATACACACTGCCGCTGCCGGTGTGTGCCAGCAGCTCGGTGCGCAGGGCGCTCTGCAAGCCGTCCTCGGCGCTTGCGGTGGTGCCCACGGCAAAGTACACCCTGCCGTCCGGGCCTGCCTCCACAGCCGATACCGCGCCCAGCGGCGCACCGTCCAGCTGGGTGACCACCTGTTCCACCGCCGTGCCCCAGCTGTCCTTCCGGGTGCGGCACAGCGCCCCGCCGGAGGGGGTCAGGACGGTCAGCCACAGGTCCCCCGCCTCATCAAAGGCAAAACCGGTCAGCTCTCCGTCCACTGTCAGCACCGCCGCCGCGTGACCGCCGTCGGTGCGCACAAGGTCGCTGCTGCACTTTTTCAGGGGCGAGCCGCTGCGGACCGCCGCGTACAAAAAGCCGTCCTGTTCGCGGACGCAGTCCACTCCCTGATACCCACCCAGCCGCACCCGGCTTCCGGCAGAGACTTCGGTCTGCAGCGCTCCGGTGTCCTGCCGGACATCGGGAGCCTTGTAGCTTTGGGGCGGGGTGTCGATGGGCCGGAACAGCAGCGCATACACCAGCGCCAGCAGGATGGCGGCGCAGAACACGCTGCTGGCGGTGCGGAACCGCTTGAGCAGCGCTTCCTGCTCGGCTGCCATCTGGGCGGCATAGGCAGCGCGGCGGCGGGCAGCGGCAGCATTGGCACGATTGGCCCGGCGCATCCAGCGGTCCACGAACAGCGCCACCTGCGGCCCCACCGTCAGCGACGCAATGGCTAAAATCAGCAAAAATTCGATCAGTCCGATTCGCATAGGGTATTTCCTTATCTTTCTCATGCATGACATCGGGCAGCATGCCGCCCTTATCGTTTCAGTATAGCATTCCCGGCGGCAAAGGGCAAGTTCCCGCACCAAAGTCAAATTTCCTGTGCACCCGGCGGATTCTGTGGTATACTGGGGGTGGAATGCCTGTTTTTTCAAAGCGTTCATGCATTCTTCACAGCTTTTCCCCATTCTTGCAGTATCATGGAAAAGTTGAAATATGTCACTCTGAGAGAGGAGTTTTTCTATGGCTAAGATCCTGATCGTAGACGATGAGCCCCGCATCCGGGAGCTGATCCGCGAGCATTTACAATATTCCGGCTATGTATGCGAAGAAGCAGGTGACGGTACCGCCGCCTTGACCCAGCTGTCCGGCGGGGCTTTTGATCTGGTCATTCTGGACCTGATGATGCCCTTTATGGACGGCATGACCTGCCTGCGGGAGATGCGCGCCCGCCACATCAACACCCCGGTCATCATCCTCACCGCCCGGGGCGAAGAGTACGACAAGCTGGCGGGTCTGGAGGGCGGTGCCGACGACTATGTGGTCAAGCCCTTCTCCCCCCGTGAGCTGGTGGCGCGGGTGCGGGCGGTGCTGAACCGCACCATGCCCAAGCCCGCCGCCACCGACAACGTGATGACCTTTGGCGAGCTGACCATCGACACTGCCAGCCACACGGTGCGGGTCTCCGGCGAGGAGATCGCCCTGACCCCCAAGGAGTTCGACTTGCTGGTCTTTCTGGCCTCCAACAAGGGCATCGCCCTGAGCCGCGAAAAGATCCTGCAAAAGGTGTGGAACTACGACTACTTTGGCGAGGACCGCACCGTGGACACCCATGTAAAGATGCTGCGGGGCCATCTGGGCAAATGCCGCGGCTACATTGCAACGGTGTGGGGCATCGGCTACAAGTTCGATCCGGACGCAGCCCGGGCCTAAGCGCAAAGGAGAGCAGCACCCATGCGGCATTATCGTTCTCCCGGCATTCGCGGTCAGCTGATGTGGTTTTTGTGCTGCATCTGCCTGTTTCTGCTGGGCCTGTTCTGGTTTTTGTCCACCCAGCTTCTGGAACCGCTGTACACCCGCCACATCGAAAGCCAGCTGACCTCGCAGGCGGAGAACATCGCTTCCGAGCTGGACAGAGCGCTGGCAGACGGGCAGGACCTGTCGTCCTGGTCCTTCGGACATCTGTACGTCAACGCCCAGTTCTTTGACCGTCTGGCCTCTCAGCTGTACGCCAGCGGATCCCTGAACAGCTTCTGCGTGGACATTTCCGACACCACCCTGCGCACCATCTACAAGATCGAGAATCAGTCCTACTGCAACCTGCACGAAACGCTGCTGTCGGACTCCTCCAACAACGACATGATCGTTTCCACTGCCGTGGCGATGCGCAAAAAGTGCCGTACCACCGGCGGGTTTTCCCAAACGCTGAACCCACCGCGCCTGTCCGGCTCTGCGCAGCTTCTGGTGGGGCGCAACACCTCCGGCGGCGAATACACCGTGCTGGTGACCACCAGTCTGGTGCACGTTGCCGAGGCGGGCAAGGTGCTCAGCACGGTGCTGCCCATGACGGCGGCGCTGATCTTTATCATGGCGCTTTCTGCCGCGTGGCTGTTCAGCGCATGGTTCACAAAGCCGCTGCGCCAGCTTTCCACTGCCGCACGGCAGATGGCGCTGGGCAACTACGCCGTCCATGTGGACAGCCGCCGCCGGGACGAGCTGGGAGATCTGGCGCGGGACTTCAACTACATGGCTGCCGAGATCCAGAACGCCGCCCAGATGCAGCGGGACCTGCTTGCCAATGTCTCCCACGACCTGCGCACCCCGCTGACCCTCATCAAGGGCTACGCCGAGACGGTGCGCGACATCACCGGCGATGACAAGGCCCACCGGGACGAGCAAATGAATATCATCGTGGACGAGACCGACCGCCTGACCGCGCTGGTGTCCAGCGTCATGGAGCTGAGCAAGGTCACCAGCGGCGCCGACAAGTGCCAGCGGGTGCACTTTGACATGGGGCAGCTGTGCGATGAGGTCAGTGAGCGCTACGACGCCATCTGCGCCCAGAACGGCTGGCAGCTGCAGCTGGACCTGCCCGAGGAGGAGCTTCTGGTCTACGCCGACCCGGAGATGATGCAGCGGGCGCTGCACAACCTTCTGGGCAACGCCATGCACCACATCGGTGCCGACGGCATCTTCATCCTGCGCGCACAGCGCTGCACCGAGGGCGTCCGGGTAGAGGTGGAGGACCACGGTCCCGGCATCTCTGCCGACGACCTGCCCCACATCTTTGACCGGTACTACCGCTCCCGCTCCGACTCCGGCAAACAGGGCACCGGCCTTGGCCTTTCCATCACAAAGGCCATCTTCCAGCAGCACGGCTTCCGCTTCGGTGTGCAAAGTGCCATCGGCCTTGGCACCACCTTCTGGTTTGTGATGAACGACCTGCCCGCCAACGAAAAGAAGCCCACCGATTGATGCCATTGCAAAAGCCCTCTGCCAACGGTCCCATGCGGACCGGTCGGCAGAGGGCTTTTTGTCGTTCTTTTTTACGCAGCGGGATCTGCGGTGCGGTAGATCCCAAATGTATTATCCGGGGCGGGCATGTCCACCCGCGAAGCACGGTCGTTGACCTTCCACATCATCCAGCCCATTGCGGCAAGCACCAGCAAAACAATGAACCATTTGACGGCATTCGGCAATTTTTTCATAGTATCCTCTGATCTGTCTGTTTCAAGTCCGTTCGGTTTCCGGTCGGCAGCGCTGCCGGGCCTGCTTCAGCAGTGCCGCCGCCTGTGCGCTGTCCAGCGCCTTCACCCAGCTGCCGCGCTGCGCCGCGCCCTCGCCGGTGCTGCCCGCCTCGGCAAAGGCGGCAAGGTCCGAGTCGGTACGGTCCTGCCAGGCCGAAAAGCCTTCCGCCGCGATGTGTGCCCCCAGACGGCAGTCCAGCACCGCCGTTTTGCCGGTGGGACGCCACGGTCTGCCCAGATACACGCTGCCCGCCGGGCAGCCGTCCGAGACAAAGTCGCAGTCCCAGAACACAAAGCCGAGGCCATCGGCAGAGCCGGACGGGGCTGTGACGTAGCTGGCGGGCAGATGGTTGTTCACGGTGCGCAGGGTGCAGTGCTCAAACAGGGCATCTGCGCCGCCAAAGATAAAATCAATGTCCCCGGCGATCTGGCAGTTCTGATAATACTGCACGCTGGGGCGGCGGGGCGCAAGGCCGCGCGGGCCAAGGAACCCGTCCTTCTCCCGCTCCTTCTCCGGCAGGGGCGCACAGAAGAGAGTGTCCTGATTGCCCAGCAGCTGCACATTCCGGAACACCGCCCGGGCGCTGTCCACATAGGCGGCAACGGCCTGCCCGGCCTTTGCCCCGGGGCCTGCATCGTTCTGGATGGTCAGATCCTCCACCCGCAGCATTTCCCCGCTGAAAAACGCGGTGTAGCTGCGGAAAGTATGGGTGGGGCGTCCGTCCGGATGGGGCAGGCGGCCCCCATCGCCCCACACCAGCCGGGTGGTGTCTCTGCCGGCACCCAGCAGGGTGATGTCCCGCTTTTCGCAGACCAGCTTTTCCCGGTAGACGCCCGGCCCGATGCGGATGACTGCCTTGCAGTCATAGGGCACCGCCAGCACCGCCTCGGACACCGACGCAAAATCGCCGCTGCCGTCCTGTGTCACTGTGATCATCAGCATTTTCCAGTCCTCCATTCATATCTACATAGTATACCCTCCTCTGTGCCGAAAAGCAACGTTTTTCCCGCCTTCAGCTGCACTTTTCCAGCCGCAGCACGGCGGCGGTGATGTCGTCCGGGCGTCCGGTCCGCTGTGCCCGGGCGCGGGCCGTTTCCACCAGCGTCTTTGCCACCTTTTCCGGCGGTTCTGACGCCGCCGCCGAAAGCTCCAGCTGCTTTGCCACCCACTCGGTGCCGTCCACCAGCAAACCGTCCGACACCAGCACCGCGTAGTCCCCCGCTGTCAGATGCACCACCCGGCTCTGCCCGTTCACCCGGCCCAGAATGCCCACCGGCAGACTGCTTTCGCCCACCGCCCGCACCCGTCCGCCGTGCACCAGAAAGCCCGGTGCCGCCCCGGCCTTGAACAGCCGCGCAGTGCCGGTGCACAGGTCCACGCTGACAAGGTCCAGCGTGGCGCCGCTCTCATCCTCGCTTTTCAGCGCCAGCGCCACGTTCACCAGCCGCGCCGCCAGCTCGGCGGTAAACCCCGCCTTCAGCAGCCGGGCGGTCAGCTCAGCCGCCAGATTGCCGTCCACCGCGGCAGGACGCCCGGTGCCCATGCCGTCACACAGGATCATTTGTGCTGCCGCCGGGCTGCAAAACTGCTGCACCGCATCGCCGGAGATGCTCCCCCGGGCGGCAGCGCCCGCCGTGCCGAACACCGCCCGCAGCACTGGTTTTTCGCTGAACAGCAGGGTGGTCAGCCCTTTGCAGGACAGCACCTGCGGCACTTCCAATGTACGGCGGCAGACGCGCCCCACCTCCCCCGCCAGCGCCGTCAGTTCCTGCTGAGTGAACCGGGTGCGGGGCAGCGTGACCGTTGCATGGGTGCGGCCCAGGTCGTCCAGCGTCACCGTGCATTCCTGCGGCGGCGACCCCAGCGCGGCAAACAGCTGTGCCACCCGCCCGGATTTGTATGGCTCCGGGTCGCCCGGACGTGCCAGCTGCTCTCCCAGCACCCCCAGCGCCTCGGCGACCGCACTGTACTGCTCGGTCAGGGCGGTGCGCATGGCCTCGGCATGGACCCGGGCCTCTCTGCGGCTGCGGTACAGCGCAAAAGACCGGCTTGCCGCCCCGCACAGCGCCGCCGGGTGGATGCACCGGGACAATTGCCCGGGCAATCGCGCCGGTTCCAGCTCGCTGTTTTCCAGCAGGGGGCGCAGGGCCTCCATGCCCTCCATGGTGGCAGCATACTCCTGCTTCCAGCAGCTGTCCCGCCGCCCGCAGTTGAAGCAGAGGCTGTCGTGCAGGTCGTCGATGACCCAGCGAAAGCCCTCCCGCTGCCGGGGCAAAGCATCGTACACATCGTTCACGGTCTGTGCCAGAGACGAAAGGCTCTGCGCCACCAGCTCCAGCCGGGTGGCAGCCGCGCTGCAGCGGGGCTGCGGCGAAGCGTCCTGCCCCGCCTTCTCCTCCGGCTCCGGGACCAGCCACTCTGCCGGGAGCGCCAGCACCACCGCCGCACCGCCGCAGACACTGAACAGGTAGGAGAAGGCATTTCCGGGCGGCTGCACGCAGAGCGCCCCGGTGATGCAGCCGCCCGCATAGGCTGCTGCCGTTTCCATGCGCTGTCCCGGTGCCAGCACCGCCGCTGCCGCTGTTCCGCAGGACAGCCCCGCCGCTGCCGGGGCAAGCGCCGGGTCCGCGGCGCACAGTGCTGCACCCAGCACCCCACAGGACGCAAGCGCCGCCCGGCTCTGCCCCTTGCAGCAGAGGTACAGCTCTGCCGCCCCGCACACCGCCACCCCGGGCCAGAACCGCCAGAGCCGCACACTGCCCAGTGCCGCCGCCACGGCTGCGGCTGCCAGCAGGGTGCCCATACCCGGGCGCTCCGGGGCGAATTTGCGCAGCCCAAAGCCGATGCCTGCCGCCAGCAGGGCATCGGCCCCGCTGCAAAGCAAAAGCTCTGCCCCGCCCGCTTGACCCAGCGTGAAGCACAGCGCCACCCCCAGCAGGGTCCCGCAGCCCGCCAGCGCCGCCGGTGCAAAGCCCTTCGCGCCCATCCACCGGACCGCCACCGCTGCGCCCAGCCCGCACAGCAGGCCGATGCACCGGAGCGAAAGCGTCCCAAAGCCGTGCAGCAGCAGCCCCAGCGCCGCCCCTGCGGCGCAGGGCGCAAAATACTCTTCGCCAAAGCCCAGCACCAGACCCAGACCAAAGGGCATCAGCGTCCCATACAGCACCGCCCAGCCGCCGGCAAACCCCACTGCCACCGCTGCCAGCCGGTGCACTGCCGGGCGCAGCTGCGCCCGCGGCTCCAGCGCCGAAAACCGCATCGTCTGTCCCTTGCCGGACAAAATCCCCATCCGCTCTGTCATAAAAAACGCCCCGCTTTCCGGCGGGGAGTTTGTTCTGTTCCCCGCACTGTCTGCATATACTGTAACGCGGGGCGGCGGCAGTTTTTGGCGCGGTGCATAGAACCGCCCCAAACCCGCCCAAAGACGCAAAAAAGCCCTGCAGCCGTCATTTTGCCGCAGGGCTTTGGGGGGATTTTGTAAAACTTAACCGTTCAGCTTTGCAATGGCATCCTGCACGCGCTGCAGAGTCTTTTCGCGGCCCATCATGCAGGCAAGGTCGGTGCCGCCGCCGGGGGTGCGCTGCTTGCCAGAAAGGGCAATGCCCAGCGGGTAGAGCAGCCAGCCGTTCTTTTTGCCCAGCTCCTCAGCCTTGGCCTTGCAGGCATCGAACACGGCATCGCGGTTTGCAAAATCCAGCGTCTCGTCGCTCAGCACCGGCAGCAGAGCTTCCAGTGCTTCCTTGGCCGTTTCCGGGGTGGTCTTTTGCTTTTTGTTGGCATACAGGCTCACATCGTACTCCGGCATGGTGTCAAAGAAATCCAGCTGCTCGGGGATCTCGCCCAGCACCTCGCACCGGGGCTGCAGGTTTGCGCACAGCAGCTTTTTGTCGATGGCGCTGTGCACGGCGCTGTCGATCCACGGCTCGGCCTTTTTCTGGAACTCCTCGGGGCTGAGGCGGCGGATATACTCCGCATTGATGGCGCGCAGCTTGAGGGGGTCGAAGATGGCGGGAGACTTGGAGATGCCCTCCGGGGACCAGATCCTGACCAGTTCCGGCAGAGAGAAGATCTCCTGCTCGGCGTACTCGCCGCGGGGGCTCCAGCCCAGCAGGCAGATATAGTTCAGCACCGCCTCGGTCAGGTAGCCCTTTGCCACCAGATCCTGATAGCTGGCATCGCCGTTGCGCTTGGACAGCTTGTTCTGGGCGTCCTTCATCACCGGCGGGCAGTGGATATAGGTGGGGATCTCCCAGCCAAAGGCCTGATACAGCAGGTTATACTTGGGGGTGGAGGACAGATACTCGCTGCCGCGAATGACGTGGGTGATGCCCATGAGGTGGTCGTCCACCACGTTTGCAAAGTTATAGGTGGGCATGCCGTCGGTCTTGATGAGGATCTGGTCGTCCATCTCGCTGTTGTTCACCTCGATGTGGCCGTACACCACATCGTCAAAGCCGGTCACGCCCTCGCGGGGGATCTTCTGGCGGATGACGTAGGGCTCGCCTGCGGCAAGGCGCTTTTCCACTTCCTCCTTGGGCAGGTCGCGGCAGCAGCCGTCGTAGTGGGTCATCTCGCCGTTGGCGCGCTGCTCGGCGTGCAGAGCCTCCAGCCGCTCCTCGGTGCAGAAGCAGTAATAGGCCTTGCCCTCTGCCACCAGCTGCTCGGCATACTGCTTGAACATGCCCATGCGCTCGCTCTGCACATAGGGGCCCACGGGGCCGCCGATATCCGGGCCCTCGTCCCACAGAAGGCCGGTCTCCCGCAGGGTGTTGTAGATGACATCCACAGCGCCCTCCACATAGCGGCCCTGATCGGTATCCTCGATGCGCAGGATGAAGGTGCCATCCTCGTGCTTTGCCATCAGGTAGGTGTACAGGGCAGTGCGCAGGTTGCCAACGTGCATATAACCCGTGGGCGACGGTGCAAAACGGGTGCGGACTTTATTGCTCGGCATAGAAAAACGCTCCTTTATTCTCATGCAAAAAATTTGCGGATAGCTATGTTTTATTGTACTTATTCTGCGCAGATTTGTCAATGCGGGATAATATCATGCACCCATGCAAAAAGGGGCTGCTGCATCAAATGCTGTGCAGCAGCCCCTTTTTATAATATTATTCTCCGTCCTTCGGGTCATCCAGATGCTCGCGCCGTTTGCGTACCAGAGCGGCGCACAGTTGCAGCAATGCAAAGCACAGGATGCCGGTAAAAACACCGGCAAAAACAGCACCGATCCAGTATCCACGGGAAAACCCGATGATCAGCGTAACCGCCACCGCAGCCACCAGAGACAACACGGCATTGGCCGGGGCCTTATCCGAAAGGTGGCGATCCCACAGACCATTGCGCAGACACGCGACAACTATATAAATGCAGCCGATCATGAATACGACCCACTCTCCGGCGGTCTTGTCCGCAGCCCCGAACACCGTCTGCACGATCCACGTCGCCAGAAGGCTGCCCCACAGCAGCCAGAAGCCATGGCTTTCAATTTTGCGCAGGGTCTGCTCCTGCATCTCGTCCAACTGGTTTTTCTTGCTGTACAGTGAAAATTTCATAACTCATTCCTCCCAGAACAGTTCATCCAATGTCTTATCCAGAATTTTACAGATACTGCGGCAAAGGTTGATGGTGGGGTTGTACTCCCCTTTTTCAATGGCGTTGATGGTCTGGCGCGAAACGCCTGCCGCTTCGGCAAGCGCGCCTTGTGTCATGTCCTTTTCCGCACGGGCGGCCTTTAATTTCAGGTTCTTCGGCATTGATATACTCCCTTCCTGCCGGGTCGGCATTTGTTTTATCCTCTGGACATATAGTAGCATTTGCCATTCCAAATGTCAAGTATATATTACAAAAAGTTTTTATGGGCAGACAAAAAGCACCCCAGCTGTTTTCAGCCGGGGTGCTTTGCGGTTACGATTATTTCAGCACGACTTCGCCGTTTTCATCGGCATCCACCACAAGGGTGCCGCCGGATGCCAGTGTGCCATCGATGAGGCGCTCGGCGGCGGGGTCCTCCACGGCCTTGCGGATGACGCGGCGCAAATCGCGCGCACCAAACTTGCCGCCCTCGGCCTTTTTCACCAGTGCCTTGAGCGCCGCCGGGGTGTAGCTGTATGCAATGCCCTTGGCCTCCATGCCGGGCTTGTACTCGTCCAGCATCAGGGCAGCAATGCCCTGCAGGGTGTCCTCGGTCAGGGGCTTGAAGGCGATCACTTCGTCCACACGGCCAAGGAACTCCGGGCGCAGGAACTGTGCCAGCGCCTTGCGGGTCTTTTCCTCGCTGCGCTGCGCATCGCTCTTGTTAAAGCCAAGGCTGCCCGCGCTCTGGTCGCTGCTGCCGGCGTTGGAGGTCATGCAGATGACCGTGTTGGAAAAATCCACCGTGCGTCCCTGCGCATCGTTGATCTTGCCCTCGTCCAGAATCTGCAGCAGAATGTTCATCACGTCCGGGTGTGCCTTTTCGATCTCGTCAAACAGCACCACGCTGTATGGACGGCGGCGCACCTTCTCGGTGAGCTGACCGGCTTCCTCGTAGCCCACATAGCCCGGAGGAGAACCGATCATGCGGGACACCGCATATTTTTCCATATACTCGCTCATGTCCAGCCGGATGAGCGGGTCGGGACCGTCAAACAGTTGTTCTGCCAGCTGCTTGACCAGCTCGGTCTTGCCCACGCCGGTGGGACCCACAAAGATGAAGCTTGCGGGACGGCGGCGACCGGAAAGGTCGGCGCGGCTGCGCTTGATGGCCTGCGCCACCAGATGCACCGCCTCGTCCTGACCGATGATCTTCTTTTTCAGTTCACCTTCCAGCCCTGCCAGCTTAACGAACTCGGTCTCCCGGATCTTTACCGCCGGGATGCCCGTCCACAGCTCGATGACCTTTGCCACATCGTCCATGGTCACCTGAATTTCGCTGGCAGCAGCCTGCTTGGCGGGCAGCTCGGATTCCAGCTTGGCGATGCGGGTCTTGCGCTCGGCTACGCGCTCGTAGTCGATGGCTTCGTTCACATCCGCGCTTTCCATCTCGGCTTCTTCCTGCTTCAGGGCGTCCAGTTCCTTCTGCATCCCCAGATACTCGGAGATGACCGGGTGCGCCAGATTGCAGCAGGCGCAGGCCTCGTCCAGCAGGTCGATGGCCTTATCCGGCAGGAAACGGTCGGTGATGTACCGCTCGCTCAGGGTGACCACCGCCGAAAGCACCTCGGCGGGCACCTGCACATGATGGTGCTGCTCGTAGTAGCGCTTGATGCCGTTCATCACGGCAAGGGTGTCGGCTACGCTGGGCTCCTCCACCCGCACAGGCTGGAAACGGCGCTCCAGCGCCTGATCCTTTTCGATGTACTTGCGGTACTCGGTAAAGGTGGTAGCACCGATGACCTGAATTTCGCCGCGGGAAAGGGCGGGTTTTAAGATGTTGCCCGCGTTCATGGCACCCTCGCTCTCACCGGCAGAGGTGATGGTGTGGATCTCGTCAATAAACAGGATGACGTTGCCCGCAGCCTTTACCTCGCTCAGCAAGCCCTTGACCCGCTGCTCGAACTGGCCGCGGAACTGGGTGCCTGCCACAAGGCTGGTGAGGTCCAGCAGGAAAATTTCCTTATCCCGCAGGCCGATGGGCACCTGACCCTTGGCAATGCGCTCCGCAATGCCCTCGGCGATGGCGGTCTTGCCCACACCGGCTTCGCCGATCAGGCAGGGGTTATTCTTCTGGCGGCGGCTCAGGATCTGGATGGTGCGGTAAATTTCGCGGTCGCGGCCGATGATATCATCCAGCTTGCCCTCCCGCGCCTTGCGGGTCAGGTTTTCGCAGTAGGTATCCAGAAATTTGCGCTTGGGCGGCTTTTTGCCGTTTTTGCGGTCGGCCTTCTTTTCGCCGTCCTGCTTCTCCGCGCCGGCAAAGCCCAGCGGGAAGGTGGCATTGCTGCCGGGCACAAGATCTTCGTCCATGTCCCCGGTGTCGGCATCCTCGCCGCCGTTCGCCATATTCATCATCATGGAAAGGGGGTTGGAATCGCCCAGCTCCTCCATCATGCTCTCCATGCGGTTTTCCATGTTGTCCAGATCCTGATCCGACATGCCGAATTGTTTCATCAGATCGTCCACCGGTTTGATGTGCAGCTCCCGGGCACAGTGCAGACAGTACCCCTCCTGCTTCATCTGACCATTGTCCATCCGCTGGATGAAGATGATCGCCGGACGTTTCTGGCATCGAATGCAGACCATAGTTCCTCCTTTATGCAAAGCCCTTTACAGGAAAGGGTTGAAGAGATTGAAAGCTTTGTAGTAGATGCTGGTGCTCATCACCGTGTCGTTGAGCACATTCAGGTTGCCGCCGGTGATGACGATAAGCCCCCACAACACGCACAGCACCAGATAGATGTCCAGCAGGGCGCTGTTGGCTCCCACCAGCCACCCCAGCCAGCGGTTCACGGTGCCAATGACCGGCAGCTTGTTCACCAGCCCCAGCACCGACACCAGCAGGCTGACCAGCAGCCGCAGCAGCGCGTAGAACACAAAAAACAGTACCAGCGCCGCCACCGGGGTCAGCAGCGGGCGCAGCACGTTCTCCACGATGGCATCTGCCAGTGCGGCGGCGTTGTCTGCCAGCACGGTGTCCACCGACCGCTGGCAGGCTGCCACGATGGATGCCCGGAAGCTGGCGGGCAGAAAACCCGCATACTGCTGGGCGATGCCGCTCAGGTCCACCACCCCGCCTGCGGCAAGGCTTGCGGTGATTTGGGTGCGGAAACCGTCTGCCAGCACATGCTCGAACACCCAGCCGGCACCGGCAACCGCCAGCTGCCGGGCCCCCAGCAGGCAGAGCAGATTGCCCGCCAGCCGCACCACCGAGGAAAGAAATCCCTTGCGGGCGTAACGGACCGTGAGGATGATCCACGCTGCCGTACATAGAATATCAAAAAGAAATGACGGATTCTTGAACATACCTTGTTTTCCCTGTTATTTTTATCAGTTTCTCTGTGAGAGTGCTATCCGCTGTCATCGGCGGTGCTCACTGGCTGTCGGCGTCCTGCTGCGGCGGGGTCAGTACCTGCACCGTGTTGCCGGTGAGCACCAGCAGCTGCTTGCCCGCCACCAGTGCCTGCGGGCGGGCCGAAAGCTCCTGACTCCACTGAAAGGTCCCGGTCTTGTCAAAGAATTCCACTGCGCTGTCAGTGAGCAGATAGAAGCCCGCATCGGTGCCCACGATGCGCTGAGCAGCAGGCACACTGCTGCTGCAGACCACCCCAAGCTCCCTGTCCAGCAGCACCGCCGTGCAGGTCTGCCCGCTGCTCAGCAAAAGAGCAAGACCGCTGCCGGTATCGGACACGCTGACAAGGCTGGCACCGGAGAAGGCATAGCTGGCCTTCTCGCCGCCGTTTGCACCGTACAGCACCCCCCGGTCCTGATACAGCACCAGCAGGCTGTCTGCCGTCAGCCAGCCCATCCACCGGGGCACGCCATTGGCGGTGCCCAGCTGCACCGGGTCCCCCTGCGAAAGAGGCAGTGCATAGAGATTTGTGGTCAGCTGCCCGCCGACCGCCGCCACTGCCGCCACCGCCAGACGGCGGCTGTCGGCAGAAAAGGCCATGCGCAGCGGGGTACCCTGTGCGCTGGTCAGGTTCCAGCTCAGGGTCTGCTCCATGGCAGCATTGTACACAGTGAGCCTTGCGGCGCTGTCCGGGTCATCGGTCACCACTGCCACCTGCCCGGCGTTTGCCACCGCGCACAGGTGGATGGTGCTGTCCATGGTCTTGGTGTACAGGTTCTGGGTGCGGCTCTCCACCCGCAGCTCGTTGCCGGAGCGGTTGTACAGCACAAAGCGGGTCCTGCCCACCGCGATGGCGGGGCGGGCGTAGCCGCTCTGGATGCTGTTGAGCTTTTTTCCGCTGAGGCTGTATACCGCGCAGCTGTCGCCGCCCTTGAGCACAAAGCTGCTGGACATGGGCACCACCGTGTCCGGGTCGGTGATGCCGGTCTGCTGGGGCCAGCCGGACGCCGGGGCCATGGCGATCTGCACCGTGTCCACCAGATCCTTCGCCCGGGCGATGGAGGAGCCCACCACACCGGTGGCGAACAGGATGACCAGCGTCAGCGCCGTCACAAGGACGACCGTGCGGCGGATGCGCTTTGCCCGCACCCGGGCGCGGGCCGCCTCCAGATACTCGACCCGCCCGGCGGAAAGCGGTTCTCCGTCCGGGTTCGCGTTTCCGCGCCGAATTTTTCTCATGGCTGGTCCCCCTCCATTTGCGGATACTCCACACACTTCAAAAACAGTCCCTTTGCCGGCAGGGTCGGCCCTGCTCGGCTGCGGTCCCGGCTTGCCAGAATGTCCGGGATGTCGGCAGGCTTCATGCGCCCCGCGCCCACCTCGCACAAAGTACCCGCCAGAATGCGCACCATGTTGTACAGATAGCCGTCGGCGGTCACCTCAATGTCCACCTCGTCCCCGCGCCGGGTGACGTGGCAGTCCGTGATGGTGCGCACGGTGTCCCCATGGGCGGCAGCAGAGCTGCCCGTCGCGCACAGTGCCAGAAAATCGTGGGTGCCCACAAACTGCTGCGCCGCCGCCTGCATGGCGGCTTCGTCCAGCCGCCGGGGCACCCGGGTGTAATAGGCGGCGTCAAAGGGCGAGTCGATGGGGTGGTTGTGGATGCGGTACAGATAGGTCTTGGTATGGGCGGCGTACCGTGCATGAAAATCTTCCGGCACGGTCTGCGCCGCCAGCACCCGGATATCCGGCGGCAGGTGCTGATTGAGCGCCAGCGGCAGCTTTTGGGGCGGGATACGGGTATCGGCGTGGAAGTTCAGCCGGAAACCCAGCGCGTGCACCCCGGCATCGGTGCGGCTGCAGCCCTTGATATCGGGGCGGGAGCCCAGCACTGCTTCCAGCGCATCCTGAAACACCGCCGCCACGCTGCGCCCGTTGGGCTGCACCTGAAAGCCGCAGTAATTTGTGCCGTCGTAGGCAAGGGTAAGTAAAAAGTTCATAAAGTTTGTTTCAAATGATATACAGGCTTGCCCTCTCCGTCATCGCTCCGCAATGCCACCTCCCCCAAAGTGGGAGGCCTTGGCATTCCACGCAAGCTTTCTGGTTTTGCCAAGGGCTCTCCCTTTGGGAGAGCTGTCACCGAAGGTGACTGAGAGGGCGAGGTCGTTCACCTTAAAAATTCGGGAACAACAGCCGGGAGGCAAGGATGACGGCAAAGCAGGCGATGCAGACCGCAAGGTCGATATAGTCCTGCTTTTCGCAGTGCAGCACCTTCAGGCGGGTGCGGCCCTCGCCGCCCCGGTAGCAGCGGCACTCCATGGCCATGGCCAGCTCGTCTGCGCGGCGGAACGCCGAGATGAACAGCGGGATGAGCACCGGCACCAGCGCCTTGACCCGGTCGGTCATCTTGCCGGTGTCCAGCTGCGCGCCGCGCGCTTTCTGCGCGTTCATAATTTTGTCCGTCTCCTCGATGAGGGTGGGGATGAAGCGCAGGGCAATGCTCATCATCATCGCCAGCTCGTGCACCGGGAAGTGCAGCCTGCCCAAGGGCTTGAGAAGCTGCTCAATGGCATCGGTCAGCACGATGGGGCTTGTGGTGTAGGTCAGCAGACTGGTGCCTGCGATCAACGCCATCACGCGCACTGCCATCAGCACAGCATAGCGCACGCCCTCGGCGTAAATGGTCAAAAACCAGAAGTGCACCAGCGGTTCGCCTTCGCCCGACACAAAAAACAGGTTCAGCACCGCCGTGAACACCACAATGGGCAAAATGGGCTTCAGGCTGCGGACGATCATCTTGAAGGGGATCTTTGCCACCTTGTACATGACCGCCAGAAACAGGATGGACAGCGCCAGCCCCAAGGGGTTGGAGGCTGCGAACAGCAGCACGATATAGGCAATGGTCAGCACCAGCTTCAGTCTGGGGTCGAACCGGTGCACAAGGCTGTTGCCCGGAAAGTGCTGACCGATGGTGATATCTCTCAGCATTCCGCAGCACCCCCTTTCTGCACCGCGCTGCGGGGCAGCACAAGGCTTTCCCCGGCATCGCGGCGGCGCTTTGCCTCCAGGATCATCTTGACCGCATAGGGGATGGTGTACACATCGGCGGGCACGTCCACGCCCATCTCCCGCAGCTTGAGGAAAATTTTCGTCACCTGCGGCACACTCAGTCCCAGCTCCAGCAGCTCCGGTGCGCGGGCAAAGACCTTTTCCACCGTGTCATACATGGCAATTTTCTTGTTGCTCATCACCAGCACGCGGTTGGCGTACTTGGCAATATCCTCCATGCTGTGGGACACCAGCAGCACCGTGGTACCGGTCTTTTTGTGGTACTCCTTTACCTCGCTGAGGATGTCGTCCCGTCCCTCCGGGTCAAGACCTGCGGCAGGCTCGTCCAGCACAAGGATGCGGGGTTTCATGGCCATGACGCCCGCCACCGCCACCCGGCGCTTCTGACCGCCGGACAGCTCAAAGGGGCTGCGCTCCAACAGCGCCGGGTCCAGACCCACAAAGTCCGCGGCTTCGTGGACGCGGCGGTCGATCTCGGCCTCGTCCAGGCCCATGTTCTTGGGGCCAAAGGCGATGTCCTTGTAGCAGGTCTCCTCAAACAGCTGGTATTCCGGGTACTGGAACACAAGGCCGGTGAGAAAGCGGAAATCCCGGATCTTTTCCGGGTCTGCCCACAGGTCGCGGCCGTCAATATAAATTTTGCCGCCGGTGGGCCTGTTCAGGCCGTTCATGTGGGTGATGAGGGTGCTTTTTCCGGAGCCTGTCGCTCCGATGATGCCCACAAAATCGCCCTCTTCCACGGTAAAGCTCACGTCCTCCAGCGCCGTCACGGCGTTGGGCAGGCCGGGGTTATAGACGTAGCTCAGATGTTCTACCTTGATGATATCTGCCATTTCGTCTCCCCCTTACTGCAGCAGTTCATACAGTGCCTGTGCGCAGGCACCGGTGTCAATGATGCCCTCCGGCATCGGGATGCCGGCTTTCACCAGCTCGTCCCGCAGCTCGGCGGCCTGCGGCACATCCAGATGCAGACTGCGCACCTTTTCGGTCTGGCTGAACACCTCTTTGGGGGTGCCCTCCATCACCACATGGCCCTTGCTCATCACCAGCACACGGTCGGCCTGTGCGGCTTCTTCCATATAGTGGGTGATGGACACCACCGTGATGCCCATGTCCCGGTTCAGCCGATGGATGGTCTGCATCACCTGTTCCCGGCCCCGGGGGTCCAGCATGGCGGTGGCCTCGTCCAGGATCAGGCAGTCCGGGCGCATGGCAACCACGCCCGCAATGGCCACCCGCTGCTTCTGACCGCCGGAAAGGTTGTGGGGTGCGCGCGCGCGGTATTCGTAGATGCCCGCCATCTTCATGGACTCGTCCACCCGGCGGCGCATCTCATCCTGCGGCACGCCTAAGTTTTCCAGCGCAAAGGCCACATCCTCTTCCACCACGGTGGCAACGATCTGGTTGTCCGGGTTCTGGAACACCATGCCCACGGTCTGACGGATGTCGTACAGCTTGCTGTCGTCTGCGGTGTCCATGCCTTCCACGTACACCTTGCCGCTCTCGGGCAGCAAAATGGCGTTGAAGTGCTTTGCCAGCGTGGATTTGCCGCAGCCGTTTGCGCCCAGCACCGCCACGAACTCGCCGCGCTTTACCTGCGTGGACACACCGTCCAGCGCGTAGACCGGCTGCTCGGCATCGTAGCGGAACTTCAAATTTTCAGCAGTTAAAATCGTATCACTCATGCTTTGTTTCTCTTTCTGGTGGTGCGCCCCTCCGAAAGGGGCTGTACCCCATTCATGTATCTTCTTCATTTTTTCAGGGAGGCTGGCTTAGGGCGGCCCCTCCCGTGAAAATGCGTTTGGAGCGGCCCGCAGGCCGCGACAAACGCGAAATTAAAAATCTATTTTCCGCTGAATATGGCCAGCAACGACGACGACCGCCGCCAGCGGCGGAAACAGGGAGAAGTTGTTGGGGCAGCGGCCAGCAAGACGCAAGTGCCGCCCAAGGCACGATGCGGATGCTGGGTGCCGCAACCCGTAAGAAGCGGAGGCCATTTCAATCGTTTCGGCTTATTTATTCTTCCCAAATCGCGGTGGCGCCGCAGGGCACCACGCCGCCGGTGGCAGACACCGGCAGGCCGATCTCGTCGCAGCTGGTCTTGCCGCCAAAGCGGGGCACCAGCGTGGTCTTGAGCATATACTCCATCACCGCCGGGGACAGGCCGGTGGTGTAGCTGTTGACTGCAAAGAACAGCGGTGCATCGCTGAGCACCTCTTCGCACTGGCTGATGAGGTCGTAGATGCAGTCTTCCAGCTTCCAGATCTCGCCGCCGGGGCCGCGCCCGTAGCTGGGCGGGTCCATGATGATGCCGTCATAGGTGTTGCCCCGGCGCTTTTCCCGCGCCACGAACTTGGCGCAGTCGTCCACCAGCCAGCGGATAGGCTTATCGGTCAGGCCGCTTGCCGCAGCGTTGTCCTTGCCCCATGCCACGATGCCCTTGGAGGCGTCCACATGGCAGACGGTGGCACCGGCAGCGGCACAGGCCAGCGTCGCACCGCCGGTGTAACCGAACAGGTTCAGCACCTTCACCGGGCGGTTCGCGGCGCGGATCTTTTTGGCGTACCACGCCCAGTTGACCGCCTGCTCCGGGAACACGCCGGTGTGCTTGAAGCCGGTGGGGCTGACAATGAGGGTCAGCTTATCTTCCCCTTCGCCGCAGCTGATCTTCCACTTTTCCGGCAGACGGCGGCGGTACTCCCACTCGCCGCCGCCCTGATTGGAGCGGTGGTAGATGGCATCCGCCTTTGCCCACAGCGGGCTCTGCTTGGGGGTTTTCCACACCACCTGCGGGTCTGGGCGGATGAGCAGAGTCTCTCCCCAGCGTTCCAGCCGGTTGCCGTCGGTGGCATCCAGCAGCTCATAATCTTTCCAGGTATCTGCAGGGCGCATAGCGTCCTCCCTTCTTTTTACTGTCCCAGAATGCGTTTGTTGATCTTTTCCACGATGCGGTCGGCACAGCCGTGGATGGCTTCCAGATCCTGTCCTTCCACCATCACGCGGATCTTCGGCTCGGTGCCGGACACCCGCACCAGCACCCGGCCCATGCCCATCAACTTCTGCTGCTCGTTTTCAATAAAGCCTGCCAGCACCTCGTCCTCCTTGTAGGCGGCCTTCTGCGCGGCGTCGGCGGCCACATTCACCAGCACCTGCGGATACTGGGCATAGATGCCGTTCAGCTCGCTCATCTTCTTGCCGCTGCCCGCCAGCAGCTTCAGCAGCTTTCCGGCGGTCAGCTCGCCGTCACCGGTGGTGGCGTGGTGCAGCAGGATCACATGACCGCTCTGCTCGCCGCCGATGGCGTAACCGTTCTCGCGCATGTTTTCCAGCACATAGCGGTCGCCCACGGCGGTCTTTTCGGTGTGGATGCCCTGTGCTTCCATATACTTGATGAAGCCCAGATTGGACATGACCGTCACCACGGCGGTGTCGCCGTCCAGCCGACCCTCGCTGCGCATGGCGCCGGACAGCAGGGCAATGATCTTGTCGCCGTCCATCTCGCGGCCCTTCTCGTCGCAGGCAAGGCAGCGGTCGGCATCGCCGTCAAAGGCGATGCCGCAGTCAAAGCCGCCTTCCGCCACAGCCTTTTCCAGATTGTCCAGATGGGTGCTGCCCACGCCCTTGTTGATGTTTTCGCCGTTGGGGTCAACGCCAAGGAAGGTGCACTTTGCGCCCAGCCGGGGGAACAGCTTCTGCGCCACCGCGGCAGACGCGCCGTTGGCACAGTCGATGCAGATGTTCAGCCCGGTCAGATCGCCGTGGATGGACTCGTACAGGTGATCCACATAGTCCTGCAGACCGTCCTGCCGGCGGGAGACACGGCCCACACCGGCGCCGGTCTTCAGCTCAATGCCCGCGCAGTCATTGTCGATGTAGACTTCGATCTCGTTTTCCACCTCATCCGGCAGCTTGTAGCCGGTGCCGGCAAAGATCTTGATGCCGTTGAATTCCATGGGGTTGTGGGACGCCGAGATCACGATGCCCGCATCCGCGTTGTATTTGCCCACCAGATACGCCACGGCGGGGGTGGGCAGAACGCCCAGACTTTCCACGTCCGCGCCCACACTGCACAGACCGGCGGTCAGGGCAGCTTCCAGCATATCGCCGGACTGCCGGGTATCCTTGCCGATCAGGATGCGGGGGCGGCGTCCGGTGCTGCCGGTCAGCACCGCAGCCGCGCCGCGTCCGATCTTCATTGCCAGCTCACAGGTCAGGTCTGCACCGGCCACGCCGCGCACACCATCGGTCCCAAAATACTTTCCCATAATAATACCCCACTTTCTATAGAAAGAAGCAAATTTTAATATTGTAAGCATCCTCGCCCTCTCCGTCATCGCTGCGCGATGCCACACTCCCCCTTTTGTCACCTGCGGTGACATCTTCCCCCGGCGCGGGGGAAGTCTTTCCTCAAAGTGAGAGGCTTTGGCAGTCCATGCAAAGTTCACGGTTTTGCCAAGGGCTCTCCCTTTGGGAGAGCTGACGAACGAAGTGAGACCGAGAGGGCGAGCCCGTTCATCTTAGAACAAACTCTGCTGCCCGTTGTCCTCCGGTCTGCCGGTCTCCGGGGCGCGCAGCCCCAGATGTTCGTAGGCCAGCCGGGTGGCGCAGCGTCCGCGCGGAGTGCGGGTCAAAAAGCCCATCTGCATCAGATACGGCTCGCACAGGTCCTCCAGCGTGACGGCTTCCTCGCCCAGAGCCGCCGCCAGCGTCTCCAGACCCACCGGGCCGCCGTTGTACATCTCGATGATGGCGCGCAGCAGACTGCGATCCAGTTCGTCCAGACCCAGTGCGTCTACGTCCATCCGCTTGAGGCCCAGCAGGGCCACGTCCCGGTCGATGACGCCGTCTCCCAGCACGGTGGCAAAGTCGCGGATGCGCTTCAAAAAGCGGTTGGCCACGCGGGGCGTGCCCCGGCTGCACTTTGCCAGCTCATACGCGCCCTCCGGGGTGATGGGCTGGTCCAGAATGCCCGCCGAGCGCTGGATGATGCGGCTCAGCTCATCCGGGCCGTACAGTTCCAGCTTGAGCAGCACGCCAAAGCGGTCCCGCAGCGGGCCGGTGATCTGTCCGGCACGGGTGGTGGCACCCACCAGCGTGAACCGGGGCAGATTGATGCGGATGCTCTGGGCGCTGGGTCCTTTGCCGATCATAATATCCAGCGCGTAGTCCTCCAGCGCCGGATACAGCACCTCCTCCACCTGTCGGGACAGGCGGTGGATCTCGTCGATGAACAGCACATCCCCCTCCTGCAAGTTGGTCAGCAGGGCGGCAAGGTCGCCGGGCTTTTCAATGGCGGGGCCGCTGGTGATGCGGATCTGCACCCCCATCTCGTTGGCGATGATGCCCGCCAGCGTGGTCTTGCCCAGACCCGGCGGGCCGTAGAGCAGGATGTGGTCCACCGGTTCGCCCCGCCGCTTGGCGGCTTCCAGATAGATCTTCAGGTTCTGCTTGACCTTGTCCTGCCCGATGTAGTCCTCCAGATGCTGCGGGCGGAGATTGATTTCCTCGCTGTCCGCTGCCGTCATGCCGGGCTGCATCATTTTTGCGCCGTACAGCGCGCTTTCGTCCTGCATCGTTTACCTCCTGCCTGCCATGCTGCGCAAAGCCAGTTTGATGATCTCTTCCACCGGCAGGGTTGCGTCGATCTTTGCAATGGCAACCGCCGCCTCGCTCTGGCTGTAGCCCAGAGACACCAGCGCCGCAATGGCCTGTGCCGGCCCCTGCGAGGCCGGCGTGTCGGCGGACGCCCCCGCCACATCCTCCAGCGAGATGCCATCCACAAAGCCCTTTGCCACCTTATCCTTCAGCTCCAGCACGATGCGCTGGGCAAGCTTGGGGCCCACGCCGGAGGCTGCCTTGAAGGCCTTGTGGTCCCCTGCCGAAACGGCAAGTGCCACCCGGTCCGGCTCCATAACGCTGAGGATGGCAAGTCCTACCTTGGGGCCCACGCCGGACACGGCGGTCAGCATCTCAAAGCAGGCCTGCTGCTCCTCGGTGGCAAAGCCGTACAGGCTCACATCATTTTCGGTCACGCTCATCACAGTGTAGATGGTTGCTTCTCTGCCCACACCGGGCAGCGCTGCCGCCACACTGGCGGGGCACTGGGCATGGTAGCCCACGCCGCCGCAGCTGAGCACCACGGCGTTCAGGCTTTTTTTGACGATTTTTCCAGTTAAACAGTAGATCATAAAACCCTCTCCGTTGAACCTGCGGTCAGATCGGTCCCGCCACCCGGCGGGCAAAGCGGTTGAGCTGGTTGCCATTTGTGTGGCAGAAGGTGATCGCCATCGCCAGCGCATCGGCGGTATCGTCCGGCTTTGGCACAGCGGGCAGGTGCAGCAGCACCCGGGTCATCTCCTGCACCTGCTTTTTGACGGCCTTGCCATAGCCGGTGACCGCCTGCTTGACCTGCATGGGGGTGTACTCGTAGATGGGCAGTTCCGCCTGCGCCGCCGCCAGCAGGATGACCCCGCGCGCCTCGGCTACCCCGATGACGGTGGTCTGGTTGTGCTGGTAGAACAATTTTTCAATGGCCAACACCTCGGGCTGCGTGCGCTGGATGACCTCTTTGATGCCGGTGTACACCTCGTCCAGACGCTGCTCGAACGGCACGCCCGCGTCCGTGCACACCGCGCCGAAGTCCACCGGCGCAAAGCGGTTGCCCGCATAATCCACCACGCCCCAGCCCACGATGGCGTAGCCGGGGTCGATGCCCAAAACTCTCATGCTGTATCCCTTTCGATACTATTCCTATTATAACCAGTCTATTATATCACAACAAAAGAGTGTGAGCAATACAGACCCGCAGACATCCCCGCCCGGAACAAACGTTTCACCGCCCAAAAATCCCATTTTCAGGCCGTTTTTCAAAAAAGTTTTACATTTTCCGCAAAAGGGCTTGCTTTTTTGCGCAAGGTATGGTAATATAATCAAGCTGATTTCGGCAAAACAAAATATGGACGGTTAGCTCAGCTGGTAGAGCATCTGCTTGACGTGCAGGAGGTCACAGGTTCGAGTCCTGTACCGTCCACCATACAGTTCGTACTCGAACCCAATTCTTTACGAAAAAGGGTTCGGGTACGTTTTTTGTTTATCGGAGGTCCTGCGGCGAGAGTACGCAGAGCGGTAAACGAGTAAAGGCAGGGTATCACCATGGCGGTGGTATCCTGCCTTTTGCTTTGGAATCAAGTTATCCTTGTGCGAACTTGATTGCCCTTATGGAGAGAATCATTTTACTGGTCTGCGCTTTCGTACATCTGGGCCGTTGTGCCGACCTGCTCCGTCCCAGCGTTTCCGTCAATGGTCACATCGGCGGTGCAGCTTTCAATGGTGCTACCCTCGGCGCGGCCTGCAACGGTGCCGGGCGTGACAGCTCCCTCAATGCTGCCTTTTACCGAGCAGTTGGTGATCTTGAAAGCAGTCTCTTCGCCGTAGTAGTACAGGCCGGTACCCACGAGACCGCCCACATGGGTGGCACCGTTTGCCTTGATATTCACGGTCACATTGCAGTTGTCAATGACAGAGGGATAGTTCTTGGTGGAGAAGCCTTCCGTCTCAAGGCAGACATCCGGGTTGGAATGGGTGCCCGCATAGCCGCACAGACCGCCAATGGCATGGCCGCCGTTTTCGCTTTCGATGGTCACATCAGCGGTGCAGTTGGTGATGGTGTCCATCATTTCCAGACATCCGCCGATGCCGCCCAGACCCACCGGCTCATTGCCGGTAGTTTTTACGGTGCCGGATGCGGTACAGTTGTCGATGCTGCCGCCAAAGCCGCCGCCGACCACCAGACCACCGCACTCGGCAACGTCTGCCTGAACGATTTGATTGGTAAAGCGGTTGTCACCGATGACGACCACGGTAGCGTCCTCCACCGTGCAGTTGGTGATGGAGTTGTTGTTGCCGCCTACAATGCCGCCGACACAGTTGTTGCCGGTAATGGTGGAATTGCCTTTCAGCGTGACATTGTCCACAGAACCCATGTTGTAGCCCACAACGCCGCCGATGGCCAGGGAAGTACCTTCCGTTACCGTGACTGTGGCATTTTCCAGTGTCAGATTTTTCACTTCACCGCAGCTTACGCCAAACAGACCAGCACCGCAGTTGTAGACATCCGAAGTATAACTCAGGTTAGAAATAGTATGTCCGTCTCCATCAAAGGAGCCGAGGAACAGGGTGGAGTGGGTTTCCATGTCATTCATGTTGCCGATGGGAGCCCATTCGACACCGGACAGGTCAAGATCACTGGTCAGTTTGAAATAAACACTGGCATAGCCGCCCTGTGAGCCGTCATTGACATTGGAAGCAAAAGTCAGCAGGGAATCTACACTGTTGATCTGGTAGGGGTCCTCCTGCGTGCCGGAACCACCGTCATAGTTGGCGGAAGCAGCAACTGTACTGACAGAAGAAGCAACCGCAGAACTTGCGGCAGTGCTGCTTGCGGTACTCTGGGCGGAAGAACCTGCACAGCCTGACAGGAGAGCTGCGGCGAGGCATACGGCGATCACGCCGGTTTGAATTCGTCTCATAATGGAACATCCTTTCTATGTTAGCTATTTCTAACCAGAAAGTATAATCAAATAAGGCTGGTCTGCCACTCCGAACCGTCAGAAAACATCCGATTCGGACGGCGAGTTTCGGAATAGAGTGGGGCTGGTGCCGTATTCTTTTTTGAATGCTTCCGAAAATTTGCTGGGGTTATCATAGCCTAGTGCGGCTGCAATCTCGGTTACACTGCGGCTTGTATCCTGCAAAAGGACGCGGGCAGTCTGCATCCGATAGGCTTTCATGTATTGATAAATGGCGCTGCCATAAACGGCTTTGAAGCAGAGCTTCATGGAAGTCTGCGCAATGCCGAACTGCCGGGAAAGCTCAGCCAATGTGTAATGGTGACTGAGATCCTGTATCATTGCATCGTGCATCGCCCGAACAGTTATGACTTGACTGCGGGAGAAAAACTGTCGCTTTTCGGAGAAGGACTCCTGTGGCAGGTCGTTCAGGAGCATGAGCAACTCCAGCACCTTGGCTTTCAGGTAATGGGCCATCCTTTCCGGCGGGGCAGCGTACAGCTCCGAGAAAATGTGCGCGACTTCCCGGTTGCTGCGAAGCACATAGCAGCTCTCTTCCCGGCAGAAACGCTCGGCGATGGTTTCCAAATGGATATCAAGATCGCCCATGATGGCCTCCAGAGAAGAAAGCGTCTGCTGCGCCTGCGGCAAGTCGATGGTGATGGAAATGCCGTGATAGTGTGCCAATGGAAAATGGGTCTGCCGGGTGGTGTGGCTCAGCCGGTGAATGGACAGGTCGCCCGCACCGATATACTGATAATCGCCATTCTGAAATTTGCACTCAAACCGCCCTTCCCGGCAGTGATTGATTTCGATGGTATCCGGCATAGGGCGTTTGTTCTGATTCTGCCCATCCTTCATGTGAAAGTCGTTGTAGAAAAGATCAATCCCCGGCAGGATCGGATATTCAGAGATGAGACCTTCGCCGGTGTCGTTCTGCATCCGGTAAAGTCTGCACCCGGCGGATGCGGCTAAATGCTGCACCTCCGGGTCAAAGAAATCAATGGGACACTGCTTCATTCCAGCACCTCCTCACAGCCCTATTATAATAAATTCATGGGTTTGGAACAAGCCACACCTTTATCGATTGAATCTATAAATTCCAGCTTATAGCACGCGTTCCTAGCAGGGTTTGGGGCAGGCACGCCCCAACAAGAGCACTTCGGAAACTCGCAAGAGTTGAAGAAGTGAAGTCCCGGATGGACAGGAAATTTTCAAGAATTGAAAATTTGTGGCCACGGGACGATTCTTGCTCTCAGCTAATTCGCTCAAGACAGCTTTTGTGTAATTGTTTCCAAATTGTTAAGACGCATAAGCCAATAAAGAACTTTTTTCTTCTGAAGTGGTGGTGTTCACGGTGATATGCTCCCTATAACAGAGACACTGAAATAGGGAAAGGGTTAAAATGAGCAAACGAAAAGAGATCGATCCAGAG
>CAKSWU010000014.1 GCA_934513205.1 uncultured Faecalibacterium sp. | reverse complement strand
GCCACGATATCCTCCACGGCTTCCGGTGCCTGATACTCGTAGAAATAGCGGGTCATGGGGATCTCGTAGCCCACCTTGGTCTTGCTGTGGTCGATCCATGCGTCGGGGGCGTAGGGCAGAACTTCCCGGGCAAAGTAGGCGTCAATATCCTGCACCAGCGGCACGTTTTCGGTGTCACGCAGGCTGGTGTCCGGCACAGGCTTGCCGCGCTTCAGGAGGATGTTGCCTGCTTCGTCCCGCTGGGGGCGCTCCACCACGATCTTGTTGTAGCCGAACTCCACGCTCTCGAACACCTTGCTCTCGCAGTAGATGCCGTTTTTGTCGCCGTACACCTTGCCGTTGGCAAACTCGCCGTAGGCGGTGACGATCAGTTCCCGGCAGGCATCGGTGATGTCGTTGCGCTTGGTGCCGATGCTCTTGCGGCGGGGCTCAAAGCAGTGGCTGGCGTCAATAAGCTGCACCTTGCCCGCACGGTGGGCGGGCTTATCCTTGCTGAGCACCCAGATGTAGGTGGAGATGCCGGTGTTCATGAACATATCGGTGGAAAGCTGGATGATGCAGTCCAGCCAGTCGTTTTCCAGAATATACTGCCGGATGTTGCTGGGCCCGCTGCCGGCATCGCCGCTGAACAGGGGAGAGCCGTTCTGGATAATGGCCATCTTGCCCTTGTTTGCCAGCTTGGCAAGGCCGTTCAGCACAAAAAGCTGCTGGCCATCGCTGATCTTGGGCAGACCGGGGGCAAAACGCCCCATCTCGCCCCGGGCGGCTTCGGCTTCCACCGCCTTCTGCTCCCGTTTCCAGTCAATGCCGAAGGGCGGGTTGGAGATGATGTACTGGAAGGTGAATCCGGGGAACTGATCCTCCGACAAAGTATCACCGAATCGCATATTGTTAGGGTCGCCGCCCCGGATCATCATGTCCGCCTTGGCGATGGCAAAGGTGGAGGGGTTGAACTCCTGCCCGAAGCAGGTCACCTCAATGTCGTTGTTCAACTCGTGGATGCGCTCCTCCATGCAGCTCAGCATCTGGCTGGTGCCCATGGCCATATCGTAAACGGTCATGCTGCTGGTGTCGAGATCGGCTTCGGACAGCAGCAGGTCGGTCATCAGGTAGATGATATCCCGGCTGGTGAAGTGCGCTCCGGCTTCCTCGCCAAAGCTCTCGGAGAACCGCCGCACCAGGTCCTCAAAGATGTAGCCGCAATCCACGGCGCTGATCTTGTCCGGGCCAAGATAGCCCTTCTCAGAGCCGAACTCCTTGATAACGAGGTAGAGGGTGTTGCTCTCTACCATCCGCTTGATGATGTTGTCAAAGTCGAACTTTGCCAGCACGTCCTGTGCGTTGGCAGAGAAGCCGGACAGGTAATCCCGGAAGTTGGACTCAATGTTGTCCGGGTCTGCCAGCAAAGTCTCGAAGGTGAAACGGCTGGTGTTATAGAACTGGTAGCCGGAGGCCTTCTGCAAAAAGCCGTCGATGACCTGCAGCTTTTTCACCTTTTCGTAGGTGTCCAGCACTGCCTGATGGGTGGGCAGCAGGCAGTCGTGGAACCGCTTCACCACGGTCATGGGCAGAATGACCAGACCGTACTCGTGGGGCTTGAACGGCCCCCGCAGCATATCGGCTACGTTCCAGATCATGGCGGCTTTTTCGGCAATGTTGGCACCTACGGCGGTGATCTTATCGTTTGGCATACGTTGCTCCTTATTTTTTGTGATAGGTGGACATCCTGATTTTACAACGATGGGGGTCCTATAAAGTGGACAGAAGGGTGCTTTTCCTAAAAAATGATTCTTGCATCTATTGTACCATGGATTTTGCAGAATGCCTATATTTCGCCAAAATAAAATGCCCGCCTGAAGATCAGACGGGCGGGTGACGGATAATGGGTTTTGAAGTCTCCTGAATGAGATTTAGATGGGTTTATAAGCTGGAAACGTCAGATTCCTTGGAAAGTGCAATGGCACATTCCACATGCTTCGTCCTTGGGAACAGATCCACCGGCTGTACCTTCTCGGCGTGATAGCCGTTCTGCTCCAGCCATGCGGCGTCTCGAGCGGCGGTGGCGGGGTTGCAGCTGACATACACCACCCGACGGGGGGACATGCGTACCACAGCGGAAAGGGTGGCCTCGTCGCAGCCCTTGCGAGGCGGGTCCAACATGACCACATCCGGGTGCAGACCCTCGGCGGCGAGCTGGGTGGCGGCCTGACCGGCATCGGCGCAGAAGAAGCGGCTCTTGGCGGCCACGGCCTCGCCCATGCGGGCGGCGTTGGCTTTGGCACTCTCAATGGCCTCCGGTACGATCTCTACGCCCACCAGCTCACGGCAGCGGTCCACCATGGACAAGCCGATGGTACCCATGCCGCAGTAGAGATCCAGCAGGAGATCCTCTGGGGTCAGCTGCGCATATTCGGCGGCGATGCCGTAGAGCTGCTCGGCGGCAAGCGTGTTGACCTGATAGAAGGACAGCGGCCCCAGACGTACCGGTACGCCGCAGAGGGTGTCCTCAATGTACCCGGGACCATACAAGGTGTGATTTTCAGCGCCCAGAATGACATTGGTATTTTGGGCGTTGACATTCAGCAGAATGGTACGGACCGCAGGAAATTCTCTGGTCAGCCGGGTGCAAAGATCCTCGGCGCAGGGCAGCTTTGCCTGGGTGCAGACCAGACACACCATGATCTGTCCGCTGTGCGCGCCGCGTCGCAAAAAGACGTGGCGCACAAGGCCTTTTCCGGTCTCCTCGGCATAGGGCTGGATCCCGTGCTCCGCAAAAAAGCTGCACAGCATGTTCCCAATGTCGTTCAGCACATCAGGCTGCAGCTTGCAGTCCGGGCAGGGCACGATGCGATGGGTGCGGCCTGCGTAAAAACCGATGCAGGGCCTGCCGGTCTTGTCGATCCCCACCGGAAACTGCACCTTATTGCGGTAGCGGTCCACCTGCGGGGAACCCACAATGGGCAGCACGGGGACATCCAGCCCGCCGATGCGCGCAAAGGCGTCTGCAACACTGTCCCTCTTGGCACGCAGCTCGGCGGCGTAGTCCAGATGCCGCAGACTGCAGCCGCCGCAGGGGGCGGCCACCGGGCAGTCCACCTGGATGCGGTCCGGCGAGGGGACAAGCACTTCGTCCAGAATACCGAAGGCGTAACGCTTGCAGTCCTTGACAATGCGCACCCGGGCTTTGTCGCCGGGGGCGGCACCGGGAATGAACACGGTCTCACCCTCGGGGCTGTGGGCTACGCCGCTGCCATCGCTGGAAAGACGTTCCACCTGCAGGGTCAGGGTCTGATTTTTTTGTAGGGGCATTGGATTCTCCTTTACTGGGGATCGCCGGTGCCAGGGGCTGCCGGGGCGTCGGCCTGCGCAGCAAAATACTTGCTGGGCGGCACGCCCTTGGCCCGCTTAAAGACCCGCGAGAAATAGAACTGGTCAAAGAAGCCTACGGAGACAGCGACCTCTGCAATGGACAGGTTGCCGGCCCGCAGAAGCTTGCAAGCTTCGTTGATGCGGTATTCGGTAAGATAGTCGATGGGACTCTTGCCAACGTTGAGCATGAACACCCGGTACAGATGGCTGCGGGAGACGCCCACACTCTTTGCCACGTCATCAATGGAGATATCGTGGGAATAGTTGAATTGGATGTATTTGATGGCGTTCAGCACATACTGGCTGGAGGAAGAGGCGGCGTGCGGTTTGCCGGAGATGGTCTCTCTCATCAGAGAAGCGATGAACAGATACAGGTAGCCCACCATGGCGGCCTCGTCCTGCGGCTGAAGTCCACGGGAGGAGTAGATGTTTGCCAGAGCAGCCCGCATGGCCTCGGGGTCCTGTGTGTGGTGCACCGGCGCATCATCGGCAAACGGAAGCTGCGCGGCAAGCTTGTGCGCACAGGCACCGTTGAAGCCCACCCAGCTGTATTCCCAGGGGTGCTGTTCGTCGGCAGTGTAGCGGATCAGCTGGCTGGGGCGTGCGAAAAACAGATCGCCGGCGCTGACCTCCCAGGTATGCCCGTTTACCTCAAAAACGCCCTTGCCGGAGAGCACAAGGTGGATCAGATAATGATCGCGGATGCCGGGCCCCCAGGTCTGCCCGGGAGCGCACCGTTCAATGCCGCAGTTGAAGATGGAAAGCTCGATGTTGTTGGTGTAGTTCTGCTTGAAGGATTGCTTATAAACGTCTGGCATGATGGCTTTTCCTCCGTACTATCACATTCTGAGACCAGTATACCACAAATCACCTTGCAAATTCAACAAAAGTACATCTTATTCTTTGAACTTGACGACAAATTTCATCTCAAACCTGCGATGGAAATTGCAAAAGACGGTCGGATGCATTACAATAGGCATAACAAACCGACAAAAACAGCTTCATGGCTCTTTCGGGGGAGGAATGGCAATGGCGACCAGTGCACAGCTCCGGCAGAAGATCGCGGCAGGTGCCTTGGATGAACAGCTCCGCAGCTTATACGGGAACGCGCCGGAAGAGTTGCACCGGCAGCGAGCAAGGTACTGCGCAGCACTGGAACAGTTCGAACTCTATTTTGGTCCGGGTCGGCAGGTGCAGCTGTATTCTGCACCGGGACGGGCAGAGCTTGGCGGCAATCACACCGACCACCAGCATGGCTATGGCCTTGCTGCCGCTGTGACGCTGGATCTTGTGGCCGTGGCAGCCCGCAATGCGGATGGTTATGTTCGGGTCAAATCACGGGGGTTCAACAAGCTGGATGTGATCGACCTGACGGTGGAAGGCCCGCAGGAAGGGGAGGGAACCCATTCTGCCAGCCTGATCCGCGGCATTGCCGAGGGCTTCCGGGCAGCAGGGCAGACGATCGGCGGCTTCGACGCCTATACGGCCAGTGATGTCCTGCGCGGCTCCGGGCTGTCCAGCTCGGCGGCCTTTGAGATGGGGATGGCAGCCGTGTGGAACGGCGAATACGGCTGCGGTCTGGCTCCGGCAGAGCTTGCAAAGATCTGTCAGTATGCAGAGAACATCTACTTTGGCAAGCCCAGCGGCCTTCTGGACCAGTTGACCAGCGCGGTGGGCGGGGTGATTTTTGCAGACTTTGCGGACCCGCAGGCACCAAAGATCGAGAAGATCCATGCAGACGGCCTGCTGCCGCCGGGCATGTGCCTGTGTGTCACCGATACCCGCGGCAGCCACAGCGAGCTGACCGGAGAGTTTGCCGCCATCCGTCAGGAAATGGAGCAGGTGGCGGCCTGTCTGGGCCAAAAGGTGTTGGGACAGGTGAAGGAGTCGGAATTCTGGACGGCTCTGCCTGCGCTCCGGCACAAATGCGGGGACCGTGCAGTGCTGCGGGCCATTCACTATTTTGAAGAAAACGCCCGTGCACTTGCCCAGCGGGATGCGCTGTGCGCAGGACAGTTTGCAGACTTTGCCCGGCTGGTGCTGGACAGCGGGCAGGCGTCCTTTGCACTGTGCCAGAATGTTTATTGCTCCACCGATGTGCGCCATCAGGGGCTTTCGGTGGCGCTTGCCCTCAGTCAGAGCATCCTGCAGGGCAGCAGTGGGGCGTGGCGGATGCAGGGCGGCGGCTTTGCCGGGACCATTCAGGCCTATGTCCCCCGGGAGCTGCTGACTGTCTACCATGATGAGATCGAACGGGTGTTTGGTGCGGGCAGCTGCTATGTGCTGCGCCTGCGGGAGACCGGGGCGGTCCGGATCATCGGATGAAACAAAAAAGTCATCTGCAGAAATGCAGATGACTTTTTTGTTTTAAAGACTCAGACGGCACAATCCTGCTGTTCCTTGTGCTGCGTAGAAAGGTACTGCATCATATCGGTGCCCTCCGGCGAAAGCCGGAACCGGTCCGAGAACCGGTCGTAAAGGTTCATGGCAAAGTTGAACCCGGTCGTGATGACCCGGAACAGCAGCATAGGCATAAAGCTGAAGGACAGGGAGATCAACCCGCCGCCCCAAAAGAAGTCGTCCAGATGGAGATGACCGAAGAAATCGTTCAGTGCATCACCCAGCGGACCGCCACCGGAAATGCCGGTCTGCTCTGCCTCGGAAAGTGCTGCGTAGGAATGCGGCATCTGAAGTTGATTCATAGACCTAGACTCCTTTCTATTCAGTTTTGAACAAAGCTGCTTCAGGCGGCAGCTGCCTCAGCAGTGCGATTGTTGGGGAAAGCCTCAACAATGCTGGTGAACATGCTCTTGAGGGTGTTGTAGATGCTCAGGACCTGATATCCGGCGTATACGCCAGCCAGACCGGTCAAACCGACTGCGGCGACCCGGCTCCAGGGAGTTTCCAGCTTGCCCCAAGTGTGGTAGATCGTGCCTTTGAGAGAAAGGCCGTTGTCGTGTCCGGACTGGAGCAGACCGGTGATGTAGCTGAAGGAAGAAGAGGTCAAGGCATACATGGAGTTGACGATGACATTGACACAGAACTGCATCGCAGCATCGGTATCCAAGATCAGGGTGTACTTTCCGATCTGACCAAGCGTGACGTCCACACCACCGCTCAGATAGGTCATTTCATCGTTAGAGATCACAGCATAGTTTGCCGGCAGAAGCATTGCAGTTTCGTAGGGATGATCCATAATGGAAAAACTCCTTTCGCTTGCACGATCCAACAACGTTGGATGATATACTATCTAAATTGTAGCATAATTGCGTCAAAATAACAAGAGAGCGGGGCAATGAAAATGATGATACATTTGTGAACGAATGATGAACAATCGACTTGAAATTGACGATGACGCAGAAAAAGAACGTAGATGCGGGTCAAACCCCGAGCTGAAAAAATGTTCTGCCAACAGCAGCAAAAAGCGCCCGCAGAAATCCTGCGGGCGCTTTTTGCGGAAAATACAGAGACCTCTTTATTGCTGGGGCAGCCGCTCATACAGCGTGGTCAGCTCTGCGATGTGGTCAGCAAGGAAAGCGGTCAGGGGAGCGGTAAGCCGCCACTGCCAGTTGGCTCCCTGGGTGCTGGGGGTGTTGATGCGGGCTTCGCTGCCCAGATGCATCCAGTCTGCCAGCGGGATGATCGCCATATCCGACACGCTGGCAAGGCAGGCACAGATCATGGCTTCAGGCAGCTGGTCCGCCGTGCAGCGCAGATACCGGCAGGCATAGGCCACATCCTCGGCGCTGGCATCGCTGCACCAGCCAACGGTGGTCACGTTATCATGCGTCCCTGTGTACACCACGCTGTTGCGGGGGTAGGTGTGGGGCAGATAGTTGCCCGACTCCCGGCTGTCAAAAGCAAACTGCATGATCTTCATGCCCGGGTAGCCGCTCTCGGTCAGCATGGCTTTGACCTCCGGGGTCAGAAATCCCAGATCCTCGGCGATGATGCCGCCCGCGCCCAACGCTTCGTGCATGGCATGGATGAAGTCCCGGTCCGGACCTTTCTCCCAGTGACCGCCCGCAGCGGTCTTGCTTCCGGCGGGGATGCTGTAATAACTCTCAAACCCGCGGAAGTGGTCGATGCGAACTACATCGTAGATGGAAGTGGCGTGCTTCATGCGCCGGGTCCACCATGCAAAGCCGGTGGCTTTATGGACAGGCCAGTCATACAGGGGATTGCCCCACAGCTGACCATCAGCGGCAAATGCATCCGGCGGGCAGCCTGCTACCTGTGTCAGATGCATGGAACCATCGGTCTGGAAAAGGTCCGGATGGGTCCACAGGTCGCTGGAATCCGGGCTGACATAGATGGGGATATCGCCCACAAGCTGAATGCCCTTGCTGTTGGCGTATGCCTTCAACTCGCTCCACTGGGAGTAGAAGAAGAACTGCACCGCCTTGTGATAGGCGACTGCGTCGGACAGCTCTGCCCGGGCTTGGACCATGGCCTCCGGCTGGCGGCAGCGCAGGGCGTCCGGCCAATCGGCAAGACCCTTCTGTCCCTGTGCAGCCTTGACTGCCATGAACAGGGCGTAGTCCTCCAGCCAGAAATCCTGCGCGGCGCAGAAGGCTTCGTAGGCAGGGCAGGGGGCTGCCAGCAGCCGGTCGGCGGCTTTTTTCAGTACCACCGGCCGCTCGGCATACAGGGCACCGTAGTCCACCGGAGCCACCGGGCGGGCTGCAGGCACCTCGTCTGCGGTCAGGTAGCCCGCAGCTTCCAACAGGCGATAATCAATGAAATAAGGGTTTCCGGCAAAAGCGGAAAAGCTCTGGTAAGGGCTGTCTCCGTAGCCGGTGGGGCCGATGGGCAGGATCTGCCAATAGGTCTGCTTGGCATCGGCCAGAAAATCGACAAACGCGAAGGCCTCTTTTCCCAGCGTGCCGATGCCAAAAGGTCCCGGCAGGCTGAAAACGGGCATCAGAATGCCGCTTGCGCGCATGGAAAAGTCCTCCTTTTTGAAATTGGAGAGATCAACCCTTCACTGCACCGGCTACCACGCCTTCGATGATATACTTCTGGCAGGTCGCATACAGGATGATGATGGGGATGATTGCAAGGATGATGCAGGCCATCATGGGAGCCAGCTCCACGCGGCCGTAACCGCCGCGGAAATACTGGATGGCCATGGGAATGGTGCGGTACTTTTTGATATCCAGCACCAGAGTGGGCAGCAGATAGTCGTTCCACACCCACATCGTCTCCAGAATAGCGGTGGAGATCATGGTGGGCTTCAGAATGGGGAACACGACCTTGAAGAAGATCTGGATGGGGTTGCAGCCATCGATCATGGCAGCTTCCTCGATCTCCATGGGGACGCTCTTCATAAAGCCGGTGAACATGAACACTGCCAGACCGGCACCGAAGCCCAGATAGATGATGCAGATGTTCCACGGAGTGTTCAGTTTCAGCTGGTCAGCGGTCTTGGACAGGGTGAACATGACCATCTGGAAAGGCACGACCATGGAGAACACGATCAGCAGGTTCATAAACTTGCTCAGCTTGTTGTTCACACGGGTCAGATACCAGCCGGTCATGGAGCAGCACAGCAGGATCAGGAACACACTGGTAATGGTGATCAGAAGGCTGTAACCCATGCTGGAGAGAAAGTTCATCTTGGTCACGCCGTAGACGTAGTTGCCAATTCCGGCAAAGGTCTCGGCGGTGGGCAGACGGAACACCGTGGAGGTGGTAAAGCTGCCCTCGGTTTTCAGGCTGTTCAGCAGGATCAGCACGATGGGGTAGATCCACAGCAGACACAGCAGGGTCATAATAACGGTAAGGACGTTGTCCCATGCTCTTTTCTGTTTGGGCATTACTGCTGCACCTCCTTAGAGCGGGTAAAGTGGAGCTGGATCAGAGAGATGACCACCACGATCAGGAAGAACACCACGGCCTTTGCCTGACCGATGCCCTTCCACTGGGCACCGGAGCGTCCATAGAAGGTGTTGTAGATGTTCAGCGCCAACATTTCACTGGCGTTGGCGGGCTCGCCTGCGGTCAGGGCAACGTTCTGGTCGAACAGCTTGAAGCTGTTGGTCAGGGTCAGGAAGGTGCAGATGGTGACGCTGGGCATGACCATGGGAATCTTGATCTTGAACAGGATCTCGCGGTCGTTGGCACCGTCGATCCGGGCGGCCTCGATCAGGTCGCCGGGCACGCTCTGCAGGCCGGCCACATAGATGATCATCATGTAGCCGATCTGCTGCCAGCACATCAGAATGACCAGACCAACGAAACCGGCCTTGGCATCCAGCGCCAGCAGGGGCTTCTGCAGGTTTGCCAGCACGCCGTTGAGCAGGATCTGCCAGATGTAGCCCAGCAGGATGCCGCCGATCAGGTTGGGCATGAAGTAGACGGTACGGAAAAGGTTAGTGCCCTTGATGCCGCGGGTCAGCACCAACGCAATGGCAAAGGCACACACGTTGATGAGCACGGTGCTCACCACGGTAAAGACTGCCGTAAAGCCAAAGGCATGGAGGAAGGTGGAATCCTGGAACACCGAGATGTAGTTCTGGATACCCACAAAGGTGGTCTTGGACACGGTGGTGAATCGCTGGAAGGACAGATATGTGCCCCAGATAAAGGGCCAGATGAAGCCGATGATAAAGGCGACCAGAGTAGGCAGCACAAACACCGGCCAGTATTTACTAATGGCTTTTTGCATGATATACCTCCTGATGGAGCTGTGATGGAGCTGTTAGAAAAAAGAAGGGAGGCGGGCGAACTCATCGCCCGCCTCCCACATTAGTTCTTATGGGAGCTCCTGGTCAATGGCTTAGCCGTTGGCCAGCTTGTATTCCTTGGCCCAGCCGTCCACAAATGCGGTGACCACATCGTCCCACTTGCCGGTGCCTGCTGCGTATGCAGTCAGAGCGCTGCCCACGCCGTTCTTCCACTCCTCGGAAGGCATGGTGGAGAAGCACCAGTCAACACTGGTCTTGCCGGCAGCAACATAGTCGTTTGCAATGGCGATCAGGGGGTTGGTGGAGTCCTTGGCCTTCTTGAAGGGGATGACGAAGCCCATCTTGTCAGCCATCGCGCTGGTGCCGGTCTCAGAGGTGACACACCAGTACAGGAAGTCCAGAGTAGCCTGAATGTCGGCCTCGGAAGCGGCGTTGTTGACACACCAGAAGTTCTCAGAACCGGTGCACAGACCCTGATTCTCCTCGCCCTCAGCGCCGATGTAGATGGGCAGCATACCCAGATTGTCGTCGCCCAGATCCTTCACGTCATTGTAAGCCCAGGTGCCGTTCTGGTAGAACACAGCCTTCTTGCCCACAAACTCAGCCACAGCGTCGTCGCCGGTCTTGGAAGCCAGCAGCTTGGGATCGCAGGTGGAATCGGTGATGTACAGGTCCCAGATCTGCTTGTAGTTGTCCAGATAGGTGCCCTTGATGGCGTCGGTGGAGCCAATGCCGTCTGCCTTGTACTCGTAGTAGATGGGCAGGTTGGCCAAGTGGGTCTTGAAACGCCAGTCAGAAGAACCGTCCATACCAGCGGAGGTAAAGGCACCGTCCACGCCCAGCTCAGCCTTGCGAGCCTGGATGTCGTCGGCCACCTTCTTCAGGTCGGCAAAGCCCTTAATGTCGTCCTGGGTATAGCCAGCGGCGGTCAGCAGCTCCTTGTTGTAGATGATGCCGTAGGTCTCGATGACGTATGCGATGCTGGTAACAGCGTCGCCGTCCTTCAGTGCGAAGGAATCGCTGGTCAGCTCGCCGTACAGCTGGCTGCCGGACAGGTCGTAGCAGTAATCCTTCCAGTTTGCCAGACCAACAGGGCCGTTCACCTGGAACAGGGTAGGAGCCTCGCTCTTCTCCATCTCGCTCATCAGGGTGGTCTCGTACTGACCGGAAGCGGCGGTGACGACGGTCACAGGCACGCCGGTCTCCTTGGTGTACTCAGCGGCCAGATCCTGCCAATCCTGATCCTGCTCGGGCTTGAAGTTCAGGTAGTAGACCTTGCCGTCTGCCTTTGCAGCGGTGCTGGAAGCAGCGGTAGAACCGGCAGCAGAGGAAGCGGTGCTGCTGGAAGAGCCGCCGCAGGCAGCCAGACCCAGAGCAGCGGCAGAAACGCCAGCGGCCTTCAGGAAGTTACGACGAGTGATCATCTTTTTCATAATAGGTTCTCCTTCTTTTTAAATGATAAACGATGAAACTATTTTGATCTCTGTCCCATGACAGAGGGGATACAAGATTCAGATGGCTCTTACGCTCTCGCCCCGCTGCAGCTCCGGCTGCAATGTCACGGTCTGGGCGGGGGCACCGTGCTCGATCTGCCGCACCAGAAGCTCAATGCTCTGCAGGGCGATCTGCTCACTGGGCTGAACGATGGTGGTCATCACCGGCACGCAGTAGCGGGACATCGTGATACCGTCAAAGCCGATGACTGAGACATCCTCCGGCACCCGCATCCCGGCGCTTACCAGCGCCCGGATAGCACCAAAGGCGATGACGTCGCTCATGGCAAACAGGGCGGTAAACTCCGACCGGCGGACCAGCAGACTGTTCATGGCATGGTAGGCGGATTCGAAATCGTAGTTGGAAAGACCATAAAGCAGATTATTGAACGGGATGCCCGCATCCTCCATGGCCTGCTGTGCACCCTGACGGCGCATCATGCTGGGATAGCTGGTAGCGGGACCGCCCAGAACGGCAATCTTCCGGTGGCCTTGCTGGATGAGGTAGGAGACTGCCTGATAGGCAGCCGTCCGGTCGTCCACACCCACCATGGAAAGGTTCGGGAAATCCAGCTCATCGGACACCAGAGTAGCCAGCACCGAGGGCACCGAGATACCGGCAAACCCCTTCTGGAAATTATCCACGCTGCCGCCCAAGAAGATGATGCCTTTGGGCTTGATCTCACGCAGGATCTTTTCGGCGGCGTCGATCTCGTTGGCATTCTCGTCCAGATAAGAGACGATGCCGTTGTACCCATACAGGGTGGCGGCGCGCTGAAGCTGTACCAGAAAGTCCGAGAAGAAGATGTTCCGGGTCCCTTTGACTACGAACACCAGGCTGCGGGACTGCTGAATCTTCAGCTGGCGGGCATTGGTGTTGGGCACAAAGCCCGCGTCTCGCATCACCTTCAGGATACGCTCTTTTGTCTCCGGGCGGACATCCGGTCGCTCGTTGATGACCCGGGAAATGGTGCTCACCGAGCATCCGCTGATCCGTGCGATATCTCGGATGGTCAGGTTTGACATGACGGGTTCACTCACTTTCGATCGAATATCCGGGAACGTTGTCGGTAACGGTTCCAGTGGCTATAGTATGGCACAATTTGTATAAGAAATCAAGAACTTGAAGCCGATTTCGTGAAAACTGTACATGTGCTTGCGTCGATTTTGTGCAGATTGAATTGCGCACAACGCAAAATGCATCGCTGTTCCCGATAATTCCCGGTACAAGTCAAAAAATACCGGAACAACCGTACCGTTTTGTAACTTCTTGCGGGAGCGTTCCCGGTTGAAAGAGGGGAGAAAGAGAGGAAAAATCAGCGGCAAAACGCAGTTGACATTGCAAAGAATGTACACTTACAGCATCGGTTGGTGTATCAGGTCTGTGAAGAAGAACAGACCATAAAAATCGTCAGCCTCTGGCTGCATTACGAGCGGGAACGGGGAAGAGCAGCAGGGGAACACTGTGTCAGAATAACGGTTTTCGACACCTGCTTCTGTTATTTGTTACAAAATACAAATTATATATAGAAAAGAACTGGAAAAGAATCCTTCCAGGGTGTATCCTAGTATCAGGAATATTGAACGTACCGCCACTTTTATTGGACGATGTACGGAAAGGAATCTGCTCATGAAACGAAGAAAACTGCTTCCCCTTGCGGCTGCAGCCCTCGCCTGCGGGGCGCTGATCGCCGCGCCGCAGGCTGCTTCGGCGCTTGCGCCGGATCAGGCCGCCCCGGAAGTACTGGGGCAGGCAAACTACTACGATTATTGCGATGGCGACGGCTATATCAGCTACGATGATACTTACGGCTACATCCGTCTGGATCAGGACGAGCTGTATCTGACCATTCAGTCCGGAAGCAGCAGCACCAGCCAATACCTCAAGGTGCTGTATGTGGAAGACCAGTCCAGCAGCATCACCTGGACCAGCAGCAACGCCAGCGTTGCCACTGTGGACGGCAATGGCTGCGTGACCGGCTGGAGTCAGGGCACGGCCATCATCACTGCCCGCTCAGCTGGCGGCTCTGTCGGCAGCTGCATAGTCTACGTCGATGAGGCCAGCCAGCTGAACACCAGCTTTCTCTCGATGAAGATCGAGTACAACAACCCCCAGCCCCGCAGCCAGCTGTATCTGGAGAGCAGGAACGGCTATGATGATGTGCTCCAGTGGCGCAGCTCCAACCCTGCCGTTGTCTCCGTTGACCGCAACGGCAACCTCACCGCGTATCAGGAGGGCATCGCCACCATCTATGCCACCACCTACCGCAGCGGCACGCTGTCCTGCACGGTCACGGTCCAGAACAACATCGGCCGCGTGACTCTGAACAAGTCCTGCATGTATCTGGAAAGCATCGGCGCACAGGGCGCGCTCCGCGCAAAGGTGGCGGTGGCGAACCCGGAGGCCGTGCCCATCACATGGACCAGCAGCAACACCGCCGCCGCTGTGGTGGACGCTAACGGCAATGTCACCGCCGTGGGCGACGGTCAGGCCGTGATCACGGCGACCTCCGCCGAAGGCCGCTGCGCTTCCTGCAAAGTGTACACCGGCTCCGTCGGTGCACAGAAAAGGAAGGAAGCAGAGTCCTTCTTCGACCTGGGCGGCCTGTTCCAGAAACTGTTCCGGAAACTGTTCCAGTAACCGCCTGCCGCAAAACCGGAAGACAAAGCGATGGGACGGGCACCCCGGAAAGGGGAGTGCCCGTCTCTTCTTATGCGCGAAGACAGAAAAAAGGCTCTTTCCCTTGTCATCGGGAAAGAGCCTTTGCTGATTGCTGATTATTTTGATCGGATTGGTTCGTTAAAGATTAGTCGCTGACGTAGGGCATCAGAGCAACGTGACGAGCACGCTTGATGGCGATGGTCAGTGCGCGCTGATGATAAGCGCAAGTGCCGGTCACACGGCGGGGAATGATCTTTGCACGCTCAGAGACGTACTTACGCAGACGGGGCACGTCCTTGTAATCGATGGTGTCGATGCGATCGACACAGAAGCTGCAAACCTTCTTGCGGCCGCGACGCATGGGGCGTGCGGGGCGAGAGCCTTCGGTTCTTTCAAAAGCCATTGCTTATTACCTCCTATTGGATTTTTAACGGTAAACCGTTTCGTGTCAGAACGGCAGGTCGTCGCTGTCGTCAATGACGGCGAAATCATCTGCACTGCCGGCAGAATAGCTGGGAGCTGCCTCCACAGCAGCCGGACGGGCAGGCGCTGCGTTCTGGTAGGACGGAGCGGCATTCTGGTAGCCTGCTCCGCCGCCTGCATTGCTGTTCTTGGGGCCTGCAAAGTTGATGTTGTTTGCAACGACCTCAACTGCGGTGCGGTTGTTGCCGTTCTTGTCCTGATACTGGCGGGTCTGAAGACTGCCTTCAATGGCAATCAGACTGCCCTTCTGGAAATACTTGGTCACAAACTCCGCCTGCTGCCGCCAAGCAACGATATCAATGAAATCGGCCTGACGCTGCTCGCCCTGACGCACAAAATTGCGGTCGCAGGCAATGCGGAAGCTGCACACGCTGGTACCCTGCTGGGTGGTTTTGAGCTCCGGGTCCGCCACAAGACGGCCCATAATGGCTACAACATTCAACATATTACGGTCTCCCTTTCCGTCACAAGGAAATTACTCCTCGTGAGCAATGATCAGGCTGCGCATAACGCCTTCGGTGATCTTGTACACACGGTCCAGCTCAGCGGGGAAGCTGGGCTCGCTGGTGAAGTTGATCACGGTGTAGACGCCTTCCTCTTCGTCGTTGATGGGGTAAGCCAGACGGCGTTTGCCCCACTCGTCGATGGAATCGATGGTACCGTTAGCCTCGATCAGGGACTTGAACTTACCCACCAGAGCGGCGGTAGCCTCCTCGTCGAGAGCAGCGCTGGTAATCAGCATGGTTTCGTACTTTGCCATTTTGTAGCACCTCCTTTTGGACTTAAGGGTCCTGCAATCACAGGACCAAGGGTACACCCGGGACGCGGCATCGCATCCCGGGTGCGGCGTGTCTGTTCAGACAGCAATTTATTATAGCAAGTTTGGCGGGAACTGTCAAGCTTTTCTGATAAAAAACATCTGAAAAAAATATTTTGATTTTTTAGTGAAACAGCGCTATAATAGAGCCGCCTTCCGTAGGACAGGAGGACGGGAAAGGAAAAAAGAAAAAGAAAAAAGTATAAAATAATAATATGAAAAGGAAGGATGCTGTGTGTATTCGATTTTCCGGGATCTGGCAATTATCATCCTCAGCGCAAAGTTCTGCGGCCTTGTGGCCCGCAAGTGCAAGGCCCCGCAGGTTGTGGGCGAGATCCTTGCGGGTCTGCTCATCGGTCCGTGCGTTTTGAATCTGGTGCAGACCAATGATTCTATCTCTACCTTTGCAGAGATCGGCGTTGTGATGCTTATGTTCACCACCGGCCTCGGCACCAACCTGAAAGAGCTGATCAAGGCCGGCCCCATCGCCACCCTGATCGCTACCGTTGGCGTGGCTGTGCCTCTGGTGGGCGGCACCTTATTATATGGTGCGTTCTACGGCTTTGCCGCAGTGGGCAGCCCGGAGTTCTACCGGGCGCTGTTCATCGGCACCATCATGACCGCTACCAGTGTGTCCATCACGGTGGCTACCTTGCAGGAGCTTGGTCACCTGAAGAGTTTTCTGGGCACTACCATCGTCAGTGCCGCTGTCATTGATGATGTCATCGGCATCGTAGTGCTCACCTGCGTGCTGGGTGCCAGCAGCGGCACCGGTACGGGTCTGGGTAAGGTGCTGTTCAACACGGTGCTGTTCTTTGCCACCGCACTGGGCGTTGGCCTTGTGGTGCACTTCGCCATGAAGTGGCTGGATCGGCGCAATCCCCACACCCAGCGTATCACTATCGTGAGCATGGCCTTCTGCTTTGCCATGGCCTACATCGCAGAAGAATACTTCGGCATCGCCGATATCACCGGCGCTTACATTGCAGGCATCGTGCTGTGCACCATGGATGACGCACCCTATGTGGAGCGCCGGGTGGATATCAGCAACTATGTGATCTTTGCGCCGATCTTCTTTGCCTCCATCGGCCTCAAGACCGATATCAGCGGCCTGACCCCGGAGATTTTACTCTTCTGCGTCTGCTTCGTGGTTGTGGCGCTGATCACCAAGATCATCGGCTGCGGTCTGGCAGCAAAGGTCTGTCGCTTCAACTGGGACGATTCCCTGAAGGTCGGTGTCGGTATGATGACCCGCGGCGAGGTGGCGCTGATCGTGGCACAGAAGGGCTTGGCCATCGGCGTGGTAGACCCGGTCTACTTTACCGCTGTGATCCTGCTGATCGTGGTGTCCAGCGTGGCTACCCCGCTGGCACTCAAGGCCATGTTCACCAAGCACCCGCCCGTGCCGCATCCCAGTCAGGCAAATTAAATGATGCTGTTGCGCATGCAAGACGTTTTGGAATGGTCACCGCGTTCGCTTTGACCATGTTTATAGGAATTTGATTTTCACATTTGGGCTTCAGAAACGCCTGCGGGCGTTTCTGAAGCCCTTTTTCACAGGAAGGTGTTGTGAGAGAGGAGAACAGCATCTGTAAAAAATGTACACAAAAAGCGAGGCTGCCGCACATGGTTTCGTGCAACAGCCTCGCGTTTTATTTACGCAGCAACATCATTCCGCTTACAGCGTCTTGCAGAACTCCTTCAGGTAGGCGCGGAACGCCTCGCCAATCTCGGGATGCTGCAACGCCAGTTCCACCTGTGCCTCCACGACCTTGAGCTTGTTGCCCATGTCGTAGTGCTTGCCGGTGAACTCCACTGCGGTCATGCCGCCCCGGGTGCGGGCATACTCTGCCATGGCATCGGTCAGCTGGATCTCACCGCCGGCACCGGGCTTGGTGTGGGCAAGGATGTCATAGATCTCCGGGGTCAGCAGTACGCGGCCCAAAATGGAATAATTGCTGAACTCCTGCCCCTTTTTGGGCTTTTCGATCATGTCATCCACAAAGAAGTAGTTGTCGTGGATGGGCGTGGTTTTCAGGCTGCAATACCGGCTGACATCCTCCCAAGGCACGGCGGACACACCGGCAGCTGGGCGGCCGAACTCCTCGTAGGCGCGGATCAGCTGGGCACAGACCGGGTCCTCGCCCCAGATCACGTCGTCGCCGTAGATGACCACGAAGGGATCATCGCCGGTGAATGCCTTGGCGGTGCTCACGGCGTGGCCCAGACCCAGCGTCTGCTTCTGGCGCACAAACAGGATGTTTGCCATGTTGGCGATGCCCAGACACTCTTCCAGAGCTTTTTCCTTGCCGGGCTTTGCCAGCTTTTCTTCCAGCTCGGGGCTGCGGTCAAAATGATCCTCGATGATACTCTGGTTGCGGCTCAGAATGATGAGGATATCGGTGATGCCGGAGCGCACCGCCTCTTCCACCAGATACTGGATGGCGGGCTTATCCACGATGGGCAGCATTCCCTTGGGCATGGCTTTGGTGGCAGGCAGCACACGGGTGCCGAGACCTGCGGCAGGGATGACGGCCTTGGTAACTTTTTTCATCATTTGATTTCTCCTATTCATCATGTGGCCGGCAGGCACACCACCTGCCGCAGCGCGGGGGACGAATCAGCTCATCATGCGGACCAGCGCTTCCAGATCCGGGCCCATCAGCAGGGTGCAGCAGGCACCCAGAACCATCAGAAGGATGAGGGACCCGATGACCGCCGCCCAGCTCACGCCGCCCTGAGCAGACAGGACGGCACGGCGCTGTGCAGCATTAGGAAACTCCTTGCGGATGCGGCGGATCCGGTCGGCAGCACTTTTGCGGTACAGCCACTTGGCGTACAGGGTGCGTACCATGACAAGCACAAAGCTCAGCACGGTCATCACCCGGCTCAGGATCACAATAGTGGAAGAGTTGAGTCCGGCAACAAGGGGACTGCCCGTGACCAGCATCATGTCCAGCAGGGTAGGCAGCGACAGCACAAGTTCTGCCGCCAGAAATGCAAAAGCAGGCTTCCATGCCTTGCGGTAAAAGAAGTAGAACGGCCCGAACAGCAGTGCTGAAAAGCTCATGGACACCTTGGTGTTCTGCAGCTGCATCCGGCTGTAATCGTTGAGATAGACCGGGGCAGCCTTGCCGATATAGTCGCTCCAGTCGCTGCTGGGGATGCCATCGATCAGCTCATCCTGCCCGAAAGCGGTGCGGATGTTCTGGTGCATGGGCTGAGTGACGTTCTGCTCATATTGACGGTAAAAACTGTCGTAGTCAAAGCTGCCGTTCTGTTCGGTCTGTGCGGCACGGCGGTCATTGGGGTCCTCGGCAGACTCGGGGGGCATCGGTGCGCCGCAGCAGCGGCAAAACGGCTCGCTGCGCAGGGTGCGCTCGCCGCAGGACGGACAGGTGCGCAGCTGGGCGTCCTGATACGGAAAGCTCCATTCGTATCCCGCACGGTGGGCAGGGGCATGGATGCAGCGGCCCAGCTTCTCATAGCAATCGCGGTGATAGGGCGCACCGCAGTCGGGGCAGACAACGATGTCATCTCTGAGGGTAAGAGGTCTGCCGCAGCCCTCACAGGCGCAGCCATAATATTTCGGCATGGGATCCTCCTGTTTTGTGGTTCATACTGGTATTATACTCTCCCGGGATGGAAAAGAAAAGGTGAAAATCTTTAAAAATCCAGCAGGATAATAGTTTTACCTCTTTACTTTACCATGGATTCTGGGTATACTAATGAAGTATCTGTGTATAAACTGTGTCTTTTGACACTTTCATACTTTAATAGTATTGGCAACCTGAAAACGAGAGGAAAAAAGAATGATCACGATTGACGAACTGAAGGTGCAGCTTGCAGACCACGGCAAGGCGGTCAAGGATCTGGAAGAAGCACTGGCCATTGATGCGTCCCGCAAGCGTGTGCAGGAGCTGGAGCACACCATGTCTCGTCCCGGCTTCTACGATGACGCCGAGCTGAGCAAAAAGGTCTTTGACGAGGTGGGCGACCTGAAGGGCAAGCTGAACCGCTTTGAAAAGCTGCAGGGCCTGTACGATGACGCCGAGACTATGATCGAGATGCTGGACGAGGAGTACGACCCCGCCATGATCCCCGAAGCCGAAGAGTCGGTGAACGCAGTGGGCAAGGCAGTGGATGAGCTGCAGCTGATGACCATGCTGAACGGCGAGTACGACCACAGCAACGCCATCCTGACCTTCCACGCCGGTACCGGCGGCACCGAGGCGCAGGATTGGGCCGAGATGCTTTACCGCATGTACAATAAGTGGGCAACTGCTCACGGCATGACCGTGGAGGTGCTGGATTATCAGGACGGCGATGAGGCTGGCATGAAGAGCGCCTCCATGATGGTCAAGGGGGCCAATGCCTACGGCCTGCTGAAGAGCGAGAACGGTGTGCACCGTCTGGTGCGTGTGTCGCCTTTTGACGCCAACGCCCGCCGTCAGACCAGCTTTGCCTCTCTGGAGGTCATGCCGGAGCTGGACAACACCATTCAGGTGGACATCCGTCCCGAGGACATCGAGATGCAGGTGTTCCGCTCCTCCGGTGCCGGCGGCCAGCACATCAACAAGACCTCTTCCGCAGTCCGTCTGATCCACAAGCCTACCGGCGTCGTGGTCAGCTGCCAGACCCAGCGCAGCCAGTTCCAGAACCGTGACTACGCCATGGAGATGCTGAAGGCAAAGCTGTATCAGATCGCAAAGCAGCAGCACATGGATAAGATCGATGACATCAAAGGTGTGCAGAACGAGATCGCCTGGGGTCATCAGATCCGCAGCTATGTGTTCATGCCCTACACCATGGTCAAGGACCACCGCACCAACTACGAGACCGGCAACGTGGACGCCGTGATGGATGGCGATCTGGACGGTTTCATCTTCGCATACCTCAAAGCTGCCAGCCGCGGGGAACTGCAGGAGACCTGATCTTGAATCTGTAAAATGCAAAGACCGTGTTCCCGCAAAGGGGAGCACGGTCTTTTTGCGTTTCAGCCGTTATGCCAGATCCGGCAGGATATCCGCCCAAAGGGCATCCTCCTGACGCATTGCATCAAAGCAGCAGTCCAGATACATTTTGTTGGACGCCGCTAGAATGGTGCTGCGCAAAAGCAGCTTCTCGTCGGCGGCATCCACGGCAAGGTCACGGATCTCTCTGGTGCAGCCGAACACAAACGGCAGGCAGTTTTCCATCTCGTCGCAGAAGTAGTCGTAGGCCGCCCCGGCAGAACAATGCGCCCGCTGCATTTTGAACAGAGTGTCGATGTTTTCCATGGGAAGCACCGTTTTGGAGACCACGATGTACAGCAGCGAGGCGATCTGCTCGCGGTTGTATTTCTTGCGCACCGGGTGAGAAAGGATGCCCTTTTTCACATAGTTGCTTACCATAGAGGAGGTCAGCTCCACCCCGCAGAAGGTACGGAACCAGCCGTTGACGTACTGTACGGTCTGGTCCAGATACAGCCCCATTTGTGGAAGGTCGGCATACCGGGGCAGGGCAAACCCGGCAGCACAGGCCGTAACACGGCGTTTGGTTTCAGCTTTCATAAATACAGTTCCCACCTAAAACGCGGCAGCGCCGCGCAACGCGATTAAAAACGATTCTGCCGGTATTATAGCGCAAATCATTTTTGCGGTCAACTGTTCACAAAAACTTTTTTAAGAATTTGAGAAATGTCTTGACAGGTTTTTGAAAAACTGATATGATGTTCACGATGACGCAAAAAGAATGCAAAAACAGACCCTCTGCGGGGAACGTTCCTTTGTTGGGATGGGTCGTCTCTTAAAAAAGAATGTATGATGGAGCGTGCTTTTATGAAAACTAAGATCGTTGTGGATTCTTCATCCAGCCTTTATTCCCTGAAGGGTGCAGACTTTGCCTGCGTCCCGCTGAAGATCATTACCGATGAGAAGGAATATCTGGACGATGGTCATTTGGATGCCGTGGACATGGCCCGGACCCTGCGGGAGTACAAGGGTAAGACTTCCACGTCCTGCCCCAACGTTTCCGACTGGCTGGCTGCCTATGAAGGCGCAGAGCAGATCATTGCCATCACCATTACCGGGACCCTGTCCGGCAGCTACAATGCAGCGCTGCTGGCGGGCGAGGACTACAAGGCTGACCATCCGCAGGCAAAGGTCTTTGTGCTGGACAGCCTGTCTGCCGGCCCGGAGCTGCGCCTGCTGGCAGAACGCGCCCAGAAGCTGGTCGCATCCGGCAAAGAGTTTGACATCATCTGTGAGGAGCTTCTGGCATACCACAAGCACACCCATCTGGTGTTTTCGCTGGAATCTCTGGCAAATCTGGCACGCAATGGCCGTGTGAAGCCTGCGGTGGCTGCTGTGGCACGGATGCTGGGCATCCGGGTCATTGGGCAGGCAAGCGATGCCGGTGAGCTGGACGTGCTGTGCAAGACTCGCGGCGAGCACGGCGCACTGGAACGCATCGTGCTGGAGCTGAAGGGCCACGGCTTCACCAACGGCAGGGTCTACATTGCCCACTGCGGCAACCCGGAAGCCGCAAAGCGCCTGAAGCTGATGATCCACGCAGTGTTTGACCATGCACAGGTGGAAGTGGGCGAGTGCGGTGGCCTGTGCAGCTATTACGCCGAGCTGGGCGGTCTGATGATCGGCTACGAGGACGGCGAGATACCGGCGGTCTGATTTTTGACGACAGTCTTGGCCCCCGGAAGGATCTGCGGACCCTTCCGGGGGCTTTTTTGCAGGCGGCACAGCCTTGCACATCCGGCAAAACCGCGCTATACTGTTATCGTATATCACATGCAAGGGGGGAGCCGATGTTTTTCCGTCTGCCGATCGTCAAATTCTTCAGCCGAGTGCTGAACCGTATCACCATCACAGCGGTGCTGGTGGCGCTGCAACTTTTGTGGCTGGCATGGGTGTTTTTTTCCATCACCACGGGCACAGACCGGGTGTGGGTCAATGGTCTGCTCAACGCACTGAGCCTGCTGATCATCCTGTATCTGGTGCGCAAGGACGAAAACAGTGCCTATAAGGTGGGCTGGATCGCTCTCATCGGCCTGCTGCCGCTTTTGGGCGGCGCACTGTACCTTGCCTTTGGCAACAAGCGCCCCTCCCGCCGCCTGCGGCAGAAGATGAGCGCGGTGGAAGAGGCTCACAAAAAGGACCTGACCCAGCAGCCGGGCATTTTTGACACGCTGGACGCCCGGGCGCAGGGGCAGAGCGGCTATGTGGCAAGATATGGCGGCTTCCCGGCGTGGCAGAACACCCGCACCCGCTACTTTTCCTGCGGAGAGGAACTGTATCCGCAGCTGCTGGCGGATCTGGAACGCGCAGAAAAGAGCATTTTTCTGGAATTCTTTATCGTCAGCCACGGCGTCATGTGGGACGGCATTGAGAAGATCCTGCGCCGGAAGGCGGCACAGGGCGTGGATGTGCGGCTGATCTACGATGATTTTGGCAGCCTGAAGGGCCTTCCGGTGGACTTTGTGGTGCAAATGGAACGCGCACGCATCCGGTGCATCCCGTTCAACCCGGTGGTGCCGCTGTTGTCACTGGTGATGAACCACCGCGACCACCGCAAGATCGTGGTCATTGACGGCACGGTGGCCTATACCGGCGGTGTGAATCTGGCCGATGAATATATCAATGTCCAGCAGCGCTTTGGCTATTGGAAGGACGCCGCCCTGCGGGTGGAAGGCGATGCCGCGTGGAATTTCACGGTGGCCTTCCTCAACTTCTGGAATTCCTTCCGCCCCAGCGAGACGGACTACGGCACCTTCCGGCCCCGGACACAGACCCCGCCGGTGTCGGACGGCGTTGTGCAGCCCTACGCAGACAGCCCGCTGGACGAAGAGCCGGTCGCGGAGACGGTTTATCTGAACATCCTGTCGCAGACGCAGCGGTATGTTTATATTTACACGCCTTACCTTGCCATTGGCGAAGAGATGCTGGACGGACTGAAAAATGCCGCCAAGCGCGGCGTGGATGTGCGGCTGATGCTGCCGGGCATCCCGGACAAGAAGCTGGTGTTCCGGCTGAGCCGCTCCTATTATCTGCCGCTGCTGCGGGCGGGGGTGCGCATTTTTGAGTTCACGCCGGGCTTTCTGCACGCCAAGTGCTGGGTCAGCGATGACTGCACCGCCGTGGTGGGCAGCATCAACATGGACTACCGCAGCCTGTTTCTGCATTTTGAATGCGGCGTTCTGCTGCACAACAACAGCCAGATCCATGCCCTGCGGGAGGATATGCAGGCAACACTCCGGCGCTGCCGGGAGGTCCGGATCTCGGACTGCCGCACCAGTCTGCCCGGCACGGCGCTGGACAGCGTTCTGCGTCTGTTGAGCCCGCTGATGTGATAAAACGCTCGATCTCTGCACATACTACCCACAAAACCCGCACCGGCGGGTGCAGAAAAGGAGCGTTACAACAATGAAACACGCAGTCTCTAAGATCTTTGGCTGTGCGCTGGCAGCAGCATTTGTGCTGACCGGGTGCATGGGCGGCAGCTCCGGCTCTGCCGGGCAGAGCGGCAGTGCGGGCGGTGCTTCCTCCCAGAGCGGGCAGGGCAGTACGGTCCAGACCGCCGCCCCGGAGAAATGGCGCGCAGGTCTGGGCGTGCTGACCCAGACGACCGGGCAGGACAAAAGCGGCAAGCTGAACACCATCACCGCATCGGTGGTGCTGGATGGGGAAGGGAAGATCCGGGACGTAGTGCTGGATGAGCTGGAACTCACCGTCACGACCGATGGTACCGGCAAGGTAGACCTGCCCTCCGACCACCGCACCAAGCGGCAGAAAGGGTCGGACTATCCGCTGGCAGAAGCATCCTCTCTGAAGGCGGGCTGGGCGCAGCAGGCGGATGCCTTTGGACACTGGCTGGTGGGCAAAACGCCGGAACAACTGCGCAGCCTGTCACTGGACGCCGCGGGAAAAGCGAAGGATGCAGACCTTCTGTCCGGCTGCACCATTGCAGTGGACGGCTACCGCAGTGCCATCCTGCAAGCCTGCGAGAACGCCCGGGAAATGGGCTGACAAAACCGCATAGATTGAAAAAGAAGCAGCTTTGGCTGCTTCTTTTTTATGCAGAGTGCACAGAAAGCTCTGCAAACATTTCGAAAAATAGATTGATTTGCAAAAACTTGCGCCTGCCCTCTTGCCAAACAGCCGAAAACGCGCTATTCTATATTCACAGTTTAACACTTTAGCACGCTAAAATGGTAAACTGAGAGGGAAACCATCGGGAACGGAAAGGAAGGAATCTTCTATGAAACTGAAATGCTTTGCTTCTGCATTTGTGGCGGGTGTCATGGCACTGAGCCTTGCAGCCTGCGGCGGGGCCGCTTCCACTTCTGCCACGGCATCTTCTGCCGCAGCATCCGGTAGCGATTTGGACGCCATCAAGGAAAAAGGCAAGATGGTCATCGGCTACACTGTCTATGAGCCCATGAACTATACCGATGCCGATGGCAACTTCACCGGCTTTGACACCGAGCTTGCAACTGATGTGTGTGAAAAGCTGGGTGTGGAGCCGGAGTTTGTGGAGATCAACTGGGACACCAAGGTGGTGGAGCTGGATGCCAAAAGCATCGACTGCATCTGGAACGGCATGACCCTGACCGATGACATCAAGGCCACCACGGCAACCACCAAGCCCTATGCCAAAAACGCACAGGTCGTGGTGGTAAAGGCAGGCGCTGCTTACTCTTCCACGGCAGATCTGGTGGGCAAGACTGTGGTTGCCGAGGCTGGTTCTGCCGGTGAGGCTGCCATTCAGGGTGACGAAAATCTGGCGCAGGCCGACTACATTTCCAAGAGCGTGCAGACCGACTGCCTGATGGAAGTGGCTGCGGGCACCGCAGACGCTGCCGTGCTGGACCTGACGCTGGCAAACGCCATGATCGGCGAGGGTACCGATTACGCCGATCTTGAGATCGTAGACGAGCTGAACGCCGAGGAGTACGGCGTGGCTTTCCGCAAGGGCAGCGATGTCGCCGCCGCAGTGGACACCGCTTTCGACGAGCTGAAGGCAGACGGCACCATGCAGGCTCTGGCAGATAAGTACGATCTGGCGCTGGCAGACTGAGCTTTATAAGTAAGGTGGACTTCTTCCGTCATCGCAGCGCGATGCCGACCCCTCTATGAGGGTCTTGTCGGGTGGATGCGAGGCGGAAGAAGCTTTGTTGTCAAAAAAATCTGATGTGATGGGTGTGTTCTTGTGTCTGTGATTCTGAGTCGCCTTTCCGGCGCGTTCCTGCTCAACTGTGAGCTGTTTGCCTTGACCCTGTTGTTTGCATTTCCGCTGGGTCTGGTGGTGGCCTTCGGCTCCATGAGCCGGTGCAGACCGCTGGCCGGCGTGGTCAAGACCTTTGTCTGGGTCATCCGCGGTACGCCGTTGATGCTGCAGATCATCGTCATCTATCTGGGCCCCGGCCTGCTGGGCATGAATAACCCCTGGCCCTCCGGCTCCGGCGGACGCATGGTGGCGGCAGTGGTGGCTTTTGCCATCAATTATGCCTGCTACTTCTCCGAGATCTACCGCGGCGGCATCGAGGCGGTGCCCAAGGGGCAGACCGAGGCCGGGCAGGTGCTGGGCATGACCCGTACCCAGATCTTTTTCAAGGTGACGCTGCTGCAGGTGGTCAAGCGCATCCTGCCCCCCATGGGCAACGAGATCATCACGCTGGTCAAGGACACCTCGCTGGCAAACACCATTGCCAACAAGGAGATCATTATGATGGCAAAGGAATACAGCGCAAAGGGCCTGATCTGGCCGCTGTTCTCCACAGCCATCTTCTTCCTGGTGTTCGTGGGTGCGCTGACCCTGCTGCTGGGCTGGGCCGAAAAGAAACTGGATTATTTCCGCTGATGAAAGGGAGGAAATGGAATCATGGCACTGCTTGAAGCCTCCGGCATCGGCAAGAATTTTGGCGAGACCAAGGTCCTCACGGACATTTCACTCACACTGGAGCAGGGCGAGGCGCTGGCGATCATCGGCTCCTCCGGCTCCGGCAAGACCACGCTGCTGCGCTGCCTGAATTTTCTGGAGCGTCCGGACACCGGCGTCATCCGGGTGAACGGCGAGACCATGTGGGACGCCGATGACCCTGCCACCCAGCGGGAAAGTGAGGTGCGCAAAAAACGGCTGCACTTCGGTCTGGTGTTCCAGAACTTCAACCTGTTCCCCCAGTATACGGCGCTGCAGAATGTGATGCTGGCAGGCGAGCTGCTGGCAAAGGAGCGCCCGGACTACAAGGCCAACAAAAAAGCCATCCATGCCCAGCTGGAGCAGCAGGCCCGGGAGCTTCTGGCGCAGATGGGACTGTCGGAGCGGGCTGGGCACTACCCGCACCAGCTGTCCGGCGGTCAGCAGCAGCGTGTTGCCATTGCCCGTGCACTGGCATTGCACCCGGACATCCTTTGCTTTGACGAGCCCACCAGTGCGCTGGACCCGGAACTGACCGGTGAGGTGCTGCGGGTGCTGCGAGACCTTGCAGACCGCAAGACCACCATGATCATCGTGACCCACGAGATGAATTTTGCCCGCGATGTGGCAGACCGCATCCTGTTCATGGATGGCGGCGTGGTGGTGGAGGAAGGCCCCGCCCGGCAGCTCATCGAGCACCCGCAGGAAGAGCGTACCCGGCAGTTTTTGTCGCACTATGCCGAATGAGCAGAACGCCCAATTATTGCAACAAAAAATTGTAAATATTGATGCAATGCAAATCTTGCAATTCCGCTCCGGCTTCGCTATAATACCACATATGAATGCGCATGACGTCCTGCCATTTCCGGCAGGGCGTTTTTCACGGCAAAAAACGCGCGGCTGCGATGGTCTGCCGTAAAATTGGCCCGTTTTTTGCGGGCAGGAGGGAATGACGTATGACAAAGGATATGACGCAGGGCAGCCCGCTGAAGCTGCTCCTTGCCTTTGCGGTGCCGCTGATGCTGGGCAGCCTGTTCCAGCAGTTCTACAATCTGGCGGATACCATCATCGTGGGCCGGTTCGTGGGTGTGGAAGCACTGGCTGCAGTAGGCAGCGTGGGCGGCCTGAACTATCTGGTGCTGGGCTTTGTCAATGGCATCGCCTGCGGCTTTTCCATCCCGATCTCGTGGACCTTTGGCGCGCGGGATTATCGGGAGATGCGCCGCTACACCGCCAACACGGTGTGGCTGTCCATCGCTTTTGCCACGGTGCTCACCATCGTTACGGTGGCTATGACCCGTCTGGTGCTGGAGTGGACCAACACCCCCGCCAACATCATCGACCTTGCGGACATCTACATCCGCACGATCTTCTGGGGCATCCCGTTCACCCTGCTGTATAATGTCACCAGTGCCCTGATGCGTGCTCTGGGCGACAGCAAGCGCCCGCTGTATTTTCTGCTGGTCGCCAGTGTGCTGAACATTGGTCTGGACCTGGTGTGCATCATCGTGTTTAAAATGGGTGCGTTCGGTGCTGCCTTTGCCACCGTGTTCAGTCAGGCAGTGGCGGGTATTGGCAGCCTTGTGTATATCGTGCACCATTACCCGGAGCTGCGCTGGAGCCGGGAAGAAGGCCGCATCAGTCTGGACCACTGCGCAAAGCTGTGCAATATGGGCGTCCCGATGGGACTGCAGTGCAGCATCACTGCCATTGGCAGTGTCGTGCTGCAGGGTGCAGTGAATGGTTTGGGCAGCGATATTGTGGCCGCACAGACGGCGGGCAGTAAGGCGGCGCAGTTCCTGTGCGTGCCGCTGGAGAGCATCGGCACTGCCATGACCACCTACACCGGCCAGAATATGGGCGCGAAGGATCTGGACCGGGTGGACCGCGGCGTGCATACGGCGCTGGGCATCGGCTGCGTGTACAGCGTGGCGTCCTTCCTGCTGCTGCGTGTGCTGGACAAGACATTGATCAGCCTGTTTCTGGACGCAGGCGAGACGGCTATCATGGCAAATGCACAGGAATTCATTTTCTGGAACAGTGCGTTCTACATCCCGCTGGCGGTGCTGATCATCTATCGCTATACCATTCAGGGACTGAGCTATTCCGGTCTTGCCATGTTTGCCGGCGTGGCAGAGATGGTCGCCCGGGCTATGGTGGGCTTCTGGTTCGTGCCGCTGTGGGGCTATTTTGCTGCCTGCATCGCGAACCCGGTGGCATGGTTCTTTGCCTGTTTCTTCCTGATCCCGGCCTACCTTGTGGTGCGCCGGAAGCTGCAAAACGAGAAAGAACTTGAAAAACAGCACGCTGCACAGGCGGCGAATGCCTGACGTTCAAAACAGATGTTTGCGATCACGGAACAAGCCGGACCTGCGGGTCCGGCTTGTTTTCGTTTCGTTTATTTACAAAACCTGCCGGGCGCGCTATACTATAGCTATCTATGCAGACAGGGGAGGTGAGCGCATGGCAGAACAGCAGCTGGAACAGATCGAGGGCACCGTGGAGGACATCATCTACGAAAACGAGGACAACGGCTACACGGTGTTCGAGGTGTCCGGCGGCGGGGTCCTGACGGTGGTGTGCGGCATCGTGGGCGAGCTTCACGCAGGCGAGAGCGTGGTCTGCCGGGGACATTACGAGAACCATGCCACCTATGGCCGTCAGTTCCACGCGCAGGAGTGTGAGACCGACATGCCAAAGGACCTGGAGGCGGTGTATGCGTTCCTTGCCAGTCGGTCGCTGCCCTACATCGGGGCCAGAACGGCGGACAAGATCATCAACCTGTTCGGTGCCGAAGCACTGGAGGTCATTGCCAACGACCCGGCGCGGCTGACACAGGTGCCGGGCATCTCACCGGACAAGGCCGACCGCATCCAGCAGGAGTTCAAACGGATGTTCGGCATGCGGGAGCTCATCGCCTATCTGGCGCAGTTCGAGATCAGTCCCCGCAAGGCTATGGAGGTGTTCCGCACCTTTGGCCCCGGTGCCATGCAGGCCATTTCCGCAAACCCCTATCTGCTCTGCGGCGAACCACTGCAGCTGGACTTCCGCCATGCAGACAGCATTGCCCAGTATTACCACATGGCAGGGGACTGCGCGCAGCGGCTGGAAGCGGCCTTGCTGCGCACGCTGCGCCACAATGCGGGCAACGGTCACACCTGTCTGCCCCGGGCGCAGCTGCTGGAAACGGCAGCGGTTTTTTTGCATCAGCCGGAGGAAAAACTGGCGGCATCACTGGATCACTGCCTTCAGACTGAAGAGCTGTGCGTGAAAATGTTTGACGGTGTGCCGTATGTTTATCTGCCGGATCTGCTGGCAGCAGAACAGGACATTGCGGATCGGTTGTCGCTGCTGGCCCGGCGGGAAAAGAACACTGCGCATGGGCTGGACAAGAACATCCAGATCCTGGAGCTGACGCAGGGCTTTGCCTACGCCCCTTTGCAGAAAGAGGCCATCCGCAAGGCCATGACGGAGAACTGCCTTGTGCTCACCGGCGGCCCCGGCACCGGCAAGACCACTACGGTCAATGCCATTTTGCAGCTGCTGGAAAATCAGGCAGAGCGGGTGGCGCTGTGTGCTCCCACAGGCCGCGCCGCCAAACGGCTCAGCGAGATGACCGGACGCAAGGCCAGCACCATCCACCGGCTGCTGGAGGTGGACTATACCGGCGGAGTGGTCAGCTTTATCCACAACGAAAAGAATCTGCTCAAATGCGATGTGGTCATTCTGGACGAGATGAGCATGGTGGACGTCAAGCTGTTTCAGGCCCTCATCGCGGCGCTGCGCTACAATTGCCGCATCATCATGGTGGGCGATGCCGACCAGCTGCCCAGCGTAGGCCCCGGCAACATTTTGGGCGAGGTCATCCGCTCCGGCTGTGTGCCCACCGTCTGCCTGAACGAGATCTTCCGGCAGGCGGCGCGCAGCCTGATCGTGGAAAACGCTCACCGTATCATCAGCAGCGAGCCTTTGAAAAAAGGCGGAAAAACGGATGATTTCTTCTTTCTGGAAACGGACGGCGATGCAGCACAGCGGCTGATCTGTGAGCTGGTCACCACCCGTCTGCCCCGCAGCTACGGCTTTGACCCCATCCGGGATATTCAGGTGCTTTGCCCCACAAAGCTGGGTCCCACCGGGACACAGGCGCTGAACGTGGAGCTGCAGCAGCTGCTGAACCCGGCACAGAAGGGCAAGCCCCAGCTGCAAAGTGCCTCCCGCGTGTTCCGTGTCGGGGACAAAGTGATGCAGGTGCGCAATAATTACGAGATCGTCTGGAACCGCATCGGCGGGGAACAGGGCGTGGGTGCCTACAACGGCGACATCGGCATCGTGGAGTCCATCAACCCCCGGGACCGTTCCATGGTGGTGCGCATGGATGACCGGCGTCTCATCTACCCGGCAGAAAACCTCAACGAGCTGGAGATTGCCTATGCCATCACGGTCCACAAAAGTCAGGGCAGCGAGTTCCCGGCGGTGATCCTGCCGGTGGCGCAGGTGCCGCCAAGACTGTGCTACCGCAACCTGTTCTACACCGGCGTCACCCGCGCCCGCAGGCTGTGCATCGTGGCGGGGCGGCGGGATGTCGCCAACCGGATGATGAGCAATGTGCGCCAGAATCTGCGATACAGCGGCCTTGCCCGGCTTCTGCGGGAGCAGTTCCCGCCGGAGCAGCTGGAAGCAGACCCGACAACCTAAGAACGGTAAAACCAGTATACATTTTCGGCGGACTGTGCTATACTATAAAATGGTATGATTTCCGGTCCCGGGATGCCGGGGCTGTTATGACGATAGAGGAACGAGAGAAAGGAAACTGGAACGTTATGGCACAAAATGACATCGGCATCGACCTTGGTACGACAACCATCATCATTGCGCAGGAGGGCAAGGGCGTGGTGCTGAACCAGCCCAGCGTCGTGGCAATGGACACCCGCAAGAACACCGTGCTGGAAGCCGGTGACAAGGCGCTGGCGATGGTGGGCCGCACCCCCAACTACATCTCCGCCATCTTCCCGCTGAAGGACGGCGTCATCAGCGACCACACCATGACCCGGGAGCTGATCGGACGCTTTGTCAAGCAGGTCTACAACTCTCACATGGTCAAGCCCCGTGTGGCGGTCTGCGTTCCCGCCGCCATCACCGGCATTGAAAGCGATGCCGTAGTGGAGGCTGTGGTGTCTGCCGGTGCCCGTCAGGTCTACCTGATCGATGAGCCCATTGCCGCAGCCCTTGGCTCTGGTCTGGACATCACCCAGCCGGATGGACGCATGATCATCGACATCGGCGGCGGCACCACCGATATCGCTGTGCTGAGCCTTGGCGGCAAGGTCAAGGCCACCAGTGTCCGGGTGGCGGGCAACCACTACGATGAAGAGATCCTCAAGTTTGTGCGCAACAAGTACAGCGTCGCCATTGGTCAGCGCACCGCTGAGGAACTGAAAAAGAACGTGGCCTGCTGCCCTCAGAGGACCGAATTCCACGAGACGATGGAGATCAAGGGCCGCAGCCTGCTCACCGGTCTGCCGGTGCGCGTCAATGTCTCCACCGATGACCTGTACGAGCCGGTGATGATGCTCAGCGAGCAGATCGGCACCGCAGCCCATCAGGTGCTGGAAAAGACTCCGCCGGAGCTGGCAGGCGACATCTACCGCAACGGTGTCATGCTGACCGGCGGCGGCGCACAGCTCCACGGCCTGACCGAGTACCTCAGCGAGGAGCTGAAGGTGGAAGTGACCGTTTCGCCGGATCCGGTCAACTGCGTGGCTCTTGGCACTGCCATGAGTCTTGGGCTGAACGACAAACTGGAGACCGGTTTTCTGGATGCAACTCCCCGCATCGGACGCCGCTGATCGGCGGTAGTACGTTTTGTCCATGCCGCATCACAAAGGGGCAAAAAGAAAAATTGTCTGTTTTTGTTGAAATAAATGGGAAAATAAGGTATACTATACCCAAATTGATTTCCTGCTAACGATCTTGTATCGGACGCAGTATCCAAGAAACAGGAGGAAAAACCATGGATTTAGGTTTCGATGTAGTCGTTACCATTACCGGCATCGTGCTGGTGTTCCTGATCCTCGTGCTGCTGATGGCGATCATCACGCTGGAGGGTAAGGTCTTTGATTCGATGGCTGCCAAAAAGAAGGCTGCCTCGGCTGCTGCGCAGGCACCTGCCGCAAAGCCCGCTACCCCGGTGCAGCCCGCTGCCGCAGCTCCGGCTCCTCAGGTCGAAGAGGGCATCCCCGGCGATGTGGTCGCGGCCATCATGGCTGCCATTCACGCAATGGGCAACGGCAAGTATACCCTCAAAGCAGTCCGCCGCAGCAAGAACGGCTGGGGCAGTGCGGGCGTGAACGACACGACCGCACCGTTTTAACAGAGGAGGAAGAGCATGACACAGTTTATTGACACTCTGCTCGGTATTTTCCAGAGCTCTGGTTTCGCACGGTTCGGTGAGCCGGGCGGCTGGCTGTATGCCATTATGATCTGCGTGGGCTGCTTTCTGCTGTACCTCGCCATCGTCAAGGAATTCGAACCCCTGATCCTGCTGCCCATGGCTTTCGGCATGATCCTGGCAAACCTGCCCGGCAGCGGCATCATCCACATGCAGTATTTCGTGGGTGACGGTCTGGAGCACCCCATGTGGGTGGAGATCCTCAACAACGGCGGTCTGGCCGACATGCTCTACATGGGCGTCAAGCTGGGCATCTACCCGCCGCTGATCTTCCTTGGCATCGGTACCATGACCGACTTTGCTCCCCTGATCTCCAACCCCAAGAGTCTACTGCTGGGCGCTGCCGCACAGTTCGGTATCTTTGGTACTTATATGGGCGCCCGTCTGCTGACTGCTACCGGTCTGGTGGACTTCACCCAGAAGCAGTCTGCTGCCATCGCCATCATTGGTGGTGCAGACGGCCCCACCGCGATCTTCGTCACCTCCCGTCTGGCTCCTGAGCTGCTGGGCTCCATCGCCGTGGCAGCGTACAGTTACATGGCACTGGTGCCTGTCATCCAGCCGCCCATTATGAAGGCGATGACGACCAAGAAGGAGCGCACCGTTGTGATGAAGCAGCTGCGCGCCGTCTCCAAGACCGAGCGCATCATCTTCCCCATCATGGTCACCATCATCGTTTCCCTGATCGTTCCGGATGCCGCTGTTCTGGTCGGCATGCTGATGCTGGGCAACCTGATGAAGGAGTGCGGCGTTGTGGATCGTATCCAGAAGACTGCTGGCAATGAGTTGATGAACATCATCACCATCTTCCTGGCATTGTCTGTGGGCTGCACCACTTCTGCCAATACCTTCCTGAACACCCGCACCCTGTTCATCATCGTGCTGGGCCTGATCGCATTCTCCTTCGGCACCGCAGCCGGTGTGCTGTGCGGCAAGGTCATGTACAAGCTGACCGGTGGTCAGGTGAACCCCCTGATCGGTTCCGCCGGTGTTTCCGCTGTGCCTATGGCTGCCCGTGTTTCCCAGAAGGTCGGTCAGAGCGAGAACCCCTCCAACTTCCTGCTGATGCACGCCATGGGCCCCAACGTGGCCGGCGTCATTGGCTCTGCCGTTGCTGCTGGTATCCTGATCAACATCTTCGGCTAAGCGCTTCCTGAAAAGCTCATTTTTCCGCCCGTCCTGCAGAGCGCAGGCCGGGCGGTTTTTGTTGCAGCGGCTCCGGAAACACGAAAGAAATTCTGCCGAAATTTCAACAGCCCGCGCGGCGGCTATTCTCAAGCGTTTTAAAATGTGGTATACTGTATTTTGATAGCATCAACATAAAAGGAACAGGTGAAACCATGGCAACAGATCTCGGGCAGGAATTCTGCACTCTGCGCGATACCTATATCGAAAAACAGTTCGGACGGCTGAATGACATGCAGCGTCAGGCAGTGTTCACCACCGATGGCCCGCTGCTCATCCTGGCGGGCGCAGGCAGTGGCAAGACCACGGTGCTGGTCAACCGCATTGCAAACCTCATCCGCTTCGGCTCGGCCCACGGCTCAAAGGAAACGCCCCGCCCTGCCACCGAGGAGGACGTCAAGGCCCTGCGTACCGCTATTATGACCGGTACCGCCGCTCCCGGCTGGCTGGACGGCATGCTGCGCCGCAACGCCGTGCGCAGCTGGAACGTGATGGCCATCACCTTTACCAATAAGGCGGCAGGGGAGCTGAAAGAACGTCTGCGCCGGATGCTGGGCACGGAGGACGGAGACGAGGTATTCGCCTCCACCTTCCACTCGGCCTGTGTGCGCATCCTGCGCCGCTGGGCGGAGGAGATCGGCTATCCCCGCAGCTTTACCATCTACGACACCGACGATGCCCAGCGCGTGATGAAGGCGGTGTACAAAGAGCTGAATGTGGACGACAAGTTCTTGCCCATCAAGGCCGCCATCAACCAGATGAGCCGCTGGAAGGATCAGCTCATCAGCCCCGAAGAGGCGCTGAAGAACCCAGCTCGTGATACCAAGGGTGCACTGACAGCCCGCATCTACGCAGCCTATGAAAAAAAGCTGAAGGAAGCCGGTGCGTTCGACTTTGACGACCTCATCTACCAGACCGTGCAGCTGCTGGCAGACCACCCGGACGTGCGGGAATTCTACCAGAACAAATATCATTACCTTCTGGTAGACGAGTACCAGGATACCAGCGTGGCGCAGTTCCGTCTGGTCAGCCTGCTCACCGGGCCGGAGCGCAACATCTGCGTGGTGGGCGATGACGACCAGAGCATCTACCGCTTCCGCGGCGCGACCATCGAGAATATCCTCAACTTTGAAAAGCTCTATCCCGGCACCAAGACCATTCGCTTGGAGCAGAACTACCGCTCCACCTCCAATATCCTCAACGCCGCCAACTGCGTTATCCAGCACAACACCGAGCGCAAGGGCAAGACCCTGTGGACCGACAACGGCGAGGGCGACAAGGTGCAGGTGTACACTGCGGAAAACGAGCAGGACGAAGCCAGTCACATCGCGGATATCATTGGACAGCACCTGAAGGAAGGCGGCTGCCTTGCAGACCACGCCATCCTGTACCGCATGAACGCGCAGTCTGCTCCCATTGAAAGCTACTTCACCCGCGCGGGCATCCCCCACAAGATCGTGGGCGGGCAGCGCTTTAATGACCGCAAAGAGGTCAAGGACATCCATTCCTACATGTCCATTCTAGCAAACCCCCGGGACGATGTGCGGCTGCGCCGCATCATCAACGAGCCTGCCCGCAAGATCGGTGCCACCACGGTGGAGGTCATTGCGGACCTTGCCGGACAGCAGGGGATCGGCATGCTGGACATCATCAGCCACGCAGACCAGTATGCAAAGCTCTCCCGCGCGGTGATGCCGCTGCTGAAGTTCTGGCAGATCTACCAGCGTCTGCAGGATTCTCTTGCCACCCGTACACTGGACGAGTTTGCCGCCGATGTCATTGAACTGACCGGCTACAAAGCCATGCTGGAGGCAGATGCCGCCAAGGGGCACGAGGACGCCGCCGACCGGCTGCAGAACCTGGGCCAGCTGGTGAACAACGTCAAAAACTACTGCGACCTGCACGGCGAGGAAGCCTCGCTGGAAGGCTATCTGGAGGATATCGCCCTGATCAGTGATATCGACAGCTACAACGAGAGCACCGATCAGGTGGTGCTGATGACCATCCACTCTGCAAAGGGGCTGGAGTTCCCTTATGTGTTCCTTATCGGCATGGAAGAGGGCGTGTTCCCCAGCGAGATGAGCAAGTATTCCGAGGCGGATCTGGAAGAGGAACGCCGCCTTGCCTATGTGGGCATCACCCGCGCCAAAAAGGAGCTTTTCATCTCCAACAGCGTGTCCCGGATGCTCTACGGTCGCACCCAGCGCAACGAGCCCAGCCGCTTTTTGCGGGAGATCGAGCCGGAATACATCGAGGAGACCCGCAGCCCGGTACTGGAACAGCGCGCCCGCTTTGGCGGCTGGGGTGATGACTGCAGCGATACGGTGCCTGGCGGTGCGTCCGGCTATTCCGGACCTTCCGGCTGGGGACGCAGTGCGGGCGGCTACGGCTCCGGTTACAGCACGGGCAGCCGCAGCGGTTACCTGAACCGGGAATATAACGCCGGTGAAAGCCGCGGCTTTGGTTCTGCTTACAGCCGCTCCGGCACTTCCGGCGGCTATGGCTCCGGTGCATCGGGCCGAAGCTCTGGCTACGGCGCTGGGTATGGCTCCAACTATCATAAGACAAATAACAGCGAAACAGCAAGCAAAACAACTGCAAAGACGTTTAGCTTTACAGGCGCTCCCGCCCCGAGACCGGCCTCTGCCGGTCCAAAACACTACGAGCCCGGCGATCTGGTAGAGCACAAGGTGTTCGGACGGGGGCAGGTGGTGTCGGTCAAGCCTGCTGCCGGAGACCAGATCGTAGAGATCAACTTTGAAAAGGTCGGCATCAAAAAAACCATGGCGAATTTTGCCCCGCTGACCAAAATTACGGAGGAATGACACAAGATGATGACCGTTCGTTTGATCGCCCATACCCCGGAGCCGGAAAAGGTGGTGGCGGCTGCCGCAAAGCTGTGCTATTCCGATGCCCACATCACCGACCTTCTGGATGGTCTGGACGAGGAAAAGACTGCAAAATTCCTGACCATGCTCAGTGACCTTGGCCATGCCAGCCCCATCGAGCACGCCAGCTTTACATTTGGCATTGAGGGGGTCAGCCGCACCCTGCTTGCCCAGATCACCCGGCACCGCATCGCGTCCTTCAGCGTGCAGAGCCAGCGCTATGTGCGGCTGGACGATTTCCGCTATGTGACGCCCCCGGAGATCGAAGCCATCCCGGAGGCAAAGGCAGCATTTCTTGCCAGTATGAAAGAGGACGCAAAGCGTTACCTGGACCTTGCGCATAAGCTGGAAGAAGGCCACACCGCCCGCCTGATGGCAGAGGGAATGCCGGAAAAGCAGGCCCGCGCCAAGGCCTCCAAGCAGGCCAATGAGGACGCCCGCTTTGTGCTGCCCAACGCCTGCGAGACCAAGATGGTGGTCACCATGAACGCCCGCAGCCTGCTGAACTTTTTCCAGCTGCGCTGCTGCAACCGTGCCCAGTGGGAGATCCGGGAACTGGCAGAAAAAATGTTTGCGCTGGTGTACCCGGTGGCGCCTCACATCTTTGCCAAGGCTGGTCCCGCCTGCTTGAACGGCCCCTGCCCGGAGGGCAGGATGTGCTGCGGCAAGACCGCCGAGGTGCGCGCAAACTACGCTGCCATCAAAGAAGGTGCCGCCGTATGAGCAAGGGCAGACTGATCGTGCTGGAGGGACTGGACGGCAGCGGCAAGGCTACGCAGGCAAAGCTGCTGGCAGAGCATCTCGCCGCGCAGGGGCTTCCAGTGCGGGAGATCACCTTCCCGGATTACGCCAGCGACTCCAGTGCGCTGGTCAAAATGTATCTGGCAGGGCGCTTTGGAGAAAAACCGGACGATGTAAATGCCTACGCGGCCTCCAGCTTCTATGCTGTGGACCGCTACGCCAGCTATAAAATGGACTGGGGCAGCTTTTATGAAAATGGCGGCATCATCATCGCGGACCGCTACACCACCTCCAACGCGGTGCACCAGTGCTCCAAGCTGCCGCCGGAACAGTGGGAAGAATATCTGCATTGGCTGTTCGATTACGAGTTCCGCCTGCTGGAGCTGCCCGCGCCGGACAGGGTCATCTATTTACAGGTGGACCCGGACGTGAGCCAAAAGCTGATGACCCAGCGCTACCACGGTGACGAGAGCAAGAAGGATGTGCACGAAAAGGACACCGAGTATCTTGCCCGCAGCCGCCGCGCTGCCGAGTTCTGCGCCCGCCATCTGGGCTGGGACACGGTGCACTGCACGGCAGACGGAACGATGCGCAGCATCGAGGAGATCCAGACCGAGGTGCAGCGGGCCGCGGACAGCATTCTGGCATAAACAACAACAGGAGGGGGCATTCTGAAATGTATCGTCTGATGCAGCCGGGAGACAAACCGGCTATTCTGTCCCTGTGGCAGAGCCAGCGCAACGAATCCGAAGAATTTGCCAAAAAAGTCATCGAGCAGTTTGCGGGGGAGCAAAATGTCTATGTCGCCGAGGAAAACGACAAGATCGCTGCCGTGGCGCTGGCTGTGCCGGTCACGCTGCAGGGACGCAGCGGCACCTATCTTTATGGACTGTGCGGTGAGGGCAGTCTGATCCTTGCAGGACTGCTGGACTATCTGTGCGCCCAGCAAAAGCTGCGGGGCGCAGGCTTTACCGTGGCAGTGCCCGCACCTCAGCAGGCCGGGCTTCTGCTGGAAAAGGGGTTTGTGCGGGCTTTTCCGCTGCGGTGTCTGCATCGGGAAGTGGAGCGCAACCTGTGGAGTCAGGCCGAGTTTGACTCGGTGACGGCAAAAAAGCTCTGCGAACTGCGGGAGCGTTTCTGGCCTGACACAGTGCAGCTCAGTCCGGAGCGGATGGCTGTGGTGGTGGGGGATTTGTATTCCGCCGGTGCCACCATCGTTGCCAATGACCACGGTTACGGCATCTATTTCCGGCAGGGCGACACTCTGTATTTCGTGGAACTGCAGTCCGACAGTGACCGCGCCGCTGAAGTTCTGATGGAAGCCGCCCGCGAGAAGGAAGTCATCGTGGAAAAGGCGGTCATCACGGTGGGCGCAGCCCAGCCGCTGTTCCTTGGCGAGGGCACCCGGCAGGACTACGGCATGATCCGGTTTGACGGCGAGGCTTTTGATGTTTCCGAGAGCTATATGCGTCTGATGCTGGAAAACTGAGAGAAAAGGAAGGTGCGTATGGCACACAACGATACACACACAGCCCGCAAAAAAGGCGGTGCAGGCAAAATTCTGCTGGTGATGCTTCTGCTGGTCCTTCTGGCGGCGGGAGCAGCGGTGCTGTTTGCCCGCAGCGAGATCCGTGGCAGCGGCAAGCCCGGCACTGCAGTCACTGTCAGCATCCGGCAGGGCAGCGGTGTGGGCACCATTGCCAACAAGCTCAAGGAAGCCGGTGTTATTCGCTCGGCCTACCTGTTCCGTTGGTATGTGGGACAGCAGGGTGCTGCCGCAAAGCTTCAGTACGGCGATTTTGAACTGACCGCCGGCAGCTCCTACGATGCGCTCATTGCCACCCTTTCCCAGTATGCCAAGGCAGAAACCGTTCGGGTGACCATCCCGGAGGGTACCACGGCCATTGCCATTGCCCAGAAGATGGAAGCCGCCGGTCTGTGCACCGCCGAGGAGTTTTTGAAGGAAGCCAACGAGGGCGATTTCAGCGCATACACTTTCTGGCAGTATGTCCCGGAGGATAAAGACGCACCGGACCGTGTTCTGAAGTGCGAGGGCTATCTTTTCCCGGAGACCTACGAGTTTTTGAAGGACGATACCGTGCACAACTATGTGGCAACCTTCTATGCTCAGTTCGATGCACGGATCACCGAGGAAATGTACGCATCCCTCAAGGAGCAGAACATGACCCTGCCGGAGCTGATCACACTGGCATCCTTTGTACAGGAGGAAGCAGGTAACAGTCAGGACTCCAATGTGGCGCAGGTGTTCCGCAACCGTCTGGCAGAAGGCTCGCCCTACCCCCGGCTGCAAAGCAACACCTCCAGCCATATCCAGAACGATGCCGACAATAACTATCTCTGGAACTGGGTAGCACCCTACTACGGCGGCTGGGACAACATCCCGGAAAATATCCTTGCAGCTTACGACACTTACAGCTGCAAGGGTCTGCCCGCCGGGCCCATCTCCAATCCCGGTCTTGCCGCCATCAAGGCGGCACTGGACCCGCAGCCCGATGCCGAAGCACAGGATGCATATTTCTTCGTCACCGACCTGACCGGACAGTACTACTACGCCCGCACACTGCCGGAGCACAACGCCAACTGCCAGAAGGCTGCTGCGGTGAATAAAACCCTGAACCGATAAAAGCTTAAAGCAGAAACCTTCTTTTGCCGGTGCCGGTGCGGCACCGGCAGCCGAAAGGCACTTTCTGCACCCAATACTGCGATCAAAGAGAGGACAACCGATATGTTACAGATCCCGGAACTGCTTGCCCCGGCGGGCGATTTGGAACGCCTGCGCTACGCCGTCAATTACGGCGCAGATGCCGTCTACTGCGGCCTGCCGGAGTTTGGTATGCGGTCGGCACCGGCAAATTTCACGCCGGAACAGCTGACCGAGGGCGTCATTTACGCCCATGCCCGGGGGCGGAAGGTCTACCTGACCATGAACACGCTGCCCACCAACGAGGAAGCTGACCGCCTGCCGGACGCCATCCGGCAGGCTGCCAAGGCGGGCGTGGATGCCTTTATCGTGGCAGATCTGGGCGTACTGGACGCCTGCAAGACCTTTGCCCCGGACATTGATGTGCACATGTCCACCCAGACCGGCATCACCAACTGGGCAGCCGCCCGCGCCGCCTATAAAATGGGCGCAAAGCGGGTGGTGCTGGCGCGGGAGATGACCTTGCAGGACATTGCTGTTCTGCGCGACAAGACCCCGCCGGAGCTGGAGATCGAAGCCTTTGTGCACGGTGCCATGTGCATGAGCGTGTCCGGGCGTTGTCTGCTGTCCAGCTACATGACCGGCAGGGACTCCAACCGGGGGCAGTGCGCTCAGCCCTGCCGCTGGAAGTATTTCCTCAGCGAGGAGAACCGCCCCGGACAGCTGTACGAGATCGGGGAAAACGAAAACGGCAGTTACATCCTCAACGCCAACGATCTGTGCACTGCGCCCTTCATCGACCTGATCTGCAAGGCGGGCGTGGACAGCCTGAAGATCGAGGGCCGCGCCAAGACCTTCTACTATGTATCCAGCGTCACCGCTGCCTACCGCAAGGCGCTGGACGCCTATCTGGCAGACCCCGCCAACGACAACTTTGAACTGCCGGAACAGGTGTATGAAGAGCTGACCCGCACCAGCCACCGCCATTATTCTCCCGGTTTCTATTTTGGGCGCGAACAGGCCGGACAGTCCACCGACAGCGCCGCCTACATCCGTGACTGGGAGTTCGTGGGCACCGTGGACAGCTGGGAAAACGGCATCGCTGCCTGCCAGCAGCGGGGCAAGTGGACGCTGGGCGACCGGCTGGAAGCCCTGTGCCCGGACGGACGCAGCATCCCGCTGACCCCGGAGTGGATCGAAAACGAAGCCGGCGAGCGAGTGGACAGCACCCCGCATGCCATGGAAAAATACACCATCCCCACACCGGAGCTGCCCCCTATGAGCCTGCTGCGCCGCAAGACTGTGTAAGGAGAGAAGAGGATGGAGCACACACGTCTGTGTCCCTACTGCCTGCAGCCCATCTCCCAGACAGCCCAAAGCTGCCCGGACTGCGGAAAAGTGTTTGAAGGCCGGAACCCCGGCGGTTCTCTGCCGGTGGGCACGTTGCTGGCCGGACGCTATACGGTGGGGGAGATGCTGCGCCTTGACGGCGAGGGCATTCTGTACTGCGGCGTGGAGAACCTTGGCGGCTTCCGCGTGACCATCAAGGAGTATCTGCCGGTGACACTGACCGCCGAGCGCACTGCCGGAAATGATACGCTACGGCCCAAGCAAGGCAGCGAAGTGCTGTTCAAGACCACCCGCATGGATTTTGCGGACCTGTACCGCGCCATCCAGCGCATCACCCCCGCCAATGGGCTGGAGGCTGTGCTGGATGTGGTGGAGGCCAACAATACGGTCTATGCCGTGATGGAAACCCCCGGCGGCACACCGCTGGACCACTGGCTGGAGGACCGCCCCGGCGGGCTGCGGGCCGAAGATGCCTGCGCCATGCTGCGCCCGGTGTTTGAGGGTGTGTCTGCTATGCATAAGGCGGGACTGGTGCACCGGGGCATCTGCCCGCAGAACATCCGGGTCATGGCGGATGGACGCTGCCGTTTGGAGGGCTACGCCACCGTGGGCCTGCGCACGGCAGGCAGCGGCCTGCACGAGCAGCTGTACGAGGGCTATTCCGCCCCGGAACAGTATTCCACCGCAGAGTTTGAAGGACGCTACACCGATGAATACAGTCTGGCGGCGGTGTTCTACCGCATGGTGTGCGGACAGGCCCCGGTGCCGGCAGCGCAGCGGATGGTGGCAGACTCCAACCCCCGGGCAAAGACGGTGAATGGGGCTGTGCCGTCCTATGTTTCGCAGGTGCTGCAGCTGGGACTGCGTCTCCGCCCCATGGAGCGCATCCAGACTGTGCCGCAGCTGTATCAGGCCCTTTCGTCCCGGGAGTACACCACCGAGCTCCTGCGCACCCTGAAGCCGGAAACCCCGGTGCAGCCCGCTCCGCAGGAACCGGAGCACAGACATCTGCTCAGCCTGAAAGCGCTGCTGGCGGGCATCCTGATCCTGCTTTCCATCCTGATCCTGCTCACCTTGTGGGGGGTCATGCGGCAGAACGGCGGAACATCGGCCTCTTCCTCGCAGCCTGCATCCCAGCCTGCGTCCAGTGCCGTGATGGAGCCCCAGAACCTTGTGCCAAACTTCCTTGGCATGGCCTATGCACAGGTGCAGAACAATCGGGAGTATACCGGCATGTACCTGTTCTATGTCACAGAGGAGTACAGCGATGCCGCACCCGCCGGACAGATCATACGGCAGGAGCCGGCGGCAGACACCGTGCTCAAGGCGGGCGAGACCATTCGTCTTGTGGTCAGCAAAGGCCCGGAGACGGTGGAAATGCCCAACATTATCGGCTTTACACAGGATGGTGCCGTGAAGGAACTGGAAGCTCGGGGCCTTGTTGCCAGCTGTTTTATGGTGGTGAATGATGGCTCTTACGTTGCGGGCTGTGTGGTCTCCGCCAGCGAGGAAGAGGGCGCTATGGTCACGGTGGGCACGGTGATCACCGTGTATATCGCCGCTGACCCCAGTGTGCAGTTCATCCCGCCGGAAGGGGCTTCCTCTGCCGAGACAGAGGCACCCGCCGAGGACATCAGCACCGCCGGGCCGGAATTGTAAAAAACTAATTAAATAGCGCAAACGCAGAAGCGGGAGCCTTGCAACAGGCTCCCGCTTCTGCGTTTCAGAAAATAGGATGGAAAAAGAGAATGGCGATGTCAGAGGTTGGTGTAGCCCATCAGGCAGCGGTCCACCTCAGCGGCGCAGTCGCGGCCTTCGCGCAGACCCCAGACCACAAGGCTCTGGCCCCGGCGCATATCGCCGCACACGAACACCTTATCTACGTTGGTCTTGAAGCTGTGGTCTGCCACGTTGCCCCGTGCAGTCAGCTCCACGCCGAACGCATCGGCTGTGTAGTTTTCGCAGCCGGTAAAGCCTGCGGCGATGAACGCCAGCTGGCAGTCGTAGGTAAATTCCTTGCCGGTGGGCACCATGCTGGTGCGTCCGGTCTCGGGGTCGCGCTCCGGCTTCAGGCAGCTGATGACGGCACCGGTCAGGTTGCCGTCCTCGTCCTTCAAAAACTCCTTGACGGTGGTCTGGTAAACCCGCGGGTCCTTGCCGAACTTGGCAAGACACTCGGTCTGACCGTAGTCCACCTTCAGCACCCGAGGCCACTCCGGCCACGGGTTTGCCGCGGTGCGCTCGGCAGGGGGCTGGGGCATCATTTCCAGCGCCATCAGGTCGGTGCAGCCCTGCCGCAGCGCGGTGCCCTGACAGTCGTTGCCGGTGTCGCCGCCGCCAATGACCAGCACGTTTTTTCCGGCGGCATTGATGGCCTTGCCGTCTGCAAAGCCGGAGTCCAGCAGGCTCTTGGTCACGCTGGTCAGGTAGTCCACCGCAAAGTGCACGCCCTTGGCGTCCCGGCCGGGCACGTTCAGGTCCCGGGGCTTTTTGGCACCACAGCACAGCACCACAGCGTCATAGTCCGCCAGCAGCTGCCCGGCGGGCACGGCACCGCCCACATCCATATTGGTGCGGAACTCTACGCCCTCGGCCTGCATGATCTTGACCCGGCGTTCAATCACCGCCTTATCCAGCTTCATGTTGGGGATGCCGTACATCAGCAGGCCGCCCACACGGTCGGCACGCTCAAACACGGTCACGGAATGCCCGCGCTTGTTCAGGTACTCGGCCACCGAAAGCCCCGCAGGACCGCTGCCCACCACGGCGACACTCTTGCCGGTGCGGGTCGGTGGAGGGGTGGCGGTCAGCCAGTTCTTGGCGTAGGCCGTCTCGATGATGGCGTGCTCGTTTTCGCGCACGGTGACGCTGCTGCCGGTCACATCCCCGCAGGTGCAGGCGGCCTCGCACAGGGCGGGGCACACCCGGCTGGTAAACTCCGGGAAGCGGTTGGTGGCCATCAGACGATGCAGCGCCAGCTCCCACTTGCCGTGGTACACCAGATCGTTCCATTCCGGAATGAGGTTGTTCAGCGGGCAGCCGGAGGCCATGCCGCCGATCATCATGCCCGCCTGACAGAAAGGCACGCCGCAGTCCATGCAGCGGGCGGCCTGCGTCTGCTGCTGCTCCCGCGAGAGCCAAATGTGGAACTCGTCAAAATTTTCAAGGCGCTCCAGCGGCGGCACGTCCGTGCTGGTCTTGCGCGTATAGTCCATAAATCCTGTTGTCTTGCCCATGATGCGGCCCTCCTTACTTTTTCTTCTGCACTGCGTAGAATGCTTCGATCTGGGCCTGCTCGCCGTCCAGACCACGCTCCTCTACCGAGGCAATCACCCGCAGCATCCGGTCATAATCGTAGGGAAGGACTTTCTTGAATTTGGGCAGGAAGGCGCTGAAGTTGTCCAGAATCTCCTTGCCGCGGGGGGAGCCGGTGGCTTCCACATGCTCCCGGATCAGCTCTTTCAGGGTGGCAACATCGTACTTGTGCTCCACCGGCTCCAGACTGACTGTTTCCTTGTTCACCCGCTGGTAGAAGTCCCAGCCTTCGTCCAGCACATAGGCAATGCCGCCGGTCATACCGGCTGCAAAGTTCTTGCCGGTCTGTCCCAGCACCACCACGGTGCCGCCGGTCATGTACTCGCAGCCGTGGTCACCCACGCCCTCCACAACGGCGGTGGCACCGCTGTTGCGCACGCAGAAGCGCTCACCGGCTACACCGCAGAGGAAGGCTTTGCCGCTGGTGGCACCGTACAGTGCCACGTTGCCGGTGATGATGTTCTCCTCGGGCTTAAAGCCGATGCCCTGCGGCGGGCGCACGATGATCTTGCCGCCGGAAAGACCCTTGCCCATGTAGTCGTTGCAGTCGCCCACCAGCTCCAGCGTCAGGCCGCTCGGGATAAACGCGCCAAAGCTCTGTCCGCCTGCGCCGGTGCAGTGCACGGTGTACACATCGTCCGGCAGGGTGTTGCCGTATTTACGGGTGATCTCGCTGCCAAAGATGGTGCCAAAGGCACGGTCGGTGTTGGAGACATCCAGACTGACGCTTTGCGGTGTCTTGCTGTTCAGCCGGAACTTCTTCATCAGCACCTTCATGTCCAGCGTGTTTTCCAGATGGAAGTTGTAGCTGTCCTCCTTGATAAAGTGGACATTGCTGTTTGCAATGGCGGGGTTGTGCAGGATGCAGTCCAGATCCAGCTCTGCTGCGCGGCTGCCCGGAGCGGCGGGCTTGACCCGCAGCAGGTCGGTGCGGCCCACCAGCTCGTCCACGGTGCGCACGCCCAGCTTTGCCATATACTCCCGCAGTTCCTCAGCTACAAAGGTCAGATAGTTGATGATATGCTCCGGCTTGCCCCGGAAGTTTTTGCGCAGCTCAGGGTTCTGGGTGCAGATGCCCATGGGGCAGGTGTCCAGATTGCACACCCGCATCATCACGCAGCCTTCCGCCATCAGCAGGGTAGTGCCAAAGCCAAACTCCTCTGCGCCCAGCATGCAGCTGATCGCCACATCCCGACCGGACAGCAGCTTGGAGTCGCTCTCAATGCGCACCCGGGTGCGCAGGCCGTTCAGGATCAGGGTCTGGTGGGTCTCGGCGATGCCCAGCTCCCACGGCAGACCGGCGTGCTTGATGGAGGTGCGGGGCGCAGCACCGGTGCCGCCGTCATAGCCGGACACCAGAATGACCTGTGCGCCGCCCTTGGCAACACCGGCGGCAATGGTGCCGACACCGGCCTCGCTGACCAGCTTGACGTTGATGTTGGCGTTGCGGTTGGCGTTTTTCAGGTCGTAGATCAGCTCTGCCAGATCCTCGATGGAGTAGATATCGTGGTGGGGCGGGGGAGAGATCAGTCCCACGCCGGTGGTGCTGTGGCGGGTCTTGGCGATCCACGGATATACCTTGGCACCGGGCAGGTTTCCGCCCTCGCCGGGCTTTGCGCCCTGCGCCAGCTTGATCTGGATCTCCTCGGCGCTGACCAGATACTTGCTGGTCACGCCAAAGCGGGCGGATGCCACCTGCTTGATCTTGGAATTGCTCTCGCTGTGGTAACGCTCCTCAGGCTCGCCACCCTCACCGGTGTTGCTGCGCCCGCCCAGACGGTTCAGAGCAATGGCAATGGTCTCGTGTGCCTCGCTGCTCAGGGCGCCGTAGCTCATGGCGGCACCCTTGAACCGCTTGACGATGCTGGACACCGGTTCTACCTCCTCCAGCGGAATGCCGCCGTCTGCAGCGTAGTTGAAGTCCAGCAGGCTGCGCAGGTGCATGCCATCGGCACCCATGTTGTCCACCGTCTGGGTGAACTGCTTGAAGGTGGCATAATCACCGGTGCGGCAGGCTTTCTGAAACAGGTGGATGGTCTGCGGGTTGAACAGGTGCTCTTCCTTGCCGCTGCGGAACTTGTGGGCACCGCTGTCAGCCAGCTCCATGTTGATGTCCAGCCCCAGAGGGTCAAAGGCAGCGTTGTGCTGTGCTTCCACCTCAGCCTGAATGTCCTCGATGCGGATGCCGCCCACACGGCTCACCGTGCCGGTGAAGTATTTGTCGATGACCTCCTGCGAGATGCCCACAGCCTCAAAGATCTGGCTGCTCTGGTAGCTCTGGATGGTGGAAATGCCCATCTTGGAGGCAATCTTCACAATGCCGCTGAGGATGGCGTTGTCGTAGTCCTGCACGGCGGCGTAGTAGTCCTTGTCCAGCAGACCCTCGTCAATGAGCTGCCCGATGGTCTCGTGCGCCAGATAGGGGTTGACGGCGCAGGCACCGTAGCCCAGCAGGGTGGCAAAGTGGTGCACCTCTCGGGGCTCGGCGCTTTCAAGGATCAGTGCCAGCGCGGTGCTCTTTTTGGTGCGGATGAGGTACTGGGACACTGCCGAAACAGCCAGCAGGCTGGGGATGGTCACATGGTATTCGTCCACATCCCGGTCGGACAGGATGATGATGTTCGCACCTTCCTTGTAGGCGCGGTCCACCTCCAGAAAGACCCGGTCGATGGCCTTTTCCAGACTGGTGTTCTTGTAGTAGTTGATGGATACCGTAGCCACCTTGAAGCCCGGCACGTTCATGTACTTGATCTTCAGCAGGTCGGTGTTGGTCAGGATGGGGTTGTGCACCTTGAGCACCTTGCAGTTCTCGGGCTTGTCCTCCAGCAGGTTGCCGTGGGCACCGATGTAGACGCTGGTGGAGGTGACCACCTTTTCCCGGATGGCGTCGATAGGGGGGTTCGTCACCTGCGCAAACCGCTGCTTGAAGTAGTTGAACAGCGGGGGGTGCTGGTCGCTGAGCACAGCCAGCGGGGTGTCGGTGCCCATGGCACCGGAAGGCTCTGCGCCCGCCCGCGCCATGGAAAGGATCATGGTGTTCACGTCCTCGTATTTGTAGCCGAACACCTTCTGCAGCCGGGTCAGCTGGTCGCCGGTGCAGCTTTCCACCTTCACGTTGGGGATCTTCAGTGCGCTGAGCTGCACCAGATTGCGGTCGATCCATTCGCCGTAGGGTTCGCGGCTGGCGTAAAACTCCTTCAGCTTCTCGTCATCCACCACTTCGCCCTTCACGGTGTCCACCAGCAGCATCTTGCCGGGGCGCAGACGGTCTTTCACCAGAATGTTCTCCGGGGCGCATTCCAGCACACCCACCTCCGAGGACAGGATCATACGCCCGTCTTTGGTGATATAGTAGCGGCTGGGGCGCAGACCGTTGCGGTCCAGCACCGCGCCCATCACATCACCGTCCGAGAACAGAATCGCAGCGGGGCCGTCCCACGGCTCCAGCATGGTGGCGTAATACTGATAAAGATCCCGCTTTTTCTGGCTGATGTTCTTGTTGTTCTCCCACGGCTCGGGAATGGTGATCATCACAGCCAGCGGCAGGTCCATGCCGTTCATCACCAGAAACTCCAGAGCGTTGTCCAGCATGGCAGAGTCCGAACCGGCGGTGTTGATGATGGGCAGGATCTTGTTCATGTCGTCCTGCATGATGGGGCTGGTGATGCTCTCCTCCCGGGCCAGCATGGCATCGGTGTTGCCCTTGATGGTGTTGATCTCGCCGTTGTGCAGGATAAAGCGGTTGGGGTGTGCGCGCATCCAGCTGGGGTTGGTGTTGGTGGAAAAGCGGCTGTGCACCATGCCGATGGCGGATTCATAATCCGGATCCTGCAGGTCGGCGTAGAACCGGCGCAGGTCGTGCACAAGGAACATGCCTTTGTACACGATGGTGCGGCTGGACAGGCTGGGCACATAGGTGCCGCTGCTGGCCTGCTCGAACACCCGCCGCACGATGTAAAGTTTGCGGTCAAATTCGATGCCGCGGCTCACTTTTGCAGGCTTTTTGATGAAGCACTGCCAGATGGCGGGCATGCAATCGCGGGCTTTCTGGCCCACAGCGTCCGGGTCCACCGGTACTTCGCGCCATGCCAGAAACTCCAGCCCCTCCTTGCGGGTGACCACCTCGAACAGCTTCATGGCCTGTGCCCGCAGATGCTCGTTCTGCGGGAAGAAGAACATGCCAACGCCGTATTCGCGCTCGTTGCCCAGCCGGATGTTCAGCTCCTCGGCAACCTTGGAGAAGAACTTGTGGCTGATCTGCAGCAGGATGCCCACGCCGTCGCCGGTCTTGCCCTCGGCATCCTTACCGGCACGGTGCTCCAGCCGCTCCACGATGGACAGCGCGTCGTCCACCGTCTGATGGCTCTTGCGTCCCTTGATGTCCACCACAGCGCCAATGCCGCAGGCATCGTGCTCAAACTGCGGGTCGTACAGACCAAGGGGAGTCTTGCGCTCTGTAAAGTTTTCCATAGTCTTTCCCATCCTTTTAACGATGTTCCTGCCGGATGCGGCACCTTCCGCATCCCGGACCGGACAAAAAAGAAAAGACGCCCCGCAAGGGCAGAAAATACCCTTGCGGAACGCCTTTGTTCCGGTACCTTTTATTATACGGAACATTGAATGGTTTTCAAGCGTCAGCTGCAACAAATATAAAAGCAGCTTTTCACCGCTTCTTGTGCGAAACGCCGCGAACCGGCAGCTCTGTTCTCCGCTCAAAAACAAAACTGCCGTATCCGGCTGCTCTTGCGGGGCAGGGGATACAGCAGTTTTCGTGCAGGGGTGTGGCTTTTGCCGGGCCTTATTTCACGCGGCGCTGTCTGCGGGTGAGGAACCATCCGCAGGCCAGCAGCACACAGCCAAAGCTCAGCAGAGCCATTGCCATCCAACCGGGCGTACCGGTCTGGGGCAGGGTACTCACCGAAGTATCTTCCTTTGCAGGAGCTTCAGGAGTCTGGGAAATCCCGGATGCTTCGTCCTGTGCCGGAGTCTCCGGAACTTCGGGGGTCACAGGCTCAGCAGGGGTCTCCGTCTCTGCGGGCATGTCGGGCTCGACAGGCTCCACAGGGTCGACGGGGTCGACGGGGTCGACGGGGTCGACCGGGGCGACAGGAATGGAACCGTCATTCTTCTGGTTGACGAAGGCGATCTCGACGGTGCCATTCTGCGGGATGACACCGGTGGTTTCGCCGCTGACGTTTTGCAGCGTCCAGCCATTCTGGCGGATCTCGGAGATGGTATAGCCGACACCGGCGGGCAGGCCGCCGATGGTGATGCTCTCGCCGCCCTTCAGGGTGAAGGACGCCCAGCCGCTCTCAAACGCCACACCGTATTCCTCGGCGTCTGCGGTGGTGAGAGTGTTATCGTCCAGCATAAGCACAAAGTGGAACACCGTGTCGGCATCCTCGGGATTCAGATCGCCGGTGACCTGCTTCGAGATCACCAGACTTCCGGTGGTCGGCAGCTTTTCATTGATAAAGTTGATCGCTGCGACTTTACGCCGGGACACAACGCCTTCTGCATCGCCATCGACCCATGCGAGACGCCAGCCGCCTTTGGACTGCTCAGCAAGAGTGTAGTTTATGCCGTCAGGCAGGTTTGCGATGGTAATGCTTTCGCTGTCCTTCAGGGTGAAGGCTGCCTTGCCATCTTCAAACACAACACCGTACTTTTCGGCATCCATGGTGGTGATAGAGGAATCAGCCAGAGTGAGCACAAAATTGAAATCGGTGAGGCAGTCATCCGGCTCCAGTGCACCGGCACCGGCGATCGCCTTGGAGATGATCAGTGTGCCGATGGGGGGGTGAGCAGCCTTGAGCGCAAGAACGCTGTTGAAGGTGCCGGGGTCGGCCCGAACAGTGTGCAGGTCGGCTTCGTCCTCTGCGTGGGCATTCCAGCGGGAGTTTTTACTGTCATCGTACCAGCCGTCAATGTCATCGTAGCAGTCCGGTGCACCGTCCAGCGCCCAGCCTTCGCCGGTAGCGCCAAAGGTGATGGTGGCGCCTCTTACATTAAAGATGTCATCGCCGCAAGTGGCTGCATGGTTGTTGTACAACTCTACATCGTCCGAAAGGATTGCGGTGCCAAAGTTCACAAGTCCGCCGCCTGCAGAACCGGCATGGTTATACCGAACCGTACCGGAGAGCAGATTTAGTGTAGCAGGGGTCTGATTGTTAATACCGCCACCAAGGTTTCTTTCTACCTGAAGATTAGCGTTTTCTTCTACAGTGAGGTTACAAGCATTGACAATGCCAAAGACCGCGTTATCGCAGACGGAGACATTAGCGCCGCTCTTGATAAGAAAACTGCCTAAACCCAAACTGCCTTGAGGAACGTTCAGAATACCAAATTCGCGATTGTCATTTACAGAAACATTTGCGCCGGATTCAATGGTAAGACGAGCGTCATAGCTATTGTAGATGCCCTCTTGATTATTGTGATCCACGATCACATTAGCCCCGCTCTCAATTTTCAGAATCCAGCTGTTTTGAATACCGGACAATCCAACATTGTTGGAGAGAGAGACATATGCACCATCTTTGATGGTTACGTCACCTTTGTAAACCTCACCACCGTAATCATACGCGTACACGTATAAGCCACCGCCGGCGCCCGGATCAAGGGCACCGTTATCCTCGCAGATAAGACGTCCATGAATGTAACTTTTTTCTATACCGTTGGGGCTGCCAAGGCCGAGGCCGGAACCACCGTTAGAATAAGCTTCCAAAGTGGAAGTTGCATCCATGTCAAGGGCACCGATGTAAACGCCAAAACGCCATCCGCTGGTATCATTGTTACGTGCCGTGATTTTGGAATTGCTGATCATGGTCACCTTGCCATCATAGCAGCCAAGACCATAATTGTCGTTTTTGGTTACCACGATTTCAGAAGAAATCATCGTCAGGTCAATAGGGTCGATCATCAGACCAGCGTTGCTGCAGCCAGTGGCGCTCACATAAGAGTTGATGAGCTGAATCTCACGATTGGGTCCGGTATACTCTGAATTATCAGCCATGATGCCATCGACCATGCTGCCATTGACAGCTTCGATCACGACATGAGAGCTATCCAAATACAGATTGGTATCCTGATACAGGAACATACTGCTTCCGCAGTTAGCATCTGGACTCAGAGTCATGTTGACGTTGTTCAGTCTCAGATTCGAGTTGCTGATCAGGTTGGCCGTTCCTCCTGCGCCACCTGCATAGGTATGAGTATGCGCATAGATATTCAGCGTAAGATCTTCAAACGTGATATCACTGAGCGATGCATACATACCGTTCTGGTTCAGCGTCAGCGTGCGGGTACCGCCGCCGGAAATGGTCAGATTCTTGCTATAAAAAGTAAGACCTGTTTCCAGCGTGATGTCCTGCAGCAGGTCGATCTGATCGTTGGGACTCGCCTTATCGATCGCTTCCTGCAGAGATGTGTAGGTCGTGTCGCCGATCTTGCACACATCCGTTGCTGTGGTGCTGGCTGCATCATCCACAGCAGAGACTGCGTACAGCTCGTCCGCGTACAGCTCGTCCGTATTGAATTCTGACTCCGCAGAAGTCATCTGCACTTCAGAGCTGTCCGCAGCCGCCGAGTTCTGCACATCATTCGTTTCCGCAGGCGGGTGCGGTTGCGTAGGTGTGTCTGAAGCGGTGGACCTTGGCGCGGGAGCTTGTTCCCAGACCATGTCGACCGAATCCGAATCGGTCAGATCCGAATCGGTCAGATCTTCCCAGCCGAGAATGTTGCCGTCCGAGTCCGTGATGCAGTCGCCATTCAGCGCAAAAGCACTCAACGGCACAAGGCACAGCAACAATCCGACGGTCAGGATCACTGCAAACCATCTTTTGTTCATGATTTTTTACCTCCTTCTTTTATTTTTTAGCACAGAGTTCTGTGCTGGTTCTATATTAGCACCTGCCATTGGTAAAAACAAGAGTTTTATGGCACTTTAGAACAATAAAAATAGAATTTATATGAAAAAACTATGCTGAATGCATCTGAAAATGATAAAAATGAATGACAAAATAATGAATGATTTCCGGGAATTATGACTGTGTTTCGGAAATACCGGACATTTGAAATGAAAAACGTATTTCCTGAAAATTTCCGGGAGCACGCTGAAAAATAAACAAGAGCGTTGCACGACGCTTCCGGCCTGCAATGCCGGCACTGCGGAGACGTCAGCGCAAAATGAGAGCATTTCGGAAGAAACAATGGAGCGAAAAATCGCGCGAAAAATCGCGCCGTGATTTGTCGAAAGAACGGCTCCTGCAGGCGAAGAAATCACCCTGCGGTGCGCTGTCTGCGGGTAAGGAACCATCCGCAGGCCAGCAGTGCCGTGCCAGAACGCAGCAGCATGCTGCCAAGCCAGAAGCCGGTGCCTCTCTTAGAATGCTGTACAGAAGGATCCAAGAGAATGCCGTTAAGGCAGAAAAAAAGCAGATGCGAGCTTTCACGCATCTGCTTTTGATAGGCGGGTTACCGCCTGCTGAGAATGCTTTTCAGGTCGTCCTCCGGAGTGGTGACGGCCATCAGGTTATACTTTTCCTGCAGAACCTTCACGACGCCCGGCGAGAGGAAGGCCGGCAGGGTAGGGCCGAGCCGGATGTTTTTGATGCCCAGTGCCAGCAGGGCAATCAAAATGCACACGGCTTTCTGCTCAAACCAGCACAGTACGAGAGAAAGCGGCAGGTCATTGACGCCGCAGCCAAACGCATCTGCCAGTGCCAGCGCAATGCGGATGGCGCTGTAGGCATCGTTGCACTGACCCACGTCCAGAATACGGGGCAGGCCGGTGCCGGGCACATTGCCGAGGGGCAGGTCATTCAGGCGGAACTTGCCGCAGGCCAGTGTCAGAATGACCGTGTCCTGCGGGGTGAGCTTGGCAAAGTCGGTGTAATAGCGGCGGGAAGGCCGTGTACCGTCACAGCCGCCCACAAGGAAGAAGTGCCGGAGCTTGCCGTCCTTCACGGCCTGTACAATTTCGCCTGCATGGCTCAGCACCGCTGCCCGGGCAAAGCCGGTGGTCACCGTGGAGCCGCCGTTCAGGCCGGGCAGCAGGGTGTCCTGCGCGTAGCCGCCCAGCTCCAGCGCCTT
>CAKSWU010000013.1 GCA_934513205.1 uncultured Faecalibacterium sp. | reverse complement strand
GGCGTGGAAAGACATCTCATCACTGCCAGCATCGGCGGCGTGGAAGTTGCAAAGAAGGTGGAGGACATCAAACTCCCCGCACTGGGCCACGACTACAACAGTGCAACGCTGGACTGGGTCGGCACAGACTTTATGAAGGGCAGAGTTACATACGAATGCTCCCGGTGTGAGCTGGGTGACGAGGGTCACTTCAAGTACGAGGATGTGGATGCCGTTGTGAAGGTGGTCAAAGAGCCCACCTGCCTGAAGGACGGCGTGGAAAGACATCTCATCACTGCCAGCATCGGCGGCGTGGAAGTTGCAAAGAAGGTGGAGGACATCAAACTCCCTGCACTGGGCCACGACTTTACTAAGAAGGACGCGGACCATGTGACCTTTGCGTTTGCAGCAGACGGCAAGAGCGCCGTTGCCACCATCCGGTGTGACCGCTGCGATGCGACCACTACGGAAAACGTGACCTGCACCGCTGAGGTGACCACCCCGGCGACCTGCACCGAGATGGGCACCACCACCTACACCGCCGCCTGCGGCACGGCAAGCGACACCACCACCCGGGTCGATATCCCGGCACTGGGTCATCGCTTTACGGATTACGGCTATGACAACAATGCCGTTTGCACCGAGGATGGCACCGAAACGGCAAAGTGTGACCGCTGCGATGCAACGGATACCCGCACGGCCTCCGGCACCGCCCACTGTGCACTGCATCTGGTGGATGGCGCACAGGTCTGCCCGGTCTGCGGCAAGGTGGACGGCAGTGCAGCGCTGAACGCGGTCTCTGCCGACTTTGACGCCACTCCGGACACGGTCGGCCTGCGACTGGTGGTCCGCGTGGGCAGCCTGCCCAGCGGCAAGCGGATCATGACCGTGGTCTTTGTGGACGGCAGAGGCTGCATGGTGCCGGTGTCCGGCATCTACAAGGTGCACGTCTCGCTGGCAAATGTGAAGGCGCAGCTGGGCGAGAGCGATGTGGCGGATTTCACCCACACCCTGACCCTTCTGAATGCCGCTGACGGCGCAAAGACCGATGTGGGCTATGCGCTGGAAAACGGCACCCTGATCTTTGATGCACGGTTTGACGGCAGAGCCTGCCTGCTGCAGATCGACTGAACCAGAACGAACCATCGCGCACAGGGCGCACCCTCCGGGGTGCGCCCTGTTTTGTGTGGGATAAAAACAAAAACCGCCTGCGGTTTTCCACGATGTTTTTGCAAACGGTGGAAGATCACAGGCGGCTTGTTTATAGAGGTTCTCAGCTGTTGGCGCTGGTGTTGTTCACGATCTTTTTGGCGGGCAGCTTGCGCATGGCAGCGTCATTCAGCTGGTGGTCCAGCGCTGCGCCGCAGGCGGACAGGGCATCCTCCAGCGCGTCCCCCTTCAGGTCGCTGAGGACGACCGGCCGCAGATCGTCCAGCGTAGAGACGCTCAGCGGGTCCAGACGGATCATCAGGATCAGGCTGCTGCTGTTCAGCTGCACCGCGGCGGCTTCGCCGTAGGCAAGGCCGCGCAAGGTGTCGGCGGCACCCTCCTGCGTAAAGGTACTGGTCACATCGCTTTCGGTCAGCAGATCGGTGCGGATGCTGGCGTCCTCGTCAGAGCTTTCGGCACCCAGCACGGCATAGATCTCCGGCAGGGCGGCTTTGACGGCGGCGTGCAGGGCGCTGACCTGCTCCGAGGGGGTCTGCCCCGGCTGCAGCAGGTCCACCGCATGGGCGGCGTTCTGCGCAAGGGTCAGCATCTCGGCCTTCTGGTCGTCATCGGCAAAGGCATAAGAGGTCGGATTGTACAGCGGGATGGTAACGTAGCCGATCTCGTACATGCTGCTGCTCAGATGGGCGGTCAGCTCGCTGTCCGGCACGGGGGCCTCGCCGTCCTTGCCGTAGACCAGCTCCAGCAGGGCGGTGTGCTCCAGCTGCAGACGCTCAAAGGTGCGCAGGGTCTCCAGCCCGATGCCGTTGGCAGTGTAGGCATCCCCGTAGTTGTCCATCATCTGCTGGGCGTAGTTGTCGGCAGTGGTCTGCTGCTCCTCGGTCAGTTCGCCGCCCAGCTCGCGGAAGCGGGCGTCCACGGCGGCAAGGCTCTCCAGCGTTTCCAGCGTGGTTTTTGCCACAAAGTCGCTGACCACAGCGGTCTCGCCGGTGTCGGCATCGGTGGTGATGGTCGCCTTGAGGAAGGACGATACATCGGTGGCGTCCTGATCGCTGCCCGCCAGCTGTGCAGCCTGCTGGTAGGCGCTGTACTGCGCCAGCAGGTACATGCCGGAGGTGATCTGCAGATCACCGATGCTGCCCACCGTCTCCGGGGTGGAGAGGGTGCAGCCTGCAAGGCTGAAAACAAATGCCAGTGCGCAGACCAGCGCGATGAGTTTCTTTTTCATGTGTGTTGCTCCTTTGTTTCTTATAGAACCCTCTCAGTCACGCTTGCGCGTGTCAGCTTCCCCGACCGGGGGAGCTTTTTCGCGTTCGGTGCCAGTCAGGATCTCTGCCATGGCTTTCAGGATGCTTTGCAGCAGCTCCAGCGGCTTTTCGTCCGGCTGCAGGGTGACGGAAAGATAGGGACGGTTGCCTGCCCCTGCCGTGACCCTGCCGTTGAAGGCCTGCAGCAGGCCGCGGATCATGGCAAGGTCCAGCGTTTCCAGCTGCAGGGTCAGGGTGTCCTTCTTCTGGGTCGCCTCGGTGACCCCCACGGCGGTGGCCTGCACCCGGGCCAGAGAGACGTTGACCAGATCGCTCACCGAGGGCGGCGGGTCGCCGTAGCGGTCGATGAGTTCGTCCAGCACATCGGCGGCGTCCTCCGGAGTCTGGATGGCGGCGATGCGCTTGTAGGCTTCGATGCGTCCCGGCCCATTGGCAATGTATTTTTCCGGGATGAAGGCGTCCACCCGCAGGTCCACAAGGCATTCGCTCTTGTCCCGCTGGACGGGCTCGCCCTTGGCCCGGGCGATGGCCTGCCCCAGCATCTTGACGTAGAGGTCGTAGCCCACGGCCTCCATGTGACCGTGCTGGCTGTGCCCCAGCAGACTGCCCGCGCCGCGAATTTGCAGGTCCCGCATGGCGATGCGGAAGCCGGAGCCGAAGGCGGTGAACTCCCGGATGGCGGAAAGCCGCTTCTGGGCGATGTCGGTCAGGGTCTTGTCCCGGCGGAAGGTGAAGTAGGCGTAGGCCTTGCGGCCGGAGCGTCCCACCCGCCCGCGGATCTGGTACAGCTGCGCCAGACCCATGCGGTCGGCGTCCTCAATGATGAGGGTGTTGCAGTTGCGCACATCAATGCCGGTCTCAATGAGGGTGGTGCAGACCAGAATGTCGATCTCACCGTTCAGCAGGTGCTGCCATACGGGGTTCAGCTCTTCTTCGGTCATCTTGCCGTGGGCGATGCCCACCCGCGCCCCCGGCACCATCTGGCTGACATGGGCGGCGCAGCTTTCGATGTTGTCCACCCGGTTGTGCAGGTAGTACACCTGACCGCCCCGGGCAAGCTCCTTCTTCATGGCTTCGGCAAGGATGACGTCGTTATATTCCAGCACAAAGGTCTCCACCGGCTGCCGCTCGATGGGCGGCTGCTCGATGGTGGAAAGATCCCGGATGCCGCTCATCGCCATGTTCAGGGTGCGGGGAATGGGGGTAGCCGACAGGGTGAGCATATCCACCCCGATGAAGTTCTCCTTCAGCTTTTCCTTGTGCTTCACGCCAAAGCGCTGTTCCTCATCAATGATGACAAGGCCGAGGTCGTGGAACTTCACGTCTTTCGAGAGCAGCCGGTGGGTGCCCACCACGATATCCACGCTGCCGGCCTGTAAGCCGCGCAGGGTCTCTTTTTGCTGCTTGGCGGTGCGGAAGCGGGACATCATCTCCACTTTCACCGGAAAGGCTTCCATGCGGGAAAGGATGGTGTTGTAGTGCTGCCACGCCAGCAGGGTGGTGGGGGCCAGCAGAGCGCATTGCTTGCCGCCCATGATGCACTTGAAGGCGGCACGCAGGGCAACTTCGGTCTTGCCCACACCCACATCGCCGCAGAGCAGCCGGTCCATGGGATAACCTTTTTCCATGTCCTGCTTGATCTCGGCGGTAGCGTTCAGCTGGTCGTCGGTTTCGTCGTAGTCAAAGCGGGTCTCAAAGTCCCGCTGCCAGTCGCCGTCCGGCGGGAACGCGTAGCCCGTGGCCTGACGGCGGCGGGCGTAAAGCTCGATCAGCTCCTGCGCCATTTCCTCGGTGGCTTTTTTCACCTTGGCGCGGGTGCGCTGCCACTCGGCACCGCCCAGCTTTGCCAGCTTTACCTTTTCCTCGTCGCCGGGGGCGGTGTAGCGGCTCAGCAGGTCCAGCTGGGTCACCGGCACATACAGCACGTCCGAGCCGGAATACTGCACCTTGAGGTAGTCCTTGGTCGCGCCCTGCACCTCCAGCCGCTGGATACCGGCGTACATGCCGATGCCGTGGCTCTGGTGCACCACATAGTCCCCGGGCTTGATATCCGAAAGGCTGGACAGGGCGTTTTTGTTCTTTTTGCGCTTTTTGGCCTCAGCGGCGGACTCCTCGTCCAGACCATGGCGGCGGCTGGAAAGCACCGCCGCGTGGGCAAAGGGGAAGGTGCACCCGGCGGTCAGATGCCCGGGCAGCACCTGTAAAATGCCCTTGGCGGGGCGCACATCCCGGCTCATGCTCACGGCGTAGCCCTTGTCGGCAAGGTCGCGGGTCAAAGCGGCTGCGCCCTTGGGCGTACCGGCAAACAGGGTGACGGCATAGCCTTGGGCAATGAGCGGGTCAAGGTCCTCCCGCAGGGAGGCAAGGTCGCCGTTCCAGTTGGGGGCGGCAAAGGCTTCGGCATTGATGAGGTCTTTCAGTTTGAACTCGTTCATGCCGCGCAGGAAGTTCTCGCACAGCAGGGTGCTGTGGTTCTGGGCGGCAATGACAAGATCCTCCATGGTCTGGTACAGCACATCCAGCCCGGGGCAGAGCACGCCCTCCTCCAGCAGTCCGGTCAGCTCCTCGCTGCGGCGGAACTCGGTGGCCTTCTGGGCATCCCGGATGCCGCCGACTTCATCCAGAATGAACAGCGGCGCGTCCAGATGGTCCAGCAGCGTGGCGGGGGCGGGGTAGCGGATGCCGTAATATTTATCCATGGCCTCCGGCATCAGGCCGGAATCCAGCTGGGAAAGATCGGCCTCGGTGGCCTTTTCCAGTGCGGTGCGGCGCTTGCCGCGCGCCTTTTTGATGGCATCGCGCAGCGCTCCGGCGGTCTCGGCGGTGCTGCCGAACAGCACCTCGCGGGCAGGGGAGAGGTAGATTTTTTCCAGTGCGCCGTCCCGCCGCTGGGTCAGCAGGTCAAAGGAGGACATGGAGTCGATCTCATCGTCCCAGTACTCCACGCGGGCGGGCTGACGCATATCCGGCGCGTAGATATCCACGATATCGCCGCGCACGCTGAACTGTCCCGGGCCATCCACCTGACCGCGCCGCACATACCCGGCGGCAAACAGCCGCGCCACCAGTGCTTCGCGGTTATACACCATGCCGGGCTTTAAGGTGAGGGTATTCTGGATGAACTCCGCCCGGGGCACGGTGTACTGCAAAAGCGCTTCGGCGGGCACGCAGACAGCCTGCAGCCGCCCGCCCGCCAGTGCGCCCAGCACCGAAAGGCGGCGGTACTCGTACTCGCGCCCGGCACCCTCCACCGGGCGCAGCATAAAGTCCCGGGGCGGGAACACCGCAGCAGTAAGCCCCAGTGCCTTGAGGTCGTCCGCAAAGTGGGTGGCCTCGGCCTCGCCGGGGGTCACGATGCACAGCACCCGGTCAAGGTCTTTTTGCAGGGCGGCATACAGCAGCGCCCTGCCTGCGGGCGGCAGACCGAACAGCGCTGCCGGCCCTGCTGAGCCAAAGCCCGCGGCGACCTTCTGATATTCCGGTGTGGCCTTGAGTAAGGCTTCGTACATGGAAAAACCTCCTTTCGTGCTGGAATGACGATTTGAAATTGCCGCCGCATTCGCTTTGGCAATGGCAGAGGAATCATTATTTTTTATTTGCAGCGGAGAAAAGCCTGCGGGCTTTTCTCCGCTGTTTTTTCACGAGAGGAGTCGTGACCTCAGAATGCATCAAAGAACATAAATGCAGTTCGCCAGTACTGCCCCACTCGGTGAAAATGTGTTTGGAGCGGCCCGCAGGCCGCGACAAACACGAACAATAAAAATAAAATTCCGCTGAAAATGCCCAGAGCGCAAGCGGAGGGCATTTTAAATGGGGTTCTTACCCGTTATACTTGCTCTGTGCCAGACCCAGCTTGCCGTCCATGATAAGCTTTGCGGCGGCTTCAAGGTCGGCGTAGCGGTCGGCGATGGCCTTGGCGTCCTCCGGCGGGAACTTGCCCAGCACCCATGCGGCAAGGTCGTAGTCCGGGTGGGGCTTTGCGCCGATGCCGATGCGGATGCGGGGGAAGTTATCCCCGCCCAGCCGGGCAATGATGCTTTTCAGGCCGTTGTGCCCGCCCGCAGAGCCGGAAGGGCGGATGCGCAGCTTGCCGGGGGCTTGGGTGATATCATCGCAAAGCACCAGCACATGGTCGGCAGGAATCTTGAAAAAGCCTGCCATGGGGGCGATGGAATCGCCGGAGAGGTTCATGTAGGTCAGGGGCGTCAGCAGCACCACCTTGTGGCCGTCCACCTCGCCCTGCCCCCACAGACCCTGGAACTTGGTCTTGCTTACAGAGATGTTCCATTTGTCGGCCAGCGCGTCCAGCGCGGCAAAACCGGCGTTGTGGCGGGTGCCATCGTACTTTGCTTCGGGGTTGCCCAGCCCTGCAATGAGCCAGATATCGTTTTCATTCATGATATGATAATACCTTTTCCTGATAATAGTGTGATACAACATCTAAGTATAACATACGCGCGCGCAAAAAGATATACATTATAAGCAAAAATGCCCCCGAGCCGTGCGGCACGAGGGCAAAAGAGGTTATTACAGCTCCAGCGTGATGGCAGAGGCTTTCCACACACCATCTTCTTTTACCATAGTGATGGTGCCGGATACCTGCGCGGCAACGGTGCTGTCCGCGGCGGTCAGCAGGGCGGCAGAAAAACCGTAGCAGTTTTCTGCCCCGGCGCGCTTTTTCAGGGTGAGGTCAGCGGGCGTCAGCTTGTCGCCGGACTGCCCTGCCAGTGCGGTGATGCGGGTGGGCAGGCGGTTCGCCATGACCTTGTCAAGGCAGTCGGCAGTCATGGCATCGCCCAGCTGCGCCTGAAGGAAGGCGTACAGGCCGTTGGGATCCACTGCGGCAAGCCCCGGTTCACTGTCTGCAGGCGCGGCGGCGTCCACGGCCTGCTCCACGGCGGAGGAGCAGGAGAGCAGCTGCTGCACCACGAACTCCGCCTGCTTTTTGGCCGGGTCGCTGCGCAGACGGGTCAGGGCAAACACGGCGGCAACAGCTGCGAAGAAAAGGACAAGGCTCAGCGCCTGATTGCGAAAGCTTTCAGACTTCATGCGCAGCTCCCTTCCGGCAGAGCGTTACTTGCTCTGCTCGTTTTCCAGCTTCTGTTTTTTGGCGATGTAGGCTTCCATCTTGGGCTCTGCCCAGCCATCCAGATTGGTCTGGCGCTCGCGGGCAATGCCCAGTGCCTGCGCGGGCACATCCTTGGTGATGGTGCTGCCGGCGGCGGTGTAGGCACCATCGCCCACCTTGACGGGAGCCACAAGGTTGGTGTTGCAGCCGATGAAGCAGTAATCGCCGATCTGGGTGCGGAACTTGTCCTTGCCGTCGTAGTTGCAGGTGACGGTGCCGCAGCCGAAGTTGCAGTACTTGCCCACGTCGCTGTCGCCGATGTAGGTCAGGTGGCTCACGGTGTTGCCCCGGGCAAAGTTGGAGTTCTTGGTCTCCACATAGGCACCCAGATGCACGCCGTAGTCGGTGACAGTGTTCACCCGCACATGGGTGAAGGGACCGATGTTGTTGTGGGGGCCGATGTGGCTGCCGTAGATCTGGCTGGCGTTGACGGTAGTGCCGTCCTCGATGGTGCTGTCCTCGATGAGGGTGTTGGGGCCGATGACGCAGCCCGCACCGATGACCGTCCTGCCCCGCAGGATGGTGCCTGCCAGAATGACGGTGCCCGGCGCGATGACCGCCTCCGGGTCGATCTGCACCGTGCGGCTGTCGATGACAACGCCACGGGCGATATGCTGCAGAAGAATGGCTTCACGCCCAGCCTCGGCAGCGTCCAGCTGCTCCCGGGCGGCGTCCAGCCGGGCGGAAGAAATGTTGTTTTCCATCAGTAACGATCTCCCTTCTGGTCCGCTCCTGCCGGCAGGCAGCGGCTCCGGGCGGCCCGGAGGAATGTTGCCAGTCACATCCAAAGATGCATACAACAGAAGCATTGAATCTGCAAAAGAATGAGAAAAGTTTCAGGGATAGAAAGTTGTATCCAACGCGCGGCAAAACCGCATAGACAAACAAAAACCTCTCGAACTTTCTCCCATTTTATACTACCTTAAAACTTGGCAAATTTCAAGGGATTTGCATAAAAAATAACAGACAAATTCGGGATTTTGCATGGTGGAAAGGAATGGATTTTCTGGTATAATAGTTTAGCATTCACAAAACAATGTTCATCGTACGTTCAAGACAAGGCAAACGATGAGACCACGGCAAGTGTACCGATGGTCACGAATGGGAGGTAAACAACGCATGAGCAAAAAGTATCTGTACTACTTCAGCGAAGGCAATGATGCTTTCGGCGGCGACAAAGTCACCATGAAGAATACTCTGGGCGGCAAGGGTGCTGGTCTGGCAGAAATGACCGCAGCCGGTATGCCGGTGCCGCAGGGCTTCACCATCACTACCGACGCCTGCACCCAGTATTATGCAGACGGTCGTCAGATCAATGACGAGATCACTGCTGATATCTTTGAGCACCTCAAGGGTCTGGAAGAGATCACCGGCAAGAAGTTCGGCGATAACCAGAACCCCCTGCTGGTCTCCGTCCGTTCCGGCGCACGTCAGTCCATGCCCGGCATGATGGACACCATCCTGAACCTGGGCCTGAACGACGAGGCTGTTGAGGGTCTGGCAAAGAAGACCGGCAACGCCCGTTTTGCATACGACTGTTACCGCCGCTTCGTGCAGATGTTCGCCGACGTCGTTATGATGGTCCCGAAGAGCCTGTTCGAGGTCGAGATCGACAAGATGAAGGAAGCCAAGGGCGTCAAGAACGACGTTGACCTGACGGCTGACGACCTGAAGGAACTGGTCGGCGTCTTCAAGAAGATCTACGAGGAGAACGAGGGCAAGCCGTTCCCCCAGGATCCCCGCGATCAGCTGATCGAGGCTGTCAAGGCCGTCTTCCGCAGCTGGGACAACCCCCGTGCAAATGTCTATCGTAAGATGAACGAGATCCCCTACGAGTGGGGCACCGCAGTCAACGTTCAGCAGATGGCATTCGGCAACTCCGGCGACCGTTCCGGCACCGGCGTTGCATTCACCCGTGACCCCGCCACCGGCGCAAAGAAGCTGATGGGCGAGTACCTGATCAATGCACAGGGCGAGGACGTCGTCGCAGGCGTGCGCACTCCTTCTCCCATCAGCCACCTGAAGGATCAGATGCCTGAGGTGTACGATCAGTTCGTTGAGATCGCGACCCGTCTGGAGAACTACTTCCGCGATATGCAGGATATGGAGTTCACCATCGAGGACGGCCACCTGTACATGCTGCAGACCCGTAACGGCAAGCGTACCGCTCAGGCTGCTCTGCAGATCGCATGCGATCTGGTGGACGAGGGCATGATCACCGAGCAGGAAGCTGTCCTGCGCGTGGAGCCCAAGCAGCTGGATACCCTGCTGCATCCCCAGTTCGACGCCGCTGCCCTGAAGGCCGCCGAGGTCGTCGGCAAGGGTCTGGCAGCTTCTCCCGGTTCTGCCTGCGGCCAGATCGTCTTTACTGCTGAGGAGGCAGAGGAGATGGTCAAGTCCGGCAAGATGAAGAAGGTCGTTCTGGTCCGTCTGGAGACCAGCCCCGAGGATATCGTGGGCATGCAGGTGTCTCAGGGCATCCTGACCGTCCGCGGCGGCATGACCAGCCACGCAGCCGTTGTTGCCCGTGGTATGGGCACCTGCTGTGTCTCCGGCTGCGGCAACGACAACGAGGTCAAGATCGATGAGGAGGCCAAGACCTTCGAGATCAACGGCCACAAGTTCGTCGAGGGCGACTGGATCTCCATCGACGGCTCCACCGGCAACATCTACGGCGAGCAGGTCGCAACCGTGGCCGCTACCGGCAACAAGAACTTCAACCGCTTCATGGGCTGGGCAGACGCAGCACGTCAGCTGCTGGTTATGACCAACGCTGATAACCCGCGTGACGCACAGCAGGCAGTGGATCTGGGTGCTGAGGGCATCGGCCTGTGCCGTACCGAGCACATGTTCTTCGCTGAGGACCGCATCAAGGCTGTCCGCGAGATGATCTGCGCACGCACCGTGGAAGAGCGCGAGGCTGCTCTGGCCAAGGTCGAGCCGTTCCAGCAGGGCGACTTCGAGGCCATGTACCGCATCATGGGTGAGCGCCCGATGACCATCCGTTATCTGGACCCGCCCCTGCACGAGTTCCTGCCCACCAAGGACGAGGACATCAAGGAACTGGCTGCCGATATGGGCATGACCTATGATGACCTGAAGAACGTGGTTACTTCTCTGCACGAGTTCAACCCCATGATGGGTCACCGTGGCTGCCGTCTGGCTGTTACCTACCCCGAGATCGCTGCGATGCAGACCCGCGCTGTGATCAAGGCTGCTCTGAACGTCTCCGCTGAGACCGGCCATGTGATCACCCCGCACATCATGATCCCGCTGGTTGGCGAGGTCAAGGAGCTGAAGTTCGTCAAGGACGTTGTCGTCAAGGTTGCTGACGAGCTGATCGCTGCTGCTGGCGTTGACATGAAGTATCAGGTCGGTACCATGATCGAGATCCCCCGTGCAGCCCTGACTGCCGGCGAGATCGCCAAGGAGGCTGAGTTCTTCAGCTTCGGCACCAACGACCTGACCCAGATGACCTTCGGCTTCAGCCGTGATGACGCTGCCAAGTTCCTGGGCGCATACTACGAGAACAAGATCTACGAGAGCGATCCGTTCCAGCATCTGGATCAGATCGGCGTCGGCAAGCTGGTCAAGATGGCTGCTCACGACGGCCGTGAGACCCGCCCCGATCTGGGTCTGGGCATCTGCGGCGAGCACGGCGGCGACCCCACGAGCGTGGAGTTCTGCCACAACGTCGGTCTGGACTACGTCAGCTGCTCTCCCTTCCGTGTGCCTATCGCACGTCTGGCTGCTGCTCAGGCTGCCATCAAGAACCCCCGCAAGTAATTGCGTGAGCGCTTGAAAAAGCACCAATAAACAGAATGAACCGCCCCGGTTTCCGCAATGGAAGCCGGGGCGGTTTTTGTGTTGCAGCATACAGGAAAAGCAGAAAATATCTTTTACAGAAAGGACAAGCAAACTGTCCAACAGGATCGTTATAATAGACAGACAAAAGGGCATAAACGCCATCAAAGGAGAGTGCACAATGAAAAAAATATGGATGTTTCTGCTGGGCACGGCATTTGCCGCCGAACTGTTTCTGGTTGTCTGCATGGCAAGCAGAAGTGCATCACCGCGTCAGGTAATGTACACTTTTAAGGATGATGTATGGGATGTGATCTACCGGCTGAACCGCAGATGGAATTTGTGAGAAAAGCACTTGGCTTTTTGGAAGATGGACAGACAGGCTGTCCATCTTTTTTTGTATACTGGGGTTGTGCAAAAGAGACAAATTTTTTTGTAATTCTGTAAAACGACAAAAGTTCACACAAAGAATTGCGACTGTTGTTGCACTGTGTTACAATGAGCAGAGAAGGAGAATGAACCGTGCGTAATAGTAGATTGGACCGTATACTCTATATTCAGCAGGTGCTGGTACAGGGTGGGGTGCTGAACAAACAGCAGACGGCTGACCGCTTCGGTGTCAGCGAAAAAACAATCCAGCGCGACCTTGATACCCTGCGTAGCTACTTTGCAGACAGCGAGCCGCGCCGGGAGATTCTGTATAACTCCACAAAAGGCGGCTATCTGCTGGATGACACGCTTTCACGCTTCCTCACCAGCAGCGAGATTCTGGCAGTGTGCAAGATCCTGCTGGAGAGCCGCTCCATGGTCAAGGAGGAGATGTTCCCGATTCTGGACAAGCTCATTCTGGCCTGTACACCGTTGGATCGCTTGAATCAGGTCAAAGACCTCATCAGCAACGAACGCTTCCATTACGTTGAGCCGCAGCACGGCCGGAAGTTTATCGAAAGCCTGTGGGAAATCGGTACGGCAATAGAAAATCACAATGTCATGGAAATTACCTACTGCCGCACCCATGATGGCGAAACGCGAGTGCGTACCATCGAGCCGGTGGGCATTCTGTTCAGTGAGTATTATTTCTATCTGGCTGCGTTCATTGAGGGCATCGACAAGGATAAGCATTTCCAGAACCCGCAGGATAACTCCCCCACCATTTACCGCATCGACCGCATCCAGAACTATAAGACCCTCGACCGGCATTTTGCTCAAAGATACACGAATCGTTTTCAGGAGGGCGAGATGCGCAAGCGCATCCAGTTCATGTATGGCGGTGAATTGCAGACGATTAAGTTTGAGTATACCGGGCCGAGTCTGGAGTCCGTTCTTGACCGACTGCCCACTGCAAAGGTTTTGCGTGTAACAGAAAAGGGCTGGCTGATAGAAGCTGAGGTGTTTGGCACGGGCATCCAGATGTGGGTGCGGAGTCAGGGAGACTATATAAAAATTATAAATACATAGGGAGACTATCATTATGAGCAAAATTCAGGTAGAAGTGAGTTTTACGGATGAGCTGGAGTCCATCCGTGTGGGTGGGCAGGATATGGAGATCCCGAAGGCCATCAGGACAAAACCTGTCGAGGAGTGGTTTGAACCGACTGTGGGCCGCGTGAGGTGGGGCGGTCTGGGGGCTGAAATCAAGGGGATGGGTTTCAGCAATGAGAAAAATGCTGTGTACAGTTTCCTGTTTATTGGCCCGGAAGATAAAAAGCAGGAGTTTATGGCTTGTGTGGAACGCTTCTGTCTGGGCGAGGAAGCACAACAGGAGACGAAAAAGGAAAACGAGCAGGACTACCTGCATAATGCCCAAAATTATCAGCAGGCAGGCAATACGGAAATGGCGTTCCAGCAGTACATGGTCGCGGCCAGAGATTACGGATACCTTGAGGCACAGTTGGAAGTGGCCCGGTGCTATCAGAACGGCACTGGTGTGGAAAAAAACGAAGAAAATGCGGTCGTGTGGTACAAAAAGGCCGCAGAGCAGTGCGATGCCGAGGCACAGTGCGCACTGGGCGAGTGCTATTATCGGGCTCGGGGCGTTGAAAAGGACGACAAAGAGGCCCGCAGATGGTACGAAGCGGCGGCAACTCAGGGAAATGTAACGGCCCAGTATATGACCGGGCGGCTGTATGCGGAACTCTCGTACAATGAGGCGGCTGTAAAGTGGTACACCAAAGCGGCAGAACAGGAATGCCCGGAAGCACAGTATGAGCTGGGTGTGTGCTATGAGACCGGCGACGGCGCCGGTAAGAACGAGGCAAAGGCCGCAGAACTGTACCGCAAGGCGGCAGTGCAGGGCTATGCGGAGGCGCAGAACAAATTGGGTGTCTGCTACAGCAATGGTACCGGTGTTGCAAGAGACGATGCGCAGGCTGTGGGATGGTACCGCAAGGCCGCAGAGCAGGGTTATGCGGAGGCACAATATAATCTTGGTGAGCACTATTATTGTGGTTTAGATGAAAATGAAGCAGAAGCGGTAAAGTGGTATAAGAAAGCAGCAGAGCAGAATCATGCGTGGGCACAGTATATGCTTGGTGAGTGCTATTTTTACGGCCGTGGTTTAGATAAAAATGATGCAGAAGCGGTAAAATGGTATAAGAAAGCAGCAGAGCAGAATAATGCGTGGGCACAGCATATGCTTGGTGAGTGCTATTATTATTATTATGACCATGGTTTAGATAAAAATGATGCAGAAGCGGTAAAGTGGTATAAGAAAGCAGCAGAACAGAATTATGCGGGGGCACAATATAAGCTTGGTGAGTGCTATTATTATGGCCGTGGTTTAGATAAAAATGATGCAGAAGCGGTAAAATGGTATAAGAAAGCAGCAGAGCGGAATTATGCGTGGGCACAGTATATGCTTGGTAAGTGCTATTATTACGGCCGTGGTTTAGATAAAAATGATGCAGAAGCGGTAAAATGGTTTAAGAAAGCAGCAGAGCAGGGGAATGCAGATGCGCAGTGGAAGCTGGGTAACTGCTATTACTATGGTCGAGGGGTGACAGGAAACGAAGCAGAAGCGGTAAAATGGTTTAAGAAAGCAGCAGAGCAGGGAAATGCAGATGCGCAGAGCGATTTAGGCGTTTGTTATCACAATGGAGAAGGCGTGGAAAAGAACAGCGCGAAAGCAGTTGAATGGTTTCGTAAATCTGCGGAGAATGGTAATGCAGATGCACAGTTCAATCTTGGTTGTTGCTATAACAATGGAGAAGGCGTGGAAGAGAACAGCGCGAAAGCAGTTGAATGGTATCGTAAATCTGCGGAGAATGGTAATGCAGATGCACAGTACAATCTTGGTTGGTTCTATGAAATTGGAGGAGACGTGGAAAAGAACAGCGCGAAAGCAGTTGAATGGTATCGTAAATCTGCGGAGCAAGGCAATTGCATGGCTCAATGTAGTCTTGGATACTGCTATAAAGACGGCATTGGCGTAGAAAAAGACGTCATTAAGGCGACAGAATGGTATCAAAAATCTGCGGAGAATGGTAATGCAGATGCACAGTACAATCTTGGGTTGTGTTACGAATATGGTAGAGGTGTAACGTTATCGAAAGCAACTGCGGCAGAGTGGTACCGGAAGGCTGCAGATCAGGGATTTGCAAGTGCCCAATATAGGATGGGCTTCTGTTATGATAATGGATACGGAGTGATGCAGGATAAAGAACAAGCCATGCAATGGTACAAAAAAGCGGCAGATCAGGGCAACGAAAGGGCAAAGAGCGCTATTGACAGTATGCAGGGCGGCGGCCTTGGCTCTGCCGTCGCAGCAGGTGCGGCACTGGGCGGAGCTGCCCTGCTCTGGAAAATTTTGAGGGGTTAACAGCAGAAAGGAAAATAAATCATGGCAAACGAGCTAGAAGTGCAGCAGGCGCAGCAGCTTTCTGCGCAGCGGTCGTTGAATGACCTGACGAATCAGCTGACCCTTGCGGACCATCTGGTGTATAAAAAATATCTGACGGAATTGCAGAACTATGGCATGGTGGAACTCTCCCAGCAAATGTTGAAAGTGCAGGACCCTGCCCAGTGCATCCGACTGTTCCAGCTGCAGAAGCTGACCCTGAAAAAGGGAGAGGATATGTTCCAAAAGCTTTCTACGGTGTACTATTCCAGCATGGCGCAGGGCTGCAGTCTGGCGGTGATGATCGATGTGCCGGAGGAGAATGTCGGTGCCAATATCTATCTGGGTATCCGGGAAGACCCATCGAAAAAGAATATGAAGAGCCACAATCTGGATACCTCCAGCAAGACGCTGCAAAAGGTGCTTCGCTCTAACTTCCCCGGTTCCGAGACAAGAGGCATCTCGCTGCAGGAGGAAGAGGAATTGTTGGATGGTGCATTTGGCGATGCACAGGAAGCTGTGGCCTCGGTGTCCTGTGTGGCGGCACTGCGAGATAAATCCAAGACGGAAGACAAAGCCTTTGTGCAGGGCATCGAGCGTTTTATGGATGCGATGGATGGCGAAGTGTACACGGCGATGTTTCTGGCTGAACCCGTTTCGGTGGATACGCAGGCGGAGATTCGCAGTGGGTACGAAAATTTGTATAGCAGTCTTTCGCCTTTCCGCAAAAGTACATGGTCTTATGCCGAGAATCAGAGCACAGCTGTGATGGAGAGCCTGTGCAGTGGAACTTCCCGTACCATCAGCGATACTGTCAGCACGACTACAACGGACGGTACGAACCAGTCCTCTTCGGTGACAGACGGCGCACAGAAAATGAAAGGGGTCAGCGGTGGCATCAACGGCGGCATCGGCAGCAGTTCCGGCACTTCGGTCACAAAGGTTTCGCCGATAGCTGGTGGTATTGCAGGCATTCTTGGGCTGGGGGGCGTGGCGGCCTCGGTTCTGATTCCGGGCGCAGGTGCTGTCATTGGCCCGTTGCTGGGTACGGCGGGCAGAGCCGTAGGCGGCACGGCACCATCCAGAACGGCTTTTAACAGCATTGCCCGGAACATCGGCGGCTCACTGGGAGTCAATGATTCGTGGGGCACCAGTCACTCGAATACGGAACAGACCGGTACTTCGCACAGCACTTCCAACGGAACTTCCCATGGCATTTCAGACAGCACCAGCCAGCAGGAGAGCCATGGTACAACGGATACCCGCGGTACGGGCCGTACTCAGCAGGTGGAACTGTGTAATAAATCGGTGGAGGAGCTGCTGGAACGTATTGAAAGTCAGCTCAAGCGCGCCAAGGAGAGCGAAGATTATGGCTGCTACAAATGTGCCGCTTATTTTCTCTCGTCTACCCCGTCTACGGCGATCCTTGCGGCCAATACTTACCGTGCATTGATGGTAGGTGAGGGTTCCTCGGTGGAAAGTGGTGCTGTGAATGTCTGGCAAAATAATGAGTCAGAGGTGGCACAACTGCGAAAGTACCTGAAGCGGTTCATGCACCCTGTTTTTGCCCGTCCACTGTGGGAAGGTGCGCCGGACAGTCTGCTGTACACGCCAGCAACGCTGGTCAGCGGTCGGGAACTGCCAATGCACCTTGGGTTGCCGACACGTTCGGTACACGGCCTGCCCGTGATTGAGCACGCAGAATTTGGCCGCAATGTACCGGATGAGGCGATGCCGGATGAGGACAAGATGAATCTGGGCAAGATTTACCACATGGGTAAGTCGGAAAGTGCAGACCTGATCCTGAATCGGCAGGCAATGGCTTCCCACACGTTCATCACTGGCTCGACCGGCACAGGCAAATCCAACGCAGGTTATCACCTGTTGGACGAGCTTACAAAGGATGGCAAGACAACTTTCCTTGTGGTGGAACCAGCCAAGGGTGAATACAAAACGGTGTTCGGAAATGGAAAGGCCGCTGTTTACGGCACCAATCCAAGAGAAACGCCGCTGCTGCGCCTCAATCCGTTTTCTTTCCCGGCAGAAATTCATGTTCTGGAGCACATTGACCGTCTGGTAGAAATTTTTAGTGCTTGTTGGCCGATGTATGCGGCAATGCCAGCTGTGCTGAAGGATGCCATTGAGCGCAGCTATCAGAACGCAGGGTGGGACTTGCGAGAGTCGAAAAGTGACAGAGGCGTTTTCCCCACATTTTTTGACCTGCTGCACGTTTTGCCAACAGTAATCGAAGAATCGCATTATTCCAGTGATACCCAGAGCGACTATGTAGGCGCACTGTATACCCGTGTGAAATCTCTGACCAATGGCATTTATGGCAGTGTGTTCTGTGCAGAAGATGCGCTGAGTGATGCGGAGTTATTCGATGAAAATGTCATTGTGGATTTGAGCCGCGCAAGTGCGATGGAAACAAAGTCACTGCTGATGGGCATTCTGGTGATGAAGTTGCAGGAATATCGGATGTGCAGTGGGGTGATGAATGGGAAACTCCGTCATGTGACAGTGTTGGAGGAGGCACATAACCTGCTGCGCAAGACACCGGCAGAGCAGTCACAGGAGAGCGCAAACGTACAGGGTAAGTCGGTGGAGATGCTGGCCAACGCGATTGCGGAAATGCGCACCTACGGAGAAGGTTTTATCATTGCAGATCAGGCTCCCGGACTGCTGGATATGTCGGTCATTCGCAACACGAATACAAAAATCATTCTGCGCCTGCCGGACGAAGAAGATCGCAAGCTGGTAGGCAAGTCTGCCGCCCTGAAGGAGGCACAGATCGACGAATTGTCCAAGCTGCCGCTGGGCGTTGCGGCTGTTTACCAGAATGAGTGGCCGGAAGCGGTGCTTTGCAAGATTGAGGCGTATCCCATGCCGGAAAATGCTGTTTACCACAAGCCTTCAAAAATGCCGCATGAAATCAACGCAGAGTTTGTATTTGGACAACTGGCAGCGGGCAAAGAGCTGGAACCGCTGAGCATTTCGGAGATGGAGCAGCTGAAGCTCTGGCTGAAACGCCATGAGATGATGTTGAAGCCGGAGGACGGCCGCTACCTGGAACAGGTCTTTGCAGGCGGCGAACTGGATGTGGCTAAGACCCGGAAAGCTGTGTTTGATTTCTTTGGTGGGATTAGCACGGTCGTTGATTACTGTGCCGCAGCCGAAAAATCGTTCACACCCCGTAAAGAATTTCTGGAACAGCTGCAGGGACAGTACGGCCTGAAAGCTGCTGCCGCAGACTGGGTGCTGAATAGCGTGATAAGCATGGGCGTGAGCCTGAACCCGGATGCAAAGGCTGTAGATAATCTAAGGACGAATTTTGAACAGCAGGGAGGTCGTGTGCTGTGAGGCGAGAAATCTCAGAAGCGAAACCGATAGAGACAAAAAAACAGGGGACGCTGGAGGCATCTGCCAGAAAGTCGTTTGAACAGTTGCAGGAAAATAAAGGCGAAAAGGCAGAGCAGAAAATTGACCACAGCACAACGGAATCGTTTGCAAAGATAGAAGTAAAGTATTCACAAGAAATCACAAAATATATCACGTCTGAAAAGGAAATTGAAATTTACCAGAAAGCGGGATTACGGGAAGCAGAAATCGGTGGAAGAAAATGTTTGATTAGGAGTGATATTGACTGGAATCAGAAAGATGTGATGGGTCGTACCAATATGGAAAGAGCAGCACAAGGGCTTGCACCTTGTGATAAGGATGGAAAACCGATTGAGTTGCATCATATAGGACAACATATGGATAGTCCTTTGGCAGAACTGACGCAGGAGGAACACAGGGGAAAAGAAAACTATACAATTTTGCATAGTAAGGGCGGCGAGTCGGAAATTGACCGACCGGCTTTTGACAGTGAACGTGTGGAGCACTGGGAAAACCGTGCAGAAGGGAGAAAAGTATAATGGAATCTATCATTGATAAAATTGGAAGTATTGAACATCTGTACCATCTGAAAGGCTGCACAGAGGAACAGATTCAAAAGGCACAAGAGAAATTAAACTTGAAATTTCCCAAAGAATTTCTGGATTATGTAAAAACCTATGGTGCAATCAGTTTCTATGCAACAGAGTGGATGGGCCTTAATGTGCCGGAAGTATTGGATGTTGTGAGTGCGACCGAAAAAGAGCGTGATATGAATCCGGATTTTCCGAAAGACTGCTTTGTGCTGGAAAATCGTGGTATAGACGGAGTCATTACAGTCGCAGATCAGGACGGAAAAGTATATAATGTGCAATATGAGCAAAAAAAGTTGCTCTGTGGTTCGCTCTCAGAATATCTGAATTTGTGCATCGCACGAAAAAGTTCAAAGAGGTAAGAATCTTTAAAAAGTCCATTGCACTTTCAGATTATTACAATCCCGGTCGATTGCACATACAATACAAGTATCACTTCACAAAACGGAGGGTACTTGTACTATGGTGGACTACGCCGACATCGGAAAACGCATCCGTGCCTGCCGCCTTGCAAAGGGCATGACGCAGGAGCAGCTGGCCAATGAGGTCGGCGTGGTGGTCACGCATATCAGCCATATCGAGACAGGAAACTCCGTGCCCAGCCTGAAAACGCTGATCGACATCATCAACGCGCTGGACTGCTCGGCGGACGAGCTGCTGTGCATCGAGATCAAAAAAGCAAAGCCGGTGTTCGACAGCTGGATGACCGAACAGCTTGCGGATTGCTCTGCCGATGAAGCTAAAATCATCAAAGAAACAGTGGTCAATCTGAAAAAATCGCTCCGAAAAGTGTATGGGAAACCATCTAAGAATCGGTATGACTAAAATCTCAAAAGGCTAATATTGAGAGCCTGAAAAGCATCAGTAAACAGAATGAACCGCCCCGGTTTCCGTAACGGAAGCCGGGGCGGTTTTTGCGTGCAGAGGAATATCGAGGAATGCAATGCCTGTTCGCCATCCTGTTTTGCAAGGGAGAATGCTGCTCCCATGTGGCCAAAAGAACCTGCAATTCCGCTGCCAGCGCGTGCACCCGCCTGATTTTTCATAAAATGTCAAAGAGCGGTTCCCACACACTGCCGCTGACTCTTTCTCTGGATGGCTCGCAGTGCTGATTGCGATTTTTCGGAAGGGTAACGAGTGCCCTTCCGATCTCTGCATTTGCGGAAACGGGAAGCATCAGAAAAATGCTGCCGGCAGTGGCACTGTGGAACATGGCGGCACGATCTGGGCTGTTACATTTGAGCTGTCATATAATGAATAAAGAAACAAGTGGCGGACGGTTGAAAAATGCTGGAAGCATTCTGGAGCCTTCTGCGCTTGAAGCGAACGAAGTGGCAGGAAGATCGTGCGGAAGGAGGAACATGGAGGATCTTTGTTTGCGGTCACGGAGAAAAGGGGAAAATCCGAAGATTTGATACTGAAACACAAATGTTTGCACAAGGCAACATGGTGCAAACATTTGCAAACTGCAAAGAATTTTTGCCAAAAACGGGAGGATGAGAGCGATTCAAAGGAGAGGAAAAAGAGAGAAAAGGGCAAATTGCTATAAAATTTTGAGAGACACTGTGCATTACGACAAAAATAATCGGAATTAGTTGACAAAAAGTTGGGCATGGACTATAATGCAAACGTAGTTCATCGAAATACTGACTCGTAAGAGATGAAATCTTAAGAGAAGGAAAGTCGCTGATATTTTTGTCTGATGAATGCAAACGTTTGCAAGAAAGAGAAAAGAAGCGGTGAGGGAAAGCAGCAAGAAAAAGACCACGATTCTCACCCGCACAAAGGGAGGTAAAACAAATGGCGCAGATCATGACACGCGAACAGGCAGCAGCTCTGATTCAGGATGGGGATACCGTAGTGATCACGGGCAGCGGCGGCGGCGTGATGGAGGCGTACCACACCCTTGAAGGAATCGAGGAACGCTTTCTGAATACAGGCCATCCCGCAAACCTGACATTGGTGCATGCCTCCGGCATTGGCGATAAGAACAGAGCCGGCGTTACCCGCTTTGCCCACAAGGGCATGGTCAGGCGTGTCATAGGCGGTCACTGGGGCTGGTCGCCGGAGATGCAGGCGATGGCGGTCAACAACGAAATTGAGGCTTACAATTTCTCGCAGGGCGTCATCTGCCACCTGTATCGCGAGATTGCAGCGCAGCGCCCGGCCCTGATCACGAAGGTCGGCAAGTATACCTTTGTGGATCCGCTTCTGCAGGGCGGAAAGCTGAACGAAGTGACCAAGGAAGATCTGGTGGAACACATCAAGATCCATGACGTTGATTATCTGATGTACAAGACCTTCCCTGTCAACATCGCGGTCATCCGCGGCACCTACGCAGACGAGAGCGGCAACATCAGCTTTGATCAGGAGCCTGCACGGCTGGATATGCTGGAGGCTGCGCAGGCAGCGCACAACAGCGGCGGCAAAGTCATTTGCCAGGTCAAAGGCATCGTGGCAAAAGGCAGCCTGAGCGCAAAGCGGGTCTGGATCCCCGGGGCATACATTGACGCCATTGTGGTGGACCCTGCTCAGATGCAGACAGGGGAGGGCGAGTATAATCCTGCTTTCAGCGGGGATGTCACCATCCCGATCAGTCAGCTGAAAGCGTTCCCGCTCAATGCACGCAAGGTCGTGGCCCGCCGGGCGTTTATGGAGCTGGAGCAGGGGGCTGTCATCAATCTGGGTTTCGGTATGCCGGATGGCGTTGCAGCAGTCGCTGCGGAAGAAGGCTTTGCAGACAAGGTCACGATGACTATTGAGCAAGGCATCTACGGCGGCATCCCCGCGCAGGGCGCGATCTTCGGCGTAGCGAGCAATCCGGATGCATTTTTGGACGAAAGCACGCAGTTCGACTTTTATTCCGGTCACGGTCTGGATACCACATTTCTGGGTCTGGCACAGGCTGATGCACAGGGCAATGTCAACGTGAGCAAGTTCGGGACAACGATCTCCGGCAGCGGCGGATTCATTGATATTTCCCAGTCTGCAAAGAAGGTGGTGTTCTGCGGCACGTTTACCACAGGCGGATTGAAAACCGCCGTTGAGGATGGCAGGCTTGTGATCCAGCAGGAAGGACGCATCCACAAATTTGTCCCGGCGGTCGAACAGATCACCTTCAGTACGCAGTATGCAGCAGAAGAGCACCAGACCGTCGTGTATGTCACAGAGCGCGCGGTGTTCAGACTGACCAAAGACGGTGTGGTGCTGACCGAGATCGCGCCGGGCGTGGATCTGGAAAAGGATGTTCTGGCACAGATGGACTTCCGTCCAAAAGTGGCAGAGGATCTGAAGGTCATGGACGAATGCATCTTCCGCCCGGAACGGATGCACTGCAAGGAATGACGAATTGGATCAGGAACCGGATGGCATAAGACGCTGTCGAACGATAAAATTCAGAAGGAGTGTGTACCTATGAGCGAAGAAATCTATCTGGAAAAGAAAACTGGCTATGCGATTATGACGATCAACCGCCCCAAGCAGATGAACGCGCTGAACACCGGAATCGTGGAGCAGATCGACAAGCTGCTGGACGAGGTGGAGGCAGATCCCTCCATTCGCTGCCTGATCATCACCGGTGCGGGCGAGAAATCCTTTATCGCTGGTGCAGATATCGGACAGATGGGAACGCCGGGCTATCAGCCGGCCGATGCCCATTATCTGATCACCTGCGGCTACAAGGTGTATAACCGCGTGGAAGGGCTGAAGATCCCCACCATTGCAGCCATCAACGGCTATTGCCTGGGCGGCGGTCTGGAACTGGCAATGTGCTGCGACTTCCGCATCTGCAGTGCAAATGCACGTTTTGCTCTGCCGGAGATCGCGCTGGGCATCATTCCCGGCTGGGGCGGCACGATCCGTCTGCCGCGCATCATCGGAGAAGGCCGCGCAAAGGACATGATCCTTCGTGCAAAGCGCATCAAACCCGACACCGCGCTGCAGTATGGTCTGGTTACCGAAGTGTTTGAAGATGTAGCCGCTCTGCGTGCAGGCGCTGATTCGCTTGCACAGGAGCTTGCCGCAAAGGCACCCATTACCATGGCAATGGACAAGGAAATGATCAACCGCTCGGTCTTTACCTATAACGACCTGACGGACTCGCTTGCTCTGTCTTACTGCTTCACCACGGCGGACTCCCGTGAGGGCATTTCCGCTTTCCTCGAAAAGCGCACCCCGGATTTCAAGGGCCGCTGAACAACAACGGAACAGGGCTGTATTAGAAGGATCAGCCTGAAAATAAAAAAGGCTCACGCCGATTGCCAAAAACAGGAGGGTTTATTATGGCGAAGAAAATGATCTCACGACGCAGTTTTATGAAGTGCACCGCTGCCATGGCTGCAGCAGCAGGGCTTGCTGCATGCGGCGGCTCCGGGAGCTCCACCAGCACCGCGGCATCCAGCACTGCCAGCACGGCAGCCTCGGGCGAGACTGTAAAATATCGCTGCTCCACGAACCACGCGGAGAACTTCAACGTTTCGCAGGCGCTGCGGTATTGGTCCGATCTGGTTCTGGAGCGCACCAACGGGCGCATCGAGATCGACATTTATTACGATGCGGTCCTGGGCGATGAGAAGTCTGCGATCGAGCAGTGCCAGTATGGCGGTCTGGAGTTTGCGCGCATCAACATCAGCCCTATGTGCGAGTTCGTGGATGATCTGAATGCGCTGAGCATGCCTTACATCTACAAGAACGACGAGCATTTCTGGAAGGTCGCTGAGACGCTGGGCATGGACATCCTGCGCAGCGATAAGATGAAGGAAGCCGGTTTCTACGGCCTGACCTGGTACGATGGCGGCACCCGTAATTTCTACAACTCCAAGCATGAGATCCACACCCCTGCAGACATGAAGGGCATGAACATTCGTGTGCAGGAGTCGAACCTGATGATCAGCATGGTCGAGGCGCTGGGTGCGGTTGCGACCGCAATGCCGTATGGCGATGTCTATTCCGGCCTGCAGACCGGCGTCATTGACGGTGCCGAAAACTCCATGGTCCAGTACAAGGAAGTTTCGCACTGCGAGGTGGCAAAGTACTTCACGCTGGACGGTCATACCCGTGCACCTGATATGCTGGTTATGAGCGAGAAACTTCGTCAGAAACTGAGCGAGGATGATGTCAAGATCATTGAGGATGCTGCAATGGAGAGCTGGGTGTACCAGCGTGACCTGTGGGCAGAGGTCGAGTCAAATGTCCGTGCCGAGCTGGAAAAGGCCGGTAATGTGATCACAGACCTGACCACCGATGAATTCCAGCAGTTCGTGGATGCATGCTCGCCGCTGTGGGAGAGCTACAACGACGGCAAGTATCTGGACCTCATCAATCAGGCTGTGGCAATGGGCTAAAAAGCGTCTGATTTGGCGGTGCTGGGTACAGAGCAGGCTGCCAAACGATCAAAGGGGTGTGCGGGAATCAAGGATCGTTCCGAATTGCTGATTCCTGCACACCTTGTTTTTTTCGAGGGAAAGAACTTATGATCACGGGAAAAACACGTTATTATGCGATCCTCGGAGACCCCATCGAACAGGCACTTTCGCCGGTGGTGCACAACGCGGCATTTGAAGCACTTGGCATGGACGCCGTGATGCTGGGGTGCCGTGTGACGCCGGAAGAGCTGGAAAAGGCAGTGGAAGGCACCCGTGCGCTGCACTTTGAAGGGCTGGCGGTCACCATGCCGCACAAAACGGCGATCATCCCGCTGTTGGACGAATGGGAAGAAAAAATTGATTTTCTGGGTGCTGTCAATGTTGTCACCTGCAAAAACGGCGTCTACAAGGGCTATAACACAGACGGCGACGGCTTTGTACAGAATATGAAGCAAAACGGCACAGATCCTGCGGGCAAACGGGTGTTCCTGTTTGGTGCAGGAGGTGCAGCACGCGGTTTGGGGTACGCCCTTCTGGAAAGCGGCGTCAGCAGCCTGACCGTGTGCAACATTGATGAGCCGATGGCAATGGCGATGATCGGCCCGCTGCGCAAGCGCTTTCCGCAGGCAGAACTGGATTTTGTTCTGCTGGGGGATGAGAGCATCCCGCTGCGCTGTCTGCAGTCGGAGATCCTCATCAATGCCACCAGCATGGGCATGAATGACTCGCCGTCGCCGCATGTGGACATGGTGCCGTGGACCCGGCTGCCGCGTTCCACGGTCTGTGCGGAGATTATCCATAAACCATTGGAGACGGCATTTGTCCGCGCTGCCCGTGCCGCAGGCCTTACGACCCTTACCGGAGACGGGATGCTGCTGTATCAGGGCATCGAGGCATTCCGTCTGATGAATGGATGCGATGCGCCGCAGTCCGCAATGAGGGCGGCCTTGCAAGCAAGATTGGAGAGTGAAAAGCGATGAAAAAAATTCGACAGATCCTCATCGGGCTGTTTAACATTGTGTATAACATTTTTCTGCGCTACTCGCAGGCGGTTCTGCTGGTGATCGTGGCGATCGTTTCGGCAGATGTGTTCTGCCGCAACGTGTTGAGCTACAGCATCAAGTGGGCACAGGAGGTCTCTCTGCTTCTTATCGTCTGGATGACCTTCCTGAGCATGGCGATCGGTGAAGAAAAAGATCAGCATATCGCCATTGAACTGTTCTATAATCTGTTCCCGAAGCCCGTCAGGAGATTTTTTGATGTGCTCAATAAGATGATTCTGGTCGTGGTCGGCTGCTTCCTGTGCTTCTTTGGCACAAAGCTCGTAATGAGCACATGGAGCAGCACCCTTGCCGCTACGAAGTGGCCGGCAGGCGTGCTGTATCTGATGATCCCTGTGGGCGGCGGATTCATGGCATTTTTTGCAGTGCTGGATCTGCTGGGATGGAAAAAGTATAAAAATACGAACCAATACGGCGATCAGGTGCTGGAAGCGTCATTGGACGATGGCGGTCAGAGCACAGCGAACTGATCGACTAAAATATAACAGGAGGGTGAATTATGCAGGAATCTGTTGCTGTTTTCTTGCTGATCGGCTTATTTGCCGTAATGATCATATGCCACCTGCCGGTAACGTTTGCCATGGTGATCGCTACCGCAACGACCATGCTGTACCTGAATATCCCGATGATGACCATGGTGCAGCAGATGGCAAAATCCGTAAACTCGTTCTCACTGCTGGCGATCCCGTTCTTTATCCTGATGGGCGAGATCATGGGCGCAGGCGGAATATCAGACCGACTGCTGAAGTTTGCCAATGTTCTGGTGGGACGTTTCCGCGGCGGTCTGGCCTTCGTGAACGTGCTTGCCTCCATGTTCTTTGGCGGCATTTCCGGCTCTGCGGTTGCAGACGTTTCCTCTCTGGGCAAGATCGAGATCCCCATGATGGAGGATGCCGGATACGATAAGGACTTTTCCATCTGCGTTACAGTTTCCAGTGCGTGCCAGGGACTTCTGATCCCTCCCAGTCATAACATGGTGCTGTATGCAATGACCGCAGGCGGCGTGTCGGTCGGCAGGCTGTTTCTGGCGGGCTATGCGCCCGGCATCCTGCTGGGCGTTGCACTGATGGTGCTCTGCTACATTTTTGCGATCAAGCGGAACTACCCCAAGGGCGATCCCGTATCGTTCAAGGAAGCGCTGCTCATCACCAAGGATGCTGTTTTTGCCATCGGCGCAATGTTCATCATTGTGGGCGGTGTCGTTGCCGGCCTGTTCACCGCTACCGAGGCTGCAGCCATCGGCTGCATCTACTGCCTGCTGGTGGCAACGCTGGTCTATCATCAGCTGAGACTCAAAGATATGGGCCGGATCCTGTACAACACGGTCAAGACCCTTGCCATGATCTACAGCCTGATCGCTGCTGCAGGTGCCTTTGCATGGATGATGGCCTACCTGCGCATCCCCGCAAAGTTTACCGGGATTCTGATGGATGTCAGCGACAACAAGATCGTTGTTCTGCTGCTGATCAATGTTCTGCTGCTTGTGCTCGGCTGCATTATGGACATGGCTCCGCTGATCCTGATTATGACCCCGATCCTGCTGCCCGTTGTGCAGAAGTTTGGCATGGATCCCGTTCAGTTCGGCATCATGCTTATCGCAAACCTGGCCATCGGACTGCTGACACCTCCTGTTGGCTCCTGTCTGTACGCCGGCTGCGCTGTGGGTGGTGCCAAGATCGAAAAGGTCACCAAGTGTATGCTGCCCTTCTACCTGACGATGGTCGTCGTTTTGCTGATGATCACCTTTATCCCGGCACTGAGCATGACGCTGCCAAACCTGATGATGTGAGATGCGGCTGACGGAGTGTGACCCTCGGATAAGTCAATTGCGTGCGCTGTATCATCGCCGAGGGAACAGCGCGATCATCCTGACCCAGCCAATGAACCTTTCGTGGCTGCTGGGAGGCAGGATGCAGATCGGCATCGCGGGCAGCGGCGCGGTGTGCACCGCTGTGGTCAACGATGCAGAAGTGGTTTTGATCACCAATAACATCGAAGCGCGACGCCTGCAGGAAGAGGAAGTGGGGGACGTCCCCCGCATCCTCGCCCTGCCGTGGGCGGACGGAGAGCTTGCTGTGCAGGCACAGGCTGAACTTGCCGGAAACGCCCCCCTGCGGGAAGCGGACTGCGCAGAGGAAATGCAGAAACTGCGCTCCTGCCTGCAGGGAACGCAGGAGCAGGAAGCGGCGCAGGTCGCAGCGCTGTGCAGCAGCGCCATGGAGCGGGCGGTCCTGCTCATCCATCCCGGCATGACGGAATGGGAAGCTTCCGGCGTACTGTCCGGCTGCGCTGTGGCGAACGGATTGATCCCCAATGTGCTGTTTACGCCTGCAGACGAACACATTGCACGGTATCGCCACGCGCTGAGCGGCCCGTATCCGCTGAAAAAAACGATGATGCTTTCTATGGGAGCTCAGAAAAACGGAATCTATGCAAGCATTACACGGTTTGTCAGCTTTGGCAGACCGGAGGAAACGTTCCTCTCCGCGCAGGAAAAAACGTGTCAGGTGGCAGCAATGTTGTACGCGGAGACTCGTCCGGGCAAAAAATACGGCGAACTGTTTGCACAGCTGAAACAGCGCTATGCCAAAGTGGGGGCAGGCGAGCAGATCGCTCTGCACCATCAGGGCGGCATGGGCGGTTTCCAGACACGGGAAAACCGGCTGACCCCGGATCTGCCCGGACAGGTGCAGGCGCATCAGCTCTATGCATGGAACCCATCGGTGACCGGGTTCAAATCCGAGGATATGCTGCTGGTGGGGGAGAACGAAAACTGGATCCTGACCCACACCGAGATATTTCCGCACAAGACCTTTTATTATAAGAATCGGGCATGGGACATGCCGCAGGTCCTGATTCTGTAAAGGAGAACCGTTATGAAACAGTATTTCAAACCGCATGAGATCCTGACGAAAAAAGAACCGGCAGACCTTGGCATGGTGTACACCTCGGTACAGCGTGTGGAAGTGGGGTCTGAGCCTGTTACGCTGGAAAGCGGAGCGGAAGAGCTGTGCTTTATCTGCATCGGAGGCAGGGTGGATTATCAGACGGAGGGGCAGAGCGACACGGCGGTCCAGATGGATATGCTGTATCTGCCCATCGAGTCCAGCATCACCTTCACTTCCTCCGAGGGCGGTGTGCTGATGCGTTACGGTGCACCCTGTACCCGCAAGACGAAGTTCGGTCACATTCGCTTTGCAGATGTGGACAAGGACAGCCGCCACAAGGTGTACGGAAAGGTGGAAAACGGCACCCGCCGCGATGTGTGGAACTACATTGACGAATCCTTCGATTCTTCCCGTTTCCTCACCGGCATCTGTCATGGCGCGGACGGCGGCTGGACCGCATGGCCGCCCCACGAGCACGGCAAAGAGCGCGAGGAGACATACGTCTACTTTGGCATGGGCAATGGCTTTGCCGCACAGTTCGTGTACGATGATATGGACCAGCCCATCGTGGCAGCACTGGTGCGGGACGGTGACGTGATCACCATTCCCCACGGCTACCATCCCAATGTGGGCTGCCCCTGCGGCGGCATCACCTATGCGTATGTGATGGTGTCCACCACAGCAGAGGACCGCAAATTTATGGACCTGCGCACGCAGAAGATCTTTGGCGATAAACTGGAGTGATGACCATGAAACAGGCATTGATCAACTGTCCCTCACTTGCAAACAGCAGTCTGCTGGAGCTGGAAGCGGATATCCGCCAGTTCTGGAACAGCGGAGTGCGCTGGTTTCATATTGATATCATGGATGGGCATTATGTGCCAAACCTCTGCTACCCGGTGCGGCTGGTTGCAGACCTGAAAGCAAAATATCCGCAGGCGATCGCCGATGTGCACATGATGGTCACAGACCCTGCTGCCTACATCGAACCCCTGCGCGCCGCAGGCGCAGACTATGTCAGCTTTCACGCCGACAGCACCAATTTTGTGATCCGCAGTCTGCGTGCCATCCGCGAAGCCGGCATGAAAGCGGGCATCGTGATCAACCCCTCTCAGCAGGTGGACGTGATTCGCCCGTATCTGGACTGGGTGGATCTGGTGGTGCTGATGACTGTGGAACCGGGCTTTGCCGGGCAGAAGTTCATGGTGGAGTCACTGCCGCGGCTGGAAGAGCTGGCAAAGCTCCGGGAGGAAACAGGCAAAGAGTTTCTGATCTCCATCGACGGCGGGATCAATTATCCCAACGTACAGCCCTGTGTCCGGCGCGGTGCAAACCTGTTTGTCACCGGTGTCTACACGGTGTACCGTCAGCCGGACGGCATCCCGGCGGCATGTCAGCGCTTTGAACAGGAAATGCGGAAAGGTCTGGTGGAGTGATCCGATGAAAAAAGATGCAGCGCTGATCACCGGAGCAAGCCGCGGCATCGGTCTTGCGGCGGCACGGCAGCTGGCAAAAGACGGATACCGGGTGGGGATCATCAGCACGGGTCCGCAGGAGCGCTACCCCGATGCGGTAGCCGCGCTGAAAGCGGACGGTGCAGAGTTCAGCTGGTTCAGCGGAGATCTGGGCAGCAGCGCGGACCGTGCGCGCATTGCTCAGGAGGCGGTCCAAACGCTGGGCGAGATCCGCATTCTGGTCAACAACGCGGGCGTGGCACCCAAGACCCGCACCGACCTGCTGGAGATGACCGAGGAAAGCTACGATCGTGTGCTGGGCGTCAACACAAAGGGCAGCATGTTCTTTACCCAGCTCATTGCAAAACACATGATCGGGCTCTCGATGGAAGGCAGGGTCAAGCGCGGCACCATCGTCAACGTTTCGTCCTGCTCGGCAGATGTGGTGTCTGTGAACCGCGGCGAATACTGCGTGTCCAAGGCGGGGGTGTCCATGCTGACCAAGCTGTATGCGGCACGCCTCGCTCCGGAGGGAATTCTGGTGCATGAGGTGCGGCCCGGCGTCATTGCCACGGACATGACCACCACCGTGCAGGAAAAATACGACAAGCTCATTGCGCAGGGGGCGTTTCCCATTGCACGGTGGGGCACAGCAGAGGACGTGGCAAACGCGGTCTCCCTGCTGTGCAGCGATCAACTGGCGTATACCACGGGCAACTATCTGGATGTGGACGGCGGCTTCCACATTCGTACTCTGTGATCTGCAGAGCAAAAAGAGGTGAGGAACAGCGAAAGGGCGGATAAAAAGTTTGCTGGTGCAGAAAGGACTGCAAATCATGGAAACGAAGAAATTTACATTCCGGTGCAGCGATGTTATAATTGTAGGGAGTGGAGCGGCAGGCTTAAATGCCGCGATCGCCCTGAAAAAACAGGGCATACAGGACGTAACAGTGCTTACCGAGGGACTGACCTTTGGAACCTCGCGCAATACTGGCTCGGACAAGCAGACCTACTATAAGCTTACCAGTTCCGGAACCACGCCGGACAGTGTGCGTCAGATGGCACAGACGCTGTTTGACGGCGGCTGCGTGGATGGGGATATCGCGCTGGCGGAAGCGGCGGTCTCGACAAGAGCGTTTTTCCATCTGGTCGATATCGGAGTGCCATTTCCCTGTAATCGGTATGGGGAATATGTGGGCTACAAAACGGACCACGATCCGTTCAAACGCGGCATTTCGGCAGGTCCGCTGACTTCCAGGTACATGACGGAACGGCTGATCGAGGAAGCAAAGGAACTGGGTGTCCGGATCCTGGAAGGCTATCAGGTTCTGGAGATCCTTACGGCACCGGACGGGAAACAGAAAAAAGCAATTGGTGTACTGGCGCTGGAATACAAAAAGCAGGAACCGACCTATGTGGTGTTTGGCGCAGCAAATGTGATCTACGCCACCGGCGGCGAAGCCGGAATGTACAAGACTTCCGTGTATCCCACGGCGCAGACCGGTGGCATGGGTCTGGCGCTGCGTGCAGGTGCACGGGGCAAAAACCTCACCGAGTCACAGTATGGCATTGCATCCATCAAGTTCCGCTGGAACCTTTCCGGCAGCTACCAGCAGGTGCTGCCCTGCTACATCTCCACCGATGAGAACGGCGGCGATGAGCGGGAGTTTCTGGAGGATGCTTTTCCGGATGCGCAGTCTCAGCTCAACGCGATCTTCCTCAAGGGCTATCAGTGGCCCTTTGACCCGCGCAAGACCCGCAGCTATGGCTCTTCGCTGATCGACATCCTGATCTACATCGAAACGGTGCAGAAAAAACGGCGCGTCTTTCTGGATTATCGGCGCAACCCGCGCTGTGCACTGACCGATGGCAAAATGGATTACACAAAGCTCAGCGAGGAAGCGTTGGAATATCTGCGGGAGTCCGGTTCCATGCAGGAGCTGCCCATCCAGCGCCTTGCGGCAATGAACCCCGCCGCCATTGAGCTGTACCGCAGCCACAACATCGACCTTGCCGCCGAGCCGCTGGAGATCGCCATCTGTGCCCAGCACAACAACGGCGGACTGGCAGGGGACTGCTGGTGGCAGAGCAACATCCGCCACCTGTACCCGGTAGGTGAGGTGAACGGCACCCATGGCGTGTACCGCCCGGGCGGCACGGCACTGAATGCGGGTCAGGTGGGCGGCATCCGTGCAGCGACCTACATCGCACACCACGATGCGGCACTTGCTCCGCCGGACGAGCAGCAGGTGCTTGCAGCGGCCGGGGAACAGATCTGGACTGCGATGGAGTTTGGCATGCGGGCGCTGCAGCGCGGCGGCAGCTTTGATGTGGCTGCAGAGCGCGCAGCACTGCAGGAGCGCATGTCCTGCTGCGGCGCGGTGATCCGTGGGCGTGAGGCGGTACAGACGGCGTGTGAGGAAGCACTGCAGCAGCTGCATCGCATCGAAAAAGAAGCATCGCTGTCCACTCCCTTGCTTCTGGGACAACTTTATCGGTTACGGGATCTGGCGGTAAGTCAGTTCGTATATCTGTCTGCGATTCGCAATTACATCCAGCAGGGCGGCAGGAGCCGCGGCTCTTACCTGATCTGCGACCCGGCGGGCGAAAAACCGCTGGGATCGCTGCCGGAGATTTTCCGCTTTGTGCTGGAGGATGGGACGATGCTGCAGACCATACAGGAGGTGGAGTATGCGCAGGGCGCATGCACCTTCTACTGGCGCGGCTGCAGACCGATCCCGGAAACGACCGAATGGTTTGAAAAAGTCTGGCAGGAATACCGCAAAGGCGCGGCATTCCAGTAAATATTTGGAGTAAAGGCAGAGTGGTAGTATGGTAACCATCAAAGACGTTGCAAGGTACGCAGGCGTATCCTACAGTACTGTGTCACGGGCACTTGCGGACAGCCCGCTGGTGGATGCCAAGACCAAGAAAAAGGTCTTGCGCGCGGCGGAGGAAATGCACTATGTGCCCAATCAGATGGCACGCAGCCTCAAGGGCGGCAAAAGCCGCACGGTGCTGCTGATCGTGCCGGATCTGACAAATGCCTTCTTCCCCAAGATGGTTACATGCTTTGAAGAAAATCTGCGCAAGCACGATTACAGCATCCTGCTGGGGATCTCGGACAACACCGAAGAAGTGGAAAACCGCTGCTTTGAGCGTGCCAGCTCCTTCGGGGCAGAGGGCATTGTGTGGATCGCTTGTGATGAGAATCAGGAGCGGATCGGAAACCTGATCCAGAACACCGATGTGCCGGTGATCCTGATCAATCGCGAGATGGATGTGGACGCTACCTGCGTCACCAACGACAATCGCCGCGGTGCATGCGCTGCGGTGGAATGTCTGCTGCAAAACGGGCACCGCCGCGTGGCATGCCTCATTCGTGATCTGAACCAGCAACACTTCAAAGAACGCTACCTGGGCTGTCAGGATGCATTCCGGAAATATGGCATCTCGGACGAAGAAGTAACGTATCTGTGTGCGGAAAGCACCAGAACGGCGTATGAGGAAGCCCGCAGGCTGCTTGCCGCGCCGAACCGCCCCACTGCATTTTTTGTGTTCAGTGACTGGCTGGCGGACAGTGTGTACAGCGCGGCGGCAAGCCTTGGGCTTTCGATCCCGCAGGACGTCTCGGTGGTGGGCTATGATGACATTGACCGTGCACAGTACATGCTGCCGGCACTGACCACATGGCATCACCCGATCGAGCAGATCACCACCGTGTCGGTGGACATCCTCATGCGGCAGATCGACGGGGACACCGCTACCCGCGGCAACCACATCGTGGTGCCGGGCAGGCTGGTGGAACGCAATTCGGTCCGGGATCTGACAAAACAAGATGATGGACCAGCCCCGAAAGACCCGGGCTGAACAGGAGGACTGAACGATGAGAAAGACTGCAATTGTGACCGGCGGAAGCCGCGGCATTGGTTTTGGCATTGCACTGGAACTTGCAAAACACGGCTATAACATCGCGATCCTGGACGTGAATGATCTGAATGATCCCGACCGTCCGGATTACAAAGAGAACATGGCAAAGCTGGAAACGGCCGGGGCGGAATATCTGTACCAGAAGGGCGACACCCGTGCTGCTGCCGACCGCGAGAGCTTCGTGAAGGCTGTGGTCGAGCGCTTTGGTAAGATCGACGTGCTGGTCAACAATGCGGGCGTGGCACCCAAGGTCCGTCTGGACATGCTGGAGACCACCGAAGAAAGCTTTGATTTCGTGGTAGGCACCGTGCTCAAGGGCACCATGTTTATGACCCAGCTGGTGGCAAATCAGATGCTCAAGCAGCCGTGGGACCCGGAAAAAGAGCCGAAACGGGGAACCATCATCAACATTGGCTCGGCATCTGCGACCGTATCTTCTACGAACCGTGTGGAGTACTGTGTGGCAAAGTCCGGCCTGATGATGCTGACCACCTGTTATGCCGACCGTTTGGCAGCGGAGGGCATCATGGTGCACGAGCTGCGCCCCGGCGTCATTGACACGGACATGACCAAGGTCGTGCACGAAAAGTATACCCGCCTCATCGCCGAGGGTCAGTTCCCCATTGCACGCTGGGGCACCCCGGAGGATCTGGGCAAGGTCGCGCGTCTGGTGTGCGATGACGATTTTGTTTACACTACCGGCAACTACATTGATGTGGACGGCGGATTCCATATCCGCCGCCTGTAATAAGCGATGCGGGCGGCGGTGTACGGTGCCGGGGCGCTGGGAACAGTGCTTGGCGCGGCGCTGACCCGCAGCGGGGTCGATGTGGAGCTTGTGTCCCGCAATCAGGAGCATGTGGATGCACTGAGCCGCAATGGGGCACGCATCACGGGTCTGCGGGAGTGGACCGTTCCGGTAAAGGCGTGCACACCGCAGCAGATGTCCGGACGCTATGACGTGATCTTTCTGCTGACAAAGCAGATGGCAAACACGGCGGCACTGCCCCTGCTGGCAGAGCATTTGGCTCCGGATGGAATCGTATGCGCCTTGCAGAACGGCATCCCGGAACCGGAACTGGCAGCAGCGCTAGGTACGGACCGGGTGGCGGGCGGTGTGGTCACATGGAATGCGGTACGCACCGGAGCGGGGCAGGCACGGCTCTCGCCGCCGGAAAGTTCACTGCATTTCAAAATCGGACTGCTGCCCGGCACAGATCTCCGGAAGCTGGAGCCGGTAAAGGTGCTGCTGGAACTGTTCTGTCCGGCAGAGCCGGTGGAAAATCTGCTGGGTCTGCGCTGGAGCAAGCTGCTCATCAATGCGGCACTCAGCTGTCCGGCAAGCATTCTGGGCGGAAAATGTGGTGCTGTATTGGAAGATGCACGCTGGCGGAGGATTGCGCTGTATCTGCTGCGGGAGTGTGTTGCGGTGGGACATGCCGCCGGTGTGACGTTTGAGCCGGTGCAAGGGTACGATTACCCCGCTGAGCTTGCCTTTTCTACCCTGCGGGAAGAACAGCAGGTGCTGGCGAAGATGCCGGAGCTGTTTGCACTGAATGCGCCTGCCATCCCAAGTATGATGCTGGACCTGCAGAAAAAACGCCCCTGCGAGATCGGGGCGCTGAACGGCTTTGTCTGCCGCACAGGACGGGAACGCGGGGTGCGGACGCCCTTCAACGATACAGCGGTCCGGCTGGTCCGCGAGATCGCAGCGGGGGAAAAGACATTTTCACCGGAACATGCGGCGGAGTTTGCGGCACTGCTGCCGGAGTGATGGGAGGTGCTGATTTTGTCAACGTTGGAATTGAACGAAAAGGAAAAAACCGTCGAGTCTATCCCCATGGGACAGAAGGCGTATTATTCCAAGACCATTTCCGAGGCGGATGTCACGCTGTTTGCCGGCATCACCGGCGACAGCCAGCCGCTGAGCACCAATGCCGAGTTTGCCGCAGCGACATCTGCAGGGCGCTGTGCCGTGCAGAGTGAACTGCTGGCAAGCTATACCTGGCCAGTGTCCACCGAAATCGCCAGCCCCGGTGCAGTGACCATTGATCAGGAGCTGACCTTCTATAAGCCTGTCTATGTGGGCGACACCATCACCGTGGTGGGTGAGGTGACCAGGAAAGTGTTTGAAAAGAAATATGTCTATGTCCGCACGACTGTGTACAACCAGAATGATGAAATGGTTGCAGACGGCTATGTGCGTGAACTGATGCAGGTGCACTGAAAGGAGGCAGAACACGATGGAAATGAGCTATCCTCCCAAAACACTGCATGTGGGCGATTTTGCGCTGTTTCCCAAAACGGTGAGCGCCTCGGACGTGACATTGTTTGCCGGAGTGAGCGGCGACATGAACCCGCTGTACCTGAACGAGACCTATGGACAGCACAGCAGCTACAAAATGCGTTTGGTCCCGCCCATGCTGATCGCCAGCATGATGGGTGGCGCAGTAAACCGTCTGCTCCGTCCCTCCTCCTGCCCGGTGGAACGCCGTTTTTCGGTGATAAAGCCGATGCGGGTGGGCGACACCCTTACGACCCGCGCCGAAGTCAGGGAGATCGACGAAGAAAAAGGACGGGTCCGTGTGGAGCTGACCGCCTACAACGCCGCCGGTGAGCTTGTGATGCAGGGCGAGTCTGTGGAGAACGTTCGGATGTGCAGAGGAGGTGAGGAGCATTGACGCAGGATAAGTCGGTCACTGCAAAGTGCATACAGGAAATTCGGGTCGGGGATACCGCCTATGCGGCAAAGACCGTGACCGAGGCAGATGTGATGATGTTTGCGATGCTGAGCGGCGACTATGCACCTCAGCACGTCAGCGCAGCATTCGGTGCGACGATGAGCTACCACAGCCGCATTGCCCATGGGATGCTCACGGTGGGTCTGGTGGGACCGGTCCTGAACAGACTGTGCGGGGATGCGTCCTGTACGGCATATCAGAAGGTGCACTTCAGCAGTGCAGTGCTGCTGAACGATACCGTTTATGTCAAAGGCACGGTGACAGCAGTGGACCCCGAAAAGCAGCGGGTCACCATCGAAGTGACCGCAGCACGCAAAGAAATTCTGGAAAAGATCGAGGCTGGCACCGCACAGAAGGGGGAGCGCCCATTTCTGTCGGCGGTGTTCCAGCAAAGCCTTGCAGTATAAAGGGAGGAAGAACACCATGGCAGAGATCCATAAGATCAGCATTTATCAGGATATTGAAGGCACCGAGTTCCCGGCAGGCCGCCGTACCCGCGTTCTGGTGGGTGTGGACAGCCCCTTGCAGGCAGAGCACTATGTGGTGGGCACCGCAAATGTCCATCCCGGCGGCGGTGTGCCGGAGCATGCCCATGAGACCGAGGAGACCTACATCATCCTGTCCGGCACCGGCGAGATGATCATTGACGGAGAGCCGGTGCCCATCAAGTCGGATGATGTGATCTATCTGCCCCCGATGCAGCGCCACGAGCTGAAGAACACCGGTGACACCGAGATGCGCACGATTTTTGTGTACGCGCCCAAGATGGTGGTGGAGCACTGGGCACAGGAGTCCAAGGGTGAGCTGCCCATGAAGTAAGTCCCGGCGGGACAGTCCGCCCATCGGGGGACTGCCGCAAAATGGCTCCGGGGAAGAGCAAAATGGAATGCAGAGCGGAAAAAGCCTCTGTTCTCATGCAATGGAGAACAGAGGCTTTTTGCTTTGCCGGATCCTGCAGGGGACAAAGCACGGCAGATCGGGCAAATTGGCTGCGCATGACCCGGATGCCAAACGGCATCCGGCGCTGCCCCAAGGCGGGCGAGCGGGGCACTGCACGGAATGAGCGTGAATATCTTTCATTCAAACATGAATATTGACACTATATTTTCATATATGCTTGCATTTTATGCGTAACAGGTGTATAATGCGTCACATCAGCGAAGTGCGTTGAAAAGAAAACGGAGGGGAGATCTGTTATGAAACTCAAGAAAATCGCTGCAGCGGTCATCGTTGCGATGACAACGCTCAGCATGATCTGTTCGGCTTCTGCCTGCACAGCGCTTTATGTGGGCAGCGACCTGACCGAGGATGGCACCACCATGTTCGGACGCATCGAGGATCTGGGCACCAACGACTACAACAAGCTGTACTACGTCAGCGCAGCCGGCAAGCACAAGGCGGGAGAGGTCTACGACGGCTGCTACGGCTTCCAATACACCTTCACCCACGACAGCTACCGCTACACGGCACGCCGGGACGACAATGCTCTTGGCGTCTGCCCGGACTGCGACAGCACCCACGACCACACCCCGTATGAGGAAGCGGGCACCAACGAAAAGGGCGTCATGGTCTCTGCCACCGAGACCCTCTACGGCATGAAGAGCGTGCTGGCGGCGGACCCCTATGTGGACGACGGCATTGAAGAAGCCGAGATCACCACCGTCCTGCTCAGCGAGGCCGCCACCGCCCGGGAGGGCGTTGCCCTGCTGACCTCCATCTACGACACTACCGGTGCCGCCGGCGGCTCCGGCGTGTTCATTGCAGACCAGAACGAGACCTGGTTCGTGGAGAACCTGACCGGTCACACCTACATCGCCCTGAAGCTGTCCTCCAGCGTTGCATTTATGCAGCCCAACGTTGCCGCCATCGGCAAGATTGATCTGGACGACACGGACAACGTTGTTGCATCCGCAAACCTGATCGAGGTGGCGCAGAAGGCCGGTACTTTTGTGGGCGATGCCGCTGCCAATGTTATTGACCTGACCGCCTCCTACAACGGCGACAGCCAGTCGCCCCGGATGGCTGCCGGCCTGAACTACCTGAACGGTGTGCAGACCTTTACCGAGACCAGCTACACCGAAGATGACTTTGCGCTGAGCAATGTCGATGCAAACGGTCAGATCGTTCCGGTCTGGTCCAACATCAAGCTGAGCAAGAAGTTCTCGGTGGAGGACGTTCTGGGCTTCTTCCATACCGAACCCATCGCCAAGACCGGCAACGTGGAGACTCATGTTTTTCAGGTCAGCGCACAGGGCGAACTGGACACCGCACTGGTGGAGTGGACTGCCTTTGACGACAACGTCTACAATGCGTTCGTGCCCTACTATCCGCTGCTGACCACCGACACCGCCGCCTGCTACAAGGTCTCTCCCGGCACCGTGACCCGCACGGAGGAGCAGCCCGCCGAGGGTGTCTGGTACAAGGATCAGAAGGGCAGATATTACACCTATCCGGAAAACTGGACCGATTCCTTCTACGGCGCACGGGATGCGCTGTCCAACCTGCTGACCTACGGCAATGTTTCGGAGCTGGATAAGGCAGGCGTCAAGACCACCTACAAGGCGCTCCAGAAGCAGATCCTGAAGGACTTCCAGAAGACCAAGGCAGCAGTTGCTGCGGCAGACAGTCTGGAAGCAAAGCAGAACGCTGCCACCACCGCAAGCAACGCCATGAGCGAAAAGGTCCACACCGCCACGGTTGCGATGTTCAAGACCCTGCAGACCAAGTACGGCATCCGTGCATGGTTCCAGTCGCTGCTGAACCCGGCAGGCTGAAGCACGACCCTGCATCCATAACGTGTTTGAAGCGCCCCGGTTTCCGGAAACGGAAACCGGGGCGCTTTTTGCGTGTCAGGCGGCAGGCGGCTCTTGCAATCCCCGGGGAACATCGCTTATAATAAAAGGAGAAGCTGCGGCGGCAGGATGACAGTACAGGCAGAGAAGGAGGGATCGCAGTGATCCGGATCGCGATCGTAGAGGACGACGCAAAGGTGCAGGAGAACCTGCAGGAGTATGTCCGGCGGTATACCCGGCAGTACGGGACAGAATTTGAGGTGACGGTCTTTGCGGACGGAGTGGACATTCTGGACGGGTACCGCGCCGTCTACGATATTATTTTTCTGGATGTGGAGATGAAGCATCTGGACGGCATGGCCACGGCAGAGCGCATCCGAAAGATGGATGCGGACGTGATCCTGATCTTCATCACCAACATGCCGCAGTATGCCATCAAGGGCTATGCGGTGGGGGCACTGGACTATGTGCTGAAGCCGGTGCCGTATTTTGCATTTTCCGAGCAGCTGAAAAAGGCCGAGAAAAATCTGGCCCGCCGCGCCAGCCACTATCTCATGGTCCCGGTGGAGAGCGGCCTGCGGCGGCTGGACAGCTCCCGGCTGTATTATCTGGAAAGCGAAGGCCACCGGGTGCATTACTACACCGAGGACGGCGATTTTTCGGCACCGGGCACCCTCAAGGCAGTGGAGGAAAAGCTGGCGGGCCGCCCCTTTGCCCGCTGCAACAGCGGCTATCTGGTAAATCTGGCGCAGGTGCAGGCGGTGCAGCAGAACACGGTGCAGGTGGGACCCTATGAGCTGCAGATCAGCCGCCCCAAGCGCAAGAGCTTTCTTGCCACCCTGACAGACTACATCGGCGGGGAGGGAATGGCATGATCCTGCCGAACATCCCCCGCCTGTACACGGCGCTGGCAGAGGTGTTGGCGGTGCTGCTCTACGCCCGCCGCCTGCCGCGGCGGTTCCACCGGCAGACCGCGGTCACGGTGGTGTGGGCACTGGTGCTGGGAATCTTTTTGCACAAGACCGGCTATGTGCCGCTGGCGTGGTGGGTGCCCTGCATGCTCTGCGCGGTGCTGCTGCTCTACGGGTACCTGTGGGGCAGCCGGGCGGTCAACTGGCTGGAGGCACTGTACATCACCGCCCGGGCGTTTCTGCTGGCAGAGTTTGCTGCCAGCGCAGAATGGCAGCTGCACTGCTGGCTGTTCCCGCACCGGAGCGGCTTTGACCCGCTGGCGCTGGCGCTGTTGGCGGCGGTCTACGGCGCGGTCTACGGCCTGTTGTTCTGGCTGGAGCGCAGCCGTCCGCTGCCCGAAAAGCATCTGGACATCAGCAACAAGGCTGCACTGGCGGCATTTGTCATGGCGGGCACGGTGTTCGTGGTCAGCAACTTTCTGTTTCTGGGGGAGAGCCCGGCGACCATGAACGTGTTCTGCATCCGTACGCTGGTGGATTTCTGCGGGGTGCTGATCCTGACGCTGCAGCACGAGCAACTGCGGGAGAGTGCGCTGCATCAGGAGCTTTCTGCCATGGACAATGTGCTGCACCGGCAGTACGAACAGTACAAGCGCAGCAAGGAGGGCATCGAGCTCATCAACAGCCGCTACCATGAACTGAAGGTCCAGATCGCTGATATCCGTGCCCAGCGGGACCGCGCCAAGCAGGACGCGGCGCTGGCAAAGATGGAAAACAGCATTCTGCAGTATGAGGCGGAGAACAAGACCGGAAACCCGGTGCTGGACATCCTGCTTACCGCCAAGAGCATGGAATGTCAGGAAAAGCAGATCCGCATGACCAGCGTGGCAGACGGGCATCTGCTGGACCATCTGTCCACCCGGGAGATCTGCACGCTGGTGGGCACCGCGCTGGACAACGCCATTGAAAGCTGCGCCGCCGAGCAGGACCCGGAAAAGCGGCTGATCCGCACGGCGGTGTATGCCCAGAACGGCTTTGTGCTGTTCCGGGTGGAGAACTACTGCAAAAAGCCGGTGGAGCTGGGTGCAGACGGTCTGCCGCTGCGCAGTGCCCACGGCGGTTACGACCTGCGCAGCCTGCGGGCGGCTGCGCAGCAGCACAGCGGCAGCATGACCGTGCACTGGGAGGACGGCTGGTTCACCCTGCGGGTGCTTCTGCCGCAGGCGGGGATTCAACAGACCGAGGGCGGGGAGTGATCCCCGCCCTTTTTTGCGATATGCACAAAATCAGGGGCAGTGAAGTTGTGAATAAGCACAATAAAAAATGAAACCAATTTGAAACTTTTTGCAGGTTGTGCACCCAAAACGACAGATTGTGAACAAACTGAAAATTCCCGGGCGATTTCTGGTATCATAAAGCCAAGCTGGCGGGGAGGTCCCCGCCATGATCTGTACGCAAGAGAAAAAGGAGGAGAAAACTATGTTGTCCATCAATATGGATGACGTGATGCAGGTCCTTACGAATGTTCGTGGGTACCTCATCGCGTTTGGCGTAGTGCTTGCGCTGGCGGTCGTTGTGATGATCGCGGTGCGCAAACTGCCCAAAGCAAAGAAAAAGATGATCCGTGCACAGTCTGGCCTTGCCATTCTGCTGGCACTGACCATCGTTGTCAACCTGATCTGCACCGGCCCCATGTCCACCATGCTGGATCTGGTGTCCGGCAGCGGCACCATCAGCGAGGAAACCTCTGCAAAGGCCACCCAGCTGGTGAATGAGATCACCGCAGAGGGCGTGGTTCTGGCAAAGGACGAGGATAACATCTTGCCTGTGGCTTCCGGTTCCAAGCTGAACGTCTTTGGCTGGTCCTCTACCAACCCCTGCTACGGCGGCACCGGTTCCGGTGCACTGAACACCGCCTACCCCGTTACCGACCTGCTGACCGGCCTGCACGATGCCGGCATCCAGACCAACGAGGAACTGAGCAAGTTCTACACCGACTACAAGGCCGACCGTCCCAGCGTGGGCATGGTGGCACAGGACTGGACTCTGCCGGAGCCCAATGTCAATCTGTACACCGACGAGATGATGGAGAACGCAAAAGCATTCTCTGACACCGCTATGGTGGTCATCACCCGCGTGGGCGGTGAGGGTGCCGACCTTCCCACCGATATGGCTTCTGTGGTAGACGGCAGCTGGGTCCGCCGTGTGGCACAGGCTTACGGTTCTGATCGCGGCACCGCTTACTACAACGGCACCTACGACGATACCCTGAACGAGGGCAACGACTGGGACAAGGGCGACCACTTCCTGCAGCTGTCCAACCGCGAGGAGGAACTGCTGGATCTGGTCACTGCAAACTTCGACAACGTCATTCTGGTCTACAACGGCGCAAACGCCTTCCAGATGGACTTCGTCAGCAAGTACCCCCAGATCAAGGGCGTGCTGCTCTGCCCCGGTACCGGTCAGTCCGGCTTTGAGGGCTTCGGCAAGGTGGTCTCCGGCGAGGTGAACCCCTCCGGTCGTACCGCTGATACCTATGTTTCCGACCTGACCGCCGCTCCGTGGTGGAACAACTTCGGTGACTTCAAGTACACCAACACCGAGGAGCTGAATTCCGATTCCAGCTTCTTTGATCCGGAAGGCACCACCCCGTCCTTCGTCAACTATGTGGAAGGCATCTATGTGGGCTACAAGTTCTACGAAACCGCTGCTGCCGAGGGTCTCATCGACTACGACAAAGAAGTGGTCTATCCCTTCGGCTACGGCCTGAGCTACACCACCTTTACCAAGGAGATGAGCGACATCACCTCCGACGGCACCAACCTGAACTTCAGCGTTACCGTTACCAACACCGGCTCCGTTGCGGGCAAGGATGTTGTGGAAATTTACAGCAATCCTCCCTACACCAACGGCGGCATCGAAAAGGCTTCCGCAAACCTGCTGGACTTCGCCAAGACCTCTGAGCTGGCCCCCGGCGCATCCGAGACCATCGAGTTCTCCATCCCGGTGGAGGACCTGGCTTCCTATGATTACCAGACCAACGGCTGCTATGTGCTGGAAGCTGGCGACTATGTCATCAGCGCGAACGACGACTCCCACAACGTCGCCGATTCCCAGACCTACACCGTGGCCTCTGAGATCCTGTACAACGAGTCCAACAAGCGCGACAGCGATGCTGTGGCTGCGACCAACGAGTTCGATTTCGCAGAAGGCGAGATCACCTATCTGTCCCGTGCCGATGGCTTTGCCAACTACGCTGAGGCTACCGCTGCTCCCGCAAACTATGAGATGTCCGATGCGGACAAGGCTGCGTTCGACAACGCACACACCTACGTTGAAGCTGGCTATCAGCAGGATGACGACGCAAACGCTGCCGATATCACCACCGATGCAAAGAATGGCCTGAAGCTGGCTGACCTGCGCGGCGTGGATTACAACGATCCCCAGTGGGATGCCCTGCTGGATCAGATGTCCATCGACGATCTGCAGCAGATCATCGGCTTCGGCGGCTACCAGACCGCTTCCATTTCCAGCATCGATAAGGTCCGCACCAACGACTGTGACGGCCCTGCTTCCATCAACAACAACTTCACCGGCGTCGGTTCTGTCGGTTTCCCGGCTGCTACCCTCATCGGCATGACCTGGAGCAAGGATCTGGCCCACGCCTTCGGCGACAGCATCGGCGAGATGGCCAATGAGATGGACACCTCCGGCTGGTACGGCCCCGCTATGAACATCCACCGCACTGCATTCTCTGGCCGTAACTTCGAGTACTACTCCGAGGACGGCGTGCTGTCCGGCGTGATGGCTTCCAACGCCATCAAGGGTGCTCAGGAACACGGCGTCTACGCTTACATGAAGCACTTTGCTCTGAACGATCAGGAAGGCAACCGTACCTCCATGTTGGCCACTTGGTCCAACGAGCAGGCCATCCGCGAGATCTACCTCAAACCCTTTGAGATCTCTGTGAAGGATGCTGACTGCCACGCTGTCATGTCCTCCTTCAACTACATTGGTACCCGCTGGGCGGGCGGCTGCTCCGAGCTGCTGAAGAACGTCCTGCGCGGCGAGTGGGGCTTCGTGGGCTTTGTGGAGACCGACTACTTCGGCGTCTACGGCTACATGACCGCAGATCAGGGCGTGCGCAACGGCAGCGACCTGATGCTCTGCACCACCGGCAACGACTTCAACGAGGTCACCGTGCTGACCAACAGCAGCAAGCAGGCACTGCGCGAGTCCGCAAAGAACATCCTCTACACCGTGGTCAACAGCCGCGCATACGAAGCGGAGAACCTGAACCCCGGTTTGGCAAAGTGGCAGATCATCCTGATCGGTGCCGATGTTCTGGTAGCTCTGCTGTTCGTGACGCTGGAAGTCAAGACCCTCAAGGGCTACAAAAAGCGCAAGGAAGAGGAAGTCAACGCCTGATCTAGGGCAAGACATTCTGAACGGATGCAGCACCTGAACTGAAACCAGATAAAAGGCCCGCTGCGTAAAAACAGCGGGCCTTTTCTGGATTTGAAAAGGCAAAGAGGAAAAACGCCATGAAACACGCAGATATCATCAAAACGCTGGGTCTGGAAGAGAAGTGCGCTCTGCTGAGCGGCGGCACGGTGTTCGACACCCGTGCCCTGCCGGGCAAGGGCATCCCCTCCATCACTCTGTCGGACGGCCCCAACGGGGTGCGCAAGCAGGCCGGTGCCGCCGACCATCTGGGACTGAACCCCAGCGTGCCCGCCACCTGCTTCCCCACCTCGGCTACGGTAGCCAACAGCTGGGACCCCACGCTGGGTGAGGCTGTGGGCGCTGCCATGGGCGAGGAGGCAGCGGCACAGGGCGTGTCGGTGCTGCTGGGCCCCGGCCTGAACATCAAACGCAGCCCCCTGTGCGGCCGCAACTTCGAGTATTTCTCGGAGGACCCCTACCTTTCCGGTAAGATGGCGGCGGCCTACGTCCGCGGCATCCAGAAAAACGGCATCGCCGCCTGCCCCAAGCACTTTGCCGTGAACAGTCAGGAGCTGCGCCGCATGGCCGCGGACTCCATCGTGGACGAGCGCACCCTGCGGGAGATCTACCTGACCGGCTTCGAGATGGTGGTCAAAGAGGCGCAGCCCAAGTCCATCATGTCCGCCTACAACCTCATCAACGGCACCTACGCCAACGAGAACGCCCATCTGCTGCAGGACATCCTGCGCAGGGACTGGGGCTTTGACGGCGCGGTGGTCACCGACTGGGGCGGCAGCAACGACCACGCTTTGGGCGTGAAGAACGGCTCCACGCTGGAAATGCCCGCCCCCGGCGGCGATTCTGTCCGGGAGCTGATGAAGGCAGTGCAGACCGGAAAACTCACCGAAGCGGACGTGGACGCCCGGCTGGACGAACTGCTGGAACTGGTGTTTACCACCAAAGCGGCGGTGGACGCCGCACCCGGCAAGTTTGATGCCGATGCCCACCATGCACTGGCGCGCCGGGCTGCTGCCCAGAGCATCGTGCTGCTGAAGAACGAAAACAGTCTGCTGCCCCTTGCAAAGGGGGAAAAGGTGGCGGTCATCGGCGACTTTGCCCAGACGCCCCGCTATCAGGGTGCGGGCTCCAGCGCCGTCAACTCCATCAAGGTGGACTCCTTCCTGGACTGCCTTGCAGAGAGCGGCCTGAACAGCGTTGGCTACGCCAAGGGCTTTGACCGGCAGGGCAAGCCCGACGAGGCCCTGAAGGCTGAGGCGGTGCTGCTGGCAAAGAACGCCGATGTGGTGCTGCTGTTTCTGGGTCTGGACGAGATCAAGGAGAGCGAGGGCATCGACCGCGCCGACATGAAGCTGGCAGAAAACCAGCTGGAGCTGCTGTCCGCGGTCGCCGCGGAAAACCCCAACGTGGTGGTGCTGCTGAGCGCGGGCTCCTCGCTGGAAAGCGCATGGGTCAAGGACTGCAAGGCGCTGGTCTACGGCTGTCTGGGCGGTCAGGCCGGTGCCGGTGCACTGGTCGAGGTGCTCACCGGCGCGCAGAACCCCTGTGGCAAGCTGGCTGAGACTTGGGCGTGCAGCTACGCCGATACCCCCGCACACGAGAACTTCGGCGGCGCGGGCCGCACGGTGCAGTACCGCGAGGGCCTGTATGTGGGCTACCGCTACTACGACACCGCCGACCGTCCGGTGGGCTTCCCCTTCGGCTACGGCCTGAGCTATACCACCTTTGCTTACAGTGACCTGAAAGCAGACGCTTCCGGCGCCACCCTGACCGTCACCAACACCGGCAGCTGCGCCGGTGCCGAGGTGGTGCAGCTGTATGTGGCAAAGCCGGACGCCAAAGTGTTCCGCCCCGCCAAGGAGCTGAAGGGCTTTGCCAAGGTGCAGCTGGCAGCCGGAGAGAGCAAGACCGTCACCATTCCGCTGGACGACAAGGCGTTCCGCTACTGGAACGTTGCCACCGACCGCTGGGAGGTGGAGGGCGGCAGCTATCAGCTGCTGGTGGGCGCTTCCAGCGCCGACATCCGCCTGCGCGCCGCCGTCACGGTGGACGGAACCGGTGCCCCGGACCCCTACACCGGGCTGACGCTGCCCCACTACATGACCGGGAACGTGACCAGTGTGCCGGATGAAGAATTTGCCGCCCTGCTGGGCCGCCCCATCCCGGAGGACAAGGTGGCCATCGACCGCAACATGACGCTGGGCGAGATGGGCCACAGCCGCAGCCCCATCGGCTGGCTGGCTGCCGCCGTGCTGGGTGCGCTGCTGCGCCGCAGCATCAAAAAGGGCAAGCCGGACCTGAACATCCTGTTCCAGTACAATATGCCCCTGCGGGCGCTGGCAAAGATGACCAACGGTGCCATCAGCATGGGCATGGTGGACGGCATCGTCATGGAGCTGAAGGGCTTCTGGGTCATCGGTCTTGTGCGGGTGCTGCTGGAGGCTGTGAAGAACATCGTGCTGAACAGCCGCATGGAAGAGCGCCTGAAAAACAGCTGAGAGGAGCCAAGCTATGAATTTCTGGAATAACTTTGCGGCAAAGCACCCTGCCGCTGCCAAGTGGGTGCGCGAGGGCGGCCTGTTCGTCATCGTGTCCAACCTCATCACCGTGTTCAAGTATCTGCTGCTGCAATTCCTGCCCAAGGCCTTTGCCAGCCTGCCGGTGGTGGATTTCGGCTGGCCGGGCATCGACATCACCCTGTTCGGTGAGACCTTCAAGTGGAACATCCTCGGCTACGATGCCGCCCACGGCGGTCTGCCCTACTTCTGCGCCTACATGATCGCTATGGTCATCGGCGAGTGCATCAATTTCCCCATCCAGCGCAATTTTGTGTTCCGCAGCAAGGGCAATCTGGCAAAGCAGATCGGCTGGTATGTGCTGGCGTTCTGCATCATCACCTGCATCGTCAACTCCATCAACTGCATCTGGGTGGCGGTGGCTGGCCTGCTGGTGCCGGACTTCATCTACAACATCGGCACCACCGTGCTCAACGGCGGCATCTCCATGGTCATCTTCTTCTTCGTGAACAAGATCATCTTCCCGGAGGGAGAGGCCCAAAAGGCGTAAGCGCCTTCTGACTGCGCGTTTCTCAAACATTTTTCTCCTACAATACAAAACGCCCCCTGTCCAACGCGGACAGGGGGCGTTTTGTAAGGCGGTGTCAGTCTCCGATGCGGACGAACCGGGGCTGCACCCTGCCGTCCCGGTCTACGGTCTCGCACCACATGGCGGCGGGGCGCACCCACAGACCCTGCTCACCGTAGAGGGCGCGGTAGACCACCAGCTCCTCTTCGGTCTCGCTGTGGCGGGCCATGCCAAGCACCTGATATTCGTTCCCCTTAAAGTGCCGGTAACGGCCCGGCAGGACGTGATATTGGTATTCCATGCGTTTCTCCATTCCGATGTTTTTGGCAGTCAGTAGGTGCTCAGACCCAGACTGACGTCCAGTGCCTGATCCACCCGCTTCTGATCCTCCGGGGTGATCTGTCCGGCGCGCTGACGCAGCCGGTGCTTATCCAGCGTGCGGATCTGTTCCAGCAGCACCACACTGTCCTTGGCAAGGCCGGTGTCCTGTGCCCGGATATTGATGTGGGTGGGCAGCCGGGCTTTGTCCAGCCGGGATGTAATGGCGGCTGCGATCACCGTGGGGCTGTGCCGGTTGCCGATCTCGTTCTGCACGATCAGCACCGGACGCACCCCGCCCTGTTCCGACCCCACCACCGGCGAAAGGTCGGCGTAAAAAACTTCTCCTCTGTGTACCTCCATGGAATCTCCCTCCCTGTGTCCGGAGGATGTGCCCCGCTATGTGATGGGCCGGCGCATCCTGTCTGCCTTCAGTATGAGCAGGCCGCCAAGGGCTTATGCAGTGCGGGGGGATATTCCATTGTATGCAGCGGACGCGGTCAGCTTTCCGTTTCCAGCGTGCAGAACGCCAGCGCCATGCCGCCCTCGTGGCTCAGCGAGAGCCGGGCGGTCAGGCGGCGGCAGTGCACCCAGTCGGCGGTGCGCCCGCTGAACCGGTACACCGGCGCGCCGTTCTCCGCCCGGAGCACCTCGATCTCGCAGAGGGAAAACGGCTCCCGCAGCCCGGTCCCTGCAGCCTTGAGAAAGGCTTCCTTGGCGGCAAAATCGGCGGCAGCGCTGGCAAGCCGGTGGGCACTGCCCCGCCCGCCGCACAGGGGGGCGTCCAGCTCCAGCGCGGCGCGCTCGGCTTCGCCGTAGACCCGCCGCACAAAGGCGGCGGCGTGGGGACTGGTAAGGCTTTTTTCCAGATGTGCGATGCTGCACAGGTCGCAGCCGATGCCAAACAGCATAGGGGAAACTCCTTTCACCGCAAAGCGGATGATGCAGACCGTCAGCCTGCAAAAACAAAACCGGAAATTTTATGCAAACTGTGCAAAGTACGGGTCTTTGTCTTGAAGTTTTGGCCCGATTCGTGTACAATGAGCATAGTTCTAGCTGAGGGGGTGTATTCCATGAGTGGCGAGACTGCTATTTTTTCGATCCACGATAAAAAGGACTACGAGATCCACGAGATCGTGCAGCAGGTGTACGATGCCTTGAAAGAAAAAGGCTATAATCCGGTCAATCAGCTGGTGGGCTATATCCTGTCTGAGGACCCCACCTACATCACGACCTACAAGAACGCCCGTTCCATGATCCGCAAGGTGGACCGTGACGATCTGCTGCAGGCCATGCTGCGCAGCTATCTCAACGTGTAATACGGTTCTTTTCCGCCCGCTGTCTGCAAAGACGGCGGGCTTTTTTTACACGCGGAGACTGTTTTGATCATTTCCCCACCAGCGGCAGGGTAAAGATCTGGTTCACCACCACCTCATACTCCCACGGCTCCCGGACCTTGCGCAGCTGCTTTTCCAGCTTTTCGGCCCCGGCAAAGCAGTGGATGAGGTAGAACCAGTGCCCCTTCATCCGGCTGACAGCGCACCCCGCCGAGCCGAACAGCTCAGTGTAGCCGTGGTACAGGTCGGTCAGGTAGCCCTGCAGCTCCTCCCGGGTGGCTGCCGCCCCGCCGCAGGCTTTGCGCAGCAGGGCGGGGTCGGCAATGATGCCCCGCCCCACCATGACGCCGGAAAGCTCCGGGAACCGCTCCTCCAGCCCGCGCAGGTCCTCCACGGTGGACACATCGCCGTTGTAGCACACCGGCATGGTGCATCGGGGCAGCGCGGCGGCAAAGGCGGCGCGGTCAGCTTTGCCCCGGTACTGCTGCCGCATCACCCGGGGGTGGATGGTCAGCTCCGAGATGGGGTAGCGGTTATAGACCTTCAGAATGGCGTCGAACTCCTCCGGCGCTTCCACCCCCAGCCGGGTCTTGACCGAGATGGGACCGGCGGTGCCGGAAAATACCGCGTCCAGAAAAGCGTCCAGCTTTGCAAGATCCCGCAGCATGCCGGAGCCCTTGCCCTTGGCGGTGACGGTGCCGGCGGGGCAGCCGAGGTTCAGGTTCACTTCGGCATAGCCCAGCTGACGCAGCTGTTCGATCATCCAGACTGCCAGCGCGCCGTCCTTTGCCAGCAGCTGCGGGATGACCGACGCCCCGGGGTTTGCCTCGGGGGCAAGCTCTGCCATCTTCTTTTTGATGAGCACCCGGTTCTCCGGCGGGGAAAGAAAGGGGGCGTAGTAGCGGGCGGGCGCGCCGGGAGCGGCGAACCACTTTTGGTGCACCTGCCGCCACACCCGGTCGGTCAGGCCCTCCATGGGGGCAACATAATAAAGCATGGGCGTTTCTCCAAACGATTTTTGTTACCGGTATTGTAGCATAAAATCGGGCGTGAGGAAAGGGGAGAAAGTACCCCGTAAGCGTCCTCGCCCTCTCAGTCACCTACGGTGACAGCTCTCCCAAAGGGAGAGCCCTTGGCATGGCGGAAAAGTTTCCGGTTAAAGCGCAAACCTTCCGGTCGCGCCAGAGGCTCCCTCCCAGAGGGAACTGTCAAAACCGTCAGGTTTTGACTGAGGGAGTTCGCCTCAAAACCCTCTTGTGAAAAAGTAGTTTCGAAACGCCCGCAGGCGTTTCGAAACTACAAATAAAAATAATTATTCCGCTGACTATGCGCAAAGCGAACGCGGAGCGCATTCAAATCGTTTTGCTTCCAAACAAAAACTCCCGCTCTGCGGGGTGCAGGGCGGGAGCGAAAGACGATTTGGAATTATTCGGCAAACAGCGGGGTGGACAGGTAGCGGTCGCCGGTGTCGGGCAGCAGGACCACGATGTTCTTGCCGGCGTTCTCCGGGCGCTTTGCCAGCTGCAGGGCGGCCCAGACGGCGGCACCGGAGGAGATGCCCACCAAAACGCCCTCCTTGCGGCCCACAAGACGACCGGCGGCAAAGGCATCGTCGTTCTCCACGGCGATGATCTCGTCATAGACGGTGGTGTCCAGCACGTCCGGCACAAAGCCTGCGCCGATGCCCTGGATCTTATGTGCACCGGCAGTGCCCTTGCTCAGCACCGGAGAGGAAGCAGGCTCCACCGCCACCACCTTAACGGCGGGGTCCTTGCTCTTCAGGTACTTGCCCACACCGGTGATGGTGCCGCCGGTGCCCACGCCTGCCACAAAGATGTCTACCTTGCCATCGGTGTCCTCCCAGATTTCGGGGCCGGTGGTCTCGATGTGTGCCTGCGGATTGGCGGGGTTTACGAACTGACCGGGGATGAAGGCACCGGGGATCTCCTTTGCCAGCTCATCGGCCTTGGCGATGGCACCCTTCATGCCCTTGGCACCTTCGCTGAGCACCAGCTCGGCACCGTAGGCTTTCATCAGCTGGCGGCGCTCCACGCTCATGGTCTCGGGCATGACGATGATGATGCGGTAGCCCTTGGCAGCTGCCACGGCAGCCAGACCGATGCCGGTGTTGCCGGAGGTGGGCTCGATGATGACCGAGCCTTCCTTCAGCAGTCCCTTGGCCTCGGCATCGTCGATCATCTTTTTGGCGATGCGGTCCTTCACCGACCCGGCGGGGTTGAGATATTCCAGCTTGGCAAGGATGCGGGCGGACAGGCCCTGCTCCTTTTCGATGTGGGTCAGCTCCAGCAGCGGGGTGTGGCCGATCAGCTGGTCGGCGGCGGTGTAGATCTTGCTCATGGTGGTTTCCTCCCTGATACAGTTTGTATGGGCGGCGTGCGCCCAGCCGGATGACCCGGTAATACCTTTAAACCAACATTGTTTATGGGTTTGATGGTATTATAGCCCCCGCAGTGCCGGTTGTCAATGGATTTTTTGAAAAAAGCGGGATTGAAATATTATTTACCCTGTTGTATAATAGGTTTAAAATAATTTGCAGCGTAAAGGGAGTAGACGAAACTATGATCGTGTCCACCAAAGGGCGCTATGCACTGCGCGTGATGATCGACCTGGCTGAGCATCAGTCCGAAAAATACGTTCCCCTCAAGGCGGTGGCAGCCCGGCAGGAGATCTCGGAAAAATATCTGGAGAACATCCTCAAGGTGCTGGTGCAGAACGGCTTTCTGGAGGGGCTGCGGGGCAAGGGCGGCGGCTACCGCCTGACCCGCAGCCCGGATCAGTACACCGTCAGCGAGATCCTGATGCTGACCGAGGGCAGCCTTGCCCCGGTCAGCTGCCTGACCCCCGGTGCGGCGGCCTGCTCCCGCATGACAGGCTGCCGCACCTACGAGATGTGGAAGGGGCTGGACCAGCTGATCTCCAACTATTTTGGCAGCATCACACTGGCAGATCTGGCATTGCCGGATCAGGCCGGGAACGACTATGTGATCTGAGCCATTCCGCACACAGACAAAACGGGACCGCTGCGTTTGGCGCAGCGGTCCCGTTTTGTCATTCCTCCATCTGCTCCAGCGTGGGATAGCTGTCAATGGCCCCGTTTTTCTGCACGCTGATGCCGCAGAACCGGTTGGAAAAGGCAAGATAGCGCTCCAGCCGGGTCCGGCTCAGCTTTTCCAGCTTGTCGGCGGTGATGCCGTCCCGCGACAGCTGCCACAGGAAGGAGCCGATGAAGCCGTCTCCGGCACCGGTGGTGTCCACTGCCTTCACCTTCCGGCAGGCGGCATGGGCCCGGGCAGTGCGGGTGAAGGCAGAAGCTCCCCGGCTGCCGCAGGTGTACAGCACCAGCTGCACATCCCCCGCAAAGAGCCGGGGCAGGGCGGCTTCGATGTCCGCAGTGCCGGTGAGAAATTCCAGCTCCTCGTCCGAGATCTTCAAAATGTGGGTCAGCGGCAGGAATTGCAGCACGGTCTGCCGCAGCATCTCCCGGTCGGGCCAGAGGGGAAAGCGCAGATTGGGGTCAAAGCTTACAATGGCCCCGGCCTCCCGGGCGAAGGTGATGGCAGCCAGATGAGCGTAGCGCATGGGGCTGTCCACCAGCGAGACGCTGCAGAAGTGCAGGGCAAAGGCATCGCGGAACCACGCCGGGTCCAGCTGCTCCGGGGCGTACAAAAGATCCGCCGAGGGCTTGCGGTAGAAGCTGAAGGTGCGGCCGCCATCCTCCTGCAGGCTGACAAAGGCCAGCGCCGTGTTGGCCTTGTCGGTAAAGGCAAGGTGCGAGAGGTCGATGCCGCAGTCTGCCAGCTCCCGGGCGACCTTATGCCCGAAGGGGTCGTCACCCAGCTGTCCCAGAAAGGCGCTCTGCCCGCCCAGACGAGCAAAGGCGGCGCACACGTTGGCGGGAGCGCCGCCCACCCGGGGACGGAAGGAGGGCACCTCGTCAAAGGCGCATCCCACCCGGGAGGGGATCATATCAATGAGTGCTTCACCGATGGAAAACAGCGTGCTGCCGGACATAGAGAACCTCCAGAATGATGATCGACCTGCCCCCCGAAAAGGGGCTTTTCAGAGAGCGGAAAGAACGGCATCGGTGCCTGTTATGTTCACCGTTACATTGCCGGGGACGGGGTAGTACCGGGTGCTGAACACCGCTGCGCCGTCGTTGAGGAAAAACTCCAGCGAGGAGCGGTCGCCCACCACCCGCAGACTGCGGCAGGGCGCGCGGAGCACGGTGCTGCGCCGGGTGCGTCCGTCCGCTATGGCAGGGTCGGAAAAGCGCAGCACGCACAGGCGGTCCTGTTCAGTATACACCAGTTCGCCCCCCTGTGCAATGCGCAGGGCAAAGTCTCCGGCGGCGGTGGCCTGTTTGACCTGCTGCCTGCTGCTGCCCTCGATGTCGGCAAGACGGAGGAAGGCATCGTAGACCTTGTTCACCGTGCCGGTGCCAAAGACGATCTGCAGCTGTCCCTGCGCCTCAAAGACGCCCTTGACGCCCTCTGCGTTCTCCAGCTCTTTCTTGCGGACGCTGCGGTCGTCCGCAATGACCAGACGCAGGCGGGTGGCGCAGTGCGCCGCCGAGAGGATATTCTCCCTGCCGCCGATGCAGTCCAGGACCTGCTGTGCCGCGTTTTGATAGTCCATACCGATGCTCCTTTTCTCCTTGGATGTGTTTCGGCTGCTGTTCCCGGTACGAGCGGGAACGGAAGCACTTTTGGACGGTGCAGGGCATTTTTGTGTTGACTTGCCCGTGCAGGTGTGATAAAATATGCCGATATATGCACGAAATGCGAAAGGAAAAATTCATGGATCTGACAAGACAGTTCTTTCGATACGTATCCCAGAATATCTTCGGCCTGCTGGGCACCTCCTGCTACATTCTGGCAGACACCTACTTTATCGCGCAGGCCACCGGTACCAACGGCGTGGCCCTGCTGAACCTCTGCCTGCCGATCTACAACCTGATCTTTGCCATCGGCTCCATGATCGGTCTTGGGGCTGCCACCCGGTATGCGATCCTTCGGGCGCAGGGCAATGACCGGGCGCAGCGGTATTTCTCCAATGCCATTTTCTGCGCCTGTCTGGCATCGGTGCCCTTTCTTCTGGCGGGCTTGTTCTGCCCCGGGGCGCTGCTGCGGCTGATGGGCGGCGATGCCGGCATCGTGGCGCTGGGCATCCCCTACGCCCGCATCTTCCTGATGTTCACCCCCTTTTTCATGTGCAACTATATCGTGGCGGCCTTTGTACGCAACGACGGCGACCCCTCGCTTGCCATGGTGGCGACCCTGAGCAGCAGCCTGTTCAACGTGGTGTTCGACTACATCTTCATGTTCCCCATGGGGCTGGGGCTTGCCGGTGCGGCGCTGGCGACCGCAGTGTCTCCCATCATCAGCATGACGGTCTGCAGTCGGCATTTCTTCAAAAAGCAGAACGACCTGCAGTTCGTGCGGCAGATGCCCTCGCTGCGGCTGCTGGGGCAGAGCTGTCAGCTGGGCGTCTCCGGCTTTGTGGGGGAGCTGTCCTCCGGCGTCACCACCACGGTGTTCAACTTCCTGCTGCTGGGGCTGGCAGGCAACGTGGCTGTGGCAGCCTATGGCGTGGTGGCAAACTTTGCACTGGTGGCGACTGCCATCTTCAACGGTGTGGCGCAGGGCGCGCAGCCGCTGGTGAGCCACTGCTATGGCAAGAACGACCGGGCGGGTGCCCGCAGGCTGCTGGTGCTGGGCAGCGCCACGGCGCTGGCACTGGCAGCGGTGCTGTATGCGGCGGTGTTCGGACTGACCGACACCTTCGTGGGCTGGTTCAACAGTGAGAACTCGGTGCAGATGGCACAGCTTGCCCACACCGGCATGCGGATGTACTTTGTGGGGTATTTCTTTGCCGGGTTCAACATCATGGCGGCGGGTTACCTGAGCGCCACCAACCGCCCTGTGGAGGCGTCCATCACCTCCATCTGCCGGGGCATGGCGGCGATCGTGACGTTTTCCCTGCTGCTGAGCCGCCTGTTCGGCATGGACGGCGTATGGGCGGCCTTCCCGGCTTCGGAGCTGCTGACGGCGCTGCTGACGCTGTTCCTGCTGCTGCGGAAAAAGGCCGATAAAATGTAAAAACAACTCAGTGCTTTCTTGAAAAGACGGGGAGAAACAGGTATACTATACGGGAGGGCAGAGCCCGGAGAGCTTAACCATAAGGTGAGGGAAACGCAATGGATCCTTACTATACAGTCAATACCGGATTTGTGGTGTTTGCCATGATGATCATGCTGGCGGCGGTCAGCTTCAACACAACACTGGACCGGGAGCGCAAGAACATCACCCGGGTCCTGTTTCTGGTCATCAGCACGGCGGCGCTGTGCGAGTGGCTGGGCAATGCACTGGACGGCACCCCGGCAAAGTACATCTGGCTGCATAAGCTGGTAAAATACATCGAGCTGTGCAGCGCGCCGTATCTGGGGCTTCTGTGCGGCAAAAGCCTCAGCAGCCACATCCTGTGGGAGAAGCACATCAGCAGGCTGCTGGCGCTTCATGTGGTGCTGGAGACCGTGACCCTGTTCACGGGGCAGATCTGGTATGTGGATGCGCAGAACATCTACCACCACGGTCCGCTGTACGCGGTGTACATCGCCTTCTATTGCTTCGGCGTCGTGTATTATCTGGTGCAGGGGCTGCAGACCTTCTGGCACTATCAGCAGAGCGGCGGCGTGATGGTGCTGCTGGTCACAGTCTTTCTGGTCAGCGGCATTGCAGTGTTCCTGTACGACAGCGATGTGGAGATCGTCTGGCTGGTGGTGGGCATCTCGGCCATTATGCTGTACAAATTCTACGGCGACATCCTGCAGCAGGTGGACGGTCTGACCGAGCTGGGCAACCGGTGGAGCTTTGAGGACTACCTCAAACGGTACCGCGGTGCCGGCGTGATCTTGTTTTTTGACGTGGACCGGTTCAAGCTGATAAACGACACCTATGGCCACGCAGTCGGCGACAAATGCCTGTGCACGGTGGCGCAGGGCCTGCGCGAGGTATACGGCACCAGCGGACGCTGCTTCCGGATGGGCGGCGATGAGTTCTGCGTGGTGCTGCGCCGGAATCTGGATAAGGTGGAACAGCTGAACGCCGAATTTGAAACGTGGCATAAGAGCCACACCGGAAAGGGCCAGCCCGTAATGGTCGTTTCTGTCGGATGGGAGACCTTTGGTGCCGGCAGGGAAAGCATGAAGGATGCCTTCCGCCGCGCCGATGAGGCCATGTACCGCGCCAAAAATGCGTGCAGAGAGTCCCGCAGGAAGGCAAAAGACACGACCTAAACATAAAGCTCCTGTTCGCGGAGGGCTTCCTCGGGGGAAAGCCCGCTGCGGGCGGCATGACCGGCCATCGTCCGCCATTGCGCGGGGGACTGACCGGTTTCTTTTTTGAACACACGGCACAGGTAGTTGGCCCCGGAAAAGCCGCACAGGCTGGCCACCACGTCCAGCGTGTACTCCCGGTGCAGCAGCAGACGCTGTGCGGCCTCGATGCGCACGGTGGTCAGGTACCTGCCCGGCGGCACCCCCACGGCGGCGGTGAAGGTACGCACAAGGTGGCTCTTGGACACGCCCAGCCGCTCGCTGAGCTCTTCCACCCCATACAGGCCCGCGTAGTTGGCGCGGATGTCCTCGATGGCGGCCTGCACCAGCGGCGGCAGGGCGGGGGCGGCGCTGTCGGCATCCGCCAGCTCGCACAGCAGTGCATAGGCCAGCTGACTGCGGGCGCGGCTGTGACCGGCGGCTTCCTGAGACAGGCGGCCCATCAGCTCGGCGGCGGCAGGGCAGGAGCTGCCCATGGCAAGGTAGGGCAGCTCGTGCAGACCGTTCAGAAACTGGACCGGTGCCTGACCGGAGAGCTGCAGACAGAGCAGGTGGCACCCGGCTGCGTCCTGCGGCGCAAGGGTCAGCGGGGCGCGGCTGAGGACCAGATGCCCGGCACAAACGCTCTGGGGCGGCAAAAGCAGCGCAGACCCGGCGGGCATCGCTCCGGTGCCCGGCACACAGGCGGTGCACTGTCCGCTGGAAACAAGGCACACCCACAGCCCGTCGCCGGTCAGGGTGCAGGGTGCGGACAGCTGCAGGTCCCGCACTTCGGAAAGGGCGGCGATGGTGTTCCAGTCAAACAGCAATATCTGACACCTCTAATCAATAAAATGCTATTTTATATCACAAAATTATCTGCTATTATAGTACCAACGAAACAACACGCCGTCAAGTGCGTGAAACACAAAATATCAAACGGAGGATAACGATTATGGCTTCCATCAGCTGCCAGCACATCTACAAGATCTATCCGGGCGCAACTGCCCCGTCCGTTACCGACTTCAACCTGGAGATCCAGGATAAGGAGTTCATCATCTTCGTCGGCCCCTCTGGCTGCGGCAAGTCCACCACCCTGCGTATGATCGCCGGTCTGGAGGAGATCTCCAAGGGCGAGATGTACATCGGCGGCCGTCTGATCAACGACGTTCCCCCGAAGGATCGTGATATCGCCATGGTGTTCCAGAGCTACGCTCTGTACCCCCACATGACCGTTTACAAGAACATCGCTTTCGGTCTGGAGCTGCGCAAGACCCCGAAGGACGAGATCGACAAGCGCGTGCACGAGGCTGCCAAGATCCTGGAGATCGAGCACCTGCTGGACCGCAAGCCCAAGGCTCTGTCCGGTGGTCAGCGTCAGCGTGTTGCTCTGGGCCGTGCAATGGTTCGTAACCCGGCAGTCTTCCTGCTGGACGAGCCCCTGTCCAACCTGGATGCAAAGCTGCGTACCAGCATGCGCACCGAGATCATCAAGCTGCACAAGAAGCTGGCTACCACCTTCATCTACGTTACCCACGACCAGACCGAGGCTATGACCATGGGCGACCGCATCGTCGTCATGAAGGATGGCATCATCCAGCAGGTCGATACCCCGCAGAACCTGTACGATATGCCGTGCAACATGTTCGTTGCAGGCTTCATCGGCAGCCCCCAGATGAACTTCCTGGACGGCACCCTGATCAAGAAGGGCGACCTGTACGGTGTTGACCTGGGCGGCGACGTGATCCCCCTGCCCAAGGAAAAGACCGCAGACGGCAAGCTGGATGCTTACGTCGGCAAGAAGATCAAGATGGGCATCCGTCCCGAGGACATCGACGACGAGCCCGAGTTTATGGCAAAGCACACCGACTGCCAGCTGGATGCTCAGGTCGATGTTTCCGAAATGATGGGCGCTGAGATCTACCTGTATCTGGAGTACAAGGGCAACAAGATGACCGCCCGCGTGGCTCCCACCTCCAAGGCTCGCAACGGAGACACCGTCCGCGTTGCATTCGATCCCCATAAGGTGCACCTGTTCGACATCGAGACCGAGCTGACCATCCTGAACTAAGACTTAGCAAAGATCATTTTTGATCCTCCTATCCTACGAAAAACCGCCGAAGGAAAGCCTTCGGCGGTTTTTCTTTTGGGAGGATGGCTGAACGTCCTCGGTCAAAACCTTACGGCGTAACGGAGAGGGCTGCCCTGCCCGTGAAAATGGAATCCCGGAGCGTCCGCAGACGCTTCGGAATTCCGAAATTGAAAATATTTTTCCGCTGAATAGGACCAAAGAACGCGGCGGTCATTTCCACTTATTTTGTCGGGGCATCCTGCCGTACCAGCGCAATGAACGCATTCATCTGGGGCGTGACCCATTTGTCCCGGTGGTAGAACAGCTGGCGGTGCATCTCCAAATCACAGTCCGGTACGTTCAGCCGTGCCAGCCGCCCCTCTGCCAGCGCAGGGCGCACGATGTACTCCGGCAGAAAGGACAATCCCATGCCCTGCTCGACCATCTGGCACAGCAGCGCCGCGCTGCCCAGCTCCAGATAGGGGTGGATGACCAGTCCCCGTGGGGCAAGGTACTGGTCCAGCGCGTCCCGGTAGCTCATGCCCCGCTCGGTGAGCAGGAATTCCTGCTGTGCCAGCTGCTCCAACGTCACAGACGTCTGCCCTGCCAGCGGGTGCTGCGTCGGGGCGATGAAGCATACCGGCTCCGGCACATCCGCGGCGTGGACGATGCTGGGCTGCAGGATGGGCTGGTCCAGCGTATAGACAAGGTCTGCCTGATTGCTGCTCAGCAGCTGCAGCATCTCTTCCGAGCTGGCAGTGCGCAGCACCAGCTCCACCTGCGGGCAGAGAGCGTGATAGCGCTTCAGCAGCCCGGGAAGAAAGGCAGAGCAGACCGAGTCTGCCAGCGCGATGCGCAGACGGCCGCTGATCTGCCGGGCGGGCTGCAGCGCGGCCTGTGCCTGCTGCGCGCAGGTCAGCAGGGCGCGGGCGTAGCCCAGAAAGGTCTCGCCGGCATCGGTGAGGCGCACTGTCTTGCCCACGCGGTCAAACAGCGGCACGCCCAGTTCGGCTTCCAGCTGTGCGATCTGGGCAGAGACTGCCGACTGCGAGTAGCCCAGCTGCCGCGCCGTGCGGGAAAAGCTGTGCAGCTCAGCAATGTGCAAAAAGGTGTTGATGTTCCGCAGTTCCATAAAAAGCCCCTCTCACCGGCGGTCCACGCCGGTCACGGTCAGTACATCGCCGTCCACCCTGAAATGCACCTCCAGTGTGCCGAACGCCATGCCGTATATCCGCTGCGGGTCGTGCTGGTAGGAGGGGCGCGGGTCGCTGGACAGCACACCGGTCAACCCGTCCCGGTCTGCAGGGGGCACCTGTGCCAGCAGCTCCGGCGGAAACTCCACCTGCAGCCGGTGGGTGCGGGTCTGCCCGGTAAAGCCCTCGGCGGCGTCCGGGTGGCAGTCCGCGTAGGGAATGTAGGGCTTGATATCGTAGATGGGGGTGCCGTCCATCAGGTCCGCGCTCCGCACGATGAGCACCGGGCCCACGTCCGGGCGGTGCTCGATGGCTTCCAGCTTTACGCTGGACAGGCCCAGCGGGTTGGGGCGGAAGGGTGACCGGGTGGCAAACACGCCCACCCGGGTGTTGCCGCCAAGGCGCGGGGGACGCACGGTGGGGGACCAGCCGTCCCGCACCGCGCCGGAGAACTGCCACACCAGCCAGATGTGGCTGAAATCTTCCAGCCCGCGCAGGGCGTCGGCGTTGCGGTATTCCGGGGCAAAGAGGATCTCGCCCCGCAGGCTGTCCACCAGTCCGCTCTGGCGTGGGATGCCGAATTTGGTGGGGAAGGCGGTGTGGATATGGGCAATGACCTTCAGGGTCATTTCTTCGGGTGCAGTGGGCATAGAACGCTCCTTCTTCAGTAGATCTTTTTGAGGGGACAGTCCGGCGGGATGCCGTACCGGGCGCGGAAGGCTTCCAGCTCCTGCGGGCTGCGGATCAGTTGGATCGATTCAAAGTGACCATCGGGGTGCAGAAACCCTGCCACCTGTTCCCCGGTGCAGATGCTGCAGCGCAGCGCAGGCTGCTGCACGGCCGGGTCGTAGCAGAATGCGGGCTTTTTGCGGCAGAAGAACATGGCAGACCCTCCATTTCGTTTGCAGGCTTACAGCCCCCGGCAGAAGCCCACCGCCCTGCCTTCGATGCGGATCTCTTCCAGCTGCTGCCCGGCGTAGACCATGGGCGGGCAGGCGGCGTTGTCTGCCGAAAGGATCACGGTGCTGCCCTGCTGATGAAAGTGCTTCAGGGTGGCTTCCTCGCCGATGCGCACGGCGGCGATCTCTCCCTGTTCCACCTCCGGCTGACAGCGGATGCAGACGATATCGCCATCGCAGATGGTGGGCGCCATGCTGTCGCCGTGGCAGGTCAGGGCAAAATCGGCATGCCATGCGGCGGGAACACCGATGTAGCTTTCGATGTTCTGTTCGGCAAGGATGGGAGTGCCGCAGGCGATGGACCCCACCAGCGGGACCTGCACCATCTTAGGCAGCGGTTCAAACCCCGGGGGCGGCGTGCAGGGGGTGTCCAGTCCCAACAGGTAGGCGGGGCTGGTCTCCAGTGCGGCGGCCAGTTCCTCCAGCTTGGACTGCGGAATGTCGTTGATGCCTTTTTCCAGCTTGGTGATGGACGATTTGGAGCGATAGCCCATGCGCTGGGCCAGCTCTTCCTGCGACAGTCCCAATTCTTCGCGGCGCAGGCGCAGGCGGGTGGATAGCTCTGACATACGAAACCTCCATGGAAAACGTTTGGTTGTCTCCTAGAATCGACTCTCTTGGTTGTATTATACCAAATAAGTTCTCAAAAATCAACTTTTTTCCGAATTCTTCAAAAAATCAGTTGACAATGAATCAACGCTGGACTATACTACAACCAAAGATTGTTACGCGCAAAGCATTCTGAAAAGGAGAGGGGACCATGGCAAATACCGAAATGATCCGGGCATACATCCGGGAAAGCGGCTACAAGCTGCAGTTTGTGGCTCGGGCGCTGCAGATCAGCCCCAACGCGCTGTCCCAGAAGCTGCAGGGCAATACACAGTTCAAGGTGGACGAGGCCGAGCGGCTCAGCACCATGCTGGGGCTGAACATGATGGAGCGGGACGCCTGCTTTTTTGACCAGCAGAACCGCGCCGACCTGCTGATGCTGCGGGCACAGGAAAACCGAAGGAGGGCACAGCAGTATGACAAAAGAGCAGATCAAAACGACCCGTCTGGCGCTGCGCCGGTACGGGACCCGGTACTGGGCGCGCAACCCGGTGGAGCGAAACTGGCGGGACGCCATTGAGCAGAGCGTGGCATACTATAAGCAGAACGACCCGCTGCGTGCAGAGTTGTTCGAGCTGCGCTATGTCCAGAACCGTTCCGAGGACGAGGTGATCGAGCGGCTGCACATCGGCCGCACCACCTACAAGAATGCCCAGCAGGATCTGCTGAGCACCGTGGCTGTCTACGCCGCACAGAAGGGCGTGTTTTCAGCCGGATAAAAGTATCCCCCGGACCCGGCAGAAGATACGGGCCCGGGGGATGCTTGTTGTCAGCGCTTTTTCTTGTCAGGGTTTTCGCAGCGGCTGTGGCAGGACGCGCAGTTGCCGCCGCAGCCCTCGCCCTTCCAGCCACCCTGCTTGGAGATCCAGACCACCGCCAGCGCAAACAGCACGGCAAGCACGATCAGCGTGATGATTCCACGAAGTGTCAGCATTTTTGGTTACCTCTTTTCCCCAGTGGGACATTTCTGTTATCAGTATACACGATTTGCCAACACAGAGCAACCGGCAGAAAAAAGAAAAATGCAAAATTTTTCAAAATGGGGCTTGCAATTTTGCAGACGCCGTGCTATAATAATCACGTTCCCGTTCGGAACGCACAGCACAAGTGAATATGGAGGATTAGCTCAGCTGGTTAGAGCACCTGCATCACACGCAGGGGGTCTGGGGTTCGAGTCCCTAATTCT
>CAKSWU010000012.1 GCA_934513205.1 uncultured Faecalibacterium sp. | reverse complement strand
CATCTGGTAGAGCGCCACCTTGCCAAGGTGGAGGTAGCGAGTTCGAGCCTCGTCGGCCGCTCCAACACGAAGCCATCGTTGATGCAGAAATGCAAAAGCGATGGCTTTTTTGTTTGCATTTCAACAAAAAGATCGAGGAACGCCCGCAGACGCTCCTCGACCCAAAGCCTCAAACTTTGCCTCGCCGCCGTGCTCTCAGCGGGGTGCAGAAAAGACCGTGTTTACAGGATCACATTTTTGATCAGCAGCGAGACCGTGCCGTCATCACCGTGCAAAAACTCCACCTCGTTGTCCGAGCTGAGCAGCTCGGTGGGGATCTTCACCTCGATGCCGTTGGCGGTGCGGATGCTGCGGCTTTCCATGCGGCGGATGCGTGCGGGGGTGACGGTGACGGGCTGCTGCGCCAGCTCCGGCACATCGCTCTTTTCCACATAGTCGTCAAAGGGCACTGCCGCAAGGGGATATTCCTCCTCCAGCTGGCGGCGCACCTGCTCCACCGAGACCCGGTTGTCGTTCTCGGCAGCCTGATTGGCAATCAGCATGGCCACCTGCGCTTCCACATGGGGGTGGTCGGCGTAGTTCTCCTGCACAGCCTGCACTGCAGCTTCCTGAATGGCCTGCAGCTTTTTCTTTTCCGGCTGGGCGGTGGTGTACTGGAACACCACCGTGGACAGGTAAAACTCCTTGTGCCCGTCAATGTCGAATTTCTTCTCCAGCAGCCGCATGGAATAGTCGGTCAGGTCCACCAGAGCGCCCTCCTCCACCTTGCCGCTCTGGCTGGGCAGGCAGGCGCGCTGCTGGATGATGGAGTTCACCGGGGCACCCTGCACGTTCTCGGTGTAGTGAGTGTAGCCGTTTTTGTAGTTCAGCTTCAGGATGCCCAGCCACGGCGCGCCGTCCCGGGTAAAATCCACCACCGCAAGGTCCGCCCCGGGAATGGTGGTGTGGGCGTGCATGTAGTCAAACAGCACCCCCGCAATGCGGCAGGACAGGTCCACAAAATCGCCGTTGTGTTCCAGCTCGTTTCTAAAGGCAGAGTCCGGCAGCGGGCGGCACTGGCGGATGTCGTCGCTGGCAAGCAGTTTTTCGATGTGGTACTGGAAATAGGCGGTCTTTTCCGCCGTCATCTCCATGACGCCGCCGCTCAGCACGGGGGCGTCCATGGTGGTGTCCAGCACATGCAGGATGGCCTGATGAATGATGATCTCCATGGGTGCAAACCTCATTTCGTACAAAATGTCTGTCGGGGTACAGTATAGCACAGTCCGGCGCAAAAGGCGAGAGCGCATCTTGTAAACCGTCGGCGGGAATGCTACAATAGCATCAGGACTCATCCGCAGAAGGGAGATACAGACCAATGGACTTTCGCGACAAACCCATGGAAAACCTCATGCGCCTGCAGGATAAGGACATCTGCAAAAACGCCCGCGCTCTGCTGCTGGACGGCGAGCAGGTGGTGGGCGCTTACAAAACGGTGCGGGATCAGGTGATCTTCACCACCCATCGCATCATTGCGGTGGACATGCAGGGGGTCACCGGCACCCGGCAGCAGCTGTTTGTGCTGCCCTACCGCAAGATCCTGCATTTCGGCATCCAGACCGCCGGTTTTGGCGACCCGATGCAGACATCGCAGCTGACGGTCTGCTTTGCAGACGGTCACGAGGCAAAGTTCGGCTTCATCGGGCAGAAGGACCTTTTTGAGGTGACCAACGCCATCAGCCGATGCATCCTTTAAAAAAACAGGCTCCCTGTCCGGTGTTTCGGGCAGGGAGCCTGTTTTTGCAAGGGGCTTGTTTTCAGGAGTTCCTTACATTATAAATAAGAAGAAATGCGGCACCTGCCCATTAGGTGGCACTGTGGCGGAACCGGTCCAGCGCGCCTTTTTCCAGCCGGGACACCTGCGCCTGACTGATGCCGATCTCCCGCGCTACCTCCATCTGGGTCTTGCCCTGCAGATAGCGCAGCTCCACGATGCGCTTTTCCCGCGGGGACAGCTCTGCGGCTGTCTGGCGGAACTGCAGCCCGCTGATCCAGCTGTCCTCGCCGTCCGGGTCCCGTACCTGATCAATGACGTACATCGCGTCCCCGCCGTCAGCGTACACCGGCTCCTCCAGACTGACCGGCTCCACCACCGACTCCAGCGCGGCGGTTACCTCCCGGCGGGACAGCCCGGCAGCGGCGGCGATCTCGTCCATGGTCGGCTCGCGCCCCAGCTGCTTTTCCAGCGTCTCGCGGCTCTGCATGGCGCGGTAGGCGGCGTCCCGCAGGCTGCGGCTCACTCGCAGGGCGTTGTTGTCCCGCAGAAACCGCCGGATCTCCCCAATGATCATGGGCACGCCGTAGGTGGAAAACCGCACCGGCTGCGCGGGGTCAAAGTTGTCGATGGCTTTGATCAGCCCGATGCACCCCACCTGAAACAGATCGTCCAGATTTTCGCCCCGCTGTGCAAACCGCTGCACCACGCTGAGCACCAGCCGCAGATTGCCCTCCACCATCTGCTCCCGGGCTTTGCGGTCCCCGGCACGCACCCGCACCAGCAGGCGGCGCTTTTCGTCCTCGGACAGAACAGGCAGCTGCCCGGTGTTCAGCCCGCACAGTTCCACTTTGTTGTACATCCCCATGCCTCCGGTCCTGTAAACTTTACCGGAAGTATGGTCCCGCTGCCCGGCACCTATGCGTGGAAAAAAATAACGCGCCCCTCCGCATCGGGCGGAAGAACGCGAAAAACCAATTGCCATCTGCACCAATTTATGATATGCTGTATCTGCGGCGGAAACGCCGTCATCAGGCGCTGCGCCCACAAACGCAGGCGGCAATGCCTTCTTACCGGTGGTCTGGTTCTCGTATTCATCACGGAACGACCCAGAGCAACCCGGGAGGGAGGTTCAATCTGATTGAGCAACACTTCCCGGAGCCTTTGGGCGAAGGGAGGTGAGCGAACATGACAATCTCGGAGATCATCGCGGCGCTGGCGCTTGTCGTCAGTGTCGTTCGCACGTTGTTTGACATCGTGTGGCAGATTTACATGGAGCGCAAACATGCAAAAAAAGATTGACCGCCCAAGACTCCCCAGTCCGCGGTCAATCTTTTGACATGCCGGTAAGGAGCTAGCCATTTGCGGGGCCAGCGCCTTTTGCACTTTTATTATAAACATTCCTGCGCTCATTGTCAAGCGCTGCAGCGGTCACGGCTCCAGCCGCAGGCGCAGGGTGTGGATGATGCGCTTTTCCAGCCGGGAAATGTAACTCTGGCTGATGCCAAGGGCATCGGCGGCCTGTTTCTGGGTGCGCTCCACCCCGTCGGTCAGGCCGAAGCGCAGCTCCATGATCTGCCGCTCGCGGGGGGTCAGCTGTGCCACGGCGCGGCGCAGCACCGCCCGCTCGGCGTCCTGTTCCAGCCGCTGGCTGACAAGGTCGGCGTCGCTGCCCAACACGTCCGACAGCAGCAGCTCGTTGCCGTCACCGTCCACGTTCAGCGGCTCGTCGATGCTGGCGTCCTGTCGGCGGTTGGAGCTTTTGCGTAAGTACATCAAGATCTCGTTGCCGATGCAGCGGCTGGCGTAGGTGGCAAGCTTGATGCTGCGCTGCGGGCTGTAAGTGTTTACCGCCTTGATCAGCCCGATGGTGCCAATGGAAACCATGTCCTCGGTGGGCACGCCGCTGTTCTCGTACTTGCGGGCAAGGTACACCACCAGCCGCAGGTTGTGCACGATCAGCAGTTCCCGCGCCTTGGGGTCGCCCTCCGCCATCCGCTCCAGCAGTGTCTTTTCCTGCTCCGGGGTCAGGGGCGGGGGCAGGCACGGCCCCCCGCACAGATAGTGCGCCCCGCCCGCAAACCGCAGCCGCGCCGCCAGTGCCCGCAGCCAGTTCAGCAGTTGTTTCATGCAAACATCCTCCTTTCGGTCGTCAGCGCCGCCGCCAGCTCCGGGCCCATCAGCACCGTCCACGGCGGCGGGGTGTCCGGGCAGCAAAACGCCGCCGCAAAGCCCGCTGCCTGCCGTGCCCCGGCCTGCAGCGCCATGCCGCTTACCGCCGGCAGCAAACACGCCCCGGCAATGGTGGCGCAGGGCACCAGCCGCACCCCCAGCCCCGGGGGCGGCGGGGCAGCGTCCCCCGCAAAGTGCCGGTCCAGATACTGCCGCAGCGCCCCGGGCAGCGCGTGGCGCACCGCAGGGTAGTACACCAGCACTACGCCCCGCCCGGTAAGGGGGTCCTGCACGGCAAAGCCGGTGTCGCAAAACGCCTGCACCGGCACCGCCCCGCCCGGCAGCTGCAGCACCGCCCCAAAGCTGCGCCCCTGCACCCGCCCAAAGCAGTACACCAGCCCCCGCAGCACCCCGTACACCGCCCCGCAGCACAGGCACAGCCTGCCGGGGGACAGCGGCAGGTACAGGCACAGGTTGGCGCTTTGCGCCCCGGGCAGCAGCACCGCGCCGCCCAGCAGCAGGTTCAGCAGGGTGTACCACCCCCACAGCCGTGCAAGGCTGCGCCCGCCCGCCCCGCCGTAGGCTGCCGCCACCGTCACAGCGCCGGTGACACCTTTATACAGCAGCGCCAGCCCCGGGGGCAGCCGGGGCAGCAGCAGCCCCAGCGACACCACCGCCGCCGCCGCGCTGCCCGCCAGCAGCCGCCCGGCGGTGCAGCTGCGCCCCGCCAGCAGCCCCGCGCCCAGCAGCAAAAGGGCACCCAGCACAAAATTGGTCAGCAGCAATTCGTCCAGATAAAGCACCGCTTTCATGCCCCGCACCTCCACTTGCACCACGGCGGACATCCGGTGTTCAGTATCCCATGCTTTGGGCAAAAAGACTGTCACAAACCGGAAAATGGGACCTTTTGTAAGCAATTTGATAAAAAAATTTCACATCTCTTCACACCGTTTCACATTTTGAACACTTTTTTTCTGAAAAAGACTTGAAACTTGCTGGAAAGTGTGGTATATTATTGCCATCCTAGTAAGGACGCAAAGCCGCACACAGCGGCTTGCAATACTCAAAATCTTTCAGATCTGAAGGGAGTAATTTCACTATGATGATGCCTGCAAACTTCTCTGCTGTTGCAGAAAACGAACTGACCTACGTCTGCGGCGGTTCTTACCTGGCACCCAAGATGACCGCTGGTAACTGGGCTACCCTGAACACCAACCTGATCAACCTGGTTGGCAACAGCTACCTGAACAAGTACCTGTTTGATAACCTGACCAATGTGTTCAGCGGCTTCTACACCGTTGGTGCTAACACTGAGCAGGCTTTCCGTGGCCTGGCTGGCATTTGGAACAGCAACATGGAGACCGGCGAGACCAAGGGCTGGGGCCTGCTGCGTGCTATGACCAACGTTGGTCTGCAGATCGTTGGCGGCCTGAGCGCTGTCTACACTCTGGGCGACAGCAAGATCGGCCTGAAGCTGTCTAAGGATGGCACCCTGAACGAGGGCAAGAGCTTCTTCTAAGCTTTTGTAAAAGCCTTTTGACGAATGCGTAAGCCGCAGAACGCGGTTTGCAACAATGATGAATTTTCAACTTTGAAGGGAGTAATTCTATTATGATGATGCCTGCAAACTTTACTGCTGTTGCAGAGAACGAAATGACCTACGTTGTTGGCGGCGCTGATCTGACTAAGTACCTGGCACCCATGATGACCGAGCAGAACTGGCAGAATGTCAGCACCAACCTGATCAACCTGGTTGGCAACTCCTACATCAACCGCTTCCTGGGCATTGGCCTGGCTCATGTCTTCGGCGGCCACTACCTGCCCGGCGACATCACCACTGGTGCTTTCCAGGGCCTGAAGACTATCTGGAAGGGCAACATGCAGATCGGCGAGACCGAGGGCTGGGGCCTGGCTCGTGCAATGACCAACGTTGGCCTGCAGGTCGTTGGCGCTCTGAGCGCTGTCTACACTCTGGGCGACAGCAAGATCGGCCTGAAGCTGGCTAAGAACGACTTCGACCTGTTCTAATCTGAGCTGATCAGATAGAACGATTGGCAGGGTGCACACCAAAGCAGCTGGTAACGGCTGATTTGGCAGCACAACGCTGAATCAGGACCCCGCACACAACGGCAACGCTGTGTGCGGGGTTTTTGTTTGCGCAAAAAGCACGGCGCAACAGAAAAAGCTGATATAACGGTTGATTCTTTACGCGGAAGTGTGTATACTATAAGTAGGAAAGCAGACGTCATTCCGCTGGTGCGGCTGACACCTTAAATCCGGACAGATTCAGGACATAAGGGCCTGAGGTTGGCGGGCAACGATAAAACCCGAAAGTGATGCAGGACGTAAGGGCCTGAGGTTGACGGACAACGATAAAATCAGCCATTGGGGACATCGGACAATGCTGCGGCGTTGTAGGTGTCCCTTTGTTATTGAGCGAAGAACTGGAAAGGGAGGTGTTTGTTATGTGCAACCTGAGTCAGGGCGTAAAGGCCGAAGGCCGCATGGAAGGCCGCATGGAAGGCCCTGCGGAAGGCCGTGCGGAAGGCATCAATATCGGCGAGATGCGGATGCTGGTGAAACAGGTGCAAAAGGGCCGGATCACGGTAGAGCAGGCCGCAGAGGATGCGGAGATGACCGTGGAACAGTTCAAGAAAGTGATGCAAAACACCCCGCTGCAGGCAGGCTGAACCGCACTGCACACCAAACGCCCGGCAAGGCAGAACGCCTTGCCGGGCGGTTTTTTGCGCAGGGGCAAAAGCCCGGCTTTTCTTTTTCCGCCCGGCGTGCTACAATAAAGAAGAATTTTGCACACAAAACGGGAGAGTTCCATGCAAGCAACAACACAAAAACAGATCGTGCTGGGCATTCTTGCCCATGTGGATTCCGGCAAGACCACCCTTTCCGAAGCCATGCTCTACCGCTCCGGTGCCATCCGCAAGCTGGGCCGGGTGGACCACGGGGATGCGTTTCTGGACACAGACGCGCTGGAAAAATCGCGCGGTATCACCATTTTCTCCAAGCAGGCACTGCTGACGGCGGGCGGCACCGCCATCACCTTGCTGGACACGCCGGGCCATGTGGATTTTTCCACCGAGACCGAGCGCACCCTGCAGGTGCTGGACTATGCTGTGCTGGTGGTCAGCGCCACCGACGGCGTGCAAAGCCACACCGAGACCCTGTGGCGGCTGCTGCGGCGCTATCATGTGCCCACCTTTGTGTTCGTGAACAAGACCGACCTGCCCGGGCTTTCGCGCCAGCAGCTGCTGACCCAGCTGAACCGCCGTCTGGGCGAGGGCTTTGTGGACTTTGACGCCCCGCCCGATGCCCGCTGCGAGGCACTGGCGCTGTGTGACGAACAGCTGATGGAAAAAATGCTGGATGCGGGCACCCTGACCGATGCGGATATCGTGCCCGCCGTGGCGCGGCGGCATGTGTTCCCCTGCTGGTTTGGGGCGGCGCTGCGGCTGGAAGGGGTGGACGCTTTGCTGACCGGGCTGGACCGCTACACCCGCCCGGCTCCGGCGCTGGACGCCTTTGGGGCGCAGGTGTTCAAGGTGTCGCAGGACGAGCAGGGCACCCGCCTGACATGGCTGCGGGTCACCGGCGGGCTGCTGAAGGTGAAAGCGCAGCTCTCCGGCGGCCCGGCAGGGGAAACGTGGACCGAAAAAGCCAACCAGCTGCGGTTGTACTCCGGTGCAAAGTACACGCTGGCGGACAGCATCGGCCCCGGGCAGGTGTGCGCCGTCACCGGCCTGACCCGGGCCTGCCCCGGCGAGGGGCTGGGCGCGCAGCGGGACAGCGATGTGCCGGTGCTGGAGCCGGTGCTGAGCTATCAGGTGCTGCTGCCGCAGGGCACGGACGTGCACGCCGCGCTGGGCAAACTGCACCGTCTGGAAGAGGAGGAACCCCAGCTGCATGTGGTGTGGAACGAAAGCTTGGGCGAGATCCATATTCAGCTGATGGGCGAGGTGCAGCTGGAAGTGCTGCGCAGCCTGCTGGCACAGCGGTTTGGGCTGCAGGTGGAGTTTGGGCCGGGCGGTATTTTGTATAAGGAGACCATCACCGAGCCGATGGAGGGCGTGGGCCACTACGAGCCGCTGCGCCACTACGCCGAGGTGCACCTGAAGCTGGAACCGCTGCCCCGGGGCAGCGGCATGCAGTTTGCCGCCGACTGCCGGGAAGAGGTGCTGGATAAAAACTGGCAGCGCCTCGTGCTGACCCATCTGGAAGAAAAACAGCACCTTGGCGTGCTGACCGGCGCACCCCTGACCGATGTCAGAATCACCCTCATCGCCGGGCGCGCCCACCTGAAGCACACCGAGGGCGGAGACTTCCGGCAGGCCACCTACCGCGCGGTGCGGCAGGGCCTGATGATGGCAAAAAGCCAGCTGCTGGAGCCGTGGTACGCCTTCCGGCTGGAGGTGCCGGTGGAGAACATCGGCCGCGCCATGAGCGACATCCAGCGCATGGAGGGCACCTTTGACCCGCCGGAAAGCGGCACCGACACCGCCGTTCTGACCGGGTTTGCGCCGGTATCCACCCTGCGCAGCTACCCCATGGAGGTGGTGGGCTACACCCGGGGCAGGGGACGCCTGAGCCTGACGCTGGACGGCTACCGCCCCTGCCACAACGCGCAGCAGGTCATTGCCGCCAGCGGCTACCAGCCGGAGCACGATCTGGACAACCCCGCAGACTCGGTGTTCTGCGCCCACGGCGCGGGCTTTGTGGTGCCGTGGAGCGAGGTGCGCAGCCACATGCATGTGGACAGCGGCTGGGGACATGCCAAAGCCGCCGAACCGCAGCCGGACGCCGCGCCCCGCCGCCGTGCCATGGCCTACCGCGCCACGCTGGAAGAGGACGCCGAGCTGCTCAAGATCTTTGAGCGCACCTATGGCCCCATCAAGCGGGACCCGCTGGCGGCGTTTCGTCCGGTGCAAAAGACTGACCGCCCGGACTTTGCCGCCGAGCAGTGGACCCTTGCCCCGGAATATCTGCTGGTGGACGGCTACAACATCATCTTTGCGTGGGACGAGCTGAACGCGCTGGCAAAGGACAGTCTGGACGCCGCCCGCCGCCGGCTGATGGACATTTTGTGCAATTATCAGGGCTATCAGAAGTGCAACCTGATCCTTGTGTTTGACGCCTACCGCGTGCCCGGCAGCCCCGGCTCCATCCAGCAGTACCACAACATCCATGTGGTCTACACCAAGGAGGCGGAGACGGCGGACATGTTCATTGAGCATGTCACCCATGAGATCGGCAAGGACCGCCGCGTCCGTGTGGCAACCTCGGACGGCATGGAGCAGATCATCATTCTGGGCCACGGTGCGCTGCGCGTGTCTGCCCGCATGTTCCACGAGGAAGTGCAGAACGTGGAAAAGCAGATCCGCGCCCTTGTGCAGGGACAGGCGTAAAGGCTGTCGCGAAAAAACTCTCCTGTGAAAAAGTCGGCTTGGAAGATCCGCGGATCTTCCAAACCGACAATTCTAAAAATTATTCCGCTGAAAATGCCCGGAGCGCAACGGAGGGCATTTCAAATCGTTCCACTGGAGGTGCACCCATGGCTGTGGAAATTACCGAAGAATTTGTCTGGCAGAACATCCCGCCCCGCCCCCGGGACAGCCACAAAGGCACCTTTGGCAGCGTGCTGGCAGTGGCGGGCAGTGCCTTTTACCGGGGTGCCGCCCTGCTGGCGGCTGAGGGTGCTCTGCGCACCGGGGCGGGCATCGTCACCCTTGCCAGCGTGGAGCCGGTGGTCAGCGCCGCCGTCACCCGCCTGCCGGAGTGCTGCCTGTGCCCCTGCACCGCCGGGGCACAGGGCGGCATTGCGCCGGAAAATGTGCCCCGCATCCAGCGCCAGAAAGCCACGGTGCTGCTGCTGGGCCCCGGCCTTGGCGGCATAGCGCAAAGTACCGCCCGCGCCGCCGAGACCCGCACACTGGTGCAGCAGCTGCTGCCCGGCTTTGCAGGGGCCGCGGTGCTGGACGCGGACGGCCTGAACGCCGCCGCGCAGCTGCTGGCAGAGGGCAGGGCTTTTCCGCATCCGGCGGGCGGGCTGGTGGTCACCCCGCACCCCGGCGAGATGGCGCGCCTGACCGGACTTTTGCCCCGGGAGATTGCCGCCGACCGCGAAGGCATTGCACGCTGCTATGCGCAAAAATGGAATGCCGTGGTGGTGCTGAAGGGTGCCCGCACGGTGGTGGCAGGCCCCGATGGCCGGGCGTGGGTGAACCCCACCGGCAACCCGGGTCTTGCCCGGGGCGGCAGCGGGGATGTGCTGGCGGGCATGACGGCGGCGCTGCTGGCCTGTGGTCTGCCTGCCTGCGAAGCCGCCGCCTGCGCCGTCTGGCTGCACGGTACTGCCGCGGACCGCGCGGCTGCAAAGCGCGGGGAATACGGCATGCTGCCCCACGACCTTCTGCCGGAGCTGGGCGCGCTGTTTGCAGAAAACCGCCGTTAAAGACAAAAAAAGGGACATCTCCCGTGCCGGAGATGTCCCTTTTGCATTGTGCGGGTTCAGCGCTTGATGTCGTAGTTCATGTTCATCAGGTTGCGGATGGAGCTGACATCGTCGGTGATGTTGGCATCGCCGTGGATGGTGTGCTTGATGGCACTGCTTGCCACCGCAAAGTTGATCATGTCCATGGCCTTGTAGTCGTGCAGCATGGCGTAGATCAGGCCGCTGGCAAAGGCATCGCCGCCGCCCACGCGGTCCAGAATGTTGAAGGTGAACAGCTTGCTTTCAAAGGTGTGCCCATCGTACCACATAAAGGCCTTCAGGCTGTTCTCGCTGCCGCTGTGAGCGTAGCGCACATGGCGGGCGATGCACTTCAGGTTGGGGTAGCGCTCGATAAAGTGCTGGAAGATCTCGTCCTGCTGCTCATAGCTGGGCTGCAGGGGCACGCCGTCCTTCCAGTCGCCCTTGCTGTGGTCGTTTTCGTCCTTCCACAGGTGATAAGGCTCAATGCCCAGCAGCACATCCACATAGGGCAGGCACTCGGTGCAGAAGTCCCGTGCCTCCTCCCATGTCCACAGGGTGGAGCGGAAGTTGCCGTCAAAACTGACGGTCAGACCCTTGTTTTTTGCCACCTTCAGCATGTCCAGGGTCAGGCTGCGGCAGTTGGGGGCCAGCGCCGGGGTGATGCCGCTGAGGTGCAGCCAGTCGTAGCCGTCCAGCAAGGCGTCCAGATCCACCTGAGAAAAATCGTACTCGGTGATGGCGCTGTGCTTGCGGTCGTAGATGACCTTGGACGGGCGGATGCCGTAGCCGGTCTCCAGATAATAAGTACCCAGACGGTTAGACGGGGTCTCATCGGGCTCGGTCAGGATCATGGGAGTGCAGTGCACATCGTTGGAGCGCAGCCAGCGCACAGCGCTCTTGCCAAGGCTGTTGTTGGGCACCACGCTGAAGAAGGTGCTGTCCACGCCCAGATTTGCCAGCGCCAGCGCAATGTTGGCCTCGCTGCCGCCGTAGCTGGCCTCAAAGGCGGATGCCATGCGGATCTTTTCGTAGTTCGGCGGGGTCAGGCGCAGCATGATCTCACCGCAGGTGATGAATTTCTGCCCGGTGGTCTCGCCGCCAAGAATGGGATTGTAGTGTTCCATAACGCTCCTCCTGATATGAGATACTCACAGAGTTCTGCTAACACATCGTTGTATCCATTATAATCCGCTCCTGAAAAGATTGCAAGCATTTGCAGAGGGATGACAGAGAAAATAATGGGGGATTTTTGGAAGATATGACGAAAAACGCCGCCCTCAGATGCCGGTCAGGTCAAAGCTGGGGGTGTATTCCTCTTTTGCGCTGCTCTTTTGCTGCATGTAGCCCTGCACAAGCCCTTTGTCCATGGCGTAGTTCACCACCCGGCGGTATTCATAGGTGGTGATGCGCCGCCCGATGCCGTGCTCAGCGGCTTTGTAAAAAGGGGTGTACTGGCTCATCACACTGGGCAGGAAACATCCGGGGTCGGCGTCGTTCCACAGCGCCATCCGGTCCAGCACGGCAAAGCTGTCCTCAACATGTCCCGGCAGCGCCAGATGCCGCAGGATGACCCCCCGCTGCAGGATGCCGTCCCCATCGAACACCGGGTGCCCTGCCTGCGCCATCATGGCTTCGATGGCGGGCACGGCCCGGGCAAAGTAGTCCGGCGCAGAGGAAAGCTCTGCCGACAGGGCGGGGGAGACGTATTTCAGGTCTGCCAGCCAGATGTCGATGTAGCCCTGCCATGCCTGCACGCTCTCCACCGTCTCGTAGCCGCCGGTGTTGCAGACGATGGGCAGGTGCAGACCCTTTTCCCGGGCGATGTCCAGCGCGGCGATGATCCATGGCTGCCACTGCCCCGGCGTGACCAGATTGATGTTGTGGGCGCCCTGCGCCTGCAGGTCCAGAAAGATCTCTGCCAGCCGGTCCACTGTGATCTCCCGGCCCAGGCCCTCGGCGCTGATGGGATAGTTCTGGCAGAAACAGCACTTGAGGGTGCAGCCGGAAAAGAACACCGTGCCGCTGCCTTTTGTGCCGCTGATGCAGGGCTCCTCCCAGAAATGCAGGGCGGCGCGGGCGGCTTTCAGGGTGCCGCCCGCCCCGCAGAAGCCGGTGCGCCCGGCAGCGCGGTCTGCCTTGCAGCGGCGCGGGCAGAGGGTGCAGGCGGCGGGAATGGGAACAAGATCGTGTTTCGGCATAATATCCAAAGTCCTTTGCAGAAAGTTTTCGCTTCCAGTATACCACTTTTGACCCCGGACGTGCTATACTATAAGATAAGAAAATACAGAAGCTGCAGCCCCCACCCGCCGCAGCCGGTCGGGGCAGGATGCAGTGGACGGAGGAAGCCATGCGAACCGAGACCGATGAGATCCGCGACAACCTGAAATACCTGACCCTGCTGTCCCGGGACTATCCCTCGCAGGCGGCAGCCGCCAGCGAGATCATCAGCAATCAGGCGCTGCTCAAGCTGCCCAAGGGTACCGAGCATTTTATCAGCGACCTGCACGGCGAGAACGAGGCGTTTGTGCACATCTTAAATTCCGCCTCCGGTGTCATCCGCGAAAAGGTAGATCAGGTGCTGGGCAATGCTGTGCCCGAGAGCACCCGCGCCGAACTTGCGACCCTGATCTACTACCCCAACGAAAAGCTGCCCCAGCTCAAGGCCCGCTGCTGCGCCAGCGAGGAGACGCTGGACCAGTGGTACACCGATACCCTGCTGCGTCTCATCGACATCTGCCGTCTGGTGTCCTCCAAGCACACGCGGGAGCATGTGCGCAGCTGCCTGCCTGCCAGCTGCGGCTACATTCTGGATGAGCTGCTCCATGCCCACTTTGAAGATCACGACAAGGACCTGTATTATGGTCAGATCGTGGGCAGCATCGTTGAGAACGGCCGGGCAGACCGGTTCATCGTGCGGCTGTGTGAGCTGATCAAGCATCTGGCCGTGGACAAGCTGCACATCGTGGGCGACCTGTTCGACCGCGGACCCCGCCCGGACATCATTCTGGACCTTCTGATGCGCCATCACAATGTGGATATCCAGTGGGGCAACCATGATGTGGTGTGGATGGGGGCCGCAGCAGGCAGTTCCATCTGCATCTGCACCGTGCTCAAGACCACCCTGGCCTACCACAACCATGGAATGCTGGAGGACTGCTACGGCATCAACCTGCGTCATCTGCAGCGGATGGCAGAGCAGTACTACGGCGAGGACGACCTTTCCATCTGGATGCCCCACACCGATGCAGCCCGCGGCCCCTACACCGAGGGAATGCTGCACCGCTGTGCGGTGATGCACAAGGCCATCAGCATCCTGATGTTCAAGCTGGAATGCCGGGTCATCGACCGCAACCCGGACTTCCAGATGCAGGGGCGGGATTATCTGCGCCGCATCGACTGGGAAAAGCACACTGTGAAGATCGGCGAGACCGAGTATCCGCTGCGGGACAGCGCGTTTGGTACGGTGGACCCTGCCGACCCGGCGGCGCTCAACCCGGACGAGGAGCTGGTGCTGCACAAGCTGGTCCAGTCCTTCCGGCAGAGCGAGAAATTGCAGCAGCATGTGGAATTTCTCTACGCCAAGGGCAGCGTGTATCACATCGAGAACGGCAACCTGTTGTACCACGGCGCAGTGCCCATGACCAGCCGGGGTGCCTTTGCCGTGGAATGCTTTGAAAACCGCCGCTATTCCGGACGGGCACTGATGGACTACTGCGATGCCCGGGCACGCCGGGGATACTATGCCCCGGAGGGCAGCGAGGAGCGCCGGAGCGGACAGGATTTTTTGTGGTATCTGTGGTGCGGCAGGCTGTCGCCGCTGTTCGGGCGCAGCGCCATGACCACCTTCGAGCGGTTGTATGTGGCGGACAGCACAACCCACGCCGAGGTCAAGGACCCTTATTATACATGGTACAACGATGAGGCGGTGTGCCGCCGCATCCTGTCGGAGTTCGGTCTGCCGGGCTCGAGCCATATCGTCAACGGACATGTGCCGGTGCAGGAGAAAAACGGCGAAAGTCCCATCAAGGGCGGGGGACGGCTGGTGGTCATCGACGGCGGTTTCTGCCGCGCCTACCACGAAAAGACCGGCATTGCAGGATACACGCTGGTGTATTCCAGCCGCACCATGTCCCTGCGCACCCACCAGCCCTTTGAAAGTGCCGAAAAGGCGGTGAAGGAAAATCTGGACATCGTTTCTCAAAAGAATATTCTGGAAACAGAAAATCATCGCATCCTCGTGGAAGATACAGACGAGGGCGAAGTGCTGCGGGAGCGCGTGCATGACCTGAAGCAGCTGGTGACAGCCTATCAGCTGGGCTGGATCACCGAGGCGCACTACGAGGATCATGTGTGGTGAGCCGCTGAGCTGCCCTTTGCAGAGGAAGATTTGGTAAAATTTTCTGAAAAAGAAATCAAAATTTCCGAATAATCGTCGTGATTATGGGCAAAACGGAAAATAATGAAACATTACCGAACGGGGCTTTGCTTTTTTGTGAAAGTTGTGTATAATAAGATAGCTGTATATTGCGGCGCTGTTTGCCATGCCCGCAGGACAGCGTGGATGAAAAAAACAGTTACGGACCTTAACAGGCTCTTGGAACGAGAGCCTCTGACAAGGAGATCATAAAATTGGAGAAATTTGTTATTACCGGCGGTAAGGCCCTGCACGGCGAAGTGGTTATTTCGGGTGCAAAAAATGCGGCTGTGGGCGTTCTGCCTGCCACCATTCTGGCAGCAGATGTCTGTGTGATCGAAAACCTTCCGGACATCAGCGACGTGGCGGTGAGCCTGAAGATCCTCAGCGTTCTGGGCGCACAGATCCGGATGATCAACCGGAACACCTACGAGATCGACACTACCCATCTGGTCACCACCAATGTCCCGGACGATCTGTCCCGCCAGATGCGCGCCAGCTATTATTTTCTGGGCGCACTGCTGTCCCGCTTTGGCCGTGCACAGGTGGCAATGCCCGGCGGATGCAATCTGGGACCCCGTCCCATCGACCAGCACCTGAAGGTGTTCAGCGCACTGGGTGCAGAGGACAGTGTGGACTACGGCATGATCACCGTTCGCGCCAAGGAGCTGAACGGCGCACACATCTTCTTTGATAAGGTCAGCGTGGGCGCCACCATGAACGGCATGCTCTCTGCTGCGATGGCAAAGGGCCAGACCATTCTGGAAAACTGCGCCAAGGAACCGCATGTCGTGGATCTGGCCAACTTCCTGAATATGTGCGGTGCGGACATCCGCGGCGCAGGCACCGACGTCATCAAGGTGCGCGGCGTGGAAAAGATGCACGGCTGCACATACAGCATCATCCCGGACCAGATCGAGGCCGGCAGCTATATGGTGGCAGCCGCGGCGACCGGCGGCGATGTTCTGGTGAAGAACGTCACCCCCAAGCATCTGGAGCCCATCACCGCAAAGCTGCGCCGTGCCGGTGTGGACGTGGTGGAGTTTGACGATGCCGTGCGGGTGTCCCGCACTGGCGATCTCCTGCCGCTGAAGATCAACACCATGCCGCATCCCGGTTTCCCCACCGACATGCAGCCCCTGATGGGTGTGCTGCTGAGCGTAGCCAAGGGCACCAGCACCATCACCGAGAGCGTGTGGGACAACCGCTTCCGCTATGTGGATGAGTTGCGCAAGATGGGTGCCAGCGTACAGGTGGACGGTCAGGTGGCGGTGTTTGAAGGGGTGGAAAAGCTCACTCCGGCTCCGCTGCGTGCACTGGACCTGCGTGCCGGTGCTGCCATGGTGGTGGCAGCTCTGATGGCAGATGGCACCAGCGAGATCGAGGACATCGGTCACATCGAGCGAGGCTACGAAAACATCGTAGAAAAGCTGCGGGCACTTGGCGCAGACATCAGCAAGGTGGACCGCACCCCCGCCGCACTGGAACAGGCATTGTAAAAATCAGGCAAACAGCCTGCTGCGTGACGCGGCGGGCTGTTTTTGAATGGAACAGAGGTTTTCATGGCAGAATTTATCTCGTTATATTCCGGCTCGTCCGGAAACAGCAGTGTGGTGCGCAGCGGGGACCATTATCTGATCGTGGATATGGGCAAGGGCGTGCGCACCACCACGGCAGCGCTGAAAGCACTGGGTCTGGCAGTCCGGGACTGTGACGGCATCCTTGTCACCCATGAGCACAGCGACCATGTGAAGGGTCTGTCCACCTTTCTGAAAAAGAACAAGCTGCCGGTGTACGGTGCAGCGGCAACGCTGGATTTTCTGGAGGCCAACAACATCGTGCCGCCGGACTGCGAACTGAATGCGCTGGAAGGCAGGGAGGAGAACATTGGTGCCTTCGAGGTGCAGTCTTTCCCCACAAGCCACGATGTGCCCTGCGTGGGCTACCGCATCCACACCCCGGACGACAGGACCATGACCATCGCCACCGACCTTGGGGTGCTGACCCCGCCGGTGCACACGGCACTTTCCGGCTGCGACCTTGTGGCGCTGGAAAGCAACTACGACCTGCACATGCTGCGCAGCGGGCCGTACCCCTACTACTTACGGGCGCGCATCGAGAGCGCTCGGGGCCATTTGTCCAACGACGAGTGTGCCGCAAAGCTGATGGAACTGATCCAGGAAGGCTGCAAAAAGTTTGCCCTGTGTCACCTGTCTCAGGAAAACAACACTCCCGCACTGGCGCTGCAGACCGTGTTCAGCACGCTGGGCGCGGCGGGCGTTGTGCCGGACAAGGACTGTATCGTGCAGGCACAGCGGCGCAACGAGGTCAGCCCCGTGCTGGAATTTTGAAAAGAAAACAGAGGCTGCTGCACAAAAAAACGTGCAGCAGCCTCTGTTCGTTTTATTCGTTTGCTTTCGCAGCCCGGATGTCATCCCCGGCAAACAGGCAGGGGACAAAGGCCGAAAGGCGGCTGGAGATCTTTTCGGTATACAGTTTTTCCAGCAGGGAGCCATCGGTGATGTTGGTGGTGACGATGGTGGGCAGTCCGGCCCCCAGACGGTTGTTCAGCAGGCTGTACAGGCTGCTGATGAGGAACGAAGAGTTGAACTCCGAGCCAAGGTCGTCCAGGATCAGCAGGTCGGCTCCGGCGGCGGTCTGCATCAGCGTTTCCTCTTCCCCGGCGGGGTCGGAACCAAAATGCAGCGCTTCCAGCCGGGAGAAAAAGTCCGGGCTGGAAACATAGATCACATCATAGCCCCGTTCCAGCACGATGCCCGCAATGGCAAGGGCGGCGTGGGTCTTGCCCAGCCCTGCGTTGCCAAAGAGCATCAGACTCTCGCTGTGGTGATCGAAGGCTTGAGCATAGCTGCGCAGTTCGTCCAGAAGGTCTGCCATGTAGGGGCGGATGGCTCCGCCCACCGTTTCATCGGTGCGGTTGGGATAATAGCGCAGCTCCATGGTATCAAAGCTGGAAATGGACAGGCTGGACAGCGCTTCGATCTCCTTCCGGCGCAGCTGCTGCATCAGCTTGTGGACGCAGCTGCAGGTGCGTCCCGCCACGTTGCCGGTGTCCTGACAGTTCGGGCAGGTAAAGCGCGGCTCCAATGCATCGGCGGGACGTCCGCTGGCAGCCAGCAGGGCGGTCAGTTGCTTTTTTGCATCCTCCAGTGCGGCGGCAGCCTCGGTGCGGTCCTTGCCGGCGGCACCTGCCAGCGCGCAGCGGATGCCGCGCACCCGCACCTCTTCTTCGGCGTGGCGCAATGCCGGAATGGCGGCTTCGGCCTCGGCCCGGGCGTCCTGAGCCTTTGCCCGGGCCATCTGCCGCCGGGCGGCAACGGTCCGCAGCGCTTCCTGATACAATTCGTTTTTGGTACGCATAAAGGCTCCTTATTCCGGTTTTTTGACAAGAGAGCGGCGGCGTGCCGCATTCTTCAAAAAGTCGTTGCCGCTGGGCGCTTCGCGGTCCACCCGGATGTTTCGGCTGGCACCGGCGGCAGCCACCGGCGCGCGGACATCGTGGACAGTGCGTAGACCCTTGGCGTTCCATGTTTTGAGGATGCTGTTCCAGTACCACAGGTCCCGCTTTGACCCGGCCTGCACGGCGGCTTCCTGCACCATGGCATCGTCAAAGCCGTAGACTTCATACCACCGCGCAATGGCCTTGCGCCCGCCCAGTGTCAACTCGGACGCGGGAATGTTCAGCAGACCGCTGACATACTGCTCGCGGCTCTGGCGCAGTGCCAGCAGCTTCAGGTGCGCGTCTGCCTGCTCGCCTGTCTCCACGCCCTCGGCGCGCCAGACCTTCAGTTCGTGGATGACGGCTGCCATGGTGCGCTTGCCGCGCCCTGCCATGTAGGCCACACACAGCATGACCGTTTCCGGCGCAAAGCCCTCCTGCACATAAAGGTTCACCAGCTTTTCCATCTCGCTGTGGGTCAGTCCGCGGCAGAAGCCAGTCTGTGCGCAGTCGATGAGGCTGGAAATCATGGGGTCGGTGCGGCTGGCAGCGGCGATCTCGGCCCACGTCATCGGCGCAGGAGCCGTGGGCTCCTCTCCCGGAGCGGCGTTCTCTTCATATTTTTCCAGAAGCCCCGCACCCGCCCAGAAGGACAGCGCGCTCTCGGCGCTGATGCGGCTGCGCAGCTTCAGGTCTGCGCAGATCTTTTCCGGGTCGGTGATGCCGGTGGCAAGCACATACAGCGCCACCCGCACGTTGTATTCCTCCGCAACGCCCAGCTTGGAAAATACCAACTGCGGCACCGCGATGGTGTCGCCTTTCAACTCTTTTAAACGATAGATCATGGCTTATTCCTTCGTCTCCTCTGCGGCGGGCGGTTCCCATGGGTCGCAGTCCATCATGTCGGGGCAGTTCTTCCAGCGGTCCGGGTCGGCGTCAAACACCTCCTGCAGGCAGCGGGCGGCAGCGGTGCGGCCTTCGTCACTAAGGGGGAACACCTCCTGCACCCGCAGGGCGGGGTCGGTCTTTTCCAGAGTCCACGGGTCGGGCCAGTAATCCAGCGTCAGGATGCTTTCTTCTTTCGTGGCACCCTCGCCGCCGTCAGGGTCCGGCACACTGCGCTTGCCCGGGGTGAGCCGGTACCGCAGACCGGCTTCATTGCCGCTGTAAGTATTTTTGCACTTGAAGTAGTGCAGCAGGGGAACAAAGATCATGGGGAGAATCGTCCTTTCCGGCAGAGGACCGCAGCCTTCTGCATCGCTGCTTCTATTATAAAGTATGTTCGGGAAAAAGCAACCGCTTTTTCAGCGGGATGAAAAAGGCGGATGTGGAAAGCGTTTGATCCGTTCCACGCTCTGTTCGATCACGGCGTTTCTCTGGGATCTTTTGCGTTGACGCAAAACAAAAAACGGTGAAACGAACAAATTTTGAACGTTTCACCGCTGTATTCTGGAGCAGGATACGGGACTCGAACCCGCCGCCTACTGCTTGGGAAGCAGTCGCTCTACCGGATGAGCTAACCCTGCAGATTGCTTTCTTATTGTAGCAAAGCAGGGCCGGATTGTCAAGAGCAAACAGGCGCGGATTTTGTCCGATCAATTTTTTGCAGCAAAGGTCAGGTCCAGCACCGGGGTAAAGGGGTCGAACACCAGCCCGGAGACGCCGTCCGCAATGAGCAGACGCTTGTGCTGGCTGAGCAGGGGCACCGCGGTGCAGCTGTCCAGCAGGCAGCGTTCGCACTGCGCCAGAAGCTGGCAGCGTGCGGTGCCGGTCTGCCGCGCGCTGTCGGACAGAAGCTGGTCGAACGCCGGGTCACTGAAGCCGGTAAGGCCGCCGCCTTCGGTGCTGAACTGCTGCAGCATCTGGGATGCGCTGCCGCCCTCGGCACGGATGGGGGCCAGCGCGATGGTGTAATTCCCGGCGGCGATGCGCTGGTCAAACTCCTCCTGCGGGACTTCCTCGATGGAGAAGAAGAGGGAGCAGTCCTTCTGCCAAGCGCCGTTGACCTGCTCGGCAAGGTCGGTCAGACCGGCATCCTCCGGCACCAGCAAGGTCACGCCAGAAAAATCGGAGCTGGCCATGCCCTGCCGGGCGTTCAGGTACAAAGTGCGGGGGTCCGTGATGACCGGCAGCGGGTCCCCGGCGCTGGACCGGTAGTCGATGCCATCCACCGTCAGCCCGGCGGGCACAAGGCCCTCGGCGGCGGTGAACAGGCCGGAGTCAGGCACGGCAAGGTTTTCGCGGGCGATGCCAGCCAATGCCTGTCGCAGCTCCGGAGAGGCAAAGACCGAACCCTCGGCGCTGTTGAAGAGCAGGCACCATGTGGTGTCTGAGTAGGAGATGGACTGCAGAGAGGTGGCACTGCCGGTATCATCCGGCGCGGCGGTGCACTTTTCGTCTGCAATAAGCTGGGCAGCACTCTTGCCGCTGCCGCTGGTGTCCTGCACCAGACGCAGACTGCCGATGAGCGGCGACGAAACATCCCGCCGCAGGAACAGGCCGCTGGCGGTCCAGTTGTACAGATAGAAGCTGCCGCTGGAAAGAATGGTCTTTGCGGTCAGGCCATAGGTGCCGCGGGTGCTTTCAAAAAAATCCTCATCGCAGGGCGCAGCACCGGGCAGGGCGAGCTTGTTCAGAAAGTCATCATCCCGCTCCGTCAGCCGGAACACCAGCGTCAGCGGACCGGAGACCGAGACCCCCAGCGCATCGGGAGATGCCTCTCCGGTCAGCACCGCAGCGCTGTTTTGGATGGCGGAAAATTCTTCGGCGTAGGGGGAAGCGGTCTGGGCCTGAAAAATGCGCCGGAAGGCAAAGACGAAATCCTCGGCGGTGATGGCATACTCGGTGGCAGCACCCTTGACAGACCGATAGGTCAGACCGTCCTTCAGCTGGAAGGTGTAGGTGCAGCCGTCCGGGGAAACGGTCCAGCTTTCGCACAGGTCGGGCAGCACCTCGCCATCGGCATTGCGGCGCACAAGACCGCTGTAAAGGTTCTCGCAGGCGATGACATCCGATGCGGCAGACGCCACCTGCGGGTCCAAATTGGAGGGGATGGTGTCCACGAACCATGTAAAACTGGGTGCACTGGTGCCGCCGCCGCAGCCTGTGAACGCCAGAAGAAACGCGGCGGCAAGCACCGCCGCGAGAAAACGAAAAAAGTGTTTCAAGGGTATGACCTCGTTCTGTGGTATTGCTGGGAGCACTTCTTGGATACAAAAAGCGCTCTGCTTCGACAAGTGTAGCAGAAAAAACGACAAAATACAATTGCAGAATTGTGAATTTGCCATGCTTTTTGGTGCAAAGAAGGGGTTTCCCGTTGCCAATTGCGGACAAATGGACTATAATAGTACAGCAAAACATTTCTGTGCCCCGCTGTGGGCACAGTTCCGATAACGATATATTGAGGAGGAACTGTTTTTATGCAGAAGGATCAGCAGAAGCTTGCCCAGCTCATCAAGGGCAAGAAGGTCGCCTTTATCGGCGCGGGCGTCAGCCATAAGACCCTCATCAAAGAGTTCGTGGAGCTGGGTGCACAGGTCACCCTGTGCGACCAGAAAAAGAGTGTGGAGGACTTTGGCGACTACGCCGCTACCATCCGGGAGCTGGGCATCCGCCTGAGCCTTGGCGAAAACTATCTGGACGGTTTCAAGGGACAGGACATCATCATGCGCACCCCGGGCTTTGTGGGCTACTTTGAAAAGCCCCTGCAGGATGCCATGGCAGCCGGCACCATGGTGACCAGCGAGGTGGAGCTGTTCTTCGACTTCTGCCCCTGCGAGATCGTGGCAGTGACCGGCTCGGACGGCAAGACCACCACCACCACCCTGATCTCCAAGTTCTACGAGGCTGCAGGCCGCAAGGTGCATCTGGGCGGCAACATCGGCGCGGCGCTGCTGCCCATGCTGCCGGAGGTCTCCCCGGAGGACGTGGCGGTGGTGGAGCTGTCCAGCTTCCAGCTCATCAGCATGCACTCCAGCCCCAACATTGCGGTGGTCACCAACGTGACCCCGAACCATCTGGACCACCACAAGGATATGCAGGAGTACATCGACGCCAAGCGCAACATCCTGCTGTACCAGAAGCAGCCCTGCCGCGCCGTGCTTGGCTACGAAAACGAGATCACCCGCAGCATGCAGAAGGACTGCAAGGGCAAGCAGGTGTGGTTCACCCGCCTGCACGATACCGACAACGGTGCCTTCCTTCGCAAGGAGGACGGCATGCTTTGCATGGCAGAGGACGGCGTCGTGACCCCCTTCCTTGCTCAGAAGGACATCAAGCTGCGCGGCCTGCACAACATCGAAAATCTGCTGGCTGCCGCCGCTGCCGTGTGGGGCGAGGTGCCCGTAGAAGCCATCCGTCTGGTGGGCAGCACCTTTACCGGCGTGGAGCACCGCATCGAGCCGGTGCGCACTCTGGACGGCGTGCTGTATTATAACGACTCCATCGGCACCAGCCCCACCCGCACCATCGCCGGTCTGCGCAGCTTTGACCAGAAGGTCATCCTCATCGCGGGCGGCTACGACAAGCACATCCCCTACGAGCCGCTTGCATCGGAGGTCATCGCCCACGTCAAGGACCTGGTGCTCATGGGCGCTACCGGCCCCCGCATCGAAAAGGCGGTGCGGGAGTGCCCCGGCTTTGACGAAGCCGCGCTGCCTATCCGGCACGCAGATGATATGCAGCACGCCGTAGAGCTGGCCCGCGCCGCCGCAAAGCCCGGGGACATTATCATCCTGTCCCCGGCAAGCGCATCTTTTGACCTGTACCCCAACTTTGAGGTGCGCGGCCGCGAGTTCAAAAAGATCGTCAACGAGCTGAAATGATCGCACAGGTCAACACGGAACAGCGTCGCACCCGGTTCATAAATGCCTGCCGGGGTCTGCCGGTGCTGGATGCACTGCTGCCGCTGGACCTTGCTCTTTTCGGCAAAAGCCAGCCATGGCGGTTCTATGCCGGGCCCACGCTGGCGCTGGAGCTTTCCGGCAGCACGGCTTGGCTTGCCGGTCATGCAAACCCGGAGGAGCTGGCAGGCTTTTTGTCCTTCTGCGGGTGCGGGAGCGCCATTCTGGACGAGGCCGTCTGCCTGCCGCCGGACGGTTGGCACAAGGAAGAAACGCTGACTGTGTTTGGTCTGCCGCAAGGCAGATTGCTGCCCCCGCCTGCTGTGGACGAGACCCTGTGGGCGCAGCTGACCCTCTGCCGGGAACCGGCTGCCATGGCAGTGGGCCGGACGCTCTACCCGGCGGACGCTGCCCGGCAGGCAGACTTTTACTCCGAGCTGTGCACAAAGCGCAGCCGGGGCAGGGCAGCGGCATGGACATTGGAACAGAGACATGCGGTCGTCTGCACCGTGGGTGCTTATGCCCTGTGCAATGGGCAAGCCTACATGGCCTGCGGGCAGACCGCAGAGCCGCTGCGGGGCAAGGGCATCGGCGGGCGGCTCATCGTGAAAATGGCAAACGAAATTGCCGCTAAGGGCCTGCGCCCGGTGTTTCTCTGCAGCCCGGAGCGGGTACGGTTTTATACCCGCCTTGGCTTTGCAAAGCAGGCCGAGTATGCACGCTATGTGCCCTCGCAGGAGGGCGTGAAATAATCAGGAAGGGATCATAACATTATAATGTCGATGCTGAACCACTTTTTTGACTATAAACCCGAGGTTCTGGAACTGGACGAAAAGGCCATGGAGCTGTGCCGGCCTTACTTCCGCCAGATGGAGGAGATCCGGGACTTCAACCAGCTGAAGATGCTCAAGGCCTTTGCGGATACCCAGATGTCCTCCACCGATATGCTGGGCACCACCGGCTACGGTCTGTGGGACACCGGCCGTGCCAAGCTGGAACAGATCTTTGCCGAGGTGATGGGCGCAGAGGATGCGCTGGTACGCAGCCAGTTCCAGAGCGGCACCCACACGCTGGCGGTGGCGCTGTTCGGCCTGCTGCGGGCGGGGGACACCCTGCTGGCGGCCACCGGACGTCCCTATGATACGCTGGAAGGCGTCATCGGTCTGGACGGCAAGGGCAAGGGCACCGGCACCCTGATGGACTACGGCGTAAACTACGATGAGGCCCCTCTGAAGGCGGATTTCACCCCGGACTACGACCTGATCGCCCAAAAAGCCCCCGGCGCAAAGGTATGCCACATCCAGCGCAGCCGCGGTTATCTGCAGCGCAACGCTTTTGATCTGGATACCATCCGCAAAATTGCCGATACCGCTCGTGCTGCAAACCCGGAGATCATCATCTTTGTGGACAACTGCTACGGCGAGTTCACCCAGACGCAGGAGCCCTGTCAGGTGGGCGCAGATCTCGCCGTGGGCAGTCTGATCAAAAATCCCGGCGGCGGCATTGCCCCCACCGGCGGCTACATCGTGGGCCGCAGGGATCTGGTGGAGCTGTGCGCCTACCGCCTGAACGCTCCCGGTCTTGGCAAGGAGCTGGGCTGCACGCTGGAGACCCCTCGAGACATGTATCTGGGCTTCTACTACGCCCCCGGCGTAGTGTGCGAGGCCATCAAGACCGCCATCTACGCCCAGTGTATGCTGGAGCTGCTGGGCAAAAAGCCCATCCCACGCTACTGCGAGGCTCACAACGACATCGTTACCTGCTTTGATGCCGGTACGGCAGAGGCACTCATCGGCTTCTGTCAGGGCATTCAGGCTGCCAGCCCCGTGGACAGCTACGCCGCACCGGAACCCTCTCCGGAGCCGGGCTACACCGACGAGGTGGTCATGGCAAGCGGCAGCTTTACGCAGGGCAGCACCATCGAGCTTTCCTGCGACGGACCTTTGCGCGCACCGTACACCTGCTATCTGCAGGGCGGTCTGAACTTTGCCGCCAGCCGCGCCGGTGTGCTGCTGGCTGTTCAGAAGGCATATTTTAAGGACTGATGTTTGCCCTGCGGGCAGGATATCATTATAACAAAAAGGAGCTATCGCACAACACGCTGCGATAGCTCCTTTTTTCCCTCTATACACAATATCAATGCTTACACGGCACGGGCCTGCATGGCGGGGATCGGCTCGATCATAGCCGGGTGCATCCCTTCACGATAGTCCAGATCACCCTGATCCAGACCCCGCAGCAACACTTCTGCGGTGGCAATGTTGGTGGCAATGGGCACACTGTGCATATCGCACAGGCGCAGCAGGTTCTGCTCGATGATGCTGGCAGAATCCGCCTTCAGCGGGTCGCGGAAGAACAGAACAAGGTCAACTTCATCACAGGCGACCCGGGACGTGATCTGCTGTACGCCGCCCAAACGACCGGAGAGGTAACAATGCACGGGCAGGCCGGTGGCCTTCGCCAGCATCCGTCCGGTGGTACCGGTGGCAATGACTGTATTTCTGGACAAAATGGCACTGTAAGCGGTGCAGAACTGCAGCGCAAGCTCTTTGCGGGAATCATGTGCGAGAATGGCGATCGTCATAATTGCTCTCTCCTTTGTTCTCAATATAGTGTTGTGAGCGGCGGACGATTTTATACGATTGAATGAAAAAGGAATGAAATCGTTATCAATCTTTCCAATATAGTTTTACCGCACCGATATAGTGGTTGTCAAGAGGCTTTTTGGCATTTTTACCGTGCAAAACGGTGGAAGTATTACTTTTTCTTTGTGATAAATGCAAAATCGTTGGATACAATCGTCCATGCAACAGAGCAAGATTTTACAAAGAAGTGAAAACAAGACCCACAAACTGTTTGCAATGGAAATACAGCCTGCTTGCAAAAAAACAAAAAAGCAGACCGAGGCGGGCTGCGTCGATCTGCAGGAGAAAAAACTTTTCAAAAAATTGCATCAAGAAGGTAACAAATGGACAAATGACGCATGTGCCGGGCAAAGACTCATCGAGTCTGCCCGTTGCCGTGGATGACGTACTTGTAGCTGCACAGCTCTTCCAGCCCCATGGGACCGCGGGCATGAAGTTTCTGGGTGGAGATGCCCATCTCGCAGCCAAGACCGAACTCTCCGCCATCGGTAAAGCGGGTGGAGCAGTTGACATAGACCGCAGCGCTGTCCACCGCAGCGGTGAACAGGTCGGCGTGGGCAGGTGTCTGGGTCAGAATGGCCTCGCTGTGACCGGTAGAGTGCTCGGCAATGTGTCCAATGGCCTGCTCCACCGAGTCCACGACTTTCACCGCCAGAATGTAGTCCAAAAACTCGGTGTCAAAGTCTGCAGGGCCGGCGGGCGTGCCGGGGATGATGGCTGCAGCACGAGGGTCCAGACGCAGCTCTACGGGCTTCAGTCCCTTTGCGGCGCGGTCCGGTCCCAGCCGCTGCGAAAGTCTGGGCAGAAACTGCTCTGCAATGGCAGAGTGCACCAGACACACCTCCTCGGCGTTGCAGACGCTGGGCCGGCTGGCCTTGGCGTTTTCGATGATATCCAACGCCTTGTCAAGGTCGGCGGAGTCGTCCACATAGATGTGGCAGATGCCGGTGCCGGTCTGGATGCAGGGCACCTTGGCGTTCTCCACGCAGGCGCGAATGAGCCCGGCACCGCCCCGGGGAATCAGCAGGTCCACATAGCCCACCGCCGTCATCAGGGCGTTGGCAGAATCGTGCGAGGTGTCCTCGATGAGGCAGACAGCGGTCTCGGGCAGGCCAGCCATCCGCAGGCCCTGCCGCAGCGCGGTAACGATGGCGGCAGCGCTGCGCTTGGCCTCCTTGCCGCAGCGCAGGATGCAGGCGCTGCCGCTCTTGATGGCAAGGGCGGCGGCATCACTGGTCACGTTGGGGCGGCTCTCAAAGATGATGGCGATGACGCCCATGGAGACCGAGGTCTTTTCAATGACCAGACCGTTGGGGCGCTCCACCCGGCGCAGCACCCGGCCCACCGGGTCCGGCAGGGCAGCCACTTCCCGGATGCCCTTTGCCATGGTGTCGATGCGCGCAGGGGTCAGCGCTAGACGGTCCAGCATCACCTCGGTGATGTGTCCCTGTGCCGCAGCCAGATCTTCGGCGTTGGCAGCAAGGATGTCTGCCTGATTCTGCGCATCGCACAAGGCGTTTGCCATGCCCAGCAGGGCGGTGGTGCGGGTGGCGTTGCTGGCAAGTGCCAACGCCGATTTCGCCTCGCGGGCGGCTTCCAGAATCTCCTGTGTGGTCATGTTCAGCCCTCCTTATGGCCCGCAAAGCGGGTGCCTGCGGTCTTGCCCGCCGCAATGTCGTACAGCAGTTTGGGATGTGCGCCGTTGGCAATGACCATGTCGGCACCGCTGCCGGTGACCATGCGGGCGGCACGCAGTTTGGTGACCATGCCGCCGGTGCCCAGCGCAGAACCGGCTCCGTCTGCCAGCGCCATCACCTCGGGGGTGATCTCCTCCACCAGCGGGATGAGCGTCGCATCCGGGTGGGTATGGGGATTGGCAGTGTACAGGCCGTCAATGTCGCTCAGCAGAACCAGAAGGTCGGCCTTTGCACAGCAGGTCACGATGGCAGCCAGTGTGTCGTTGTCGCCAATAGAGGTGATCTCATCGGTGGAAACGGTGTCGTTTTCGTTGATGATGGGCAGAGCACCCAGCTCCAGCAGGCGGGACAGGGTGTTCTGGAAATTGATCCGGCGTTCGGTGTGCTCTACATCCACGCCGGTCAGCAGGATCTGCGCCACGGTGTGATTGTAGGAATTGAACAGCCGGTCGTAGGTGTACATCAGCTCGCACTGCCCCACGGCGGCGCAGGCCTGCTTGGTGGTGGTGTCCTTTGGGCGGGCGGGCAGCGTCAGCTTGCCCACGCCCATGCCAATGGCACCGGAGGACACCAGAATGATCTCGTGACCCTCGTTTTTCAGGTCGCTCAGCACCTTGACCAGCTCTTCGGCGTGGCGGATGTTCAGCCGTCCGGTGGTATAGGCCAGCGTAGAAGTGCCCACTTTCACAACGATGCGCATGATTCCATTAACCCTTTCCCATTTCCTTTGTTTTGTCGTAAGCAGCCAGCACGGCATCCATCACCGCACCGCGCAGCCCGTGTTCTTCCAGTACCCGCACGCCCTGAATGGTGCTGCCGCCGGGGCTGCACACGGCGTCCTTCAGCGCACCGGGGTGTTTGCCGCTTTCCAGCACCAGCTTTGCGCTGCCCAGAACCATCTGGGCGGCATATTCCTGCGCTTTTGCGCGGGGCAGACCGCAGGCCACGCCGCCGTCCGCCAGCGCCTCGATGAACTGATACACCCATGCCGGGCCGCAGCCGGACACGCAGCTGGCGGCGTCCATCAAACTTTCCGGCACGGCATCCAGTCGCCCGGCGGGGGCCATCAGCTGACGGAAGGCTTCCTCTTCCTCTGCGGTGACATTGCTGGAACAGAACTGGATCATGCCCTCGCCCACAGAGGACGGTGTGTTGGGCATGATGCGGATCACCGGGAAATCCTCACCGGTCATTTCCTGAATGCGGGAAATGGAAAGACCTGCCGCCATGCTGCACAGCACAAAGCGGTCCGGACGCTCGTCCAGCGTGAACTGCAGCGGCTGCAGCAGTGCTTCCATCATCTGCGGTTTTACCGCCAGAAAGATCAGGCTGCAATCCGATGCCACCTGTGCGTTAGTTGCTGTTTTGCAGCCCAGCTCCGCAGCAAGCTTTACGGCCTTTTCTGCAGTACGGTTTGCCAGAAAGACCTTTTTAGGGTCTGCAGCCTTGCACACGGCACGCGCGATCGCGCCGCCCATGTTGCCACAGCCCAGAAAACCAATCGTATCCATCATAGTCTGTACCCTCCCTCAGAAGCGGCACGAAATCAGCCGCTTTCTCCCATTCTAAGCAACTGCGGCAATAAAATCAAGGGTCTTTGCCGCTTTTTTGCTGTAAAGTGAAAAAAGGACGGTCCAAAAGAAAGTGCGTATCACAATTTATTCACGCTTTGGAAAGAATCTGAACTTGAAATCAGAAGGTGGACTGCGGTATTATAATGTATATTGACCCAACCACGAGTGATTGCAGGGCAGGAGGAATCCTCCGCCGGGAAAGGATGGTTATTGTGTCACAAACGACAAAACGGGCACTGGAGACATCTTTGAAGAAGCTTCTTCTGGAAAAGCCCCTCAATAAGATCACAATCAACGACATCACTGAGGACTGCGGCGTCAACCGCATGACCTTCTATTACCACTTTAAGGACATCTACGATCTGGTGGACTGGATCCTGGCGGAGGATGCTGCCAAGGCGCTGGAAGGCCGCCGGGGCTTTGGGACATGGAACGAAGCCTATCTGGACATCCTGCACCAGCTGCAGGACAACAAGACCCTTGTGCTGAATGTTTACCGCTCGGTGGGCAGGGAACAGGTGGAGCAGTATCTTTACCGTCTGCTGGACCCCATCCTGAAAGATTTTGCAGAGCGTGAGTGCCATGACATCACCGTGCAGGACGGGGACAAGCAGTTCGTTGTCGATTTTTACAAGTACGCATTGGTGGGTATGACACTGGAATGGATCCGCCGGGACATGAAGAGCGATCCCAAGCAGATGGTGGAGCGTGTGAGCACCATGATCCATGGAGACTTGCGCCGTGCACTGTGCCGCCTGAGCACCGGAAGCCTGAAAATAGAGGAATAAAGCACTTTTTCTGCTGCTTTACCGCAGCGCAATTTTATCAAAGAATACGCCGTGATGGGTTTTCCATCACGGCGTATTTTCTGTTTATGGCGAAAATGGTTCGAAAATAGTATAGTTTAGGGCAAGAAATAAGGTCCCAATATCGTTTGGAGGAAAGGTACTATGAGCAACACAATGGAAAACCTGACCCATAAAATGCAGCGTGCTGCAGTGGGAAAGATCGTGGATACCGTGCTTACCCGCGTGGAGAAAGATCGTGAAAAGACCGTGGAGCAGCTGGTGGACCTGTCCAAACAGTTCTACGGCAGTTCGTTCAGCGATGAAGCATACGCGCAGGCCAAAAAGGTGCTGTCCGACCCGGACAGCAAGTGGGCAAAGCTCATCAACTGCGTGCTGGACCAGACCGACCCCCATGTGGCCCGCACCACCGCCCTGAATCTGGGCTACGAAGCCTTCTTCCGCGGCACTAAGATGATCCGCGAGAACCGCGTCAAATACCAGTGCAACATCCCCTGGCTGATCCTGTTTGACCCCACCTCTGCCTGCAATATGCACTGTGTGGGCTGCTGGGCAGGCGAGTACGGCCACAAGAACAACCTCAGCTTTGAGGACATGGACAAGATCGTTACGCAGGGCAAGGAGCTGGGCGTGTACCTGTATATGCTGACCGGCGGTGAGCCGCTGGTGCGCAAAAAGGATGTGCTCAAGCTGGCGGAAAAGCACAACGACGTGGAATTTGCCATCTACACCAACTCCACCCTCATCGACGAGCCCTTCTGTGAAGAAGTGCAGCGTCTGGGCAATATCGCCTTCATGCTGTCCATCGAGGGCACCCCGGAGACCAACGACGCCCGCCGCGGCGAAGGCCACTATGCCGCTGTGATGCACGCCATGGATCTGCTGAAGAAGTACGGCATCATCTTTGGTACTTCCATCTGCTACACCCGCCAGAACATCGACGCAGTCACCAACGATGCGTTCATGCGCTTCCTGTGCGAGAAGGGTGCGCATTTCGGCTTCTACTTCCACTATATGCCGGTTGGCAACGAGGCCGCCCCGGATCTGATGCCCACCCCGGAGCAGCGCAAGTACATGATCGACCGCATCCGCTATCTGCGCTCTTCCGAGTGCGATATCCCGTTCTATCCCATGGACTTCCAGAACGATGGCGAGTTCGTGGGTGGCTGCATCGCCGGCGGCCGCAACTACTTCCACATCAACTCTGCCGGTGACGCCGAGCCCTGCGTGTTCATCCACTACTCCAACGCCAATATCCACGACCAGTCTATTCTGGAAATTCTGCACAGCCCGCTGTTCATGGCTTACCACAACGGCCAGCCCTTCAACAAGAACCATCTGCGTCCCTGCCCGATGCTGGAAAACCCCGAGCTGCTGGAAAAGATGGTGCACGAGACCGGTGCCCACAGCACCGACCTGCAGTCCCCGGAAAGCGTCGAGCACCTGTGCGAGAAGTGCAAGGCTTACGCCGCCGACTGGCAGCCCACCGCAGACGAAGTGTGGTCCCACCACAAGGTCCGCGAGAGCCGGTACGAAAACTATAAGGACTGGAAGCCCTCTCAGCCGCTGGACTGAGCTGAAACCTGATTCAAAACAATAACAAGACCCTCGCCCTGTGTTCCTGCCCGGAACATAAGGCGGGGGTCTTGCTGTGTAAACTGGAATTTATTTTAATAAATATTTTTCAAATGCTTTGTGCGTGTCAAAGTGAACCTCTTTGAAAAATAAAACGAGCCAAATAATAAAAGCCGGAATAGCCATATATGGTGTTAAAAAATAAGACAACACTGCTCCTACTAACATTATGCCAGCCCATGTAAAACACTGATTTTTTATATCACGAGAAATATGAGCTTTATCATACAATGCCTGTTCTTCTTTCGGTAATGAATTAAATCCCGAAACAAATTTAGCTGCTTTTTCTTTAAATGTTGCAAATAACACTCCGATAATCACAAATGGAATAACCAAAACTCCACATAGCCAAAACCCTATATTCATAGTATATTCCTCTTTCACAAATTCCGATTTATAATTTGTAATATGATTAAAAAATACCCCGCATCGGAAGTGCTCTGATGCGGGGCAGGGAAGGTTTACTGGTTCTCAGCAGGTTGCGGTGCAGCGGGCTGTGCCGCTGCATCGTCTGCGGGGTCACCGAACTGGTCGTGGTAGCGGTGCAGCAGGGCCAGCTCGTTGTGACGGCTCAAGCCGTGGATGACCAGCTTTTTGGTGATGTCGTAGATGACGGCGAACAGCGGCACGCCCACGATCATGCCCACAAAGCCCCACAGACCGCCAAACAGCAGGATGGCGAATAGCACCCAGAAGCTGGAAAGGCCGGTGGTATTGCCCAGGATCTTGGGTCCGATGATGTTGCCGTCCAGCTGCTGCAAAACCAGCACGAACAGCACGAACCACAGTGCCTTGATGGGGTTCTGGATGAGGATGAGCAGCGTAGCCGGGATGGCACCGATGAAGGGACCAAAGAAGGGGATGATGTTGGTGACACCGATGATGACGGAAACCAGCAGGGCGCTGGGGAACTTGAAGATGCAGCAGCCGATGTAGCACAGCACACCGATGATGGCAGAGTCCATGATCTTGCCGTTGATGAAACCGCCAAACATCCGGTCGGCGTACTTGATTTCCTCCGTGATCAGCTGTGCCCAGCGGGGGCGGACGATGCTGTGCAAGATCAGCTTGCCCTGCTGCACGAACCGCTTGCGGCTGGCCAGCATATACACCGCCACGATGATGCCGATGACCAGATTCTTGGCGACCGTCACCACGTTGAGCACGCCAATGGCGGCACCGCTGACGATGTTCTGCACATAAGGCAGCAGCTTGGTCTTGACCAGCGTGTCCACGCTGGTATTGAGGGTGTTATAGGCGGAATTGAGCATCTCCATGATCTGCTCGTTGTTCTCGATGAACTCTACATGATTAGCCCACTGCACGAATTTGGCAATATTGCGCTGGGCTGTGTAGTACAGGGCGGTGACGCTCGTGACCAGCTGCGGAACGATCATCATCACCAGCGTGTAAATGAGGAGCAGACCAAACAGAATGGTCAGTGTCACGGACAGCACATTGATGAGCCCTTCCATCTTTTTCGGGATGAACCGGCGCAGAAAGCCTTCAATGGTGTTGCAGACCGGCTTGAGCAGGTAAGCGATGACGGCACCGTAGATGAACGGCATCAGAATGCCGGTCAAGGTCGAGATGGCGTCACCGAACCCGTCGAAACGGTAGATCAGAAAAAAGAAGATGATGCTCAGGGAAATGGCACCGAATCCGGCCAGCATCCCATAGAGGTAAGGTTTGATGTGCGGTTTTTTGTCCATCATGGCAAACTCCATTCCTGCCGCGGGCAGCAGGAATCCCCGCGGCACTGATCAGATTTTGTTGCTCCTGCGCCAGATATGCAGCTTTTCGGCGTCCCGGATCAGGTCCTCGCGGAAGTCCGGATGTGCCACGCTGATGAGTGCCTCGGCCTTTTCCCAGGAGGTCAGGCCCTTCAGGTTCACGCAGCCATACTCGGTACACAGGTAATGCACGTTGGCGCGGGTATCGGTAACGATGCTGCCGTTTTCCAGCGTGGGACGAATACGGCTCTCCAGCTGACCGGTCTTTTTATTAAAGAAGGTAGAGGACAGGCAGATGAAGCTCTTGCCGCCCTTGGAAAGATATGCGCCCAGAACGAAGTCCAGCTGACCGCCTGCACCGGAAATGTGCTTGATACCGGCGCTCTCGGCGTTCACCTGACCAAACAGGTCGATATCCACGGCATTGTTGATGGAAATGAAATTGTCCAGCGCAGAGATGCTGCGGATGTCGTTGGTGTAGTCCACCGGGGCAGACATGCACTCCGGGTTGTCGTTCAGATAGTCGTACATCTTCTGGGTGCCGGCACCGAAGGCGTAGACCTGACGGCCCTTGTCCAGCTGCTTGCGGGCACCGGTGATCTTGCCGGCCTTGGCAATATCTACAAAGGCATCCACATACATCTCGGTGTGCACACCCAGATCCTTCAGGTCGCTCTGTGCGATCAGCCCACCGATGGCATTGGGCATACCGCCGATGCCCAGCTGCAGGCAGGCACCGTTGGGGATCTGCGGGACCACCAGATTTGCCACCTTCAGGTCCACCTCAGTGGCAGCACCGGGAGCCGCCATCTGACCGATGGGAGGGTTGTCGCCCTCCACAATGCCGGTGACCTGCGAGATATGGACGCAGTTTTCCATGCCGCCAAGGCAGCGCGGCATATTGGTGTTGACCTCCACGATGATCTTTTTGGCCTTTTCGCACACCGCACCCAGATGCGAAGCGCTGGGGCCAAAGTTGAAGTAGCCGTGCGCATCCATGGGGGTCACCTGAAATACTGCCACATCCACGGGGTCGCTGCTCTCGCGGTAGTAGCGGGGCAGCTCAGAGTAGCGGATGGGGGAGTAGAAGGAGAAGCCCTGCGCAATGGCCTTGCGCTCAATGCCGCCCATGTGCCAGCTGTTCCAGGTCATGTGGGCAGCGGGATCGTTGATCTGGAAGATCTCCGGCACCCACATCAGGATGCCGCCGCGGAAGTTGACCCCTTCCAGCTCCGGCAGACGCTTTGCAAGCTCAGCATCCACAGCAACAGGGGTGTTCACCGCCCAGCCGTAGTCCACCCAGTCGCCGCTTTTGACCAGCGCGGCAGCCTGAGCGGCAGTCATTTTCTTCTGAGCGTACAGTTCCGTAAAATCCATTATAAACCATCCTCTCCTGTAATAACATAAAAGAATTGTAAATTTATCATTTACGATCCTATGCGGACGAATCTTAGCAGGATATTTACCCGTTGTTTGCAATTCTGACACTGCTTTGTCACAGCTGTCCGGTATTCTATACACAGAAAAACAGACGGGCATATCTGCACAACTTAGTTATAACATTAACAATGTGCGGAATCAATAGATTTACGTGAAATTTTTGGCCAACTGGCAACTTATACAAAATAAAATGGGATTCTAGACGATTATTTGGTTGCAAAAAGCTAAAAATCTTTGCAAAAGGACTTGATAAAATTTTGACGATGTGGTTTACTTATAGCGTAGCAGGCAGCCGCCATGCGGTGCGGCGTCGATTGTTTAAAAATTAACGAATCAGCGCCGGGTTGCAGAACGGTCTTGCGCACAGAACGGGAAAGTGCTATCATGGCAAAACCAAAACGCGCTTTTCAACAGCGCACAAGGAGGCAGAACCCATGGCAACAGCAGTTTATCCCGGTTCCTTCGATCCGGTCACAAAAGGACATCTCGACATCATCAAGCGGGCAGCCAAGATCAACGATCATCTGATCGTGGCGGTGCTCATCAACAGTGCAAAGAACCCTCTGTTCACCGTGGAAGAGCGGGTGGCCCTGCTGCAGGAATGCTGCAAGGGCATCCCGAATGTGACGGTGGAGGGCTTTGACGGCCTGACCGTGGAGTTCGCCAAGAAGCGGCATGCTTCGGTGATGGTGCGGGGTCTGCGGGCGGTGACGGATTTTGAAAATGAGATCCAGCTGGCCCAGACCAATCATGCACTGATGCCGGGCATCGAGACTATGTTTCTGGCGACCAGCATCAAGTGGAGCTACCTTTCTTCCACCATTGTAAAAGAGGCAGCGTACTACGGCAGCGACATCAGCAAATTCGTGACCCCCAATGTGGAAAAGGCGGTCAACGAAAAGTATGCGCTGCTTCGGCAGGGGAAAAACCCTCAATGATCTGAAAAAATGCCCGGCAGGGCGTTTTGGATAAAAAGGTTTTCGAAACGAAACACATACACAATTCAGGAGGCTATTCACATGAAAAAGATCGTTATCGCATCTGCATGCCGTACCGCCATCGGCAAGTTCGGCGGCACTCTGGCCAACGTTCCCGCTACTGAGCTGGGCTCCATCGTCATCAAGGAGGCTCTGAACCGCGCAAACGTCAAGCCTGAGCAGGTCGATCATGTTTACATGGGCTGCGTCATTCAGGCTGGTCTGGGCCAGAACGTGGCACGTCAGGCTGCTCTGAAGGCTGGTCTGCCCATCGAGACCCCGGCTGTCACCGTCAACGTGGTCTGCGGTTCCGGTCTGAACTGTGTGAACATGGCTGCTCAGATGATCGAGGCAGGCGATGCTGATATCGTCGTCGCAGGCGGCATGGAGAACATGGACATGGCTCCCTTCGCACTGCAGAAGGCCCGCTACGGCTACCGCATGGGCGCTCCCATGGGCAAGAGCGAGATCGTGGATACCATGGTCAACGATGCACTGTGGGATGCCTGCGGCTTCAACAAGCACATGGGCATGACCGCTGAGAATGTCTGCACCAACGAGACCTACCAGAAGAAGTACGGCTACAGCCCCATCACCCGCGAGATGCTGGATGAGTTCGCATACAACAGCCAGCTGAAGGCTGACAAGGCCATCAAGGACGGCGCCTTCAAGGACGAGATCGTTCCTGTTGTCATCAAGGGCAAGAAGGGCGACACCGTGTTCGATACCGATGAGGGCCCCCGTCTGAGCGCTCCCGAGGTTCTGGCAAAGCTGAAGCCCGCCTTCACCAAGGACGGCATCGTTACCGCTGCAAACTCTTCTGCCATCAACGACGGCGCTGCTGCTCTGGTCGTTATGAGCGAGGAGAAGGCTAAGGAACTGGGCGTGAAGCCTCTGGCAACCTGGGTTGCCGGTGCTCTGGCAGGCGTTGAGCCCGAGGTCATGGGTCTGGGCCCCATCGCTGCTACCAAGAAGGTCATGGCCAAGACCGGCATGACCGTTGCCGATATGGATCTGGTGGAGGCCAACGAGGCATTCGCAGCACAGTCCATCGCTGTGGGCGAGGCTCTGGGCTTCGATAAGGACAAGCTGAACGTCAACGGCGGCGCAATCGCTCTGGGCCACCCGGTCGGCGCTTCCGGCGCTCGTATCCTGGTCACCCTGCTGTACGCTATGAAGCACCGTGGTGCTCACAAGGGTCTGGCTACCCTGTGCATCGGCGGCGGCATGGGCTGCGCTACCATCGTTGAGATGGACTAAGCTCCGACCTTTTAAAACGTGATTGAGTAACAGACCCGGGGCAGGGGAGGAACCGGAGATCCTCCCCTTGCTCCGGGGGCTGTTTTGAGAATTGATAGAACTGAATGGGAGGTTTTCACAATGGCTTTTGTAAAAACCGAGGTGCAGGGTGCTGTCGAGATCATTACCATCGACCGTCCCAAGGCACTGAACGCTTTGAACCCCGAGGTCCTGGCAGACCTGAAGGCCGCATTTGAGGCTGTGGATCAGGAGACTGTCCGCTGCATCGTTCTGACCGGCGAAGGCGACAAGAGCTTTGTTGCCGGTGCCGATATCGGCTCCATGAGCACCATGACCAAGGCAGAGGGCGAGGCCTTCGGCAAGCTGGGCAATGATGTGTTCCTGATGATCGAGCATTTCCCCATCCCTGTCATTGCAGCCGTCAACGGCTTTGCACTGGGCGGCGGCAATGAGCTGGCTATGAGCTGCGACATCCGCATCTGCTCCGACAACGCTGTGTTCGGTCAGCCGGAAGTCGGTCTGGGCATCACCCCGGGCTTTGGCGGCACTCAGCGCCTGGCCCGTCTGGTGGGCATGGGCATGGCAAAGCAGCTGGTCTATTCCGCTCTGAACATCAAGGCGGACGAGGCTTACCGCATTGGTCTGGTCAACGCTGTGTATCCGCAGGCTGAGCTGATGGAGAACGTCCTGAAGCTGGCCGGCAAGATCGCAAAGAACGCTCCCATTGCTGTGCGCAACTGCAAGAAGGCAATGAACGACGGCATCAGCTTGCCCATCGAGAAGGCTGTTGAGGTCGAGGAAAAGCTGTTCGGCGATTGCTTCGAGACCCACGACCAGCAGGAGGGCATGGCTTGCTTCCTGTCCCGTGAGAAACCGAAGCCCAAGGCAGTGTTCACCAACAACTAATCCATTACATAATTTTTGATATTAAAGGAGAGATTTCCTATGAAGATCGGTGTTATCGGCGCTGGCACTATGGGTCAGGGCATCGCAAAGGCATTTGCACAGGTTGAGGGCAACACCGTTGCTCTGTGCGACATCAAGCAGGAGTGGGCCGAGAATGGTCTGGCAAAGATCAAGAAGGGCTACGAGAAGCTGGTTGCCAAGGGAAAGATGACCCAGGAGAAGGCTGACGCGATCGTTGCCGCCATCACCCCGGGCCTGAAGGAAGATCTGTGCGCAGACTGCGATCTGGTCGTTGAGGCTGCTTTCGAGGATATGAAGGTCAAGCAGACCACCTTCGGCGAGCTGGATAAGATCTGCAAGCCCGAGTGCGTCTTCGCTTCCAACACTTCTTCTCTGTCCATCACCGAGATCGGCAAGGGCCTGACCCGTCCCCTGATCGGTATGCACTTCTTCAACCCTGCTGACCGCATGAAGCTGATCGAGGTCATCGCTGGCTGCAACACCCCCGCTGAGACCGTTGAGAAGATCAAGGAGATCTCCGTTGCCATCGGCAAGAGCCCCGTTCAGGTCAATGAGGCTGCCGGCTTTGTGGTCAACCGCATCCTGATCCCCATGATCAACGAGGCTGCTTTCATCAAGATGGAGGGCGTTTCCGATATCGCTGGCATCGACACCGCCATGAAGCTGGGCGCTAACCACCCCATGGGACCCCTGGAGCTGGGCGACTTCATTGGCTTGGACATCTGCCTGGCCATCATGGACGTGCTGTACCACGAGACCGGCGACAGCAAGTATCGTGCCTGCCCGCTGATCCGTAAGATGGTTCGCGGCGGCAATCTGGGCTGCAAGACCGGCAAGGGCTTCTACGTTTACAACGCAGACCGCACCAAGACCCCGGTTGACCAGCTGTAAGTTCTGATAAACATTTCTCCCGGCTGCGGGGAAAGCAGCCGGGAGGAATTTGTTTGCACCGGGCTATTCCGGTAAATGAAAAAAGACCTGTTAGGAGGATATAGCGATGGATTTTACTCTGTCCAAGCAGCAGCAGATGGTGCAGAAAATGTACCGCGAGTTTGCTGAGAACGAAGTCAAGCCTCTGGCTAAGAAGGTTGACGCAGAGGAATACTTCCCCAAGGAGACCGTCGAAAAGATGGGCAAGCTGGGCATGATGGGCATCTATTTCCCGACTGAGGTCGGCGGTGCAGGCGGCGATGTGCTGTCCTACGTCATGGCCGTGGAGGAGCTGAGCAAGGTCTGCGGCACCACCGGTGTCATCGTCTCTGCCCACACCAGCCTGTGCGCTGCTCCCATTTACGAGAACGGCACCCCCGAGCAGAAGGCTAAGTACCTGCCGAAGCTGTGCAGCGGCGAGTGGCTGGGTGCTTTCGGCCTGACCGAGCCGGGCGCAGGTACCGATGCGCAGGGTCAGCAGACCATTGCCAAGGAAGAGGATGACTGCTGGGTGCTGAACGGTTCCAAGATCTTCATCACCAACGCAGGCTTTGCCGATGTGTTCATCGTCATTGCCGTTACCGACCATGTGCTGGACAAGAAGGGTCGTCCCACCAAGCTCTGCTCCGCCTTTATCGTGGAGCGTACCGACCCGGGCTTCTCTGTTGGTAAGGCCGAGGATAAGATGGGCATTCGCGGTTCTTCTACCTGCGAGCTGATCTTTGAGGACTGCCGCATCCCGAAGGACCGTATGCTGGGCGTGCGCGGCAAGGGCTTCCAGCTGGCTATGGCTACGCTGGACGGCGGCCGTATCGGCATCGCTTCTCAGGCACTGGGCATCGCCGAGGGCGCTCTGGACGAGACCATTGCTTACGTCAAGGAGCGCAAGCAGTTCGGTCGTGCTATTGCTGCTTTCCAGAACACCCAGTTCGAGTTGGCTGAGATGAAGGCCCGCGTTGAGGCTGCCAAGTATCTGGTCTATGCTGCCGCTCTGAAGAAGCAGCAGGCCATGGATGGCGCAAAGGTCCGTTACAGCGTCGAGGCTGCACAGGCTAAGCTGATCGCAGCCCGCACCGCAAGCGATGTGACCCGCCGCTGCCTGCAGCTGTTCGGCGGTTACGGCTACACCCGTGACTACCCCATCGAGCGCATGATGCGTGATGCCAAGATCACTGAGATCTACGAGGGCACCAGCGAAGTGCAGATGATGGTCATTTCCGGCGCGCTGCTGAAGTAAGGGAGGCAAGAGTTACAATGAAAGCAATTGTTTGTGTAAAGCAGGTTCCTGATACCTCCGGCAAGGTGTCCGTCAAGCCCGATGGCACTCTGGACCGTGCATCTATGGCCACCATCACCAACCCGGATGACCTGAACGCTCTGGAGGCTGCTCTGAAGCTCAAGGACGCTACCGGCTGCGAAGTCGTTGTTGTCACCATGGGTCCCCCGCCGGCAGAAGGCATGCTGCGTGAGCTGCTGGCTCGCGGTGCTGATAAGGCGGTTCTGGTCTCCGGCCGTGAGTTCGGCGGTTCCGATACCTTTGCAACCAGCCAGATCCTGGCTGCTGCTGTCAACAAGATCGGCGTTGGCCCCGAGGACGTTGTGTTCTGCGGCCGTCAGGCAATCGATGGCGATACCGCACAGGTCGGCCCTCAGATCGCTGAAAAGCTGCATCTGCCGCAGGTCACCTACGTTGCCGACATCCAGAAGGACGGCAACACCCTGACCGTGAAGCGTATGCTGGAGGACGGCTACATGATGGTCAAGGTGCAGACTCCCTGCCTGCTGACCTGCATCAAGGAGCTGAACCAGCCCCGTTACATGAGCGTGAACGGCATCTTTACCTGCTACGACAAGCCCATGGAAGTGTTTGATTATAACGCACTGAAGGACGATCCGCTGATCGAGGTCGATACCATTGGCCTGAAGGGTTCTCCGACGAACGTCTTTAAGTCCTTCACTCCTCCGCAGAAGGGCGCAGGCACCATGCTCAAGGGCGACGATACTGCCGCACAGCTGGCTGGTATCCTGGCCAAGAAGCACCTGATCTGATGAAAGGAGCATAGGATTACAATGGCTGATTTTAACGAATACAAGGGCGTCTGGGTCTTTTGCGAGCAGCGCCAGGGCAAACTGATGTCCACTGATTTCGAGCTGGTGAGCGAGGCCCGCAAGCTGGCCGACGAGCTGGGCTGCGAGGTCACCGGCCTGCTGCTGGGCGACAACGTGGAAGGCATTGCCAAGGAGCTGGGCGGCTATGGTGCCGATAAGGTCATGGTCTGCGACAGCCCCCTGCTGAAGGATTACACCACCGATGCATACGCTAAGGTCGTGTGCGACATGGTCAACGAGTACAAGCCTGAGGTGCTGCTGATCGGTGCAACCAACATCGGCCGCGATCTGGGCCCCCGCTGCGCAGCCCGTCTGCACACCGGCCTGACTGCTGATGCTACCCATCTGGATATCGACACTGCAAAGTACATCGACTTCCTGAAGGAGAGCTCCACCATCGACCTGTCCAAGCAGAAGTTCGATATGGAAGACCGCAACCTGAAGATGACCCGTCCTGCATTTGGCGGTCACCTGATGGCTACCATCATCTGCCCCCGCTTCCGTCCCCAGATGTCTACCGTGCGCCCCGGCGTTATGAAGAAGGCTCCCTTCGATCAGGCTAAGGCCGATGCCTGCCAGATCGTGAAGCCCGCATTCGCTCTGGCTGCTGAGGACATCAAGACCGAAGTGCTGAGCGTGGAGAAGGCCGCTGAGAAGCTGGTCGACCTGATCGGTGCAGACGTCATCGTCTCCGTGGGCCGCGGCATCAGCAAGGATGTCAACAAGGGCATCGAGCTGGCCGAGCAGCTGGCAGCCGCTCTGGGCGGCGGTGTTGTGGGCGCTTCCCGTGCCGTTACCGATGCAGGCTGGATGACCGCTGACCATCAGGTCGGTCAGACCGGCAAGACCGTGCACCCCAAGATCTATGTGGCTCTGGGTATCTCCGGCGCCATCCAGCACACCGCTGGCATGCAGGACTCCGAGTGCATCATCGCCGTCAACAAGAACGAGGGTGCTCCCATCTTCGGTGTTGCTGACTACGGCATCGTGGGCGACCTGTTCAAGGTCGTACCCGAGCTCATCAAGCAGATCGAGGCAGCAAAGGCTGCTCTGTGATCGCTTGTCTTGAGCCTGTTTCAATCCCATAGCCTGAATTGTGTGGAGGGCGGTTCTTCGGAGCCGCTCTCCTCTTTTTGTGCCCGGACAGCACAAGACCCCGCCCTCCGGCAGGTCCCTTGACAGGACCGCAGAGGGCGGGGTCGTTTTGTGTTACAGGGTCAGCGGACGGCGCGTCCCAAACGCATTTTGAAATCCTTGTAGCCGAATCGCACCAGCTCTCGGCAGCTGCCGTCTGTGCTCAGCAGCCAGATGGGCGGCAGGGGCATCCCATTGAAGGTGTTGTTCTTGCAGGTGGTGTAGATGGCCATATCGCCGAAAATGAGCTTATCACCCTCGGCAAGGGGGGCGTCAAAGCTGTAATCTCCGATGATGTCTCCCGCAAGGCAGGTGGGGCCTCCCAGACGCACCGTACAGGGCTTTTTACCGGGTTCGTCTGCGTCCAGCAGCGGCGGGCGATAGGGCATTTCGATGACGTCCGGGGTGTGGCAGGCTGCGGACATATCCAGAATAGCAAGGCTGGTATCCCCGTTGTGCAGGGTGTCCAGCACAGTGGTGACGAGATATCCCGCGTTCAGCGCCCAAGCCTCGCCGGGCTCCAGATACACCTGTACGCCGTACTTCTGCCGCACCGACAGGATGCAGTGTTCCAGCGTGGCAAGGTCGTAGCCCGGGCGGGTGATGTGATGCCCGCCACCGAAGTTGAGCCACTTCATCTCAGGCAGCAGATCTGCAAACCTTTCCTCCACTGCTGCCAGCGTTACTGCCAGTGCGTCTGCATCCTGCTCGCACAGGGTGTGGAAGTGCAGACCGTCCAGCAGGGCGGGCAACTCCGGGTGCGCGGCTACTGCGGCATCCCACTGGGCGCGGGTAGTGCCCAGACGGCTGCCGGGGGCGCAGGGGTCATAAATTTCGTGTCCCTCCTGCGTGGAGCACTCCGGGTTGATGCGCAGACCGATGCTTTTGCCTGCCGCCTTTGCCGCCGGACCGTACTTTGCCAGCTGGCTGGGCGAGTTGAACACAATGTGGTCCGCATATTGCAGCAACTCCGCAAGCTCGTCTGCCCGGTAGGCAGCGCAGAACACATGGTTCTCCTTCTCCGGCAGCTCCTCCCGGCCAAGACGGCTCTCATACAGACCGCTGGCCTCGGTACCAGCCAGATAGGGTGCCAGCACCGGGTAGACGTTAAAGTTAGAAAAAGCCTTCTGCGCCAACAGAATGCGGCAGCCGGTGCGCTGCTGCACGCCCAGCAAAATCTCGCCGTTGCGGCGCAGCTGGGCTTCGTCCAGCAGATAGCAGGGGGTGGGCAGGCGGTGCAGCTGCTCCTCGGACAGGTTTGCCAGCCCCGCAAAGGGCGGGCGGCTGTCGCGCACCCGCATCAGTCCACCAGAGCCGGGTTATGGCTCTCGGAGCGGGGCAGGCCGTACTTATCCAGTGCATCCAGATACGGATCGGGATCAAACTCCTCGACAGTGTGCACGCCCTTGGTGGTCCACTTGCCGGTGAGCAGCATCAGGGCGCCGCACATGGCGGGCACGCCGGTGGTGTAGCTGATGGCCTGAGAGCCCACTTCCTTGTAGCACTCCTGATGGTCGCAGACGTTGTAGATGTAGTAGGTCTTTTCCTTGCCATCCTTTTTGCCGGTAAAGATGCAGCCGATGTTGGTCTTGCCCTTGGTGCGGGGGCCAAGGCTGGCAGGGTCCGGCAGCAGTGCCTTGAGGAACTGGATGGGTACGATCTCCTGTCCGTTGAAGTTGACGGGGGTGGTGGACAGCATGCCCACGTCCTCCAGACAGCGCATGTGGTCCAGATAGCTCTGGCCAAAGGTCATAAAGAAGCGGATGCGCTTTGCCTCCGGGATGTTCTTTGCCAGAGACTCGATCTCCTCATGGTGCAGCAGGTACATATCCTTGTCACCCACCTGATCGAAGTTGTACTCCCGCTTGATGCTCATAGCCGGGATCTCTACCCAGTGACCGTTCTCCCAGTAGCTGCCGGGAGCGGACACCTCGCGCAGGTTGATCTCCGGGTTGAAGTTGGTGGCAAAGGCGTAGCCGTGGTCGCCGCCGTTGCAGTCCAGAATGTCGATGGTGTCAATGGTATCGAACTCATGCTTTTTGGCGTAGGCGCAGTAAGCCTGGGTCACACCCGGGTCGAAGCCGCTGCCCAGCAGGGCGGTCAGACCGGCTTCCTCGAACTTTTTGGCGTAAGCCCACTGCCAGCTGTAATCAAAGTAGGCAGAGAAACCAGCCTCCTTGCAGCGCTTTTCGTAGATGGCGCGCCACTCCGGGTCGTCGGTGTTCTCGGGCTCATAGTTGGCGGTGTCCATGTAGTTGACGCCGCAGGCAAGGCAGGCGTCCATGATGGTCAGATCCTGATAAGGCAGGGCGATGTTCATCACGAGGTCGGGCTGGTAAGCCTTGATCAGGGCGATGACCTCTTCCACCTTGTCTGCATCCACCTGTGCGGTGGTGATCTTGGTGACGGTGGTGGGAGCCAGCTCGGCAGCCAGCTTATCGCACTTTGCCTTGGTACGGCTGGCGATGCAGATCTCGGTGAACACCTCGGGCACCTGGCAGCACTTATGGATGGCAACGGAGGCCACGCCGCCGCAGCCGATGATCAGAACTTTGCTCATGTCAGTTACTCCTTTATCTGTAAAACGGTGGGTTCGTATTTATACCTGAAAACCCGGCCAGCCCTTGTCCAGCGCGATGAGGGTCTCGCGCAGCACCTTGCAGGCGGTGGCGGTGGAAACGCCGGTGGTGTCCAGCGTGGGGGCAAGTTCATTCAGATCTGCGCCGATGATGTTGGCCTTGGTCACGGTGCGGATAGCCTCCAGCAGCTGTAAAAAGCTTACGCCGCCAGCCTCCGGGGTACCGGTGCCCGGGAAGCAGGAGGGGTCAAGGCAATCCAGATCAATGGTCAGGTACACCGGCACTTTGCTCTCGCACAGCTGTGCGGTCAGCTCGGCAAGGCCGGTAAAATCGAACTTATGCATCTCGGTGTGCTGGGCAGCAAACTCGAACTCTGCCCGGTCGCCGCTGCGGATGCAGAACTGATGGATGCGGCCGTCCCCTACCAGCTCGTGGCAGCGGCGCAGCACACAGGCGTGGCTGAGCTTTGCGCCCAAATAGTCGTCCCGCAGGTCGGCGTGGGCGTCGAAGTGGACGATGTGCAGGTCGGGGTATTTCTTCACCGCAGCACGCACCGCACCCAGCGTGACCAGATGCTCGCCGCCCAGCAGTAGTGGGAACTTGCCGTCCTTCAGGATCTCCTCTGCCCGGGCCTCGATATCGGCCAGTGCCAGCTCGCTGGAGCCAAAGCACAGCTCCAGATCGCCGCTGTCGAACACATCAAAATCGGTCAGGTCGGCGTTCTGGTAGGGGCTGTAAGTCTCCAGACCGTAGCTCTCGTGCCGGATGGCCGCCGGGCCGAACCGTGCACCGGGGCGGTAGCTGGTGGTGGAATCGTAAGGTGCACCGTACAGCACGATGCTGGCGGCGCGGTAGCTGCTGTCGCAGCCGATAAAGGTCTCAACGTTGGGGTGCATCAGTGTTCCTCCACTTCCCGCAGCATCTCCTCCAGAAAAGCCGGCAGGTAGAATGCTCCGATATGCAGTTTGGTGGTATAGTAGCGGGTGCGCATATTCAGCGCCTTCCACGCTTCTGCGTCCAGATCATCAATGGGATGATATTTTTTGCTTGCAAAGCCGAACAGCCAGTAGCCCGCCGCAAAGGTAGGGATATGTGCCTGATACACACGGCTGATGGGGAAGGTGGATGCGATGCGCTTATGGCTGCGCTGCATGGCGCTGGCGTCCTCGGCATAGAAGGGGCTGCCCTGTTGGTTGACCATGATGCCGTCCTCTTTCAGGGCGTTGAAGCAGCTGCCGTAGAACTCGCGGGTGAACAGACCCTCAGAGGGGCCGAAGGGGTCGGAGGAGTCCACGATGATCAGGTCGTATTCCTCCTCGCAGCGGCGGATATACTTCAGTGCATTTTCAAAGTAGATATGCACCCGGCGGTCATCCATACGGCAGGCGTTGCCGGGCAGATAGGCGCGGCAGGCTTCTACCACCTGCGGGTCCATCTCCACCAGGTCGATGCGCTCCACCCGGTCGTAGCGGGTCAGCTCCCGCACCACGCCGCCGTCACCGGCACCGATGACAAGGATATCCTTGGCTTCCTTATGCACTGCCATGGGCACATGGACGATCATTTCGTCGTAGATGAACTCGTCGCGCTCGGTCAGCATCACGTTGCCGTCCAGCGTGAGCACCCGGCCAAACTCTGGGGTCTCAAAGATATCAATGCGCTGATAATCGCTCTGCTTGGAGTAGAGCTGCTTGTTCACACGAATGCTGTGCTTCACATCCGGGGTGTGAAACTCTGAAAACCAAAATTCCATCTCTTTCCCTCCTTATGCCAGAACATTCAGGTGCAAAATTTCGGGGTCCTCCGGGCCGGTCATGCTGCAGCCCTTGGCCTTGGCGTACTCGATGTAGTTCAGGATCTCCTTGGTGATGCGCTCGCCGGGTGCAAGGATGGGGATGCCCGGGGGATAGCACATCACGAACTCGCTGCACACCATGCCCTCGGTCTCCCGCAGGGGCAGGCTCTTTTTGGGGGCGTAGAAGGCCTCCTGCGGGCTGGCAGCCACCACAGGGTCGATGTATTCCTGGCTCAGCAGACCCGAGCCGTCGGTGCGGTAGCGGCGCTTGATCTCGGCCAGTGCACTGACCAGACGCTCCACCTCCTGCGGGCGGTCGCCGATGGACAGGTAGGCAAGGATGTTGCCGATATCGCCGAACTCGATCTGAATATCGTACTCGTCGCGCAGGATGTCGTAGACCTCGATGCCCGCCAGACCGATATCCAGCGTATGGACGCTGAGCTTGGTGGTATCGAAGTCAAAGACGGAATCGCCGTTGCACAGCTCCTTGCCAAAGGCGTAGTAGCCGCCCACGGCGTTGATCTCCTCGCGGGCGTACTCGGCCATATCTGCCACCTGATGGAACACCTGCCGTCCCCGCAGCGCCAGATTGCGGCGGGAGATATCCAGACTGGACATCAGCAGATAGCTGCCGGAAGTGGTCTGGGTCAGGTTGATGATCTGCCGCACATAGCCCGGGTGCACGTTGGGGCCGATGAGCAGCAGGCTGGACTGGGTCAGGCTGCCGCCGCTCTTGTGCATGGACACCGAGGCCATATCCGCGCCTGCCGCCATGGCAGAAACCGGCAGGCCGCCGCCAAAGTAGAAGTGGGTGCCGTGAGCCTCGTCGGCAAGGCAGAGCATGCCGGCGTCATGGGCCATCTTGACGATGGCCCGGAGGTCCGAGCAGATGCCATAGTAGGTGGGGTTATTCACCAGCACAGCCACAGCGTTGGGGTGCTCCTTGATGGCCTTGGCCACCTGCTCCCGCTTCATGCCCAGCGAGATGCCCAGACGCTTGTCCACCTCCGGGTTCACATACACCGGCACCGCGCCGCACAGCACCAGCGCGTTCAGCACGCTGCGGTGCACGTTGCGGGGCAGAATGATCTCGTCGCCCCGCTTGCAGACGGTCAGCACCATGCTCTGCACGCTGCTGGTGGTGCCGCCCACCATCAAAAAGGCATGGGCTGCGCCAAAGGCATCGGCGGCAAGTTCCTCGGCTTCCCGGATGACCGACACCGGGTGGCAAAGGTTATCCAGCGGCTTCATGCTGTTCACATCCACGCCCACGCACTGCTGGCCCAAAAAGGCCGTCAGCTCCGGGTTGCCGCGGCCCCGCTTGTGGCCGGGCACATCAAAGGGCACCACGCGCATCTGGCGGAACTGCTCCAGTGCCTCGTAAATGGGTGCACGGTTCTGATTCAGATGGAACCGTGTACGGTTTTCACTCATGTTTTCCTCCGTCCCTGATCCCTTTTTTCCAAAAAGAAAAAGCGCATGCCACGCACACTTTTTTGTGCAGGCTTGCGCTTTGTACATCGTGAACACGCGAACAACACCCTCCGGCTCTGTGCCGGAGTTTTCCGCGAGGATGTTTCAAAAGACGGGATGACGAGAGTCTATATAGCAATTACACTTTTACTACTCTTATTGACCGTTTCACAAGTATGCACACCGGGTGCGCAATTTCATGGTTGTAAAGGAACCAACTTATAAAATTTGAGCTTCAAACTCAATCAATAATGGCAGCTTGCGCCGCCGGTCGGCAGTGGACCCGGCTGTCCGTATGGCCTTAGCCCCGTTGGGCGGTCCTGAGTAAATTGCTTTGAAAAGACTCTGCACAGCGTTGTCTCTCAAAATCTTCTAAAATACTAGCACATTGCAGAGGAAGTGTCAATGTATTTCCTGTAAAAAAACAAGGAAAACCGACGCGGGATGCCCTGCGGCGGAACCTGTGCAGACGCGAGATACCTTATAAATGCAAGATTTTCCCGGCAGAGCGGCGGGTGCGGCTTGGCAAAAGCGTGCCTCAACTGCATTGATTCTGCCAAATGAGCCTGCTGCGCGAACCATTGTGCGGCAGGCTTTTTCGATTTTCGAAAAGCTGCAGCGGCACTGATATGTATGTTACGGCTGAAGCTTCAATTTAGTGAATAAAAATACAAAAATATTCACGGAAAGAACGACACAAAACTGCAACAAAGCGAAAAATGGCGTATAATAAATGGAACATTGTGGCAAGAAACAGGGCAATACTCCAAAATCTGGATGGAGCGCTTGCGGTTTGTGATGGAGCTGTTGCACCACTGAAACGTTTTTGAAAAAAATTCTGCGGAACTTTTGCATCGTTTTTGAAGAATCGAGAGAAAGTCGCTTGACAACGCACAATTTGTGTGATACTTTTGTTACGCAAAAGTTGCACTTGTGAAACGGAACAGTTGCAGACGAGGTGCGAAAGCACAGCACTGTGAATGCGGATGTGTCTGGATATGCAAAAATCCAGGAGGCTTCTTATGAAATATGAAGTGCATGCCCTGAAGAACGTTGTTGCTGCGGTTCTGACGCTGGCGGTCGTGACAGGCGTTGCGTCCTTTCAACCCATGACGGCGTCTGCGCAGGCAGGGATGCCGGCTGGCGGTTCCGTGGAAGAGGAGAATTCCTTCTTCAGCTTTCAGGACGAGTCCTATCAGAAGGAGTTTTTGCAGATGGTCAATGACGTGCGCTCTCGGAATGGGCTGTCTCCGGTCCAGCTGGGTGATGGCAGTCATAACAACGCTGCGCAGGAGCGTGCCGAAGAGCTGGCAGTGTCTTACTCCTATGTTCGCCCCAACGGACAGCGTGACTTTACCATCTTTGCCGAAAACGGCATTGAAGATGTTTCGCTGGGTGAGAACTACATAGCGGGTGTTTCCACCCCTGGTGCAGCCATGAAGCAGTGGATGGATCTGGATTTTGCCCGGGGCCGAATCCTGAACGCCAATGCCACCACCGTAAGCGTGGGCCATTACGAGGGCGGTGCCTACAATAACTACTGGGTTCTGATTTTTTCCTACCCTGAAAAATCGCACATTGATGATTTCCGGCAGGAGGTTTTGGATCTTGTCAACGCCGAGCGTGCACAGCACGGCCTGCAGCCGCTGGAAATGGGCGGTGCCGAGCTGACCAAAGCTGCCCAGAAGCGTGCCGAGGAGATCGCAGTGGTGAACTCCCACACCCGCCCGGACGGCACCAAGTGCTTTACCGTGCTCAAGGAGTACGGCGTGAAGGAGGCTCCCACCGGCGAGAATGCCGCATGGGGCAACGTCTCGCCCGAAGCAGTGGTCAAGGCGTGGATGAACTCCGAAGGCCACCGCGCCAACATTCTGGATCCTGAAGCCCGCCGCATGGGTGTGGGATACTACTATAACAGCTCCAGCACATGGGGCCATCAGTGGATCCAGCTCTTTACAAAGTAAAAATACCTCCTCTTATTTGGAAAGAGCCGGTCGGGCCAAGCGCCTGTCCGGCTCTTTCTGTGCTTTGCACAAAGGACGAATTGTGTTATACTAAAAATGAATATAGCCAAGGAGGAACCACAGTGGAGGATTACCGCACCATCCGGGGCACAGCCACCGGCGAATACGAGGAGAAAAAAAGCCGCTTTATCGCGTCGCTGTCCTTTGCAGACAGCGAGGAAAAAGCAGTGGCGTTTCTGGAACAGGTGCGTGCCGCTAACCGCACGGCCCGCCACAACGTTTACGCCTACCGTCTGCGGGAGGGATGCCGGGAACGCTATTCGGACGACGGAGAACCGGCAAAAACGGCGGGGACGCCGGCGCTGGAGGTGCTGCAGCACAGCGGACTGACCGACCTGATCGTGGTGGTGACTCGCTATTTTGGCGGGGTTCTGCTGGGCACCGGCGGTCTTGTACGCGCCTACACTACCGCCACCGCCCGCGCGCTGGAAAATGCCGAAGTGGTCACAGTGCGCAGTGTGGTGGAGCTGAGCGTGACGGTGGACTATGCGCTGTATGAGCGGGCGTCCCTGCTCATTGATGCCGCAGGTGCAAAACAGGAAGCTCCGCAGTTCACCGATCGGGTCGGCCTGCGCTGGCAGATGCCTGAGCACACCGAAGGCCCGCTGCTGGAGCAGCTGCGAGAGCTGACCCGCGGCACGGCGCAGGTGACCGTGTCGGAACCGTTCTACGCACCGTTTTGAGAAAAAACAAAGTCTTTTTTGCAAACTGACAGGATCATTCCCCCTTCGACAGAGCTTCTGTGCTACAATTGCCGCAGGCACAGCAAGCGGGATCGGCTGTGCCGGGACTGTGCACGACCGGAAAGGGGGGACGAAAGGGAGATTTGGCATGGATGTACGCAGACAGACCGAACAGATCGAGCGCTTGACGCTGGCCCCATGGGCGACCTTCAGTGACGCCAGCCGGGGGCGGGTCCTGCCGGAAGAGCAGGACCCCATCCGCCCCGTGTTCCAGCGGGACCGGGACCGGGTGCTGCACTGCAAAGCCTTCCGCCGCCTGAAGCAGAAAACGCAGGTGTTCCTCTCTCCGGAGGGAGACCTCTACCGTACCCGCCTTACCCATACGCTGGAGGTGTCCCAGATCGCCCGGACCATCGCCCGGGCGCTGCGCCTCAATGAGGACCTGACGGAAGCCATCAGTCTGGCACACGATCTGGGGCACACGCCCTTTGGACATGCCGGAGAAGCAGCGCTGAACGAGCTGTGCCCGGACGGCTTCCTTCATTATATGCAGAGCCTGCGTGTGGTGGACCGGCTGGAAAAAGAGGGCGAAGGACTGAACCTGACGTGGGAGGTGCGCAACGGCATCGTGACCCACACCAAAGGCACATGGGCCGCCACACCGGAGGGCCGCATCGTGCGGATGGCGGATCAGATCGCCTTTGTGAACCACGACATCGAGGATGCCGTCCGCGCCGGCGTGCTGGACCCGGACATCCTGCCCAAAGACTGCACGGCGGTGCTGGGGAACACCAAGTCGGAGCGCATCACCACCATGATCCACAGCATCCTTGCCAACAGCGAGGGGGATGTGAAGGTGGGAGCCGAGCAGCAGGAGGCGTTTCAGGCGCTGAAAGCCTTTATGTACGCCACGGTGTATGTGGACCGCAGTGCGAAACGGGAAGAGCAGAAGGTGAGCAAGGTTCTGGGAGAGCTGTATGACTACTACCTGAACCATGTGGACCGCATGTCCAACTTCTACGTCCAGCTGGCCTATCAGGAGGGGCGGGAGCGCGCGGTCACCGATTATATCAGCGGCATGAGCGACGAGTTTGCCATCCGCACCTTTGAAGAGCTCTTTGTGCCGCAGAAGTGGCACGTCCTATAAAAAGGAAAGGTCGTTAGAAAGATCCATGATCCCACACGAATACATTGAGGAACTGACCCGCCGCACCGACATCGTGGAGCTGGTGGGCAGCTATGTGCAGCTGAAACGCAAGGGACGGCTGTACGGCGGACTGTGTCCTTTTCACAGCGAGAAAACGCCCTCCTTCTATGTCTACCCGGACACCCAGAGCTTCTACTGCTTTGGCTGTCAGGCGGCGGGCGATGCCATCAGCTTTGTCAAAAAGATCAACAACATCAGCGGCGGCGAAGCCATCAAGCTTCTGGCCTCCCGCGCCGGGATGCCGGAGCCGCAGGAGGACGACAAGACCGGACGGCTGCGCAGCCGGGTGCTGTCCATGAACAAGGAAGCGGCGCGGTTCTTCCACGCCTGCCTGAACTCTACCGTCGAGGAAGCCCGGCAGGCCCGGGCCTACTGGCGGCGGCGCGGGCTGGACGACAAGACCATTGCGCGGTTTGGGCTGGGCTATGCACCCGATGACGGACAGGCCCTGTACCTGTACCTGCGGGACAAAGGCTACAACCAGCAGGAGCTGGACGCCAGCGGCCTGTTCAAACGCAGCCAGTCCGGACGGATCTACTGCCTGTTCTGGCGGCGGGTGATGACCCCCATCTTCGACCTGCGGGGCAACATCATCGCCTTTGGCGGGCGGGTGATGGACGACTCCAAGCCCAAGTATGTTAACAGTCCGGAGACGCTGGTCTACCACAAATCCGAGACGGTGTTCGCCATGCAGATCGCAAAACGCAGCGCCTCCCGGCGGTTCATACTGTGCGAAGGCTACATGGATGTCATCAGTATGCATCAGGCGGGGATCGACACGGCGGTGTGTGCCTGCGGCACGGCTCTGACGCCGGGACAGGTACGGATCATCAGCGAGTATGCCGATGAAGTCATCCTGAGCTACGACTCGGACGAAGCCGGGCAAAAGGCGACCCTGCGCTCGCTGGAGATGTTCCGCGACAGTCCGGTGAAGGTGGGCGTGCTGCAGATCCCGGGTGCCAAGGACCCGGACGAGTACATCAAAAAGTATGGCCCGGAGCGGTTCCGGGCGCTGCTGGACGGGGTGGGCAACGCACTGGACTTCCGGCTGAAGCGTCTGCGGGATCAGTACGATCTGGCGCAGGATGCGCAGCGGCTGGAGTATGTGAAGGACGCCGTGGACATGCTGGCCCAGCGCTCCAACCCCACCGAACAGGAGGTCTACGCCGGCCGCCTTGCCGAGGAGACCAACATCTCCAAGACCGCCATCATGGCACAGTTGAGCACTGCAGTGAAGAAAGCTGGGGGCAGATACCGCCGGGAGAAAAACCGGGAAGTACTGCGCTCCGGCGAGATGGACCAGATCAAATTGCCCTTCGGCGCAGGGGGAAGTCAGGCGCTGGGCATCGCCAGTGCACAGCAGCGTCTGCTGGCAGCCATCCTGCGGGAGCCGCAGTACCTGAAGCTGGTGGAGAACGAGCTGACGCCGGAACAATTCATCCAGCCTCAGCAAAAGGAATTGTACGAAGCCATGCTTAGCTGCAGCCGGGAGGGCGTCGAGATCAGCCTTGCCGCGCTGCGCGCTTTTGCAAGCGAGGAGGCTCTGAATGAGCTGAGTCGTTTTGCGGCACAATACAGCGAAGTGAATTGTACACCGGACGACATCCGGCTGTATCTGGACCGCATTGCCCGCGGTCTGCCGATGGCAGGCCGGGCAGGCGGGATGAACAACGATCAGTGGAAGGATTATCTTCAGTCGCTGCGCGAAAAAAAGCAGGGAGATGCTCCCGTAGAAGAGTGATCCCCGCCTTCCCCTCCGGCTGGAGCAGGAGAGGAAAGGAGCAGGGAACATGCAGAAATTGTCGCAGACGGAGGAACTGGCCCGGGTGCTGGCATCCCGCGCCCGGCATCACGCGGTGACGCCGGAGCAGATCAGCCGTGCCATGGACGAACAGGACTATGACGTTTCGCAGCTGGAACAGCTGTATACCGCACTGGAAGCCCGGGGCGTACACCTGACTGAAGAAGAAGAGGAGACGCCGGCACTGGACGAAGGACAGATCGGCAGGCTGGAACACGAGCTTTCTGCCGAAGGTGTGGCGCTGGAGGACCCGGTGAAAACCTATCTGAAGGAGATCGGGCAGGTACCGCTGCTGACGGCAGAACAGGAAGCGCAGCTTGCCCGGACGGCACAGGCCGGAGATGAAGACGCCCGCCGGAAGCTCAGTGAGGCAAACCTCCGGCTGGTGGTGTCGGTGGCAAAGCGGTATGTGGGCCGGGGACTGCCGTTTTTGGATCTGATCCAGGAGGGAAATCTGGGACTGATGAAGGCGGCAGAAAAATTTGAGCCGGAGCGCGGGTTCAAGTTCTCCACCTACGCTACATGGTGGATCCGCCAGTCCATCACACGGGCCATTGCGGATCAGGGACGCACCATCCGCATCCCGGTGCATCTGGTGGAGAGCATCAACCGGGTCCGCAAAGCCGAAGGCGACCTGCTGCGCCGGAACGGCAGGGAACCCACGGCGGAGGAACTGGCGGTCGCGCTGGACATGGAACCGGACCGTATCCGGGAGCTGATGCAGCTGGCGCAGGACCCCATCAGTCTGGAAACGCCGGTGGGCGAGGAAGAGGACGCCCATCTGGAGGACTTCATTCAGGACGAGGAAGCAGGCGTCCCGGCGGACGAGGCGGGACGTCAGCTGCTGCGGCGGGAACTGCTGAACGTGCTGCACAGCCTGACGCCCCGGGAAGAACGGATCATCGCGCTGCGGTTCGGTCTGGAGGACGGACGGGCGCGGACACTGGAGGAGCTGGGCCGGGAGTTCAACGTTACCCGGGAGCGGGTGCGCCAGATCGAAGCCAAAGCTCTGCGCAAGCTGCGGCATCCCAGCAGGGCAAAACGACTGCGGGATTATCTGGATGAATAAACGATTCTGAAAGACCGCCGCTTCTGGCTGTTTCAGTGGAAAAATTATTTTTATATTTGCAGCTCAGAAAAGCCCGCAGGCTTTTCTGAGCTGCTTTTTCACGGGAAAGGGGCCGTGATGAGAAAATGCATGGTTCCGCCCGAAGAAGCCTGCCATAAAAGTCATACTCCAAAGCACAAGAGCAAAGATAGACAAAATGCACAAGGGGTTCTTGAACAGGAACGTGCAAAATAAAAAAATCAAGGGCTTATTCACCAAAAACGTACACGCTACCGGGCGTTCGAAAACAAAATGGAAAACGAATAATTTTTGACTAAAATCTGAAAAATGGCTTGACAGCAAGGGTTTTTGGGTGTATACTGTGTCAGTATCACATAATGGACTAATGCGCCAAAAAGGGAGTTGCGCCGGCAGCGGCTGAATGGGTCAAACCGGAAAGTTTGTGAAAAACGCCGAAACGCTCCCCTCGACGCGGGTCAAATTATGTGTGTCTGCTCAAATTTGACCCGTGTATACGACATCCGTAGAGTATAAAAGTAAGGAGTGGTTGATTTTATGATGAAAGTCAAGCCCGTCAAGCTCGGCAAAACCGAGCGCATGAGCTTCTCCCACATCGACGAAGTCATCAGTATGCCGAACCTGATCGAGGTCCAGAAGAACTCTTATCAGTGGTTCCTGGACGAGGGCCTGAAAGAGGTCTTCCACGACATCGGCACCATTGAGGACTACACCGGCAATCTGGCACTGAGCTTTGTGGACTTCCGGCTGGACAAGGAGCCGAAGTACAGCATCAAGGAATGCAAAGAGCGCGATGTGACCTATGCTGCATCCCTGCGCGTCACTGCCCGTCTGCTGAACAAGGAGACCGGCGAGGTGAAAGATCAGGAGATCTTCATGGGCGATTTCCCCCTGATGACCGATGCCGGCACCTTTGTCATCAACGGCGCAGAGCGCGCCATCGTCAGCCAGCTGGTGCGTTCTCCTGGTGTATTCTACGGCGATGCCAAGGATAAGGTGGGCAACGACCTGTACAGTGCCACCATGAACCCCAACCGTGGTGCATGGCTGGAGTACGAGACCGATGCCTCCAACGTGTTCTATGTCCGTATCGACAAGAACCGCAAGCTGCCGGTCACCGTGCTGTGCCGCGCTCTGGGCCTGTCCAGCAACGAGGATATCCTGAACTTCTTTGGCGAGGATGAGCGCATCCTTGCTACGCTGGAAAAGGACACCACCAAGAATCAGGACGAGGGCCTGCTGGAAGTCTACCGCAAGCTGCGTCCCGGCGAGCCTCCCACGGTGGAGTCTGCTACCAGCCAGATCAACATGCTGTTCTTCGACCCGCACCGCTACGATCTGTCCCGGTTCGGTCGCTATAAGATGAACAAGAAGCTGTCTCTGGCCCGCCGCATCACCGGTTTTGTGGCTGCCGAGAACATCATTGCTCCGCTGACCGGCGAGATCCTCGTCGAGGCCGGCGCAAAGATCACCCGCGAGCTGGCAGAGAAAGCCGACAACGCCGGCGTGAATGTGGTCGTGCTGAAGATGGACGATCCCATGCTGGACGAGGCCAAGCTGGTCAAGGTCGTTACCAACGGCTGCGTGGACGCACAGGGCTTCTTCTCCTTCGATGTCAAGGAGTGCGGCATCAACGAGCGCTGCTCTTTCGATGAGATCCGCAAGATCCTGGACACCACCTCCGACGTGGAGGAGCAGAAGGAGATGCTGCGCCGCAACCACGACCAGCTCATCGGCCGCACTGTCACCGTGGCGGACATCCTGTCCTCCATCAACTACCTGAACGGTCTGGCCCACGGCATCGGCACCACCGATGACATCGACCATCTGGGCAACCGCCGCATCCGCAGCGTGGGCGAGCTGCTGCAGAACCAGTTCCGCATCGGCTTCTCCCGCATGGAGCGCGTCATCCGTGAGCGCATGACCCTGCAGAGTCAGGACCAGAGCGTCATCACCCCGCAGGCACTGATCAACATCCGTCCTGTGGTGGCAGCCATCAAGGAGTTCTTCGGCTCCTCTCCGCTGTCTCAGTTCATGGACCAGAATAACCCCTTGGCAGAGCTGACCCACAAGCGTCGTCTGTCTGCTCTGGGCCCCGGCGGTCTGAGCCGTGACCGTGCAGGCTTCGAAGTCCGCGACGTTCATTACAGCCACTACGGCCGTATGTGCCCCATCGAGACTCCTGAAGGCCCCAACATCGGTCTGATCTCCTATCTGGCATCCTACGCCAAGATCAACGAGTATGGCTTTGTGGAGGCTCCCTACCGCAAGGTCAAGAAGATCTACGACGAGAACCACAACCTCATTGAGCAGGTCGTCACCGATGAGGTGGAGTATATGACCGCCGATGTGGAGGATGAATACGTTGTGGCGCAGGCCAACGAGCCGCTGGACGAAGGCAAGCACTTCATCCGCTCCCGCGTGTCTGCCCGCCGCCGTGACGAGATCCTGGAGATCGACGCGGAGAAGGTCGATTACATGGACGTTTCTCCCCGTATGATGGTCTCTGTTGCTACCGCCTGCATCCCCTTCCTGGAGAACGACGACTGCAACCGTGCTCTGATGGGCTCCAACATGCAGCGTCAGGCAGTGCCTCTGATGGTCACCCAGCAGCCCATCGTGGCTACTGGCATGGAGTACAAGGCTGCTACCGACTCCGGCACTGCTGTTCTGGCAAAGAATGACGGTATCGTGGAGAAGGTGGACGCCGATCATGTGCTGGTCCGCAACGAGCAGGGCGCTCTGGAGGATTACTCCCTCATCAAGTTTGCCCGCTCCAATGCAGGCACCTGCATCAACCAGCGTCCCATCGTGGAAGTGGGCGAGGCAGTCAAGGCCGGTCAGGTTCTGGCAGACGGCCCTGCAATGCGCAACGGTGAGATCTCTCTGGGCAAAAATGCTCTGATCGGCTTTATGACCTGGGAGGGCTACAACTACGAGGATGCTGTCCTGCTGAACGAGAAGATCGTCCGCGAGGATGTGTATACCTCCATTCATATTGAAGAGTACGAGACTGAGAGCCGCGACACCAAGCTGGGACCCGAGGAGATTACCCGCGATATTCCCAACGTTTCCGAGGATGCCCTGAAGGATCTGGACGAGCGCGGCATCATCCGCATTGGTGCCGAGGTCAAGAGCGGCGATATTCTGGTTGGTAAGGTCACCCCGAAGGGTGAGACCGAGCTGACCGCCGAGGAGCGCCTGCTGCGCGCCATCTTCGGCGAGAAGGCACGCGAAGTGCGTGACACCTCTCTGCGTGTGCCCCATGGTGCCTACGGCATCATCGTGGACGTCAAGGTGTTCACCCCGGAGAACAGCGACGAGCTGCAGCCCGGCGTGCGCGAGGTCGTCCGCTGCTATATCGCTCAGAAGCGCAAGATCAGCGTCGGCGATAAGATGGCAGGCCGTCACGGCAACAAGGGTGTCGTTTCCCGCATCCTGCCGCAGGAGGATATGCCCTACCTGCCCGACGGCACCCCGCTGGACATCGTGCTGAACCCCCTGGGCGTTCCTTCCCGTATGAACATCGGTCAGGTGCTGGAAGTCAACCTGGGCTACGCTGCCAAGGCATGCGGCATCAAGGTTATGACCCCTGTTTTTGATTCCGCCCGCGAGAACGACATCGGCGATACGTTCGATACTGCCCGCGAGATGTGGCATGGTGAAAATGCTCCTGCATACCCCACCAAGCTCCCCAAGATCATGGGCGAGAAGGGTCACATCATCGACTTCTCCAAGATCGAGCTGGACCGTGATGGCAAGACTACCGTTTACGATGGCCGCACCGGTGAGAAGTTCGATAACCGCGTCACCGTTGGCTATATGTACTACCTCAAGCTGCATCATCTGGTCGATGATAAGATCCATGCACGCTCCACCGGCCCCTACTCTCTGGTCACCCAGCAGCCTCTGGGCGGCAAGGCCCAGTTCGGCGGTCAGCGCTTCGGCGAGATGGAAGTCTGGGCACTGGAGGCTTACGGTGCTGCATACACCCTGCAGGAGATCCTGACTGTGAAGTCGGACGACGTGGAGGGCCGTGTCAAGACCTACGAAGCCATCGTCAAGGGCGAACCCATCCCGCAGCCCGGCATCCCCGAGTCCTTCCGCGTCATGCTGAAGGAACTGCAGTCTCTGGGCCTGGACGTCATCGTGCAGGACAAGGACGGCAACGAGATCGACATGCGCCAGAACTTCGATGACGAGGAGACTGGCTTCGACATGCGTGATGTCGCCGGCACCGAGACCGTGGTGCAGGAGAGCGAGCTGCTCAACGACTACAACATTAAGGACGCCGATGCCGGTTTCGATGATCCTTCCGTGCTGGAGGACGATAACTCCGGTGCCGAGGCCCCGGCTTCCTCTGACGAAGTGGATTTCTGATCTGGAAAATGAACACAGCCTTCCGCCCCTGTCTGCGTGCTGCGGCAGGGGAGAAGGGGCTGTGATCCGGACACGAAAAAAGCCGCTGTATCATCGAGACAACTAGAGATTAAGAAAGGGTTCGTTTCATGGAAAACAACGTTTTCGATTCCATCAAGATCGGCCTTGCCTCCCCGGAGCAGATCCGCAACTGGAGCTACGGCGAGGTCAAAAAGCCCGAGACCATCAATTACCGCACCCTGAAGCCGGAGCGCGACGGCCTGTACTGCGAGCGCATTTTTGGACCTACGAAGGACTGGGAATGCCACTGCGGCAAGTATAAGCGCATCCGCTATAAGGGCAAGATCTGCGACCGCTGCGGCGTTGAAGTCACCAAGGCAAAAGTCCGCCGCGAGCGCATGGGCCACATCGAGCTGGCAGCGCCTGTCAGCCACATCTGGTACTTCAAGGGCATCCCCAGCCGCATCGGCCTGATGCTGGACATCAGCCCCCGCCTGCTGGAGAAGGTCCTGTACTTTGCAAGCTATATCGTCACCGACCCCGGTCGTACCCGTCTGGAAAAGAAGCAGCTGCTGACCGAGAGCGAGTACCGTGAGATGCGCGAGCACTACGGTGAGGAGTTCGAGGCCGCTATGGGTGCCGAGGCCATTCAGGACCTGCTGAAGGAGATCGATCTGGATCAGCTGAGTGCCGAGCTTACTGCCGAGGTGGAGAAGTCCTCCGGTCAGAAGCGCGTGCGCATCCTGAAACGTCTGGAGGTCGTGGAAGCCTTCCGCATCTCCGGCAACCGCCCCGAGTGGATGGTCATGGACGTTCTGCCCGTGCTGCCGCCGGATCTGCGCCCCATGGTCCAGCTGGACGGCGGCCGCTTTGCCACCTCCGACCTGAACGACCTGTACCGCCGCGTCATCAACCGCAACAACCGTCTGCGCCGTCTGCTGGAGCTGGGCGCTCCCGACATCATTGTGCGCAACGAGAAGCGGATGCTGCAGGAGGCTGTGGACAGCCTGATCGACAACGGCCGCCGCGGCCGCCCCGTCACAGGCCCCAACAACCGCGCTCTGAAGAGCCTGTCCGATATGCTGAAGGGTAAGCAGGGCCGTTTCCGTCAGAACCTGCTGGGCAAGCGCGTGGACTACTCTGGCCGTTCCGTTATCGTTGTCGGCCCTGAGCTGAAGATGGACCAGTGCGGTCTGCCCAAGGAGATGGCTCTGGAGCTGTTCAAGCCCTTTGTGATGAAGGACCTGGTGGAGAAGGGCATCGCCAACAACATCAAGTCCGCCCGCAAAATGGTCGAGCGCGCAAAGCCGGAAGTCTGGGACAGCCTCGAGACCGTCATCAAGGGCCACCCCGTGCTGCTGAACCGTGCACCTACTCTGCACCGTCTGGGCATTCAGGCCTTCAACCCCGTGCTGGTGGAGGGCCGTGCCATCAAGCTGCACCCGCTGGCATGTACCGCATTCAACGCCGACTTTGACGGCGACCAGATGGCAGTCCATCTGCCCCTGAGCGAGGATGCCTGCCGCGAGGCCAAGATGCTGATGCTGGCTTCCGGCAACCTGCTGAAGCCTTCGGACGGCGCCCCTGTCACCGTGCCTACGCAGGATATGATCCTGGGCAGCTACTACCTGACCACCGTTCGCGAGAACGATGAGGGTGCCGGCAAGGTGTTCCGCGATGAGAACGAGGTGCTGATGGCCTATGCCGAGCACGTCATCACGCTGCATGCACCCATCAAGGTGCGCCGCACCATGACCATTGACGGTGTGGAGCGCACCGGTCTGGTGGATGCCACTGCAGGCCGCATCATTTTCAACAACCCCATCCCCCAGAATCTGGGCTATATCGACCGTACCGATCCGGAGCACTGGCTGGAGTACGAGGTCAGCTTCCGTGTGACCAAAAAGACCCTGCCGGAGATCATCTCCCGCTGCATGACCCGCAACGGCACCCGCAAGTGCGCAAAGATGCTGGATGCGATCAAGTCTCAGGGTTACAAGTATTCCACCCTGTCGGCCATCTCGGTTGCCGTGTGCGACGCTGTGATCCCGCCCCAGAAGCAGGAGCTGATCGCTGAGGCTGACAAGCAGATCGCCAAGGTGGGCAAGCTGTTCAACCGCGGTCTGATCTCGGACAACGAACGTTACAACCAGACCATTTCCATCTGGCAGGCTACCACCGACAAGGTCTCCAAGGCTCTGGCAGACAACCTGCCCAAGGACAACGAGATCTTTATGATGGCGGACTCCGGTGCTCGTGGCTCCATGAACCAGATCAAGCAGCTGGCTGGTATGCGCGGCCTGCTGGCAAACACCGCCGGCCACACCATCGAGATGCCCATTCGTGCCAACTACCGTGAAGGTCTGAACATTCTGGAATATTTCGTTTCTGCCCGTGGTGCTCGTAAGGGTCTGGCCGATACCGCTCTGCGTACCGCCGACTCCGGCTACCTGACCCGCCGCATGGTCGATGTTTCTCAGGACGTCATCGTCCGCGAGATCGACTGCGGCACCACCGATGGCCTGTGGGTCTCTGAGATCCACGAGGGCAAGGAGAAAATCGAGAGCTTCCGCGAGCGCCTGATCGGCCGCTTTGCTGTGGGCGATGTGGTCAACCCCGTCACCGGCGCTGTCATCGTGCCCGAGGGCAAGATGATCGACCTGTACGACGCCAACGAGATCGAAGCCGCAGGCATCACTAAGCTGAAGATCCGCAGCCTGCTGACCTGCCGTGCAAAGACCGGCGTCTGCGCACGCTGCTACGGTTCCGACATGGCAAACGGCGAGCCGGTCCGTCTGGGCGAGTCTGTCGGTGTCATTGCCGCAGAGTCCATCGGTGAGCCCGGTACTCAGCTGACCATGCGTACCTTCCATACCGGCGGTATCGCATCTGCCGAGGATATCACACAGGGTCTGCCCCGTGTCGAGGAGCTGTTCGAAAGCCGCCGTCCCAAGAGCATGGCGATTATGAGCGAGATCTCCGGTGTTGTTTCTCAGGACGACACCAAGAGGAACGTGGTCATCAAGGTCACCGGCAAGGACGAGACCGGCGCCGAGGTGGTTAAGAGCTATTCCATCCCGTTCACCCAGCATTCCCGCGTGATGCCGGGTGACCGTGTGGAGAAGGGCGACATCATCACCCGCGAAGGTGTGCTGTACCCGCAGGATATTCTGGCAATCAAGGGTCTGGAGGACGTCCAGAACTACCTGATCGACGAAGTCCAGAAAGTCTACCGTCTGCAGGGCGTTGAGATCAACGATAAGCATATCGAAGTCATCGTCCGTCAGATGTGCCGCAAGGTGCGTGTGACCGACTCCGGCTCCTCCAACCTGATCGGCGGTGCTCTGGCAAGCCGTCTGGAAGTGGAGAACATCAATGCCGAGCTGCAGCAGCGCATCGACGCTGGCGAAGAGGGCCTGAAGCTGGTGGAATATCAGCAGGTGCTGCTGGGCATCACCAAGGCTGCTCTGGCCAACGACTCCTTCCTGTCTGCCGCATCCTTCCAGGAGACCACTCGTGTGCTGACCGAGGCCGCCATCAAGGGCAAGGTCGATCCGCTGGCCGGTCTGAAGGAAAACGTCATCATCGGTAAGCTGATCCCCGCCGGCACCGGCCTGCCGGAAGTCCGCGAGGATCTGAAGAACCGCGAGGAAGAGCGCGACGCTGAGGTCGCCGCCGAGCTGGCAGCTACCGCTCAGTAAAGAGTGCTCCGCTTTGTGCGGAAAAAAGATCCCAAGCCGCCCCACAGGCATCTGCCTGCGGGGCGGCTTTTTCGCAGTCCGGGCGGTAAAAAGGGAAGGAGACAATGCCTTTTTGGAGTCAAAAAAGCTCCAAAAGAAAAAAACTGGAATAAATACAAAAAAACTTGCAAAAACTGTTGACATCCAGAACCAAAGCGAGTATTATATAACTGTTGCGCGTCCCCCATGGGGATAGTGCGGCTAAAAAGTCGGAGATCATCCGATGCTCATCATTAAGAAAGGAGAAATAAAATGCCTACTTTTAACCAGCTTGTACGCAAAGGCCGTGAGGTTCTGACTACCAAGAGCACCGCTCCCGCCCTGCA
>CAKSWU010000011.1 GCA_934513205.1 uncultured Faecalibacterium sp. | reverse complement strand
AAGTAAAGCGAGGTCTTAAAAATGAAGTACGATTTACACAAGATTATGTGCCGTGCATGGGCGTTGTACCGCAAGGGTGTTGCAGCATTCGCAGAGTGCTTGCATCGTGCGTGGAGCAGCGCAAAGGCTGAACCCATCAACGCCCAGCGCATCAGCGAAGCCCAGCAGACCGCCGGGATTGAAGAAGAATGCCGGACGTGGGCAGACTGGAAGAAGCAGGGGCGTGAAGTCCTGCATGGCGCAAGAGCCGTTTTCCAAGCGGTTCTTATTTACGCAAGCAAGGGCGATGGGCAGACGTACCGAGCAAGTTTCTTCCCTGCATCCATGACCCAGCCGTTAAACGCATAAACACAAGATACACGAGTACATGAACGCATGAACACGAGATATAGAAAGGACAGCACAACATGAACAAGCAGAACACCGCAGAAGTTAGCCAGATTGCAAGCCTGATTAGAGCCAAAGCCCAGAAGCGCCCCGAAGTGATTGATATTGTAGTCGCTCTGATTGACAGGGTATCGCAGAGCAGCCAGCCGGAGATTGAAGCGTTGGGCAAGCAGCTTGAACAGCACGAGGGCGATTATCCCACTATTATGAAGCTGTTGGGCATCCAGCCCAGCCCGCAGCACTAAACAGCATACGGCACAGCGCAGAGCCTGAAAATAAAGGGTTCTGCGCTCTTTTTATGCTTAGCCATATACTCGAAAGCCTGTTTCCCACGCATCTGCACAGGCATCCCACGCAGCGAGAAGCGAAGCCCATGCAATGCCGTCACATCTGGCGGTATCTGTGAGGACACATCCCCAAAAGTGGGGACATCTTCACAGGTGGGTGCATCCTCCGCCAGGAAGCCGCCGGGCATCACGATTCCGTGATAGTGCTATCAGCTGGACAGGTGCAAGGGGGTCGTTTTCCCTGACGCCCTTTATTCGTCCAAAAATTGTCGAAAAGAATACACTCAATTTTGAGGGCATCGAAACCCGCTCAATTTTGAGCCGATTACACAGATCGGTGCAGTCCGTCAGATTGACCCCATCGACACAAGCGGCGATGCTGACACGTTTTTGTGTCGGGGTCGTCAGTCTAGCAGACACCCTTGTGTATAGGGTCGGTATCAGATACCGCTCCCCCATAAGTGGGGGAATATGTAGGTGCGTCACGAAACGCTACACACCCAGCCCATAGCAGGGATATAACAGCCCATTATATAGCCGTATGATATAGGGCAAGGCATATAGAACAAGGACGCACACTGTCGCACAAAACAGGTTTTTCCTGAATTTGTCGCATTTTTGTCGCATTTTCCAGCCCTTTTGAAGTCCATATAAAGCAAGAAATCCCACGATTTACACCGTATTTTCAACGGTCAATCGTGGGATTTTACTTGGTGCGATGGAAGGGACTCGAACCCCCGGCCTACTGATTCGTAGTCAGTCACTCTATCCAGCTGAGCTACCAACGCATACGTTCCGTTCGGAACATGACATATTTTATCACCCCGGAACGGTTTTGTCAACTGTTTTTTGCAATTATCTTTTTATTTTTTTGCAAAGTCCGTCTTTTTCTCGTTATTCTGTCCTTTTGGCCTCAGTTTTTCCGCCTTTCCTGCGGCAGCGGCGTACCGGACAGGCAGGCGGCGCTGCGCTGAAAGGGCCGGCTGCGCGGGTCCTGCGGGCTATTTTGTCAATTTCGCGGCGTTCTGTGCGATAAATGCCCGCATTCCACACTTTTTATGATTTTTATTGTATCGTTTTTATCATTCTTGTGATATAATAGCCTTACTATAGTTTGAAATCGTGCTTTGACAGGGGCGCAGGCTTTTGCAGCCGACCGCGTCCCGGCAGCAAAGCAACACGGAGGGTAGATCCTATGAAACTGGTAAGCGTGGAAACTCCTGAAAAGAGTGTCTGCAAAATGACCTTCAACGCAAGTGCTGAAGAGCTGGAAACTGCATCCAATGCGGTCTATGAGCGCACCCGCGCCTCTTATACGATCAAGGGCTTCCAGAAGGGCGAGGCTGACCGTGCACAGATCGAGGCCGACCGCGGCGAGCACACCTTCTGGTACGATGCCATCAACGATCTGATGGACAAAGACGTTCCCGCCCTGTACGACACCGCACTGTCCGAACACGGCTTTGTACCCGTGGACGAGCCGGTGTATGATCTGGTCAGCGTCAAAAAGGACGAGGGCTTTGTGGCAACTGCCACCGTTGCCCTGCAGCCGGAGCTGGACCTGACCCGGCGCACCGGTTTCACCACCGAGTGCATCACCCCGGAAGTCTCCGACAAGGAGATCGACAGCGTGCTGGAGCGCCGCCGCAATGCTGCCGCCGAGCTGGTCCCCCACAAGGGTCCCGCCGTCAAGGGCAACATCGTACATATCGACTACGAGGGTCTGCTGGAGGACAAGCCTTTTCAGGGCGGCTCTGCCAAGAATCAGGCTCTGCAGCTGGGCAGCGGCCGCATGATCCCCGGCTTTGAGGAAGGCATCCTTGGCCACAAGGCCGGTGAGGAGTTCGAGATCTTCGTCACCTTCCCCAACCGTTACCACGTCAAGGATCTGGCTGGCAAGCCGGTGGTGTTCAAGGTCAAGCTGATCGACGTGTGCGTGCGTCAGATCCCGGCGCTGAACAGTGACTTTGCCAAGAAGGTCGCCAATCTCGACACGCTGGACCAGCTGCGGGCACAGGTCCGCCAGCAGCTCCACGATGGCAAGCACGCCAGCGCCATGAACCGTGCCAAGGACATGATCCTGACTCAGCTGGCCGATGCCGCCGAGGGCGAGCTGCCCAGCGTTCTGGTGGAGACCACCTATCAGCAGCAGATGGAGCAGATCCAGCAGCAGCTGCAGATGCAGCGTACCAGTCTGGACCGCTACCTGAGCCAGATCCACGAGACCCGCGAGAGCTTCACCGCCAAGGTTCACGCTTCTGCCGAAAAGACCGCCCGCGTGCGGATGGCTCTGCTGCAGATCGCGCAGCAGGAGGGTCTGGTCCCCACCGAAGAGGACATCGACAAGCAGCTGTCTGAGCGTGCAGAGCGCGCCAAAAAGACCCTGGAGGAGATCAAGGCGCAGAGCAATATCCCCGCCATGCGCCGCAACGAGGGCATCCGCAAGGCTGCCGACTGGGTCATCGACCACTCCACCATCGAGGACAAGGCAGAGAGCAAGTAAGCGCTGACGATCTGGAATGCGCTCCGCTTTGCGCATCCATAGCGGAAAGATTTTTAAGTTTTGGGACACCGGAGCGTTTGCGGACGCTCCGGTGTCCTTTTTTTCACAGAAGAAACTGCAACGGCAGATGACCGAGACATTCCCCCACACTGCGTTTCCGCAGGAAACAGGCGTGGCAGGTGCAGTTTTCTTCTAGAATCTTTCCCGTGAAAACGCAATGCCGGGCAGTCTGCGGACTGCCCGGCATTGCTCGATCCATAATAATACTTCCGCTGCGTATGCGCAGAGCAGCGCGGCGCGCATTCAAATCGTTTTTCAGGTCAAGAGATTGAACCCCATAATGACCACACCCAGCACCACCAGCACCACACCGGTGGCGCGATTCAGGGTCTTGGGAGCAGCCTTGTTGGCAAACACGGCTGCAATGCGTGCCCACAGCAGGGTGAACACCACGCACAAGCCCCACACCAGCCAATCGGGCGTGCCGCCGATCATAAAGTGGGACACCGCACCGGTCAGGGCGGTAAAGGTCATAATGAACACGCTGGTGCCCACGGCAGTTTTCAGCTCGTACCCCAGCACGCTGGTGAGGATGAGCAGCATCATCATGCCGCCGCCCGCGCCGATAAAGCCGCAGATGAAGCCGATGAGCACGCCGCACACCACCGACTGCACCGCACGCTTTTTTGCGCTGACCCCCTGCATGGCTTCCTTGGTGGTCATCACCGGGCGCAGGATGAACTTGACACCCAACAAGAAGGTCATAAACACCGAGAAGCCGCCCATGGTGGCGGAGGGTACCTTGCTGGCCACCCAGCTGCCCGCCACCGTAAAGGCAAGCACGCTTGCCATCATAATCAGGCCGTTTTTGATGTCCAGATTCTTGTTTTTATGGTAGGTATAGGCAGACACCGCACTGGCCAGCACATCCGAGGAAAGCGCAATGCCCACCGCCATGTAGGGGTCCATGTGCAGAAAGGTGATGAGCATGGGGCTGATGACCGCCGCCGCGCTCATGCCGGCAAAGCCGGTGCCAAGACCGGCACCCATGCCGGCAAAAAAGGTGACAAGCACCGTAAACAGCAAGTACATTTTATCCATTCTCCTTTAAGATCTCGTCCAGATTTTTCCCGATGACCTCCATGGTGCGGAAGAACGCCTCCCGGGTGGCGGCATCGGTGTTTTGCAGCAGACGGGCAAAAAAACGCTCCTGCACCTCGCGCCCCCGTGCGATGACCGGCTGCGCCTTTTCAGTGCACAGCAGCTGGGTCTTGCGGCGGTCGCCCGCCACGGAGCGGCGCTCCAGATACCCCTCCTGCACCAGACGATCCACGTTCACCGACACAAGGTTCGCCTTGATCTTGCGGATCTCCACGATATCCCGGGCGGTGGTGCAGTCCGGGTTGTTTGCCAGAAACATCAGGATATCAAAGGCGGTCTGGGGCAGCTTGAGTTCCTGACACAGCGGTTTGCACATGGCGCTGTACGCCTGCGCGGTCTTGAAGCTGATCTCTATGGTAGGATTCATGGAATGCTCCTTTTGTTCTTATATGGATAGTTCATTTTCGAAGTATTATAGTGCAGATGAGGAGAGATGTCAAGAGAAAAAAGGGTCCTGAAAAGCCTACGGCTTTTCAGGACCCAAAAATCGAACTAGTATTTCAGAACACCGCTACGGCGACCAGACGCACCAGCAGGGCACACAGCCATGCCACGGCGCACTGGTTCATCACCATGATGGTGGCCCACTTGCCGCCAAGCTCCCGCTTGACCGAGGCCACTGCCGCGATGCAGGGGGTGTACAGCAGGCAGAACACCAGCAGCGGTGCGGCCTGCGCCGGGGTAAGGGCTGCGGTCAGGGCAGCCGTAGAGCCAAAGAGGATGAGCAGCGAGGACACCACGCTCTCCTTGGCCATAAAGCCGGTAATAAGGGCGGTGGAGATGCGCCAGTCCGAAAAGCCCAGCGGGGCAAACAGCGGGGCGATATCGCCCGCGATGCGCGCCAGAATGCTGGCCTGCGGGTCGGCGGTCAGCCGCAGCTGCAGGTCAAAGTTCTGCAGGAACCAGATGACGATGGTGGCGGCAAAGATGACCGTAAAGGCCTTCTGCAAGAAGTCCCGGGCTTTTTCCCACAGCAGTTGCGCCACGTTTTTCAGGCCGGGCAGGCGGTAGTTGGGCAGCTCCATGACAAAGGGCACGGCCTCGCCCTTGAACACGGTGCTCTTGAGCAGCAGCGCCGCCAGCACGCCCACCAAGATGCCGGTGAAGTACAGCAGCACCATCACAAGCCCAGCGTACTTGGGGAAGAAGGCCGCCGCAAACAGGCTGTAAATGGGCAGTTTTGCGGAGCAGCTCATAAACGGGGTGAGCAGAATGGTCATTTTGCGGTCGCGCTCCGAGGGCAGAGTGCGGCTTGCCATCACGCCGGGCACGGTGCAGCCAAAGCCGATGAGCATGGGCACGATGCTGCGCCCGGACAGGCCGATGCGGCGCAGCAGCTTATCCATCACAAAGGCGACACGCGCCATGTAGCCGGTATCCTCCAGCATGGAGAGGAAGAAGAACAGCACCACGATGATGGGCAGAAAGCTCAGCACGCTGCCCACGCCGGTAAAGATGCCGTCGATGACCAGCGAGTGCACCGCCGCGTTGACGTTCCAGTTGGTCAGGGCGGTGTCCACAACGCCGGTCAGGGCGTCGATGCCCATCTCCATGAGGTTCTGGAAGAACAAGCCGATGACGTTGAAGGTGAGGAAGAACACCAGACCCATGATGGCGATAAACGCCGGGATGGCGGTGTACTTGCCGGTAAGGAACTTGTCGATGCGGTTGGAGCGCAGCTGCTCCTTGCTTTCGTGGGGCTTGACCACCGTCTGCGCCACCAGCTCCTGAATGAAGGAGAACCGCATATCCGCAATGGCGGCGGCGCGGTCCAGCCCGCGCTCCTGCTCCATCTGCACGATGATATGCTCGATCATTTCTTTTTCGTTGGGGTCCAGCTTCAGCGCTTCCTCAATGCGGGGGTCGCCCTCCACCAGCTTGGTGGCGGCAAAGCGCACCGGGATGCCTGCCGCTTTGGCGTGGTCCTCGATCAGGTGCAGGATGCCGTGGATGCAGCGGTGCACCGCGCCGCCGTGGTCGTCCTCGCTGCAAAAATCCATGCGCCCGGGGCGTTCCTGATACTTTGCCACATGGACGGCGTGATCTACCAGCTCGTCCACGCCCTCGTTCTTGGCGGCAGAGATGGGGATGACCGGGATGCCCAGCATAGCTTCCATCTTGTTGATGCGCACCGTGCCGCCGTTGCCGCGCATCTCGTCCATCATGTTCAGCGCCAGCACCATGGGGATGTCCAGCTCCATCAGCTGCATGGTCAGGTAGAGGTTGCGCTCGATGTTGGTGGCGTCCACGATGTTGATGATGCCGGTGGGCTTTTCGCCGATGATGAACTGCCGGGTGACGATCTCCTCGCTGGAATAGGGGGACATGGAGTAGATGCCCGGCAGGTCGGTGACCTCGGTCTCCGGGTGACCCTTGATGGCACCGCTCTTGCGGTCCACCGTCACGCCCGGAAAGTTGCCGACGTGCTGGTTGGAGCCGGTGAGCTGGTTGAACAGGGTGGTCTTGCCGCAGTTCTGGTTGCCCGCCAGCGCAAAGGTCAGGGTCTTATCCTCCGGCAGAGGGTTCTCGCCCTTTTTGATGTGGTACTTGCCGCCCTCGCCAAGACCCGGGTGCTCCACCATCTTTTCGTCCACCGGGGTGTGCACCGCCGGGGCTTTTTCGGTGGGGGTCACGGTGATCTGTGCCGCGTCGTCCAGACGCAGGGTCAGCTCATAGCCGTGGATGCGCAGTTCCATGGGGTCGCCCATGGGTGCCAGCTTGACCAGCGTAACTTCTGCGCCCGGGATCAGACCCATATCCAAAAAATGCTGCCGCAGGGCACCGGCCCCTCCCACCGTATCCACGATGGCGCTTTTGCCGATCGGTAGTTCTTTTAGTGTCATAACATCCGCCTTCTTTATAGGTACCATCCTTATGTGTTAGTCCGTGTTAACAAATGTAGTATAGGCTAACTGACAGCGGATGTCAATAGAGAATATAGACACAAAAAAGCACCGCACACTCTCAGACGAGAATATGCGGTGCTCCGGTTCAAATCATTGTTACTTCACGGTGTGGTAGCCATCGGGGTTGTTCTTCTGCCAGTTCCAGCTGTCGGCGCACATCTCCTCGATGCCGTACTCAGCCACCCAGCCCAGCTCGTTCTTGGCCTTGGTGGGGTCGGCGTAGCACTCGGCGATATCGCCGGGGCGGCGCGGGTCGATGACGTAGGGGATCTCCTTGCCGCAGGCCTTGGAGAATGCGTGGATCACGTCCAGCACGCTGTAACCCTTGCCAGTGCCCAGATTGCAGATGAAGAGACCGCAGCCGGTCTCCAGCTTGCGGATGGCGCAGACGTGACCGCGGGCCAGATCCACCACATGGATGTAGTCACGCACACCAGTGCCGTCCGGGGTGGGGTAGTCGTTGCCAAAGACGTGCACCTTTTCCAGCTTGCCCACAGCCACCTTGGCGATGTAGGGCATCAGGTTGTTGGGGATGCCGTTGGGGTCCTCGCCGATCAGGCCGCTCTTATGAGCACCGATGGGGTTGAAGTAGCGCAGCAGCGCCACATTCAGGCTGGGGTCTGCCTTGCAGACGTCCTGCAGGATGCGCTCGGTGAAGGCCTTGGTGGTGCCGTAGGGGTTGGTGGTGGCACCCACGGGGAAGTCCTCGGTGATGGGCACGGAAGCGGGATCGCCGTAGACGGTGGCAGAGGAGCTGAACACGAAGTTCTTGCAGCCGTGGCGGCGCATCACGTCCAGAATGACCAGCGTACAGTTGAGGTTGTTGTAATAGTATTCGATGGGCTTGGACACGCTCTCGCCCACAGCCTTGTAGGCTGCAAACTGGATGACAGCGGTGATGTCCGGGCACTCGGAGAAGATCTTCTCCACGTCCTCATGGCAGGTCATGTCTGCCTTGTAGAAGCGGAAGTTCTTGCCGGTGATCTGCTTGACACGGTCCAGCACCACGGGACAAGCGTTGTAGTAGTTGTCCGCCACCACGATATCATAACCAGCGTTCAACAGCTCGATGCAGGTGTGGCTGCCAATGTAACCAGCACCGCCGGAAACCAGAATTGCCATAGTCCAGTACCTCTCTCACTCAGTTTCGTTTCCCATCGGGGTTTCCCGACCTTGTCTAAAGGATACCGCTTTCTGCGCGCAGAATCAAGGGACGCCGCTTCTATTTGCATGTATTTTTGTTGCTTCTTTTCTTTTGCAATGGTTGATTTCAAAATATTTTTTGTACTTCGCTCATGGATGGATGGCCCTCTTTGTGCAAAACACAGAAATGGGGAGAGAAACTCCCTCCGTCAAAGCCTGACGGCTTTGCCAGCTCCCTCGGAGAGGGAGCCTCTGGCGCACCCGAAAGGTTTGCACTTTAGCCGGAAACTGTACCGTTCTGCCAAAGGTCCCATCCCAGAGGACGACTTCCCCCGGCCGGGGGAAGATGTCACCGTAGGTGACAAAAAGGGGAATCTGGCATCAAGCGCAGCGAGATGACTGGAGGAGTTTCCTTCTGCCACGCAAAAAACGCCTGCCGCAGCAGACGTTTTTGCGTAGTGCATCACTTTTTACAGCTTCCCGCACTGCTTGCCGGTGAAGAAGCGCAGGGTGGTGGTGGCGCGGAACACCTTGCCGGCCCGCAGCACCGTAGAGGGGAACTCCGGGTGCGAGGGACTGCAGGGATAGTGCTGGGTCTCCAGCGCAAAGCCGCCATACTTCTGCATGGGCTTGCCGCCCTTGCCCGGGGTGGGGCAGCCCTGCAAAAAGTTGCCGGTGTACAGCTGGATGCCCGGCTGGGTCGTGTACAGCTTCATACTGATGCCGGTCTTATCACTGGTGGCCCATGCGCAGATGCTCTGGCTGGAGCCGCGGGCACGGTCGATGACATAGCAGTGGTCGTAGCCGCCGCCCACCATGGTGGTCTGGGCAAAGCCGGTGTCGATCTCCCTGCCGATGAGCTTGCCTGCGGTGAAGTCCATGGGGGTGTTCGCCACAGGCAGGATGCGTCCGGTGGGGCAGGTGGCATTGTCGCCCTCCAGATAGTTGGAGGCGTAGATGCGCAGCTTCTGGTTCAGCACATCGCCCTCGCCGTCCAGATTGAAATAGCTGTGGTTGGTGAGGTTGATGATGGTGTCCGCATCGGACGAGACCCGGTAATCCATGCGGAAAGCGTTGTCCTCGGTGAGGGTGTAGCGCACCGCGATCTTCAGATTTCCCGGGAAACCGTCCTCGCCGTCCGGGCTTTCGGCTTCCATCAGCAGGGTGTCGCCAAAGGACTTGACCTGATACAGCTTGCAGGGGAAGGTGCCGTGCAGATGGTTCGGGCCATTGTTGGGCTCCAACCGGTAAGTCCTGCCCCCCACACTGAAGCAGGCGTTCTCGATGCGGTTGGCATAGCGCCCCACAAAGGCACCGCAGCAGGTGCTGCTGGAGGATGTGAAGTCGTTTTCATAGTCTGCCATGGTGTCGTGCCCCAAAACGACATCCACCGGGCCGTTTTTTGCCGGAACGATGATGTTCTTGATGATGCAGCCATAGTCCAGGACATGCACTGTCAGACCGCCGGGATTGGAAAGGATATACTCTGTAACGTTGGCGCCCTCTTTGGTCACACCGAAGGGCTTGGAGCGGATCTGTGCCATTGGGCCTTCGCCTCCTCAGTTTTTTTCGGGATACAGTCGGGCAGACTCCCACTGTATTTGTACTGTATTTATGATTATATCACAAATTTGCGTCCGTGTGTAGGAAACGTTTTAGAATTTGCATCCAATTTTTCGAGTATTTTTTTGTTTGATATGGAAAAACAACTTTGCCTTTCAACAAAAAAGCACACGCATCCGCGTGCTTCCCCGGGCAGATGCCCGTTCCGGCAGGATGCGTGTGTCTTTTTCTGTGTGCGGTTTTGGCGGGGCGGGGGCTTATTCCCCTGCAAGCTCCTTGCGCACCGGCTCGACCTGATCGTTCACAAGCTCCTTCAGAGCCTTCTGGAAGTGCCACATGTCGTTGCCCAGAATGATCATGTTGTAGCCGTCTGCGATGGCCTGCTTCAGGTTCTCCTGCGTGGGGGGCACCACCGGGCCCAGCACGCCCAGACCCTTGGCGCGGCACTTTGCCACCAGCGTCTTGTAGGCCTCGTGGACTTCTTCGCCCATGGAGTAGCCGATCCTCAGCTGCTTGGACACTGCGTAGTCGATGGGTCCAAAGTTGACCGCATCAATGCCGGGCACATTCAGGATCTCGTCGATGTTGTCGGTGAACTCAAAGTCCTCGTCCATGGGGATGACCAGCGTGTCGCGGTTCTGCTGCTCGATGTAGGCGTTCCAGTCAAAGTTGTGGTAGCCAAAGCCTGCAGCGCGCACGTTGGTCTCGCCGCCGCGGCGGCCCAGCGGTGCAAACTTTGCGCCCTCCACGCTGCGGCGCGCCATCTCGGCGGTCTTGCAGTGGGGGATCACCACGCCGTCGGCACCCCATTCCAGCACCTTGCGGATGGCCACCTCGTTGTCGTCTGCCATGCGCACCAGCACCGAGATGTCATGCAGCTTTGCAGCCATGATCTGCTTTTCGAATGCTTCATCCAGCATGTAGTTGGTGTGCTCCAGATCCAGATAGATAAAGTCCAGACCGGACATGGCGATGTTCTCGATGACACAGGTGGTACCGGTAAAGCACGCCATGCCGAAAACCGGGCCCTTTTTCATCTTTTCTTTCAGAGTCAATTCTTACACCTTCTCTTTTTTATCGGGTTCCCATTATAAACCGCACCCGCCTGACAGCGGGTGCGGCAGCGTACAGATCCGGGATCAGAAAATGCTGTAACCCAGCAGCTGCGGCAGGGCCGTGGTCAGCGGACCCCACAGGCTGATAGAAATCAGCACGATGACGTTGCAGATAACATAAGGTGCAGCGCCCTTGAAGATCTCGATGATGGGCATCCGGTTGATCTTGTTGCAGGCGTTCAGGCACATGCCAACAGGGGGAGTGACCAGACCGATGGCAAGGCCGGTGATCATCATGGCACCGAACTGCAGCGGCGAGAAGCCGTACTGCACCATGACCGGCAGCAGGATGGGGGTCAGCAGCAGGATGGCAGGGCTGACGTCGATGAAGGTGCCCATCAGCAGGATCAGCACGTCAAAGATCAGCGCGATGGCCCATGCGGGCATGTTCAGCGACATGAAGAAGGCACCCACGGTCTGCGGCACCTTCTGCATGGTCAGCACCCATGTAAAGATGGTGGTAAAGCCGATGATGAGCATGATGGAGGAGGAGGAGATCAGAGTCTTTTTCAGTGCCTCCCACACGCCCTTCCAGGTCAGCTCCTTGTAGATAAAGAAGCCCACCAGCATGGAGTACAGAACAGCCACGCCTGCGCTCTCGGAAGCGGTGCAGACGCCGAAGGAAACGCAGATGATGATGAACAGGGGCATGACCAGAGCGGGGATGCCGGAAAGCAGGCTCTTGGCAGCGCGCTTTGCATCAAACTTTGCCTTTTCCGGGTGCCAGCCCTTTTTGGCGCTGATGATGTACACCAGCACCAGCTGGGTCAGACCGATGAGGATGCCGGGCACAGCACCTGCCACGAACAGCGCACCCACCGAAGCACCGGAGATCATGGAATAGACGATCATGGGGGTGGAGGGCGGGATGATCATGCCCATGGTGGAGGAAGCCACGGTGATGCCCGCAGAAGCCTCGGGCGGGTAGCCTTCCTTCTCCATGGCAGGGATCAGGATAGAGCCCAGAGCAGAGGTATCTGCCACAGAGGAGCCGGAGATGCCGCCAAAGATCATGGACGCCACGATGTTCACTTCGCCCAGACCGCCGCGGATGGGGCGCAGCAGCTCCATGCAGAAGTTGATGATGCGCTGGGTGATGCCGCCGGTGTTCATCAGTTCACCGGCCAGCATGAACAGCGGCATGGCGATCATCAGCTCGCTGTAAGCGCCGTTCCACACACGCTGGGGCAGCATGGTGATGAAGTTGGGCGCGTAGATCATAATATAGGTCACGCAGGATGCACCGATGGCGAAAGCCAGCGGGATGCCCAGTGCTGCAAAGAAGATCAGCAGCACCAGAAGGATCAGCATTGCCATAGTTGTGTTTACTCCCCTTTCCGCTTATGCGTCGTCACGGCTCAGCGCCTGATTTTTGGGCGCAAAGTAGGAAATGTCGGCCTTGAACAGGGTGATGATCTTGATGACGATGCAGATGGCACAGATGACGCCGCACACCGGCATGATGCCATACATATACATCATGGGGATCTCCATGCCCTGACTGATCTGCTTGCCGGCCACGCCCACATACTTGAAGCCCTGATAGGTGAACACCAGCACCACGGCCAGCACGATGAGGTAGTTGACGATGGCCAGCCAGCGCTTGCGGGCAGGTTTGACGCCGTCATAGAGGATGTCGATCATCACGTGCTCATCCTTGATGACATTGATGCCCATGCCCCAGAAGGTGGTAAAGGCAAACAGGGTGGTGTTGAACTCTGCCAGCTGCTTCCAGCTCAGCGAGAAGCAGTAGCGTGCGATAACGGTAAAGATCACAAGAGCCGCCAGCAGTGCCATGGCGATCACGCCGATGGTAAAGTATACGTCAAACAGCTTCTTGCCGATTTTTTTCAACTTTTCGATGGTGCTCAACCCCTTTCGGTTCTCTGTCGGATCGTTTTGCAGCCTTTTATGACAGAAGGCAGCCCGAAGGCTGCCTTCTGCCTGATCCGGCTGTTCTTCCGTTCAATTTCAGGCCTTGGCCACGATGTCCTGCATTTCCTTCAGCTCATCGGCGGTGCAGATGCCCTCTTCGATGCACTTGTCATACACGGACTGCACAGCGGTCTGGAATGCCTTCAGCTCGTCGGCAGAGGGCTCGTAGACTTCGCAGCCGTAGTCCACGATGGTCTGCTTTGCGGCGCTGGAGTTCTGGTCGATCAGCTGGTCGTTGTACTCGCCCATCTTGGTGGCGCACTCGGTGATGATGTCGCGGTACTCCTCGGGCAGGGCGTTCCACCATGCGGCGTTCACATAGAAGGGGTCCGGATGGAACTGATAGTTCACTTCGGTGAAGTACTTCTGCACTTCGTAGAACTTCATGCCTTCCACGTTGACCCAGGGGTTCTCCTGACCGTCGGCAACGCTGGTCTTGAGGCCCATGTACAGGTCCGAGTAGGGGATGGTGGTGGTGGTAGCACCCATGGCCTGGAAGGTCATGTCGATGGTCTTCATGCCGTTGGTGCGCATCTTCAGGCCCTTCAGGTCGGCAGGAGCCTTGATGGGGTGCTTGGAGTTGGAGAACTGACGGTAGCCGCCGGCATCGCACAGGTTGATGATGACGGTGCCGGTCTCACCCTCGGCCTCTGCGCAGACCTTCTGTGCCAGCTCGCTCTGCAGCAGAGCGGTGACCTGTGCACGGGTGTTGGTCAGGAAGGGCAGGGTGAACATCAGCAGACGGGGGCTGAAGTCGAACTGCCCGCCGCGCATGCCCTGCACGGTGCCTGCCACGACCTGCTCCAGCATCTCTTTCTCGGTGCCCAGCTGGCCGTTGCCGTAAACTTCGACCTTCACATGACCGTTGGTAGCCTCTGCCACATCGGCTGCGAACTGCTCCATGGAAACAAAGCGGGGATTGCCTTCGGGCTGTGCATGACCCACGGTCATGGTAAAGTCACCCAGAGTGGCAAACTTGTCCTCACCGCCTGCAGCGGCAGAGGAAGCGGTGGATGCAGCGGTGGTGGAAGATGCAGAACCGCCGCAGGCTGCCATTGCACCTGCTGCCGCCACTGCACCGGACACCTTCAGGAAGTTACGACGAGAGATCTTTTTCATATTGTTCTCCTCCATGCTCAAGGCCGCCGGGTCCCTGCGGAGCACCACTTGCCCGCGCTGCGGAAGCCTGTATACAGCATTTGTTTGATACCGCTATCGTAACAGATAATTCACATTTCCACAAGAGCCAAAGTACACCAATTTGTTCCTATTTCTTTGTGCACATCCTACAATTTCGGGACATTTTGCAAACTTTTACACAGTTTTACCCTTGTTCCGCTTTGTTTTTTTCACTGGTATGCCAGTGTGCCCTCTCATCGCTCCCCGACATCCGTTGGGTATCTTTCCTGTATACAGGAGCAAAAACTTTCTTGCTTCAGCCATTGACATTCCCCATAAAGCAAGGTACAATGTTCGTAGTACGCGCAAACGAATGGGAAAGGAAGGTCCTGCCATGGCAACGCAGCAGCACACCGATGAGATCTATCAGGTTCTGGAGGACGAGATCTGCAATCTGAAGATCCTTCCCGGCGAAGCACTGAGCGAGAATCAGCTGTGCAAGCGGTTCGGCGTCTCCCGCACCCCCATCCGCAGCGTCCTGCAGCGGCTGGAGCAGAACCACTTTGTCCAGATCATCCCCTGCAAGGGCACCATCGTCACCACCATCGACCCTGGCGTGGTGGACCAGATCATTTTCCAGCGCGTGGCGGTGGAGAGTATGGTCTTTCGGGACTTTGCCCAGAGCTGTTCTCCCATCGAAGTCATCGAGGTGGCGCACCTGTACGACCTGCTGCAGCAGGCCGCCAAGGGCCGGGAGCAGCCCGACACCTTTGACATCAACCACTTTTTGCAAAGCGACCTTGCCATGCACTATTACTGGTTCCACAAGACCGGCAAGGAATACCTCTGGCACCAGCTCACCCAGCCGCAGGCCGACTATTCCCGCTTCATCCGTCTGGACATCGTGGGGGCACGGAACGTTTCCTCCGTGCTCAGCGAGCATCAGGAGATGCTGCGCATCCTGCAGGAACGGGACTTTGACGCCATCGAGCCGCTGATGCGCACCCACCTCTACGGCGGCATGACCCGCATGGGGGACAAGATCTACGCTGCCGAATACCGCAGCTGGTTCAACCACATCTGAAACTGAAAAAAGCTGCTGCACCGTGGTGCAGCAGCTTTTTTGTTTTTGTGCGGGGCAGCGTTATGCCTCCGGCAGGGCGGCGTCCGCCTTGTTGGCGGCAAGGAACTCGGCGGCGTCGTCCGGGATATCGTCCAGCTCCTCATCGCTGCCCACGTCAATGTTGAGCGGCGGCTTTTTGAACAGGATGTCATAGAGGATGGGCACGATATACAGGGTCATCAGGGTGGCGTAGCTCAATCCGCAGATGATAACGATGGCCATGCCGCTCATCAACTGGCTTGCCATGTCGTTGCTGAACACCATCTGCAGCATTGCCAGCACCGTGGTCAGGGTGGTCATCAGGATGGGGCGCATCCGGGTCTTGCCGGTGGCTGCCAGCGCCGCACGGCGCTCCATGCCGCCCAGACGCAGCTGGTTGGCGTAGTCCACGAACACGATGCCGTTGTTGACCACCGTGCCCATCAGCACGATGAAGCCCATCAGCGAGATCATCGTCAGCTGCTGGCGGGTGACCAGCAGACCCAGCAGGCCGCCGGTAAAGGCCAGCGGCACCGTGAACAGCACGATGAAGGGGGACAGCAGGCTCTGGAACTGCGCCACCATCACCAGATACACAAAGGGCAGCGCCAGTGCCATCCACTGTACCATCTCGTCCACCATATAGTCGGTGTTCTCGCTCTCGCCGCCCATGGAGAAGGAGTAGCCCTCCGGCATCTGGTCGGACAGGGAGAACTCATTCAGCTTCTTCTGCAGCACGCGGGACTGCACGGTGGTGTTGTAGCCCTTCAGCGTGTCGGCGGTCACTGTGACGTAGCGGGTCTGGTTCTCGCTGGTGATGGAATCCGGTGCAGTGCCGGTCTCCCAGCTGGCGATCTCTGCCAGCGTGACGGTGCCGGTCTCGACGGTGCCGTCTGTTGTGAGGGTGCTGGTCTCAAAGGTCATGTCCATCATGTTTTCCTTGGTCAGCGGGTCCAGATCGTCGCTGATCTTCACATCCATGGTGGTGCCGTCCACCGTCACCGGGGTCTGCGCCGTGGTGGTGGTGGTGAGCTTGGCGGCGATCTGCTGGTACACCTGCGCCACGGTCAGGCCGCAGGCGCGCACCTTGTCCCGGTCCACCCGCAGGATGATGGTGGAGTCGCCGCTGCCCAGCCCGTTGTTGGCATTGGCAAAGCCCTCGGTCTCGTTGACCATCTCCACCACCTTTTCCGAAAGCTGGGTCAGGGTCTGGGCGTCCGTGCCGTAGATCTTCACCGTCAGGCCGGTGGACAGCTGGCTGGTCAGGTCGTCGGTCATGCCGTACTGCTGCACCGTGGCGGTGCAGTCCTCCACGCCGGCAACAGCCTCCTCAATGGCCTGACAGGCGGCGTTGATCTTAGAGGAGGACAGGCTCTCGTTGAGCTTGACGTTGATCTTGTACTTGCCGTAGCTGTTGGCGGCGTTCAGCAGATCGGTGATCTGCCCGGACAGGCCCAGCTGGCTGATGTCCATGCCCGCCACGGTGGTGTCGGTGGTGACGCCCACCTCTTTCACGCCGTCCACCGCCATCACGGCTTCCATCGCCTTGCCCGCCGCAGCATAGGACTGCTCGCGGGTGAGGGTCTCGGTGGTGGACAGGGTGACAAGGGCCTCGTTGCTGGTGGTAGCGGGCAGCAGCTCCACGCCCATGCTCATCACCCGCCAGCCCGCAAAGACCAGCAGCAGCACCGCCGCAGCCAGCGGCAGGGCACGGTGCTGCAGGCACCATTCCAGACTGTCGGCGTACTTGTTCTGGATCTTCTCAAACCACGGCAGCGGCTTCGGCTCTGCTTTTTTCAGCACGGTGGAGGACGCCGCCGGCACCACAGTCAGTGCCACGATGAGGGACGCCATCAGGCAGTAGCCGATGCACAGGGACATGGGGCCCATCAGATTGCGGATGAGGCTGGCAGAGAACACTGCCGGCAGGAACACGCACACCGAGGTCAGGGTGGAGGCCACCACCGACATGCTCACCTGCCGTGCGCCCTGCACCGCCGCCCGGGCGGCGGGCACGCCGCGGCCCCGCAGGCGGTAGATATTCTCGATGACCACCACCGAGTTGTCCACCAGCATACCGATGCCCAAAGACAGGCCCGCCAGAGTCATCACGTTCAGGTCCAGACCGGTAAAGTACATCAGCACCACGGCAACCAGCACCGACAGCGGGATGCTGATGCCGACCACCAGCGTGGGCTTGACGTCCTTCAGGAAGATGGCAAGCACCAGAATGGCCAGCGCAGCGCCCACTGCCATGCTGGTGAGGATGCTCTGGATAAGAATGCTGATATAGTTGCCCTGATTGGACAGCTCCACGATGTTCAGCCCCTCGTACCGGGCTTTCAGGGTGGCAAAGGCGTTCTGGCAGTTGGAGGAGACCACACCGGCGCTGGAGCTGTCGTCCTTAAAGATGCGCAGCACCGCCGCCTGCTGCCCGTTCAGCCGGGTAAAGCTGTCGGCGGCGTTGTCCGCCACCGCCACGTCTGCCACATCCGACAGGCGCACATCGCCGTAGCCGTCCACATGCAGCAGCATCGCGCCGCTGATGTCTTCGACGCTGTCGTACTCCTCGCCCACCTTCAGCAGCCAGGACTCGCCGTTTTTGTCCTTGACGTAGCCCGCCGGCATGGAGAAGTTCTGGGCGTAGATCAGCTGTGCCAGCGTGTCGATGTCCAGCTGCTTTGCCACATCCGCCTGCGCCAGCGCACGGGTCCTGGCGGTCTCGTATTCCTGCTTGGCGGCCTCCAGCTGCTTTTCGTACTCGTTCAGCTGCTCACGGGCTTCCGTGAACTTCATATAGGCATTGAGCTGCTGCTGCGAGAAGCTGCCCAGTGCGTTGGAAAACTCGGTCATCAGCTGGGGCACATTGTCCATGGCCTTGATGGTGCTTTCCAGCGTGCTGTAAACCACATTCAGGCTCTGCTGCAGCTGCATCTCGTCCACAAGGTCGGTGGCAGTGCTGCCCTCGGAGCCGGTCTCCACGTTCATGCGCTCCTGCAGCTTCTGCAGGGCGGTGGTGAGCTTATCGGTGATGGTGCGCAGCTCGGACACGATCTCGATGAGAGAGTCGATGTCCCGCATACCGGTCTCGTTGAACTTGTCCAGCACCTTCTGCAGGCCCTGACTGACTTCCACCAGTGCCTGCTGCACCTCCGGTTCCTTGACCACGGCGATCAGGGCGTTGACGCTTTCCAGCAGTGCCTGCGCCTGTGCGCGCACCGTCTCCACCGCAGTGCCCACCTCGGTGCTCATCTGGCTCATCACCGAGTTGGACACCGTGCTGCCGAAGTTTTTCAGCTGCTTTTCATATTCCGTGCGGCCCGCGGTGATCTGCGCCTCGGCGCTGTCCAGCTGCGTCCGGGCAATGGCCAGCTGCCCGTCGATCAGCTCCAGCAGCTTTGCATTGATCTCGTCGATCTTGGTCTGATTCAGCTGCACCTGCACCAGCTTGTCCACCAGACCGCTGGACGACACGCTGGACACACCGCCCTTGCGCTGGATCTCCGGCACAAGGGTGTCCCGGACAAAGTCCGACAGCTCGTAGATATCGCTGCCCTCCCGGCTGACGGCCACCGTCATAAAGGAGTTCATGTTCAGGCTGTATTCGATGATGGAAGGGGTCAGGCAGCTCTCCGGCAGGTCGCTTTTGGCCTGGTCCAGCTTGTTGGACACCTTGACCAGTGCGCTGTTCATATCCGTGTCATCCGAAAACGCCATCAGCAGCAGGCTGTAATTCTCCGCCGAGGTGGCGGTGATCTTCTGCACGCCGGGCACGGTGAGCGCGTTCTGGAGCACATCCGACACTTCGCTCTCCACCCGCTCCGGGCTGGCACCCGGGTACACCGTGACCACCATCAGATACGGCGTGCTGACATCGGGCAGAAGGTTCGTCTGCATCTTTGTGATCGACACAAAGCCAAGGATCAGCACCATGATCACAGCCACCAGGACCGTAAATGGTTTTTTGACACTGAATTTTTCCATCGTTTCCTACCGTTTCTCTGCCGGCAGGGCTGCCGGCAGCTGTTCCCTATAACAGGAATATCACACTGCAATAGTTTTATTATACACGCAAGACCCCGCCTTGCAAGCAAAAGGGGGAATCTTTTGCACATCTTTGGACAGTTTCGCAGATTTTTAACACTTGTTGTCTTTTTCTCGCAGTCTGTGCCGGACCGCCGGGACCAAATTCCGTCAGTTTTCAAAAGAAATACGGTTCAGCCGGGCAGAAAGTTGCATCTTTTTGCAACTTTCTTTTTTCTGCGGCGGCACCATTTTATTTTTTGCGTGGAAATGTGCTTTTAAATATGATATACTAGGCATCAGAATGGAATAGCAGGCCCTTTGTACCGGGGCCTCTTACATATTGAAGAGGAACACTATGAAAAAAGTCATTTCTGTCCGTTTCAAGGAAAACGGAAAAAGCTATTATTTTGACCCCGCCGGGGCCGAGATCCGCACCGGCGACTACGTCATCGTGGAGACTGCCCGCGGCGTGGAGTGCGGCGAGGTGGTGCAGGGCGTGCGGGAGATCGCCGATGCGGCGGTGCCCAAGGCACTGAAGCCCATCACCCGCATGGCAGACAGCGTGGACATCCGCCGGATGCGCCAGAACCGTGAGGACGAAAAGCGGGCCTACCGCACCTGTCAGGACTGCATCGCCCGGCACGGTCTGCAGATGAAGCTGGTGGAAGCCGAGTACACGCTGGACCGCTCCAAGATCATGTTCTACTTCACCGCCGACGGGCGGGTGGACTTCCGTGAGCTGGTCAAGGACCTTGCCGGCATCTTCCACACCCGCATCGAGCTGCGCCAGATCGGCGTGCGGGACGAAAGCAAGATGATCGGCGGTCTGGGCATCTGCGGGCAGCCCTTCTGCTGCAGCCGCTTTTTGAAGGATTTCCAGCCTGTCTCCATCAAAATGGCAAAGGAGCAGGGCCTTTCGCTGAACCCCACCAAGATCAGCGGTGCCTGCGGACGGCTGATGTGCTGCCTTGCCTACGAGGAAAGTGCCTACGAGTACCTGAACAGCATCATGCCCATGGTGGGCAGCACGGTGCGCACCCCGGACGGTCTGGGCACCGTGCTGGAGGTGAACCCGGTGTCCGGCTACCTGCGGGTGCGCTGCGGCACCGAGAGCCTTGCCCCCCGGTATTATAAGGTAGGCGTCTGCGAGTATATCAGCGGCGGCAAGCGCGCACCCCGCCGCCCGGACCCGGACGATGACTACTCCGGCGTGCGCAACCCCGCCCCGGTGGTGGCAGCATCGGACGAGGAGCCGCGGCGCTGCCCCGGCTGCGCCCGCAAAAAGCCCGCCGAAAAGGAGTGACTGCTCCGGCGGGGCCTTCGAAGGGTTAGTTTTGCAAAACCAGTCATCCTTCGTGATTTTTGCTAAAAATCTCCGGCAATTTTGGCCATAAGTTAGCCTGTGCTTTTGTGCAACCCAACAAAAAACTTTCTTTTGCGGTCCCCGCTTTACGGTTAGTCTTGCCTTTTCCAGATGGCTTTGCTAAAATGCAGGCAAGGATACAATTTCCGGAGGGGCGTGCACAGCCGTGCCGATGTTCGCCTCTTCATACATCACAACGGGCACGGGGATTAAAAGGAGAGTTTATTATGGCACACAAGGTTTCTGACGCATGTGTTGGCTGCGGCGCTTGCGAGGGCGCTTGCCCGGTTGGTGCAGTTACCATCGAGAACGGCGTTGCAGTCGTGAACGCTGATTCCTGCATTGATTGCGGCGCTTGCGAGGGCGCTTGCCCCACTGGTGCGATCGCCGCTGAATAATTTCAGCCGGTCGCCGGAATAACGCATCAAAAGCAGCAGACCTGTCCAAAAGCGGGTCTGCTGCTTTTTGTTTTTGCACAAATCCGCCGGGGATTCCAATGATTTTTCTGGGAGGGAACAACGCACTTATCTATGGAACATTCTACGGAAGTTTTGTATAATAGGACCATGGTATACTGTACCCCGGCGCACCGGTTCGGCTCCGACGCTTTGCTTCTGGCGCGGTTCTGCGAGCCCAAGCGCGTGCAAAAGGCCGCAGACCTTTGCTCCGGCTGCGGCATCGTGGCGCTGGAGTGGCACGACCGGGGCCATCGCGGCCCATGCCTCGGGCTGGAGCTGCAGCCCGAGGGCAGCGCGCTGCTGGCAGCCGCCGCAGCCGAGCAGCAGCTCAGCCACATCACCCCCGTCTGCGCCGACCTGCGCACATGGCGGCAGGATGAAGGGCAATTCGACGTCTGTGCGTGTAATCCGCCCTATTTCACCGAGGGACCGCAAAGCCGCAGCGCCGCCCACGCCCTTGCCCGGCACGAGAACACCTGCACGCTGGAGGATGTCTGTGCCTGCGGTTTCCGGCTTTTGAAGGACGGCGGACGCTTTGCCCTGTGCCACCGCCCGGAGCGACTGGCAGAGGTGCTGGACGTGCTGCGGGCACACCGGCTGGAGCCCAAGCGTCTGGCTTTTGTCAAGAACCGGGCGGACGGCGCGCCGTGGCTGTTTCTGGTGGAGGCGCAGAAGAACCGCAGGACCGGTCTGCGGGTGGAGCCGGATGTGCTCATCAGCGCCGGGGCAGCGCTGTACGGACGATAAATTCAGGAGGTAATTATGGCAGGGACTCTTTATATCGTGGCGACGCCCATCGGCAATCTGGACGACATGCCGCCCCGGGTGGCTGCCACCTTTGGCGCGGCAGACTTCATTGCCGCCGAGGACACCCGGGTGACCATGAAGCTGCTGAACTATCTGGGGCTGAAAAAGCCCATGGTCAGCTACTACGAGCACGCTTTGCAGAAGGGCGAGGCCATTTTGCAGCGCATCGAGGCAGGGGAGAACTGCGCCTTGTGCAGCGATGCCGGAATGCCCTGTGTCTCCGACCCGGGCGAGGTCATCGTACGGGACGCGCTGGCGCGGGGCATCAAGGTGGTGCCGGTGCCGGCTGCCAGTGCCTGCGTCACCGCGCTGGCGGTGTCCGGGCAGGACACCTCCCGCTGGGTGTTCGAGGGTTTTCTGCCGGTGAACCGCAAGCAGAAAAAAGAGCGTCTTGCCGAGCTTTTGCAGGAAAAGCGCACCGTCCTCTTTTACGAAGCGCCCCACAAACTGCGCACCACGCTGGACGACTTGACCGCTGCCTTTGGCGCAGACCGCAGCATCACCCTCTGCCGGGAGCTGACCAAGCTCCACGAGGAGGTCTGGAAGACCACGCTGGGCGAAGCTGTGGAGCACTACCGCGCCGCCGACCCCCGGGGCGAGTACGTTCTGGTCATGGCGGGCGCACCGGCGTGCGCCGACCCGGAGCAGGAGCTGACGCTGGAGCAGGCCGCCCGGCGGGCACTGGAACTGACCACGCAGGGCTTTGGCCCCACGGCAGCCGCAAAGGCCGCCGCACAGGGCACCGCCTATTCCAAGAGTGAAGTATATAAACAGCTGCTGGTGCTGCAGCAGACCGGGCAGTGAGTCCGGCACCGTAAATCCAATCAGCTATGATAGAGGAGGACCCTTTTCGTGACAAATCTTCTGGTTCTGAGCGACAGCCACGGCGGACGCGATGCCATTGAGCGCATCCTGAACAAAGAGGCAAAAAACATCGACGCATTGATCTTTCTGGGGGACGGTCTGCGGGATCTGGAGCAGGCACTGACCCGGCACCCCAAGCTGCGCACCTACGCCGTGGCAGGCAACTGCGACTTTGGCGCGCTGGAACCGCTGGACGGTCTGGCCGCCTTTGACAACGTGGTGATCTTTTATACCCACGGTCACATGTACGGCGTGAAATACGATCTGGACACGCTGGCGGATGCGGCCGCTGCCCGGGGCGCCGAGGTGGCGCTGTTTGGCCACACCCATGTGCCCTTTGCCCAGACGCAGGGCTGCGTGTTCCTGTTCAACCCCGGCTCCTGCGGACGGTGCTACACCGGTGCCGATACCTACGGCATCCTGACGCTGAACAACGGCAAGGTCGCCGCCTATGAACACAGAGAGGTGCCGCAGAAATGAGCATCAACGAGGTGCGCTATCTGCCGGAATGCGGCAGCACCAACGCCTATGCAAAAGAGCATTTTGAAGAGTTTGGCCCTGTGGGGGCGGTGTACACCCAGAACCAGACCGCGGGCCGCGGACGGCTGGGCCGCAGCTGGGTCAACGCCGAGGGCCGCGCCCTGTACTACACGGTGGCCATCCGGGAGCCGCTGGCGCAGCCCGCCACCCTGCCGCTGCTGGCAAGCCTTGCGGTGCGCCGTCAGCTGCAGCTGCGCTACGGGGTGGACTGCCAGATCAAATGGCCCAACGACCTTTTGCTGAACGGCAAAAAAGTGGTGGGCATCCTGTGCGAAAGCGTCAGCTACGGCTATCAGCAGCAGGGCAGGGGCATTTTGTGCGGCATCGGCATTAACCTTGCCCAGACCCAGAACTATTTTGACGCCGCCGGTCTGCCCCACGGCACCTCGCTGGCATTGCAGGGTGCCAAGGTGGATCTTTCCACCGACCCCGCGTGGCTGGCGGAGGGGCTGACCGACTTTGGCTTTGACCGCAACCTGTACACCTTTGCCCGGGACGGCTTTGCGCCCTTCCGGGAGGAGTACAAGGCCGCCTGCATCAATCTGGGCCGCCGGGTCACCTTTGACCTGCCGGACGGCCGTCAGGGCGCAGGCGAAGCGGTGGACGTGGACGCCGAGGGACGCCTTGTGGTGCGCACCGACAGCGGCGAGGAGCACGTCTTTACCGGCGAAGTATCCGTTCACGGCATTTACGGTGCCGTGTAAAAATAAAACAAGAGACGTTTCCTGTCTTGCGGACAGGGGAAGTGTGAGGCAGCTATGATGAATGCGGACTACTACAAACGCTACGAGCCACTTTTTGGCAAGTGGACCATTGAAAAGAAGCTGGGTTCCGGCAGCTACGGCTCTGTGTTCCAGATCCAGTGCCGGGACAACTTTGACGGAACGGTCTATCACAGTGCCCTGAAGGCCATCACCGTGCCTTCCTCCGAGGACGAAGCTCCCTCGCTGCTGGGCAGCATGGACGAAAAGAGCACCGCCGAATATTATCGCAGCTTCGTGAAAGAGCTGACCAACGAGATCCACCTGATGTCCCGGCTGAAGGGGCACACCAACATCGTCAGCTACGAGGACCACATGGTCTACCCCCACGAGGACGGCATCGGCTGGGACGTGCTGATCCGGATGGAGCTTTTGACCCCCATCCACCAGCATTTCCAGCCCATGGCCTCCATTCCTTCGCAGGAGGTGGTCAAGCTGGGCATCGACATGTGCCGCGCGCTGGAGGTGTGCCAGAAATACAACATCATCCACCGGGACATCAAGCCTGCCAACATCTTCATTTCTGAGACCGGCGACTACAAGCTGGGCGATTTTGGCGTGGCGCGCATCGCCAGCGCCGCCACCGGCGCGTCTACTTTTGCGGGCACCACCTATTATATGGCACCGGAGATCCAGCGCGGGGGCAAGTACACCGCCAGCGTGGACATCTACTCGCTGGGTCTTGTGATGTACCAGCTGCTGAACGGGCGGCGGATGCCCTTCTTCCCGCAGCCGCCGCAGGTGCCCACGCCGGACATCCTGCGCACGGCGCAGGAGCGCCGCCTTGCCGGTGAGCCGCTGCCGCAGCCGGTATACGCCGACCCGCAGCTGGCTGCCGTGGTGCTGAAAGCCTGCGCCCCCGCCCCCGCCGACCGCTTTGCGGACCCCGCCCAGATGCGCCGCGCGCTGGAAGCACTGTCCGAAACCCCCGTGCAGCCGGACTTTGCCGAGGAAGCCACCATCCGGGCAGCAGCGCCCGTGCAGACCCCCGCAGACGGGGAGCGCACCACCTGCCTTTTTGCCGGGCAGACCACCCCGCCGCAGCCCGTGCCCGCTGCCGCAGCCAGAACGCCGCAGCCTGCCCCGGACAGCAATGCCACCCTGTTTTTGTTCGCGGAGCAGGAGAAACAGCGGCAGGAAGCCGAGCGTGCCCGCCGCCTGCAGCAGGAGCAGCAGGAGCAGCAGCGCCGCCTGCAGTTTGATCAGCAGGAGCAGCAGCGTCAGCAACAGCTGAACGAAAGGCGCCGGCAGGCAGAGCATGCACGCCAGCTGGCACAAGCACAGGCGGAAGCTGCCCGGGAAGCGGCAGCACCGGAACCCGCCCCTGCGCCCACCGATGCCGCCAGACTTTTGCAGCAGTATCCCCGCATCCGGAAGATCGTCTGGCGTGTCGCTGCACTGTGTGCAGTGGTCTTTTTTGTGACGCCGCTGCGTACCGTCTATTACATTCCTATTCATAATCTTGTCTATGCTATCTTTTACCATAACTTTACGATCGCCGAGTTCTTTTCCTCCTTTGCGCTTCTTTTGACTGTGCTGCTTGCCCTGTGGGTCGGCTGCGGGATGCATCTGTTCCACGCACTGCTGCAAAAAAAGGCCGCACCTGCCGACAAAAACCGCAAGCTGCCCGCGTCTGCCGTTCTGGCGGGTCTTGCTGCGGCAGCTGCCTTTGTGCTGTTCTGTGTGCTGCTGTTCGTCTGCATCCGGTACTTCTGCATCCGGTACCTGATCCAGGCATAAAACGGGGAGGAATCGACTTATGAATGCGGAATATTACAAAAAGTACGAACCTTTCTTTGGCAAATGGACCCTTGGCAGACAGCTGGGTGCGGGCAGCTACGGCAGGGTGTTCGAGATCCTGCGCACCGACCCGCTGAACGGCACCGTCTACCGCGGAGCCATGAAGGCCATCACCATCCCTTCCAGCCCGGAGGAGCTGCAAAGCCTTATGGAGGAGGACGGTCTGGACCATCAGGGCGCTTCCACCTATTTCCGGCAGGCGGTCCTTGCGTTGAATCAGGAGATCGCCCTGATGAACAAGGTAAAGGGCCACAGCAACATCGTCAGCTACGAGGACCACGACGTCATCGAGCACTCGGACGGCATCGGCTGGGACATCCTGATCCGGATGGAGCTTCTGACCCCCATCAGCCAGTATTTCAAGAAGTTCGACACTGTTCCCCCGCAGGAGGTGGTGCGGCTGGGCATCCACCTGTGCCGCGCGCTGGAGGTGTGCGCAAAGTACAACATCATCCACCGGGACATCAAGCCCGCCAACATCTTCCTCTCTGACACCGGCGACTACAAGCTGGGCGACTTTGGCGTGGCGCGCACGGCCAGCGCCTCCGCTGCGGCGTCCACCTTTGCCGGTACCGTCAACTACATGGCGCCGGAGGTGTTCCGGCGGGAAAAATACACCGCCAGCGTGGACACCTATTCGCTGGGCCTTGTGATGTACCAGCTGCTGAACGCCAACCGCATGCCCTTCTACCCGCCCTATCCGCAGCCCCTGACCGCGCTGGAAAAAGAGCGTGCCCACGACCGCCGCCTTGCCGGTGAGCCGCTGCCGCCGCCGGTGAACGCCGACCCGCAGCTGGCTGCCGTGGTGCTGAAAGCCTGCGCCCCCGCCCCCGCCGACCGCTTTGCGGACCCCACCCAGATGCGCCGCGCGCTGGAAGCACTGTCCGAAACCCCCGTGCAGCCGGACGCCGCCGGGGACGCCACCGTCCGGGTGGCAGCGCCCGTGCAGCCCCCCGCAGACGGGGAGCGCACCACCCACCTTTTTGCCGGGCAGACCATCCCGCCGCAGCCCGCGCCCGCTGCCGCAGCCAGAACGCCGCAGCCCGCCCCGGACAGCAATGCCACCCTGTATTTGTTTGCGGAGCAGGAGAAGCAGCGGCAGGAAGCCGAGCGTGCCCGCCGCCTGCAGCAGGAGCGGGAGCGTCAGCAGCAGCTGAACGAGCTGCGCCAGCAAGCACAAGCACAAGCACAGGCGGGAGCTGCCCGAAAGGCGGCAGCACCAGCCCCTGCGCCCGCGCCGGTCAAAACCGGGGAGACCACGCTCTCCCGCCGCAGGATGCTGGGCATCCTTGGCGGGGCTGCCGCTCTGGCACTTGTGGGCGGAGTTGGATACGCCGTGTATTCGGCAACATCTTCCTCTTTGCACTGCGGTGACGGCCTGAGCTGGAGCATTTCCGATACAGGTGTTCTTACCATTCGGGGCAGCGGCACCATCACCGGTACTCCGTGGACGGAATTTGCCGACCGGGTCACCGCCATTGACCTGCAGGCCTCTGTCCCCACCATTCCGCCCTATTGCTTTACCCAGTTTACCAGCCTGACCTCGGTCACCCTTCCGGAAGGGCTGCAGACCATCGGTTCCTATTCCTTCTATGGTTGCGACTCCCTGACCTCCGTCACGGTCCCGGACGGCGTCACCGCCATCGGAAATTATGCATTTGGCAATTGCAGCAGTCTTTCTTCCGTTTCCTTTCCGGGCAGCGTCCAGAAGATCTACCGGGGAGCCTTCAGCAACTGTGCGCTGACAAGTGTCACCCTCTCCCTGGACTGTGTGTGTGAGACCAATGCCTTTGATGCCGGTGTCCCCATCCATTCTTATTGGTGACCCTTTCCCGCAGCCTGCCGCAAGTGTGTTTGCAGCAGGCTGTATTTTTACGCTTTCGGGGGCGGTTTGCCGCGCCGCTGTCCGCCGCAGGCAGGGGCATTCTTCCGCGCTGTACGCCACAGGCGGACAGTTTTTGAGGGTGGCATGGAGTATTTTTTCAATTTTATGCTCATTTTTCACAAAAAATGCTTGATTCCACGAACTTTCCATGAATTTATTGTGAAATTTTCCAGTTGCACATGGCGTTTCACTTTAGTATAATAGAGCATGTGCTAGCGTCCCCTTTTTTGAGGGTGTGCGTATTTTTAGGAAATAGGAAAGGAAAACAGACGGCACAAGCGCCTTGCTTTTTTGCAGCGGGACGTTTGTGCTGTCGCAAGGAGTGCAAGCATGAAAGATCAAGAAGTCTTCAAGCCGTACGTTCCTGCGGAAAAGATCACCGCAGAAATGACGGTCACCTCCGTGATCATGGGCATCATCCTGTCCGTGATCTTCGGCGCTGCAAACGCCTATCTGGGCCTGCGCGTCGGCATGACTGTTTCTGCCTCCATCCCGGCAGCAGTCATCTCCATGGGCGTCATCCGCGTCCTGATGAAGAAGAACTCCATTCTGGAGAGCAACATGGTGCAGACCATCGGTTCCGCAGGCGAGAGCCTTGCCGCCGGTGCCATCTTCACCATGCCTGCGCTGTTCCTGTGGGCAAAAGAGGGCCTGTGCGACAAGCCCAGCATCCTGGAGATCACCCTCATCGCTCTGTGCGGCGGTATTCTGGGCGTTCTGTTCATGGTGCCCCTGCGCAACGCGCTGATCGTCAAGGAGCACGCCACCCTGCTGTACCCGGAAGGCACCGCCTGCGCAGACGTTCTGCTGGCTGGTGAAGAGGGCGGCGCAAACGCCTCCACTGTGTTCTCCGGCATGGGTCTGGCAGCCATCTTCAAGTTCGTCGTTGACGGCCTGAAGATGATCCCCGCCGACATTGCCGTAGCCTTCAACTCCTTCAAGGGTGCTCTGGGCATGGAAGTGTACCCCGCTCTGCTGGGCGTGGGCTACATCGTCGGCCCCAAGACCGCTTCCTACATGTTCGCCGGTTCTCTGGTGGGCTGGATGGTCATCATCCCGCTGATCTGCCTGTTCGGCGCAAACATCTCCCTGTACCCGGCAGCAGCCGGCACCACCATTGCTGATCTGTATGCAGCAGGCGGTGCAGACGCTATCTGGTCCAACTACGTCAAGTACATCGGCGCAGGTGCCATTGCTACCGGCGGTATCATCTCGCTGATCAAGAGCCTGCCCCTGATCGCATCCACCTTCCGTGATGCCATGAAGAGCATGAAGGGCGGCAGCACTTCCGGCACCACCCGTACCGATAAGGACATGCCCATGCCCTTTATTCTGGGCGGCATCCTGCTCATCATCCTCATCATCTGGCTGGCTCCGGCCATTCCCGTCAGCCCGCTGGGCGCTCTGCTGATCGTTGTCTTCGGCTTCTTCTTCTCCACCGTCTCTGCTCGTATGGTGGGTATGATCGGCAGCTCCAACAACCCGGTCTCCGGCATGACCATCGCCACCCTGCTGATCTCCACCATGATCCTGAAGGCCACCGGCAACGTTGGCATCGGCGGCATGATCGGCTCCATGGCCATCGCATCTGTCATCTGCATCTGCGCTGCCATCGCTGCTGACACCTCTCAGGACCTGAAGACCGGCTACCTGCTGGGCGCGACCCCCGTCAAGCAGCAGATCGGCGAGCTGATCGGTGTGATCGCCGCCGGTCTGGCCATCGGCGGTGTGCTGTACCTGCTGGACAGCGCATGGGGCTACGGTGGTGCCGAGGTCCCCGCACCGCAGGCTACCCTGATGAAGCTGATCGTTGAGGGCATCATGGGCGGCAACCTGCCCTGGAACCTGGTCTTTGCCGGCGTGTTCCTTGCCATTGCTCTGGAGATCCTGCGCATCCCTGTGATGCCTTTTGCCATCGGCCTGTACCTGCCCATCTACCTGAACACCTCCATCATGATCGGTGGTGCTGTGCGCTGGTTCATGGACAGCCGCAAGAACGTTGACGCTGCCACCAAGGAAAAGCAGTCCACCACCGGCACCCTGTTCTGCGCCGGTATGATCGCCGGTGAGGGTCTGGTCGGCATCCTGCTGGCCATCTTCGCTGTGTTCGGCATCAGCACTGCCCTGAGCATTGATCTGGGCAACATTGGCGGCGTGGTCCTGATGATCGTCATGATCGCATGCCTGCTGGCCTTCTCCATGAAGAAAAAGAAGAACTGATGCGTAAAAAGAAACAGTCGATCAACTATCTGGATCTGATCCCGCAGCGTGCGGAAGATCTACGCTGGCACACAGACGAACAGACCGGCCTTATCACCCTTGAGGTGACGAACAAGGGCCTGTTCAACACGATCGCACAAAAAGTGTTTCACCGACCGCGCACCACGCAAGTCCATCTGGACGAGACCGGCAGCTATCTCTGGCCGCTGATCGACGGACAAAAGACCGTTGCGGAGCTTGCCGATCGTCTGAAGGAACAGTTCGGCGAAAAGGCCGAGCCGCTCTATCCGCGCATCGTCAAATACTTCCAGATCGTTGAGTCCTATCATTTTATCCGGTTCCTCGATCAGTAACAACAAGGCTGCTGCGCAGACGATGCGCAGCAGTCTTTTTTGCGTGTGCGGGGAAAGCACAGCCGCCTGCGAGACCCTTCAAGGGGCGCGGTGCGCCCCGGGCGCAGGGCAGACGGAGAGCCGTCTGCCGCACGCACAGCCGCCTGCGAGGCCCTTCAAGGGGCGCGGTGCGCCGGGCGGCATTGGGGACGTTCCGCAGCGGCTGCCGCGCCCTCACGGCAGCAGAAAAGCCGCTGCACGGGGATGTGCAGCGGCCTCTTGTTTTCCTGCTCGCGCAGGGTTACAATAAGATCAGTGCCTGCTCTTTCTGCGCCGCAGCTTCAGCGAGCCGCCGCCGCAGGCCAGCGTCACCGCCGTCAGGGCGGTGAGGAGCAGCAGCAGCGCACACAGCAGCAGGATGGTGGCCTTGGAGTCGGTGCGGAAGTCCGAAACATACTCCCGGTGGGTCACAAGGTCCACGGTGCCCACCTCGTAGCCGTCCAGATAGACGGTAGCACTGCCCAGCTTCTGCCCGCTTTTTACGGTGGCAGAGACGCTCTCGGGCAGGTCGAAGGAATAGCTCACCGTATCGTCGCTGTGACCGTAGCCGCTGACCGGGGCGGCGGCGTACAGCTCCACAGAGGGCTCGGCGCGGCACTTGGTCAGGTCTACGGTGGTCAGCACGGTCTGGGTGTCCACCAGCGGGCGGTCGGCAAAGCTGGCAAAGGCCCAGTCGAACAGGTCGTCACACTCGGCAAACAGGTGGTCCGGCGTGTCGCAGCCCAAAATCACCAGTCCGTAGCTGTGTCCGCCCTGCTGGGCAAACGCCACAGTGCAGCGGCCTGCCAGCGTGGTAAAGCCGCCCTTGACCCACTGGACATACTCCCGGTAGTTGGCACTTTCGCGGTTCATCAGGCTGTTGGAGCTGCTGATGGTGTGCTCGGCCTTGCGCAGGTTGGTGGCGGGCAGCACATAGCTGGCGGTGCCTGCCACCTGTGCAAAGGTCTGATTCTCCGCGCAGGCTGCGGCGATCTTTGCAAGGTCCTGTGCCGTGGACACGTTGCCGTAGTCAAACAGGCCGTGGGCGCAGGTAAAATTCGTGCCGGTGCAGCCCAATTCTGCCGCCTTGGCGTTCATCTGCTGCACAAAGCCCACCACGCTGCCTGCCACGTCCCACGCAATGACGCTGGCGGCGTCGTTGGCGCTGACGATGAGCATGGCATTCAGCAGGTCGATGCGGCGCACGGTCTCGCCGATGCGCAGCCCCATGGTGGTGCCGTTGGCGTTCTGGATGTCCTTGAACTCCTGCGTCAGGTCGGTGGGCACCGTCACGGTGCCGTTCAGGTCCTTGCCGCTTTCCAGCAAAAGCAGGGCAGTCATCAGCTTGGTCAGGCTTGCCACATACTGCTGCTGGCCCGCGTTCTGCTCCAGAATGGTCTTGCCGGTATCGGCGTTGAACAGATACACGGCTTCGGTCTCCCGGGCCGTCCGGATGGGCATGGGGTAGGCAGCCAGACCCGTCAGTGCCGCCGTGACAGCCATGGCTGCCGTGAGCACCAGCGCCGCCGCCCGGCGGAGAAAGCGGTTGTGAAACATGAACGTACCCCCTAAGATCTTCTTTCCGGCAGAATGTCGGAAATCATTTGCATTCTACTTTAAAGAATACCATAAAACTACAAAAAACAAAAGAGAGAAAGGCGGTTTTTAACAATGTTCCTGTCTTTTTGTGGAAAATTCCCTCAAGATGAAGGGGCTGTCTTTGTGGCTCCCAACGCCACCGTGCAGGGGGATGTGGTGCTGAAGCCCGGCTGCTCTGTGTGGTACGGGGCGGTGCTGCGCGGCGACGACGGCACCCTGACCCTTGGCGAAAACTGCAACGTGCAGGACAACGCCGTGCTGCACTGCGACCCGGGCGGGGCTGTGACCCTGGGCAAAAACGTTACCGTGGGGCACAGTGCGCTGGTGCACGGCTGCACCGTGGGGGACGGCAGCCTCATCGGGATGCACGCCACATTGCTGAATCACTGCGTGGTGGGCAAAAACTGCATCATCGGGGCCGGGGCTCTGGTGCCGGAGGGCATGGTCATCCCGGACAACTCGGTGGCGGTGGGAGTGCCCGCCCGGGTCATCAAGCAGGTGAGCACCGCGCAGGTGGAAGCAAACCTGCACAACGCCGCGCACTATGCGGCCCACGGCAGGCTGCACGCCGCGCAGCTGAAAGGGAATTGACCTTTTGCCGCCGGTGTGCTATTCTTAGAAAAAGAGGTGCTTTGCCGCGCATTTTCGCGGCGCTTAAATGCGGTCCGACCGTTTTGACGCAGCACCGTCTGAAATATTTTCTGATTTTTCGATTTTTTCACAAAAAAGCAATGATTTTTTGAGGGAAATGGGGTATACTATCAATTGTAGAGCACGCGGGGCCGCAACCGCACCTCTACACATGATTCCTCCTCACACCAAAGCAATACCCCAAACGGAAATTCCCTCCAGTGAACCGCAAGCGCTGGGGGGAATTTCTGTTTCCACCCGCCAAAAACTTGCCCCGGCCCGGAAAGGAGAAACTGCTATGTCTAATTTCATCGACCGCCGTACCTTCCTGAAAAACACCGGCCTTTTGGTCCTGTCCGCTGCCGCCGCCAGTGCTCTGGCAGGCTGCGGAGGCGGGGGCGGCGCGGCGCCTGCATCTCCCACGCTCGACAGCCGTACCGCCAAAACCTCTGCGAACGGCGTTTCTGTAAACATGGGAAATTTCTTAAAAGCATCTCCTGCTGAGGGACAGTATTTCATTTATACGGTCCTGCAGGTCGATAACACTATGAACAGCAGCGAATTTCCGGTAGCTGTCTCGGATTTCAGCTGCACCGTCATGGGCAAGTCTGCCGAAGTTTACAGTCTGAAAAAGGTCGATTCTACTCTTGCTCGGACTCTCACCCGCAATGTTGGCAATTTGACCCCCATAAACATTCCCTTCTATGTTCGTGTTTCTCCTGAGCAGTACCAGCATTTTGAAAATATCACGGTCACCTTCCAGAAGGATACCTCGACCGTTACCTTTACTTACGACGTTTCTTCCATCTATCCCCAGACCTTTGCATAAGAATCCCCCGGCAGAAAAGGACTTTCGCCCTGCTCTGCCGGGGGTCTGTTTTTATGCCAGCCTTGCCGCAAACACGCTCAGCACCACCTTGGGGTTCACCTGTGCGTTCAGCCGCTGGATGGCGGCCTCTGCCAGCCGCAGCGTGCGGCGGGCGGTCTCTCCCTGCACCGGGGCACGGGGGCTTTGCCGAAGCCCCGCAGCCGCCACAGCGCGCAGATCGGCAAGCAGGGCGGCGGCTGCGGCCTTGTCCTTTTCATAAGCCGACAGCAGCACCGCCGCGGCATAGCTGTCCCGCGCCGCAGCAGCCTTTGCCAGCTGCAGGGCCTTGTCCACCTGCTGTGCCCGGGCTTCGTCCCGGGCGGCGCTCAGCACCGTGCCGATGTGACCGTCAAACAGCTCACTGTACAGCGCGGCGGTCTTTTTGTCCACCCCCTGCGCGGTGCAGTAGCGGGCACACTGGTCCGGCGGCACCGGAGCCACTGCAAAGCTGACGCAGCGGCTGCGGATGGTGGGCAGGACGCTTGCCAGCGAATCTGCCGTCAGCAGGAACAGCACCCCTTCCGGCGGCTCTTCCATGACCTTCAGCAGGGCGTTGGCAGACTCCTCGTTCATTTTTTCCACATGGTACAAAAGCACCGCGCGGCCCTCGGCGGAAAGGCTGGTGTTGAAAATCTCGCTGCGCATGGCGGTGACCTGACCCACCAGATACCGCCCGCCGCTGCCCATGCCGGACACCGAAATGGCCTCCCGTACGATGCCGGTCTCCACCGTGCCGCTGTCGCGTTTTCCGGCCTTTGCCACGGCGCGGCAGCAGTCCCCCCGCAGAAGGGCCTCGGCAGGGGCACCGCCTGCGGGATACAGATAGTCGGCTGCGATGCAGCGAGCGGCAAAGCCGGCGCCAAGCCCGGCCTCACCCACCAGCAGAACGCTGTGGGTCAGGCGTCGGGTGGTCAGCATCAGCCGAACGCTGGTTTTCAGTTCTGCGTTGCCTTCCATGCGGTCCAGCATCATGGGGTTGCTCCTTTTGTGAGACGATAAGACGATTTAAAGATTTAGAATGCGCTCCGCTTCGCTCTGCGCATGATTCAAGGAAAAATGATTTATATTTTCAGGATAGCGGAACGCCTGCGGGCGTTCCGCTATCCCATTTTCACGGGTGGGGCGCAACCGGAAACTGCATTTGCAGCGCCGCTTTCTGCGAAAGCGCCGCGCTGCGGGCAGCATCCTCGCCCTCTCAGCCTCGCTCCGCTCAGCAGCTCTCCCAAAGGGAGAGCCCTTGGCAGTCCACGCAAACTTCATCTCTTTGCCAAGACCTCTCCCTTTGAGGAAAGACTTTTCCCCCGGCCGGGGGAAAAGGTCGCGCAGCGATGACGGAGAGAGCGAGGCCGCTTGCGGGCGTGCTTGCTCCCCCTTCGGGGGAGCTGTCGCGCAGCGACTGAGGGGCTACAAATCGGCGGAGCCGGAAAAAACGGTTAAAAGATCTTCACGCCGAACAGGCGTGAATCTTCAGTTTTTTCCGGTGTAGCCCACTTCTTTAGGTTTGTCAAGGGCGTGCAGCCCTTGACCCGTTGCGGGGTGGGTGGAGTCCAGAGGTAGGGAGGGGGGAGTCGGAACACCCCTCCCTACCTCTGGCCCAGCGGAGCGTCTTTGCACGCTTGCGGCAAGCAAAAACTTCCCCATTCGCTTTCATTTTTTAATGTTTACCGGCGGTTCTTCCTCTTCCACTGCTCCCGGCGCACCCATGCCCGGATGGAGCGGCAGGCCACGGGCCCGAAAAACAGCCAGACGTTCGCCATGCTGAGCAGCAGGCTCAGCTTCTGCCCAAGCGGCGCGCCCAAAAAGCTCAGCCCCCACAGGACTGCGGCGGCAATGCCCAGATACTTGACCCGCAGCGGGATGACGAAGAACAACAGCACCTGCACCTCCGGGTAGAGCATGGCAAAGGCCAGCAGCAGCGAGAGGGACAGGCAGTAGGTGCTGGCGGTCACGCCGGTGAGCAGGCAGGCCAGCACCGTGCCCAGCACGCCGGACAGCAGATACACCGTGTAGCGGAAGTCGCCCCACTCCCGCTCCAGCGCCGTGCCGATGAACCATGTGAAGTAGATGCCCAGCACAACACTGAGGATGCTGCCGCCGGAAAAGGGGATGAACACAAAGCTCAGCGCCCGCCAGAGCTGCCCCTGCAGCAGCAGGGGGCGGCTGAGTCCCAGCCAGAAGGTGACAGTGCGGTCAACAAACAGCTCGATGGCCAATACCAGGATCTGCCCGCCCACCAGAATGTTGGTCAGGTTGGGGATGCCGCAGCGTCCATATCTGCGCTCCAGCTTGTTCAGCCAGTTGTTCATAAGCTTGCCTCCAGAATCGTTGGATTTTTGCCGCAATTCTTTGCTGTTATTGTACCATGATTATCCGGGCCATTCAAGCTGTGGGAAATTTTTGCCCAAACGCCGGAAAAAACAGCTGTTAAGCGGCTTTTGGGGCGTTTTTCTACAACCGTAAAGTGTATGGAATTTCCATTCCGGAATGAACTTTTCACTTTTTCCACTGGGTTTTCCACCGCTTTTGTGAAGAAAGCGGGGAGTTTTCCATGGGGTTTTCCACTTTTTCCACCGGGTTTTCCACAATAAAAATGGAAAAGGCTATACAAGCCGTAATCCCGCCTGTTCGTTTCTGGTAAGTTCTGGGCAAAAATGTGGACATTCTGCCTTTCATAAAAAAGAAAGTCGAAGTTTTTTTTTTGCATTTCACAAAGCGGTCCCGGGCGGCAATATACTTTTCTCCAATCTGGAATTTTCCATGCCGCAGTTTTCCACAAGCCCTTTGGGGAAAACTGCCGGTGTGGAAAACGGACAAAAACCGTGGTTTTCCACACCGAAAAAGCGCAGGAGCGCACTCTGCTTTGCACGGCAATGGCGGGACTGACCATATGCCCCCCTGCAAAAAATGCCGGGCGGTCTGTTGACCGTCCGGCATTGCCTTTTTTGTTGTTTACATCATGCTGCTGAACACGACCTGTGCGATCTTGAAGTACAGGATCAAGCTGCAGGCGTCCACGATGGTGGTGATGAAGGGGGTGGCCATGATGGCAGGGTCAGCGCCCAACTTCTTGGCAGCCAGCGGCAGCATGCCGCCCACCAGCTTTGCCAGAATGACGCTGAGGAACAGCGACACGCTGACCACGATGGCATAGCCCATCACGTTGGTGTACTGACCGGGGAACATATAGGTGTACATCAGGTAAATGCGCAGGCCATTGACGATGCCCAGCACCGCACCCACGATGGCAGAGACACGCAGCTCCTTGCCCAGAACCTTCAGGAAGTCGGAAGGCTCCACCTCGCCCAGTGCCAGACCACGCACCATCAGGGTGCTGATCTGGTTGCCGCAGTTGCCGGCAGTGTCCATCAGCATGGGCATAAAGGACACCAGCAGGGGCAGCGCGGTAAAGGCTTCCTCATAGTGGGTAGTGACCATGCCGGTGAAGGTGGCGGACAGCATCAGGATCAGCAGCCACGGAATGCGCTGCTTGGCGTGGGTCCACACACTGGTGCCAAAGTAGGTGGTGGCATTGTCATCCGGCAGAATGGCCGCCATCTTCTGCATGTCCTCGGTGCTCTCATCGGTCAGGACGTCAATGGCATCGTCAATGGTGATGATGCCCACGAACATGCCCTCGTTGTCCAAAACGGGCATGGCGGTAAAGTCGTAGCGCTGCATCTCACGGGCCACAAATTCCTGGTCGTCCGTGACCTTCACCGCGACCACGTTGTCGTCCATGATCTCGGCAATGGGGGTGTTGGGGTCTGACAGCAGCAGGCTGCGGGCAGACACGACGCCCTGCAGGCGGTTCTGCTCCACCACATAGCAGGTGTAGACCGTCTCGGCGTTCTCGCCCTGTTTGCGGATGGCGGCAAACGCCTGCTCCACCGTCATCTCTCTGCGCAGACGGACATACTCGGGGGTCATCAGGCTGCCGGCAGAGCTCTCGGGGTAGTTCAGCAGCTTGTTCAGGCTCTCGCGGGTCTGCTTGGAGGATTTCTCCAGCACCCGCTTGACCACGCCGGCGGGCATATCCTCCAGCAGGTCGGCGGCATCGTCCAGACTCATCTCTTCGATGGCGCTCACCAGCTCCACGTCCGAAAACGCGTTGACCAGATCGTCCCGGGCTTCATCGGACATATAGGCAAAAGCCTCGGTGGCGACCTCTTTTTTCAGCAGGCGGAACACCACCAGACGATTGTTCTCGTCCAGCTCCTCCAGCAGCTCGGCCAGGTCGGCGGGCTGTTCTTCCTCGGTGACCTCGCGCAGCTTGACGTACTGTTTTTTGATCAGCAGCTTCAGCAGGCGGCTCTTGGTCAGCATTTCAGGGTTTGCCTTGACTTCCTCGTCCCGGGCCTCCTCGGCTTCGGCTTCCCGCATGTCCTGCTTCAGGTCCTCGGTGGCTTCCTCGTTCAGGTCCTCCGCCAGCTTCTGGCGCACCTCGGCGGGGATATCCGCAGGCAGCTCCTGCACCGGCAGGTTTTGTTCCGCAGCGGTCTCGATCTTCTTTTCTTCCATGTCCATGGGGACTACCTCCTCTGGGTTTTTTCTACGGTGCGGAGAGGGTTCTCCTTCCCGGAGGATGCAGCAGATCGGGAAACAAAAAACGCGCCGCTCCCGTGCCGGAACACTGCCGCAGCAGCCGTTTCCGCGCACAAAAAGCCGCGCCTTCCCAGACAGAATGCTTTCCGGTCAGAAAGCACTCTGCCCCAAAAAGGCGAACGCAGTTGTTTTTGTTGTCCGATCTACCGCATCGGTGGATCTACTTCGACTATGATCCGGGTCCATTATCCTGCGTTCACCTCCTGGGGTCATTCAGATTCATTTTTATTATAGCGCCGCAAAAAATTATGGTCAACCCTTATCCGCGCATTTACCGCAATTTTTATGGTTTCTTACACAAACAAAACACCCTTCCCGGTGTTGCGGCGCACCGGAAAGGGTGTTCTGTTTTGGATATTGCCTTGGTGTGAGGAGGAATCATGTTACTTGGGAATCGGTTGCGGCCCCGCTTCCCATGACAGAAGTATAACAGCTTTCACAATTCATTTCGTTAAGAAGCTATGAAGAAACTGTAAAAAGGAAAAGGCAATTTATGGAAGTTTTGTGATAGGCTTTTTCGGTTGACGTTCGATTTCCGTGCACAAAAATACGCCCCGGTCACCTTGCGGTGAACGGGGCGCTAAAACGAAGCTCGTTTTTCCTGCGGCAAGATCCCTGCAAGGCAGGTCTTATGCAGCAGGCGGAGCAAGGTATCTGCAAGCAGACCTTATGCTCCTGACACACGCGGGGTGTGCTTTCAAGGACCCTCGCGGGCGCTTTGGTATCTCATATCCCGCTGCGGTGCTTCGCACGGAACAAAGCACCGCCCGGGAAGTGAAATCAGATAGAACTCGTATGGCGAATGCTGTACTTCAGCACATCACCTGCATGGATGGATGCGTTTCTCCGCTTCGTACCGCTGCATTGCGCAGTAACCGCCGGTACGGGGCAGCCGCCCTCTTGCATTGTGGGGCTAAGGTGCCGCAGATGCTTTCATCCGCTTTGCAGGGCAATGATTACTTGTACAGCTCCACCAGACGGGTCAGGTGCTCGTAGCGGTCGTTTGCAACCTCCTGGTTGCGAGCGAACAGCTCCTTAGCACGGTCGGGGAATGCACGGGTCAGACGGCTGTAACGGGTCTCGTTTGCCAGCAGAGCCTGATACTTCTCGTTGTCCACAGCCTTGGAGGTCAGGGTGAAGGGGTTCTTGCCCTGTGCCTTGTTGGCGGGGTTGAAGGTGAACAGGTTCCAGTAGCCAGCCTCGACTGCCTTCTTCATCTCGTTCTGGCAGTTGGTCATGCCGCCCTTGACACCGTGCAGCTCGCAGGGAGCGTAGCCGATGATCAGAGAGGGGCCGGGGTAAGCCTCAGCCTCGGCAATTGCCTTGACAGCCTGGTTCATGTTAGCGCCCAGAGCGATCTGAGCAACGTAGATGTAACCGTAGGTCATTGCGATCTCGGACAGGCTCTTCTTGCTGATCTCCTTACCTGCAGCAGCGAACTGGCAGACCTCGCCGATGTTGGAGGCCTTGGAAGCCTGTCCACCGGTGTTGGAGTACATCTCAGTATCGAAGACCATCACGTTGACATCCTCGCCGGAAGCCAGAACGTGATCCAGACCGCCGAAGCCGATGTCGTATGCCCAGCCGTCGCCGCCGAAGATCCAGACGGACTTCTTGGCGATGTACTGCTTGCTCTTCAGGATCTCTGCAGACTTCTCGCAGCCGGCAGCAGCAGCCTTCTCCAGCTCAGCGATCAGGGCCTTTGCGGGCTCGTCGTTGGCCTTGGTGTTGTTCTTGGTAGCGATGAACTGCTCGTAAGCAGCCTTCAGCTCAGCGGATGCCTTGTCGGAACCAGCAACCTCAGCGATCTCCTTGATCAGGTTCTCGCGGACGGTCTTCTGGCCGATGTACAGGCCCAGACCATGCTCTGCGTTATCCTCGAACAGGGAGTTGCACCATGCAGGACCATGGCCGCTGTCCTTGTTGACGGTGTACGGAGAGATGGAAGCGGTGCCGCCCCAGATGGAGGAGCAGCCGGTAGCGTTGGAGATGTACATCTTCTCGCCGAACAGCTGAGTGATCAGGCGAGCGTAAGAAGTCTCGGCACAGCCTGCGCAGGAGCCAGAGAACTCCAGCAGCGGCTGGTTGAACTGAGAACCGATGACGGTATCGTCAGCAAACTTGGAAGGCTTCTTGGAGATGTTGGCCACGCAGTAGTCGAACACTGCCTGCTGATCGGCCTGGCTGTCCTGCGGGACCATGGTGATAGCCTTGGTGGGGCAGACGGTGACGCACTCGCCGCAGCCCATGCAGTCCAGAGGAGACACAGCCATGACAAACTTGTACTCGTTTGCGGGCTTGTTGTCGCGGCTCTTGGTCTGAGCAGGAGCAGCTGCCAGCTCGTCAGCAGTCAGCTGGAAGGGACGGATGGTAGCATGAGAGCAGACGAATGCACACTGGTTGCAGCCGACGCACTTTGCAGCATCCCACTCGGGGACGTTGACAGCGGTGCCGCGCTTCTCGTATGCAGATGCGCCCTGCTCCCACTCGCCGTTGGCGTTTGCCACGAAGGAGGAGACAGGCAGGCTGTCGCCGTCCATACGGGCAATGGGCTCCATGACCTCGCGGATCTGCTTGACCAGTTCCGGACGGCCAGCCAGAGCCTTGGGTGCGGGATCAGCCTCGGGGTTGGACCAGGATGCGGGCACGTCTACCTTGTGGATAGCGTCAACGCCTGCGTCAATGGCCTTCCAGTTCATCTCAACGACGTCCTGGCCCTTCTTGCCGTAGCTCTTCTGAGCTGCCTGCTTCATGAAGTTGACAGCGTCCTCGATGGGCATGACGTCAGCCAGCTTGAAGAAAGCGGACTGCAGGATGGTATTGGTGCGCTTGCCCATACCGATCTCGATTGCCTTATCGATGGCATTGATGGTGTACAGCTGAATGTTGTTGTCAGCAATGTACTTCTTGGCCTCAGCGTTCAGGTGCTGGCCCAGCTCCTCATCGGACCACTGGCAGTTGATCATGAACACGCCGCCGGGCTTGACATCCTGGACCATCTTCATGCCCATGTGGATGTAAGCGGGGTTGTGGCAGGCCACGAAGTCAGCCTGGTTGATGTAGTAGGGGCTGCGGATGGGCTTGTCGCCGAAACGCAGGTGGCTGATGGTCACGCCGCCGGTCTTCTTGGAGTCATACTGGAAGTATGCCTGAACATACTTGTCGGTATGGTCGCCGATGATCTTGACGGAGTTCTTGTTTGCGCCGACGGTGCCGTCGCCGCCCAGACCCCAGAACTTGCACTCCTTGGTGCCAGCAGCTGCGGTGATGGGAGCGGGCTTGACCTCGGGCAGGGACAGGAAGGTGACGTCATCGGTGATACCCAGAGTGAAACGCTCCTTCGGCTGATCCTTCTCCAGCTCCTTGAACAGAGCGAAGATGGAGGACGGGGGAGTGTCCTTGCTGCCCAGACCGTAGCGGCCGCCGGTCAGAACGACATCGTTCAGGCCAGCCTCACGCAGGGTAGCGGCAACATCCAGGTACAGGGGCTCGCCCAGAGAGCCGGGCTCCTTGGTGCGGTCCAGCACAGCCACCTTCTTGGCGGTCTTGGGCAGGACCTTCAGCAGAGCGGAGGACACCCAGGGACGGTACAGGCGGACCTTGATGATACCGACCTTCTCGCCCTTGGCGTTCAGGTAGTCGATGACCTCGTCAGCAACGTCGCAGATGGAACCCATAGCCACGATCACACGGTCAGCATCGGCTGCGCCGTAGTAGTTGAACAGATCGTAGTTGGTGCCCAGCTTTGCGTTGATCTTGGCCATGTACTTCTCAACAACAGCAGGCAGAGCGTTGTAAACGCTGTTGCATGCCTCACGATGCTGGAAGAACACGTCGCCGTTCTCGTGGGAGCCGCGCATCTTGGGGTTCTCGGGGTTCAGAGCCTTCTTGCGGAACTCCTCGACAGCCTCCATGTTGCACATTTCCTTCAGATCAGCGTAGTCCCACTTCTCGATCTTCTGGTACTCGTGAGAGGTACGGAAGCCATCGAAGAAGTTCAGGAAGGGAACCTTGCCCTCGATGGCGCACAGATGTGCGACAGGGGACAGATCCATAACTTCCTGCACGCTGCTCTCGACCAGCATTGCAAAGCCGGTCTGGCGGCAAGCCATAACGTCGCTGTGATCACCGAAGATGTTCAGGGACTGGGTAGCAACGGTACGAGCCGAAACATCGAACACGCAGGGCAGCTGCTCCGCAGCGATCTTGTACATGTTGGGGATCATCAGCAGCAGGCCCTGAGAAGCGGTGAAGGTGGTGGTAACAGCACCTGCACCCAGAGAGCCGTGCACAGCGCCGGCAGCGCCGGCCTCAGACTCCATCTCGACGACCTTGACCTGGTTGCCGAAGATGTTCTTCTGGCCGGCTGCGGACCACTGGTCCACAGAGTCAGCCATCGGAGAAGACGGGGTAATGGGGTAGATGGCAGCCACGTCCGTGTAGGCATACGCTACATGGGCGGCAGCGGTATTGCCATCCATCGTTTGCTTTGCTCTAGGCATTTTTCTTCCTCCATTATTCAGAATTTGGTACCTTTTGCGCGGGGCAATATGCCCGCCGGGACCGGAGAACCCCATAAAAGGCACTATTGCTTGTATACTATAATAGCAGATTCCGGCAATAAAGTAAACGAAAACCGCCCGACAAACGCACCAAAAATAACAGGTTTTTTTTGCGCTTTTGTATGGTCTTTAGTGCACTAAAGCAAGGAACCATGCGGATTTTTGGTTTTGGTCTGGCTGCGCTGCCAGAAATTGTGATTTTTTTCGCAAGAGGGATCTCCCTCAGTCAAAACCTGCCGGTTTTGACAGCTCCCTCGGGGAGGGAGCCTCTGGCGTAACCGGAAGGTTTGCGGTTTGGATGGAAAGTTTTTGCCTGCCGTCAGCGTGCAAGGACGCTCCGCTGGGCCAGAGGCAGGGAGGGGTGTTCCGACTCCCCCCTCCCTACCTCTGGACTCCACCCACCCCGCAACGGGCCAAGGGCTACTCGCCCTTGACAATCCTAAAGAAGAAGTCGAAGCACAAAAAAGCTAGCGCTGCGCCAGTCGGCGCTATCGCTTTAACGCTTTTTTCGCTTCTCCATCTATAACCCCTCAGTCGCTGCGCGACAGCTCCCCCAAGGGGGAGCGGGCACGTCCGCAGCGCCGCGCTTTCGCAGAAAGCGGCGCTGCAAATGCCGTTTTCCTCCACGACCCCTCCCGTGAAAAGGCAATTCTGGAAAATCCGCAGATTTTCCAGAATTGCGAAATTATAAATATTCTTTCCGCTGAACATGGCCATAGCGCAAGCGGAGGCCATTCCAAATCGTCCCGCCCTTTTATATTTATCATATCTTTATTGACAACAAACCGCCCTTTGCCGTAAACTGAGAACAGTAAACCGGCGCATTGCCGGAAAAGGGGCGTAAAGGCAAATGAGCGATACCGTGCATTTTGAAAAAACACTGTCCAGCGAGGTCCTGTTCGAGGGACGGGTCATTACCCTGACCAAGGACACTGCGCTGCTGGAAAACGGCAAGACTGCCACCCGCGAAGTGGTGCACCACCACGGCGGTGCCTGCATCCTGCCGTACTTTGCGGACGGCACCATCTGCATGGTGCGGCAGTTCCGCTATGCCATGCAGCAGCAGCTGTGGGAGCTGCCCGCCGGCAAGCTGGAAAAGGGCGAGGACCCCTTTGCAGCCGCCAAGCGGGAGCTGGAGGAGGAGTGCGGCCTGACCGCCGACAACTACCTCTCGCTGGGCGAGTTTTACCCCACCGTTGGCTACGATACCGAGATCATCTATACCTGGGTCGCCACCGGTCTGCACGAGACCCAGATGCATCTGGACGCAGACGAGTTCCTGACCCCGGACCGGGTGCCTCTGGAGAAGGCATATCAGATGGTTATGAGCGGCGAGATCAAGGACGGCAAGACGATCGCGGGCATCCTGAAGCTGAAGGCACTGATCGCCGAGGGCCGACTGTGAACATTCTGTACGAGGACGCCGCCCTTGTGGTGCTGGACAAGCCCGCCGGGCTTTCCAGTGAGGAGGGCGTGCCCGCCGCACTGCGCGCGCACTGGAACGCACCCGATGCCTTTGTGGGGGTGGTGCACCGGCTGGACACCGGCGTGTCCGGTTTGATGGTCTATGCCCGCACCCCGGCGGCAGCCGCCGCACTGAGCCGTCAGGTGACCCAGAGTCAGGAGGCTTATGCCGTGCAGGACGGCCGCGCCGAGGGCCGCACCGCCGCGCCGCAGTTCGTCAAGCAGTACCGCGCCGTCATTGCAGGCGGGCCGGACCCCCAGCTGCCCGCCGCCGGGGTGCTGCAGGACTGGCTGTTCAAGGACAGCCGCAAGGGCCGGGTGTTCCCGGTCAGCCGCCCCCGCAAGGGGGTGCGGGAGGCAGTGCTGGAATACCGCATCCTGAAAACGGCAGGAGAGACGAGCCTTGCTGCCATCACCCTGCACACCGGGCGCACCCATCAGATCCGGGTGCAGTTTGCCAGCCGAAAACACCCGCTGTACGGCGATGGCAAATACGGCAGCCGCCAGAAGGGCAGCATCGCCCTGCAAAGCTGCGGACTGTGCTTTGTGCACCCGGACACCGGCAAGCCCATGGCCTTTTCTCTGCCCCTGCCGGATGCCGCACCGTGGAAGGAGTTTTTGGAATAAGACTGTTGCACACGGTCAGCATCCTCGCCCTCTCCGTCTTTGCTACGCAAATCCACCTCTCCCAAAGGGAGAGGCCTTGGCAAAGAGATACAGTCCGCGTGGACTGCCAAGGGCTCCCACTTTGGGGGAGCTGGCAAAGCCGACAGGCTTTGACTGAGAGGGCGAGCCCGCTAAAGAAACAATCATTTCAACTAGGTGAGTGATATGGAACAGCAATACAAAACGGATGCCGAAATTTACGCCGTGCTGGAACGGGAGATCATCGACCTGACCCTGCGCCCCGGCTCCTCGCTGAGCGAGAACCCGCTGTGCGCCCGGTTCGGCGCGCCGCGCAGCCTGATCCGGGTGGTGCTGCAAAAACTGCAGGAGAACGGTCTTGTGCGCATCGTGCCCTACAAGGGCACCACCGTCACCCGGCTGAACCGGCGCATCGTGGACGAGCTGATCTACGAGCGCACCGCCGTGGAGGGCCGCATCCTGCGGGACTTTACCCCCCGATGCACCCCGGAGCAGCGGGCGCTGATCCGCAGCCGGGTGGACGCCTACACCGCCCTTGCCCGCGCCGACGCCCCGGACTTCAACCGTCTGTACGAGGCAGACCGCATCCTGCACGAAACATGGTTTGCCGCCATGGACAAGATGTACCTGTGGCGCACATTGCAGAACGCCCACGCCGATTACAGCCGCTTCCGGATGCTGGACACCATGACCACCGGCGGGCTGGACGAAGTGATCGCCGACCATCAGAACCTGCTGAACGCCATCGAGCGCTGCGACCTTGCCGCCTTTGAGCCGCTGGTGGAGCGCCACCTGTACGGCGGCATCCGGCGGCTGGGCAGCAGGCTGACCGAGGAATACGCCGACTATTTTGAGCCGGAAAACGTGAAATAAGTCAAAATTGTTCCACGGGGAACAGCGGCTCAGTTTCCGAATCATCTGCCGCAAAAAAAGAGACAGGCAGTTCCGTTTGGAAAAGCCTGTCTCTTTTTTATTGTTGGACCAAACCCGTGCAGAAAATCCTGCCGGGCAGATGTTCGGTGTAAGATCACAAATGAATGTTTCCGCCGTCTCCACCCGTGCTGGAGTCACAACCAGGAGTACGAATCACAGCAAAAGCATAAGTGTTATCCCCAATTTTTTCTGTCGTTACGCTGACCGTGCCTTCAGAACCATCAGCTGCATCCCAAACGGAAATAATCATAACGCGTTCTTTTGACATAAGATTGTAGGCGATCCATGCATTTTGTAAATCAAATGTTTCAGAAGGAAGCTTTATGAAGCTGATGCCGACATACTCAGCCTTATCATCATCAGCAAAAGTTTCTCTAAACGAATCATATGCATCATAGTCCAGCTCTATCATATAATCCTGAGCGGTTTTATCGGCGTTTGCAGGTTCTGCCAGCCAGTCTTTCACTTTGCTGGCCAAAAGCACAGCATCATTGTTTTTGGTCGGCTTCAGTGTGACATGAGAATCAGACCCACTTGTAAGCATGGACTCTAAAGCAACCGAAGGCATCGACGTGATGTAATCTTCAATTTTCGTTTTGGATGTTCCACAGCTGGTGAGCAGGGTGAGCACCATTGTACCAGCCAATACGACAGCCAAAAGTTTTTTCACGAATTTCATAGCCAGTTCCTCCATTTCATACAGAAACACCTCAGGCAGCGCCGTAATCATGCACAGCCTTTTTCTTCATTATACTTTTTTTTTTGGTGAAATTGTCAAGCAGTCTTTCTGTAAAATTTCAAAAAAAAGCTCTCCCAATCGGAGAGCTGGCGCGTCAGCGCCTGAGTGCTTCTCAGCCCATGATGCCGGAAACAAAAATTTCCAGCCCGATGCCGATGAGGATGACGCCGCCCAGAATGTTGGCCTTGCCGGAAAGCTGGGTGCCGAACTTTTTGCCGATGCGCAGGCCCGCCATGCAGATGAAGAAGGTGACTGCCGCAATGATGACGGCTGCCGTCAGCGCCATCAGCCAGCCGTATTCCGAAATGGTGAAGCCCACCGAGAGGGCATCAATGCTGGTAGCCACCCCCTGCAGGAACAGCGCCCCGGCGCTGAGCGCTGCGGCTTCCTCGGCTTCTTCGCCCCGGATGCCGTCTGCCAGCATCTTGCCGCCGATGTAGCCCAGCAGTGCCAGCGCGATCCACGGGATCAGGGTCTCAAAGGACGCAAACAGCTCCACGATGGTGTGCACGCACACCCAGCCGATCATGGGCATGGCAGCCTGAAAAAGGGCGAAGGTGCCCGCAATTTTGCCCATGGTGCCCCTGTTCATTTTAGGGTCATGCAGGCCGTTTGCCATGGACACCGAAAACGCATCCATGGCAAGCCCCACGCCCAGCAAAACGCTGTTGAGAAAAAATACAAAGCTCCATTCCATTCTGTCTGCCTCCTGTTTGTTGACCGTATTCCAAGCAAAAACAAAACCCGGCCCCGGGCGCGTTGTACGTCCGGGACCGGGTGATTTTTTGAAATCTACTCCATGTGCACGGGCGCAGCAAACACGCACCAAAACACATGAGTCTCGCAAATGAAAGCAAGCCAGACCAAAGCGGTCATTGTGTTGACTTGCTGCGCTCTGCAAAGCGCCTGCTACTCCCCCACGGGTATTGTGATCCTGTTCATCTTATCACACTTCGGGGCAGAAGTCCAGACGAACCTGCGCGATTCCGCACTTATTTTTGTTCTGCCAATCGTTTGCGGCGTGCAGCAAGGTATTTCCGGGAGTTAATTGTGTACCTCAGCATATCCCACAATGACCGAGGCGTGATGCCGCGTGCCTGTTTTAGTTTTTTCCATGCTTCCCGTTTGTACCCGATGCACTCCTTCATCCGGGGGCTGCGGCGTTCCTGTGGTGTCAGATGCAGCCAGATATCCGCAAGGCTGGTAACAATTGTGCGATATGCACTGCACAGTGTATCGGCCTTGTACTGTTCCATCACGCGAAACATCTCGTAACATGCTTCTACACGGTCAAGCGTCTTCATGGTAATTTTCCGGTTCATTGCACTGCCCGGCAAATTGCGGTAGCAATAAAGCGGCTCTTCAATGCATGCAAATCTTTTACTTTTTATATAGATATGCGGCAGGATCCATGTATCTTCAAAAGCCATTCCAACCGGGAATCGGCAATCCGAAAAAATTTCTTTTCGATAAATTTTATTCCAGACCACCTGATAAGCTGAAAAGATACAGCGATTCATCACTTCTCGGCAGGACAACAGCTCATTATAGACGATTGAATCCGTAACGCATCCACCATCTTCTTTGTGATAGAGTTTTCCGTTCTGATCCATGCCGCATGTTCCGCACATAGCAATTTCTGCATTTGCATCCACTGCAGCTGCATACAACTTTTCCAAAAACTGCGGCAATACTCTGTCATCTGAGTCCACAAAAGCGATCCAGTTTCCTTTTGCTGTATCCAGACCTGCATTGCGGGCTGTGCTTACACCGCCGTTTTGCTTATGGATCACCCGCACGCGGCTGTCTTTTTCAGCCGCGTTATCGCATAAAACAGGACAGTTATCTAATGAGCCGTCGTCTACAAGAATCAATTCAAAGTTTGTGAAAGTTTGTGCCAGAATAGATTTGATACACTCCGGCAGATATTTTTCTACATTGTATACCGGAACGATCACACTGATTTCAGGGCACCGCTGTACCATGCTGTCGTTCACTTCTAGTTCTCCTCTATTCTCATTTTCTTCCAAATTTGAAGTCTCGATAGAATTGCGGGTTGATGAAATACAAAATTGCTTCCAGAACCGTTTTAGGATTGACCGCTCCGGTATGCTTCATCTCAAGCCATGCCTTTTTTACGCAATCTGAAGCTTCCTGAACTCGTGCACTTTTCCGTTCTTCCGGCGAGAGATTTCTTTTTGTATTCTTTAGTACTCTGTGCATGATTGCATATTGCAGAAAAAGTCCATCCATCATTTGATGCTTCTTCAGGCAGTTAAAAAGAGCATAGTTTGCTTCTATTTCATACAAATTTCCAAGTGTAATTCTGCCACGCATGATGCCATTTGGATTCATGCGATAATGATAGAGCGGTTCATTTACACAGGCTACAAAAGTTGTTTTCTCAAGAATGTCTGGTGTCGTGGCTGCATCTTCATAATTTCTGCCTACTGGGAACTCGATTCCTTCCAGCATATCCCGGCGATGCAGTCTTGTAGCTGCCTGAATGATCGGTGTTAAACGAATTCGATGAATAGCTTCTTCACGCGAAAGAACCTCATTTTTCAACAAATGTTCCTGATGTCTGCAAGGCATTCCATTCAAATCAACACCCAAAATTCCCCCAACTGCAATTTCAGCCCCTGCATTCATGGCAGCATTGTATAATTTTTCGTAATATGTTTTATCAATAACATCATCTGAATCCACAAATCCAACCCATTTTCCCTGAGCAGCAGCTAATCCAGCGTTGCGGGCTGTACTTGCACCGCCGTTTTGCTTATGGATCACCCGCACGCGGCTGTCCCTTTTAACTGCAGCATCGCACAGGGCAGGGCAGTTGTCCGGTGAGCCATCGTCCACAAGGATCAGTTCAAAATCTTTAAAAGTCTGAGCTAGAATAGATTCAATACACTCCGGTAGATATTTTTCCGCTTTGTATACCGGCACGATGATACTGATTTCCGGCTGCTTCTTCATTATATTTCCTCTCACATCAAGTTCTTTCGTTTTGCTTATCGTTTATACTTAAAGTCGTAATACAGTTGCGGAGAAATTTCGTAAAGCAGTGTTTCCAGCCGGGCTTTCATCGTAATTGCATTGTACTGTTTCATCTGTGCCCGGGCCTTTTCCATAAGTATCAAAATTTCCTGCATCCGCACACTTTGACGTTCTTCGGGTGAAAGGTGTTTTTCTACTCGTCTAAGCATCTTTCTCATGAGCGTATACTCAAACAAAAGTATATCTGTCTTTCCATGCTTGAGTGCACATTCAAAAAATCCGTAATTTGCCTCTATCTCATCCAAATTTTTAATATCAACCTTGCGGTTCATAATTCCTTCTGGGTTAATGCGATAATGATACAATTGTTCTCCTACACAAGCCACATGTGTTACACTCTCGTAAATAGCAGGCGCTGTATAAGCATCCTCATAATTTTTACCTTCCGGATACCTCAGCATGGAAAAAATTTTTTTGCTGTACAACTTTGTAGTTGCATGCTCAAAAGGCGTAAGCCTCATCCTACTAATAGCCTCTTCGTTCGAGAGTACCTCATTTTTAACAAGTTTATATTGGAATGGACACTGATGACTTCGGATATCAATGCCGAGCATATCACAAACAGCCATTTCAGCATTTGTTTTCATCACTGCATCATGCATTTTCTCGTAAAATGTCTGATCAATTACATCATCCGAATCCACAAAGCCAAGCCAATTTCCCCGGGCAATATCGATTCCGGCATTTCTTGCCCCGCTCAGCCCCTTATTCTGCTGGTGGATTACCCGCACGCGGCTGTCTTTTTCCGCCGCCGCATCGCACAGGGCAGGGCAGTTGTCCGGTGAGCCATCGTCCACAAGGATCAGTTCAAAATCCGTAAAGGTCTGAGCGAGGATGGAATCAATGCACTCATTCAGATATTTTTCCACGTTGTATACCGGAACGATGATGCTGATCTCGGGCTGTTTTTCTTTCATCCTGTTCTTCCATCCTTCTTTATTTTTATTCCGCAAAGGCTGATCCTATTATACCTTCTTTCTCTTCGGCTGAAAAGCCCAAACCGTCTTTTACGCAAAAGGATCCCCGCAGACCGCCAAAACCGTCTGCGAGGATCCTTTGTTTCGTTCTAGGGAACGCTGTGCCTTATTCTTCGTCCTTGTCGTCTGCTTCCGGCACTTCGGCTTCGGCGGCGGCATCGGCGGCTTCCATCTCCGCCAGCTGCTCTGCAGTGGGCTCGGCATCGGCCTCAGAGGCGTCGATCTGCTCGGTCTGTGCCTCGTCGTCGTGGTCGGTGCGTGCCAGCACCATCACCTTGTCGTTCTCGCCCAGACGCATCACCCGCACGCCGGAGCCGTAGCGGCTCTGCAGCGGGATCTCGTTGGCGTGCAGACGGATGATGATGCCCTCCTGACTGCTCAGCAGCACGTCATCCACATCGTCCACGATCTTCACAGCGGCTACCTTGTCGCGGCTCACATCGTAGTTGCGGATGCCCTTGCCGCCGCGGGCGGTGATGCGGTAGGTGTCGATATCCGAGCGGCGTCCCTTGCCGTTCTCGGTCACGGTCAGCACCGTGCCGCCCTCGCGGCAGATGCACACGCCGATGACTTCATCGCCCTCTGCCAGACGGATGGCGCGCACGCCGTGACCGTTGCGGCCCATGGGGCGGGCGTCCGCTTCGTTGAAGCGGATGGCCTGACCGTTGCGGGTGGCAACGATGAGCATATCGTGGCCGGAGGTCAGGCGGGTCCATGCCAGCGCATCGCCCTCGTTCAGGGCAATGCCGATCAGACCGGTCTTGCGGATGTTGGCGTACTGCTCCAGCGGGGTGCGCTTGATGAGACCCTGCTTGGTGACCATGGTCACATAGCCGCCCGACTGCTCAGCATCCTTGCTCTGGCAGATCATGTTGGTCACCTTTTCGCCCTCTGCCAGCTGCAGCAGGTTGACGATGTTCATGCCCTTGCTGGTGCGGCTGCCCTCGGCGATGGTGTAGCCCTTGATGCGGAACAGGCGGCCCCGGTCGGTGACAAAGAGCACATAGTCGTGGGTGGAGCCTACGAACATCTCCTGCACGATGTCCTCTTCCTTGCGGGTCATGCCGGAGATGCCGCGTCCGCCGCGGCGCTGTGCCTGATAGGTGGCCTTGAGCTGACGCTTGATATAACCGGCCTCGGTCAGGGTGTAGACGCACTGCTCCTCGGCGATCAGATCTTCGATATCCACCTCACCGGTCACGGACTGGATCTCGGTGCGGCGCTCGTCGCCGAACCGCTTCTTCATCTCCAGCAGCTCGTCCTTGACGATGGCAAGCACCCGGGCGTCGTCCGCCAGAATGGCTTCCCAGTCCTCGATCTTGGCCTGCAGACCAGCAAGCTCTTCCTCGATCTTCAGGATCTCCAGACCGGCCAGACGGCCCAACTGCAGCTTGACGATGGCGTCTGCCTGCGGGTCGTCAAAGCCGAACTGCTCCATGATGGCAGCTTTAGCTTCTGCCATGCCGCCCTTGCAGGCGCGGATGGTGGCGATCAGTTCGTCCACGATGTCGGTGGCCTTCTTCAGACCTTCCAGAATGTGGGCGCGCTCCTTGGCCTTTTTCAGGTCGTACTGGGTGCGGCGGCGCACCACTTCGTCCTGAAACTCCACATACTTCTGCAGCATCTGCTTCAGGGTGAGCACCTTGGGCACCTTGTGGTCGATGGCCAGCATAATAACGCCCACGGTATCCTGCAGCTGGGTATACTGGTACAGCTGGTTCAGGATGACCTGTGCGTTGGCGTCCTTGCGGACATCCACCACGATGCGCATCCCCTTGCGGTTGGTCTCATCGTTCAGGCCGGTGATGCCCTCGATGCGCTTTTCCTTGACAAGGTCTGCCATGTGCTCGATCAGACGCGCCTTGTTGACCATATAGGGGATCTCGGTAATGATGATCTGGGTGCGGCCGTTCTTGGTCTCCTCAATGGTGGCGCGGCCGCGCAGAGTGATCTTGCCGCGTCCGGTGGCGTAGGCAGCGCGGATGCCGCTGCGTCCCATGATGATGCCGGCAGTGGGGAAGTCCGGTCCCTTGATGTGCTCCATCAGACCGGCAAGGTCGATGTCCGGGTCATCGATATAGGCGATGCAGCCGTCAATGACCTCGCTCAGATTGTGGGGCGGGATGTTGGTGGCCATACCGACCGCAATGCCCTGACTGCCGTTGACCAGCAGGTTCGGGAAGCGGCAGGGCAGCACACTGGGCTCCTTTTTGGTCTCGTCAAAGTTGGGGTCCCAGTCGATGGTGTCCTTCTCGATATCGGTCAGCATTTCCACCGCCATGCGGCTCATGCGGGCCTCGGTGTAACGGTAAGCAGCCGGGGGGTCGCCGTCCACAGAACCAAAGTTACCCTGACCATCCACCAGCGGATAGCGCAGCGAGAAGTCCTGTGCCAGACGTACCATGGCGTCGTAGACCGATGCGTCGCCGTGGGGGTGGTAAGAACCCAGCACCGCACCAACGGTATCGGCAGATTTGCGGTATGCATGGCTGGGGTCGTTGCCGCGCTCATGCATGGTGTACAGAATGCGGCGGTGGACGGGCTTCAAGCCGTCCCGCACATCGGGCAGGGCGCGGGACACGATGACCGACATGGAATAATCCAGGAAGGCCGTCTCGATCTCCTTTTTGACATCGCGGATGATCTTTTTGGTTCCGCTGCCCGGTATCATCACATAATCTTCTTCCATTATTTCCTCCGTAGGGTTTGACCCTCTCTTTTGTACAGGAAAGGGATTTTTTTCTCGGAAAACAGCCTCGCCCTCTCAGTCAAAGCCTGTCGGCTTTGCCAGCTCCCCCAAAGTGGGAGCCCTTGGCAGTCCACGCAAAGTTCATCTCTTTGCCAAGGCCTCTCCCTTTGAGGAAAGACTTCCCCCGCGCCGGGGGAAGATGTCGCAAAGCGACAAAAGGGGGAGTGTGGATTTGCGAAGCAAAGACGGAGAGGGCGAGCACGCTTACACGTCCAGCTTTGCGTACTGGGCGTTGGTCTCGATAAAGCGGCGGCGGGGCTCCACCTGATCGCCCATCAGGATGGTAAAGGCTTCATCGGCCTTTTCGGCATCCTCGATGGTGATCTGCACGATGACCCGGTTGTCCGGGTTCATGGTGGTCTCCCACAGCTGCTCGGGGTTCATCTCACCAAGGCCCTTATAGCGGTTCACCTTTGCGCCGGGCATCTCCTGCGAGAGGATGGCCATTTCCGCGTCGTTGTAGGCGTACTTGATGGTGTTGCCCTTCTGCACCTTGAACAGGGGCGGCTGTGCCACATACACATGACCCTGCTCGATGAGGGGGCGCATATAGCGGAAGAAGAAGGTCAGCATCAGGGTGCAGATGTGGGAGCCGTCCACGTCCGCATCGGCCATGATGAACACCTTGTCGTACCGCAGCTTGGAGATATCGAACTCGTCCCCGATGCCGCAGCCCAGCGCCAGCACCACCGGCATCAGCTTGTCGTTGCCGTAGATCTTATCGGCCCGGGCCTTTTCCACATTCAGCATCTTGCCCCACAGCGGCAGGATGGCCTGAATGGCAGAGTCGCGTCCCATCTTGGCAGAGCCGCCTGCAGAGTCACCCTCGACGATGAAGATCTCGGTGCGGCTGGGGTCTTTTTCGCGGCAGTCCGCCAGCTTGCCGGGCATCCGGCTGGTCTCCAGCGCGCTCTTGCGGCGCACCAGCTCCCGGGCCTTTTTGGCAGCGGCACGGGCACGGGCGGCCTGGGTGGCCTTTTCAAAAATGGCCTTTGCCACGCCGGGGTTCTCCTCGAAGAACTCCATGAGCTTTGCGTAGACCATGTTGGAAACCAGGGTACGGATCTCGGTATTGCCCAGCTTTGCCTTGGTCTGGCCCTCAAACTCGGCCTCCTGCAGTTTGACCGAGATGACGCAGATCAAACCTTCGCGCACATCGGTACCGGACAGGTTCTCGTCCTTGTCCTTCAGCAGACCGTGGCTGCGTCCGTAATCATTGAACACGCGGGTCAGGCTGGACTTGAAGCCCTCCTCGTGGGTGCCGCCGTCCGGAGTGTTGACGTTGTTGGCAAAGCTCAGCAGCAGTTCGTTGTAGCTGGAATTGTACTGCAGGGCGATCTCTGCCATGCCCCGGTCAGTCTGGCCCTTCAGGTAGATGACGTTGGGGTGCAGCACCTCCAGCTTGCGCTTTTCGCCCAGATAGGTGACAAAACTCTTGATGCCGCCCTCGTAGCACATGACCTCGGAGCGGTAGCAGGGTTCGCCCTCCTTGCCGTCCTCCAGCACGGGAGTGTACAGCTGACGCTCATCGGTCAGCGTGATCTTGACGCCGGCGTTCAGGAAGCTTTCCTCCCGCAGGCGCTTTTCCAGCGTGTCAAAGTCGTAGACGGTGGTATCCCGGAACATTTCCGGGTCCGGCTTGAAGGTGACCCGGGTGCCGGTGACGCCCTCGGCTACCGTGCCGATGCACTTCAGCCCGCCGTCCGGGTCGCCGCGCCGGAAGGTCTGCTCATACTCCCTGCCGTCGCGGCGCACATTGACAGTGAGCCACTCGGAGCAGGCGTTGACCACCGAAGCACCCACGCCGTGCAGACCGCCGGCCACCTTGTAGCCGGAGTTCTCGCCGCCGAACTTGCCGCCGGCGTGCAGGATGGTGTAGACCACGGTGACGGCGGGCAGGCCGGTATCCGCCTGAATGTCCACAGGGATGCCGCGTCCGTTGTCGGTGACCTGAATGATGTTGTCCTTCAGGATCTTGACCTCGATGTGGTTGCAGTAGCCTGCCAGCGCCTCGTCAATGGCGTTGTCCACGATCTCGTAGACCAGATGGTGCAGACCCCGCTCGCCGGTGGAGCCGATATACATGCCGGGGCGCTTGCGCACCGCCTCCAGACCCTTCAGGACCTGGATCTCGCTGGCGTTATACTCATGGTCGGTAGCGGTTTCGGCATTTGTGCTGGTGATGATTTCTTCTGCCATTTCCTTTCTCCCTTTTGTTCGTTTTTTTCAAATGATAGCAAAGCGGGGACCGGCACACCAGAGTGTACTTTTTTCCCGCAGTTCTGTTGTGTTTTTCCCTCTGCGCGCAGAGGGCGTTCCGGCTGGCGCGGTGCGGATTTTCGGGCAGTTCCGGGGCTTTCCCATCCCTCTTTTTCTGTGGTTTTTCCGCCCGTTTCCCTCAAATTTCACTCCACCATCTTTTCGGCTCTGCGGCGCATGGCGGCGCTGGACAGCTCGGACAGATAGACCGTATCCACCACCGCGCCGTCTGCCAGAACATAGCTCTGGGGCAGCTCGTCCGAAAGGCTCACCACCGCCCCATTCTTCTGGGCGTAGTTCAAAAACTCCCGCCCCCGGGGGGAGGTGGTGGTGGTCTCCAGATCAAAGATGCCGATGATGTCGCGGTCGTTGATGACATAGTCCCGCCCCAGATGAATATACATACAGTATTTTCCTCGTTTTTAGGTCTTGTGCATAAAATTATTTTTATGCCATTCTTATGCAGCATCCCGTTCTGGATTTTTGAAACATTTTTCCATGTGTCAGACCCGGTTCAGCACCCCGCCGTCCATGCGGTAGACCTCGCCGTCCGTCCGCAGAAAAGCCGTGTCGTCGCAGCTGGTGACGAAGGTCTGCTTTTCCTTCATGCGGGTCAGCAGGTACTGCTTGCGCCCCTCGTCCAGCTCGCTGAGCACATCGTCCAGCAAAAGCACCGGGTGTTCCCCGGTGATCTGGGCGGCCGCGGCGGCTTCTGCCATTTTCAGGCTCAGCACCACGCTGCGCTGCTGTCCCTGACTGGCAAACACCTTTGCGGGCTGATCGTCCAGCAGCAGTTCCAGATCCTCGCGGTGGATGCCGTACAGGCTTTGTCCGGCCTGCAGCTCCCGGGACTGCTGCTGTTTCAAAAGCGCTGCCAGCCCTCCCGGCTCGAACTGCGCTGCATACCGCAGACGCATCCGCTCGGCCCCGTGGGAAAGCTCGGTGTAGTTGGCGCAGGCCAGCGGACAAAGCAGCTCCAGATAGTCCCGCCGCCGCTTTTGGATGGCCTCGCCCTGTACGGCAAGCTCGGCGTTCAGCACCTCCAGCAGGGCGCACTTTTCCGCGTAGGGGCGCTCCTGCCCGTTTACGGAATGGCGCAGCAGTGCATTTTTTTGCTGAAGCACCCGCACATAGCGGCGGTAGGTGGCAAGGTAGCCCGGGTACAGCTGGCACAGTGCCGCGTCCAGAAATTTGCGACGTCCCTCCGGCGCGCCCTTGACAAGGCTCAGATGTCCCGGGTCGAATACCACCGCGGGAAAGCTGCCCGCCAGCGCCGCCGCCCGCTTGGGCGGGGTGCCGTTGACCGAGGCATAGCGTCCCGGGCGCGGGGCATCCTGCGTGCCCACCGTGATGCGGACCCGGGTGGCATCGTCCGGCTCCTGCTGTTCCTGCCAGCTGCGGAGGGTGACGGCTTCCAGCGCCGCCGTTGTTTTTCCTCGGCGCACAAGCTCGGCGTCTTTGCCGCCCCGGAAGCTCTTGCCGCCGGTCAGCAGCCAGATGGCTTCCAGCAGGTTCGTCTTTCCCTGACCGTTGTTGCCGCAGATGACTGTCAGCTCCCGGCCCGGCTCCAGCCGGGCAGAGGAAATGTTGCGATAATCCGTAACTTCCAGTGAAAGCAGACGCATTACTGACCCTGCCCGACTTCTACCGTCTGACCGTCCAGTTCAACGACGTCTCCGGCGCGGCACTTTTTGCCCCGCATGGTGCACACTTCGCCGTTCACCTTCACAGCGCCGCCCTGCACCAGCTCCTTGGCTTCACCGCCGGTCTCGCACAGACCGGCAAATTTGAGCAGGGCATCCAGCTTGATAAACTCGGTATGAATGAGAATCTTCTGCATAAAACGCGCTCCTTAGTCGTTTTTGAACCGTACCGGCAGCACCAGATACACAAAGTCACTGCCTTCGGCGGGCAGCACCTTTACCGGGCTCAGAGGACCGCTGATCTCCATGCGGACCTTCTCGGTGCGGGCGTTGCGCAAGGCATCCAGCAGGTAGCGGTTGTTGAAACCGATCTCCACTTCGTCGCCCTCGCAGTCGGCGTTGAATTCATCCACCACGCGGCCCAGATTGGTCTGGCAGCGCACCACGACTCTACCCTCTGTAAAGGAGATGCGGAGGGGATTTTTTAAACGCTCTGTAATAATCAGTGAGGCGCGTTCGATGGTCTCGATGAACTCCTTGGTGTCGATGGTCACGCGGGTGCGGCTGCCGGCGGGGATGACGTTGCGGTAATTCAAAAACTCGCCCTCGATCAGGCGGCTCATAATGGTGTAGCCGGCGGTGATGAACACCACATAGCGGCGGTTGGCGCTGATGTGCACCGGTTCTTCGTCATCGTTGGGCAGCAGATGGGCCACCTCGGTCATGGTCTTGCTGGGCACGATGATGCGGATGTCCTTCACCGCTGTGACCGGGCGCTCCACGATGGCCAGACGGTAGCCGTCCAGTGCCACGATGGTCAGCTTGTCCGGCTCGATCTCGAAGAGCTCGCCGGTGTGGGCGGGTTTTTTCTCGTCCTGACTGACGGCATACAACGTGCGATCGATCATATCTTTCAGCACGCCGGTCTTGATGGTCAGGGTCTCTTCGGCACCGGTGTTGGGCAGCTCCGGGAAATCGTTGGCTGGCATGGATTGGATCTCGAACTGTGCCACGCCGCTCTGGATGGTGGTTTTGCCGTTTTCGGCAGAGGTGATGGAGATCTGCCCGGCAGGCATTCGGCTGATCATGCTGCTGAGCAGCTTTGCGTTCAGCACGATCTCGCCGGCTTCCTTGACGTTGGCTTCGATGGTGGTCACGATGCCCATTTCCAGATCGTAGCCGGTCAGGGTCAGCTGAAACCCTTCGGCTTTCAGCAAAATGCCCTCCAGTACCGGAATGGCAGAACGCATGGTGACTGCTTTGGAAACGCCGTCGATGGCAGCGCTCAGCAGGACTTTATCGCATACGATGTTCAAACTGCATACTCTCCTTTTTGTTTTCCCGGAACAGAGTGCCGCTGGGATGTCCGAATTGCACCCTGACCGGTGTTTCTATCTTGAACTTGTTGTAGTAACCGTAGTAGGGGGTGGGGAAGATGTGGAAAACCCGGAAAAGCCCTGCTGGCTTCAGGTGGTTTCGGTTTCCACGCTCCTGTGGAAGAGTCGTGAAGGAAATGTGGAAAGGTGAAACTTCGACTTTCTTTCCACTGCTTGTGTGGAGAACGGAGGTTGAATGTTGAAAAGTTGGTGGAAAGTGTGGAAAGGTTCGCGTTTTTTTACACAAGATATGGGCTTTTTTCCCCATTTGCCCGGGTTTTCTCCCCATATTTTGGGGTGGGACGGTAAAATGAGTATGACTTTTGCCGGGATCTGCCGCGTCAGGCCTTCACGTTTTTGATGATATCGCTGACGGTCTCGCGCAGATGCTGGTCATTTTTCATGTCCCGCTCCATGGTCTTGAGGGAGTAGACGATGGTGGAATGATCGCGGCCGGAAAATTCCCGCCCGATCTCCTCCATGCTCATGCCGGTGACTTCGCGCAGGATATAGATGGCGACGCGGCGGGCAGAGGCAACATTGGCGTTGCGCTTGGTGCCCCGGATGTCGGCAGGGGAGACGTTGAAGGTGCGGGATACCTCGCCAATGATCTTTTCGATGGTCACCGGCACTGGCTGGGTCTCGTTGAGGATGTCCTTGATGGCGTTCTGCGCCACGCTGATCACCGGCTGGATGCCTTCCAGCATGTAGTAGGCGTTCAGCTTTTTTACCGCGCCTTCCAGCTGACGGATGTTGTTTTTCAGGTGGTTGGCAATGAACTCTGCCACGTCCTCCGGCAGGTCCAGATGCAAAAGCTCTGCCTTGCGCTTGACGATGGCCACCCGGGTCTCGAAGTCCGGCGGCTGCACATCGGCGGTCAGGCCCCACTCAAAGCGGGTGCGCAGACGCTCTTCCAGACTCTTGATCTCCTTGGCGGGGCGGTCGGAGGCAATGACGATCTGCTTGTGGGCATCGTGCAGCGAGTTGAAGGTGTGGAAAAACTCCTCCTGCGTGGACTCCTTGCCCGCGATGAACTGGATATCGTCCACCAGCAAAAGGTCTGCCACGCGGTACTTCATGCGGAAGTCCTCGGTGCTGCCGGCGCGGATGGCGGCGATCAGCTCGTTGGTGAACTGCTCGCAGGTGACATACATGATGACGAAATCGGGGTGGGTGCGTTTGATCTCGGTCTGGATGGCGGTCAGCAGATGGGTCTTGCCCAGACCAGAACCGCCGTAGATGAACAGGGGGTTGTAGGCACCGGAGGGGTTTGCTGCCACCGCCTGCGCCGCAGCAAACGCAAACTGGTTGGACGGCCCCTTGATGAAGTTTTCGAAGGTGAACTCGTAGTTGCCCTGCGGGGAAGCGGGGTTTGCCTCGTACTGCTGCGCCAGCACCACTTCGTGGGGCGGGGTGCTGGGCACCACCAGCGTGATGTCCACATCAAAGCCCAGCACGGTCTTGAACGCTTCCTTGAGCAGGCCGAGATACCGGTCCGTCACGATCTTGCAGATGAAGTCGTTGCGCACCGACAGGGTGATGTGGCTGGAGTCCTCAAAGCTGATGGGCTCCAACCCGTCGATGTAGAGATTATAGGTCGGCTCTGCCATCTGCGTTTTGCAGTACGCCTGCGCGGCCTCTAAAACGTCCTTGAAAGAATCCATAAAACATCCACTCCGTTAAAGTTTTCAACAATGCTGCTGATACGGAGTTAGTATACCACAAAAACCGCTGTGAGTCCATATTATATAATGTAATTTAAAATACATAAGAAAAGACCGCTGTTTCGCATTGTGGCAGACGCCGAAAAAATCCACAATATCTTGTATGCAAAGAGTTTTCAACGGCAAAATGGTGAAAAAGTTGAAAATCTTTTCACAAAAAAGTTTTGCGGAATTTGCAGGAAACCGAAAAAAAAGCTTGACAGAACGCCATACTATGCGATATACTGTTGAATTGCAAGCCTGTCCCCAATTTGGGACCAGTCCAGACCCCATACCGGGGATAAGTTTTTACGGAGGATACAACCATGAAGAGAACTTTTCAGCCCAAGAAGCGTCAGCGCAAGGAAGTTCATGGCTTTCTGACCCGCATGAGCACCAAGAACGGCCGCAAGGTCATCAATGCTCGCCGTGCAAAGGGCCGCAAGAGCCTGACTGTCTGATCTCTGTCTTGACGGCAGGATCCGGCGCAGAAATGAATATGCGCAAAAAAGACCGCTGATATTGGATTGGCGGTCTTATTTTTTTGAAAATTCCAAGAATTTTCGTAAAATTGCCCCCATGGGCTTTCAAAGTGGAAAAATTTCTGATATACTGGCTAAAGAGTGCACCCCCCGGTGCGCTTTCTGGCCCAGAAAGGAGGCGCGGAATCATGCGCTATCGTCCCATCCGCCGCAACAGCGAGTTTGGCAGAGTGTATGCCCGCGGCAAGTCCTATGTGAACCAGGCACTGGTGCTGTATGTGTTCAAGACCCGGGGACGCAACACCCGGGTGGGCCTGACGGCCACCAAGAAGATCGGCCACGCCGTGCAGCGCAACCGTGCGCGCCGCGTGATGAAGGCTGCCATCGACGAGCATCTGGATCAAAACATCGGCGGCTACGATCTGGTCTTTGTGGCCCGGGGCATGACCCCGAAATTGAAGAGCTGGCAGCTCAGCAGCGTGGTGGCAAAGCTGCTTGCACAGGCCGGTCTGCCGGACAAGGCAAAGGCTCCGGGCGCAAAGCCCCCTGCCACGGTGCCCCCGGCCCGCAGGCAAAAGACGGAACCGCGGGAATGAACCGCCTGCAATTGGCCTGCCGAAGGGCACTGTGCGTGCCCATCCGCATCTACCAGTACACCCTCAGCCCCTGGATCGGGCGCAGCTGCCGGTTCACCCCCAGCTGCAGCAACTACACCATGCAGGCCATCCTGACCCACGGGTGCATCAAGGGCATCCTGCTGGGCGCATGGCGCATTGCCCGGTGCAACCCCTTCGGCAAATGGGGCTACGACCCTGTACCGGAAGCGGGCAAGTGGCGCAGCGAAACGCGCCGCCTGCAGCTCGCAAAGCTGTTTTACACACGGCACAAGCGAAAGGTGGAAAAATAGAGGTTTTCTGCGCAGAGCGTAGTCGCGTGTTTAAAATTTAATGCTTTTTGCAAAATGCATCGCCGCCGGGTATGTACTCTTTTGCGCACACAAAAGAGTACCAGAAAAGCGCCCGCTACTTTCGAAGCGCGGGAGGCACGAACTAGGGGCTGCTCGCCCCTAGTGACCCCAAAGCTGTTGGGCTCCATACAAAAAATCCAAGCCGCTGCGCTAGAGGATTTTTTGTGTTCCGCCGGTTTGGAGTCGCTGCGCGACGAAACGTAAGGGCAACAGCATGTTTTCATGCTGACGCGAATGCTCCCGCAGGGAGCCAGCGGCAGCATATGCCGTTTACCGTTACGACCTTTCCCGTGAAAATGCGTTTGGAGCGGCCCGCAGGCCGCGACAAACGCAAATATAAAATAATTTTTCCGCTGAATATGCCCAGAGCAACGCGGAGGGCATTTTAGATAATAAAGCTTCTTGTGACGCGCTGCACTGTGGGCAGGGTGTCCTACGATAAAAAAATAATGCGTCCCGGCCCACAGACGGGGCAGAATGGACAAAGGTATGAACTTCTTTTACATCCTGAGCGGTCCCCTTGGCTATGTCATGGAGTGGATCTACAAGCTGATCCCCAGCTATGGCTGGGACATCATCCTCTTCACCCTGCTCATCAACATCGTCAAGATCCCCCTGCAGATGAGCCAGCAGAAGAGCATGGCAAAAATGTCTGCCTTCCAGCCCATGATCATGGAGATCCAGACCAAGTACAAGGACAAGCCTGAAAAGCAGCAGGAAGAGCTGATGAAGCTGCAGCAGGACTTTGGCTACAAGCCCACCGCAGGCTGTATGCCCATGCTGCTGAACTTCCTTGTCATGTTCGGCGTCATCGGCGTGGTGTATAACCCGCTGGAGCGCATCTTCCATATCAGTGCCGCTGCACTGGCGAATGCAGGCGAGGCCCTGACCGCAGCCGGTGTCACCTTTACCGCCATCACCCGCGACACCAGCATCATTGCACAGCTGGTGGCCGGCGGCAACAGCGCTCTGACCGCCTGCTTTACCCCGGAGCAGATCGCAACCATCACCGAGTTCAGCCAGAACATGAGCTTTCTGGGCATCGACCTGACCCGTGTGCCCAAGCTGGGTCTGTCGATGGATCTGGTGCTGCCGCTGCTGTCGGTCATCACCATGTTCCTGTCCACCCACATCAGCATGAAGGCCTCCGGCCAGCAGATGCAGGGCAGCATGAAGCTGACCATGTATATGATGCCGCTGATGTACCTGTTCTTCTGCTTCACCTACCCGCTGGCATTCTCTCTGTACTACGTCATTTCCAACATCGTGATGACCGTGCAGACCCAGCTGATGCGCAAGTTCTATGACCCCGAAAAGATGCGCAAGGAAGTGGAAGCCGAGATCGCGGCAAAGCGCAAGCAGGAAAAGCGCGGGGTGAAGAGCACCACCGTCACGGTCACCGATCCCAAGACCGGCAAGTCCGTGGAGAAGAACCTGTCCGCCAGCGAGATGAACAAGCGCCGTCTGGAGTATGCCCGCCAGCTGGACGCCGAGCGCTACAAGGACGAGCGCACTGTGCCGCTGAGCGAGCTGAACAAGAACAAGCAGGACAAACAGTAAACAAGGGAGGTAGACGGATATGATCCGTAAGCAGGAAGCCACCGGTAAGACGGTGGATGAAGCCCGCGCAAAGGCCTGCGCCCTGCTGGGCGTGCAGGCAGACGATATGAACGTCAGCTATGAAGTGCTGGAAATGCCCCAAAAGACTGGTTTTCTGGGCCTGAAGCTCACCCCTGCCAAGGTGTGCGTCAGCGTGGAAGAGCCGGACGCTCCCGCCGCTGCACCGGAAAAGCCGGTGGTCGAGAGGCCTGTTGAGACTGCCGTACAGGAGACCGCTCCTGCGGTGCAGCAGGCTCCCGCTGCGGTGGCAGAGCCTGCCGCTCCCGCCGCAGAGCAGACCCCCGCTGCCCAGCAGCCCGCCGAAGCTGCCGAGGAGGCAGAAGAGGTGGAGGTGCCCATCGTCATCGAGGAGAACGCCAAGGTCAAGGCTGCCGTGGACTATCTGCGGGAAGTCATCACCCTGATGGGCGTGGAAAACGTCAACTTCAGCGCTGTGCAGAAGGGCGAGGCCACCATCATCCGTCTGGATGGCGAGAAGCTGGGTGCCCTCATCGGCCGCCGCGGCGAGACTATGGAGAGCCTGTCCTATCTGGCAAGCCTTGTGGCAAACCGTCTGGAGGGCGATTACATCAAGCTGGGTCTGGATGTTGCAGGTTACCGCGACAAGCGCGAAAACGATTTGACCGCACTGGCACAGCGCATTGGCGCCAAGGTGCGCAAGACCGGCCGCAGCTTTGCCATGGAGCCCATGAACCCCTACGAGCGCCGCATTATCCACTCTGCCATCAGCAAGATGGAGGGTGTGCGCAGCGAGAGCAAGGGCGAAGGCCGTGACCGCCGCGTAGTCATCTACTCCACCGCACCGGATGCCCAGACCGAGAACACCTACACCGAGCGCCGTTCCCGCGGCGGACGCGGCGGCAATGGACGCCGCCCCGGTGGCAACCGCAATGGCGGTTATCGCGGCGAGCGCCGCAGCGAGAACGGTGGCCGCAGCAATGGCGGCTACCGCGGAAACCGCAGCGGTGCACCCCGCGGCCCGCGTCCGTCCAGTGTGCCGGAGCGCACCTACGCACCCCGTGACGCCGAGAGCGCCGCACCGGTGGCACCCAAGCGCACCGAGCGCGTGGACGACTTTGCAGATTTCAGCTTTGGCAAAATCGAGCTGTAAACCTGCCGCCTGAAACAGAACCATGCAGCGCCCCGCATTTCCAACCGGAAGTGCGGGGCGCTTTTGCGTAGGGACGAACCCTCTCAGGGAGAGCCAAGATTTAAAGCCCATTGCTAAAGCATTAGGAGTAATGAGGAAGCTTCCGGGCGTGCCCGCTCCCCCTCGGGGGAGCTGTCGCGCAGCGACTGAGGGGCTATAAATGGAGAAGCGAAAAAAGCGTTAAAGCGATA
>CAKSWU010000010.1 GCA_934513205.1 uncultured Faecalibacterium sp. | reverse complement strand
CAGATCGCGGGTAAGATTGTACTGCTACGGCTTCCGATCCTTAGCTATTCGGTCTTTTGCCTGCTTCTGGGTGCGGGGCTGTATGCGGTACATTTCTGGAGATATGGAAAAGATTCGCGTCTGAGTGCTCGCATATAAAGTAAAAAGCGATTTCGCTGCACTGTGCATAACAGCGCGATGGAGCCGCATACCTTATTAGGTAGTCGCCGACTTAACTGAAAGCTCTGAGATAAAAGTCTCAGGGCTTTTTTGTTGCATGAACATGAAAACACATAGCCGCAAATTTGCAGGAAAAAACGCTTTTGCCTCGTGTTACAAGGTGAAAGCGCTTTACAATTTTGCAAAAAGGATGCGACTAATCATGAAACGATTCCACCGCCGCTGTCGGCGGCTATGTATTCTGGCAGCGCTGCTTGTGCTGCTGGTATTATTTTTGCGGCAGAATGTCCTGCTGGATACTGCCAGCCGACACGCGATCTTACTGGACGCCCAAAGCGGGCGGGTACTGGCGCAGAAACGTGCTGACGAGCGTACTGCACCGGCTTCCCTGACAAAAATGATGACCATACTGCTGGCCATTGAGGCAGAGCCCGATCTGGATAAACAGGTAACGCTGTCCGAGGATATTTTTCCGGCCTTACAGACCGAAAAAGCATCTATGGCGGGCTTTGTACCCGATGAGACTGTCACGGTGCGTGACCTGCTCTATGGTGCGATGCTGCCCTCCGGCGCAGAATGCTGTGAGGCGCTGGCGCAGCTGGTAAGCGGCAGTGAAGAAAACTTTGCCGCGCTGATGAACCAAAAGGCCGCAGAGCTTGGCATGAAGAACACCCATTTTACAAATGCGACCGGCCTGACTGATACCGAGCATTATTCCAGCGCGGCAGATATGGCAAAGCTCTTGCAGGCAGCGCTGCACAATACGACCTTCCGCACAATTTTTACAACCGAGCACTATACCACTAATGCGACTGCACAGCACCCGGAAGGCGTTTCGCTGACCAGCACACTGCTGGGCAAGCTGGACGGAACAGAGCTTCCGACGGGAACGCAGATCGAAGGCGGCAAAACAGGGTATACCGCCGCCGCCGGGCTGTGTCTGGCCAGCCTTGCCACCGTGAACGGAAAAGAGTACATCCTTGTTACGCTTGCCGCGCCCGGAGACCATGGGACTGAGCAGTACAATATCCGCGATGCAGTGCATGTGTACCGGAAACTAGCGGATAAAAAATAACCGCGTTACACAGGGCTCGCCTTGCAAACCGGGTGCTCCGGCGGTACAATAGGGACATTCTATCATGGAAAAGGATGTTTGACTATGCGAGACGAAGCCATTGATCTGTGCGGACAGATAAATTTTACCCGTACCGATGCCATGCCGCTGCTGGAACGGGATGAGCAGTTCCGCTTTGCCTGCAGTGGCTGTGGCAACTGCTGCCGGGGGCGGGAGGATATCGTACTCTCCGGCTTTGACCTGTGGCGCATTGCCGCCCGGCTGCGTCTGCCGCCGCAGATCGTAGCCCGGGGCTACTGCCGCAGCAGCATTGGCAGAGTGAGCCATCTGCCGGTGCTGCGGCTTGCTCCGGTGAAGGAAAACCGCAACAACTGCCCCTTTTTGACCGAAAATCACTGCGCGATCCATGATGCGGAGCCACTGGTATGTGCGCTGTATCCGCTGGCGCAGGAGATCAGCCGGGCAGGGAAGGTACACTACTTTTTGCAGCCCACGGACTGCGGCGGGCAGGTCATTGAAGCAAGGGTGCAGGACTATCTTGCCCGCTACGATGTCCCGGCGCGGGAGGCGGTGGATGTGCGCTGGGCACAGGCCTGCATGGCGCTGGAAGATACGGTAGAACAGCTGGAGAAGGTGCTGAGCCCTGTTCTGCTGCGCCGGGCACAGGCGAAGCTCTGGCAGGCACTGTATTTTGATTACGATTACTCTGCCCCCTTTCTTCCGCAGCTGGAACGGAATCTGCAAAAGCTGGAGGGGAAATTTGCAAAACTGACTGCGTATCAGAAAAAACGAAATAACCAATCGAAATAATTGATAGGTGCGTTCGACGCAATCAATAATTCGGGCCATTTTAGAGCGAAAATGGATTGTTTTGCGGCGGGATCTGTGCTATACTTCACGAGTGTAAAGCAAAACTGTACGACACTGAATTACAGCGATTTGCTTTTCTGGCGCAGCGCCCTGTAGGCTGCGCAACTGAAAAGATAGAGGAGATCGATCATTATGCGTAAAATCACTCGTCGTTCCTTCCTGACAGCTGCCGCTGCCTGCGGCGCTGCTGCTGCCCTGACGGCCTGCGGTGGTGCATCCTCCGCTTCTACGGTTGCATCCGCATCTGCTTCGGCTGCCGGTGGAAAAAAATTCAACGTTGGCATCTGCCAGCTGGTCCAGCATGTTGCACTGGATGCTGCCACGCAGGGCTTTGAAGATGCACTGACCGATGCGTTCGGCGACAGTGTTTCGTTCGACCTGCAGAACGCGCAGGGCGATTCTGCTACCTGCGCCACCATTGCCAATGGCTTTGTTTCTGCAGGCGTGGACCTGATTTTGGCAAATGCAACGCCTGCACTGCAGGCTGCACAGGCGGCGACCGACACCATCCCGGTGTTGGGCACCTCCATCACCGAGTACGGCGTGGCACTGGGGCTGACCGACTTTGACGGCACCGTAGGCGGCAACATTTCCGGCACCTCCGATCTGGCTCCGCTGGACCAGCAGGCAGACATGATCGTGGAGTGGATGCCTGATGTCAAGACCGTGGGTCTGCTGTACTGCTCCGCCGAGGCAAACAGCCAGTATCAGGTGGATAAAGTGACAGAGTATCTGGAAGCCAAGGGCATCACGGCAAACCTGTATGCGTTCTCCGATTCCAACGATCTGTCCTCTGTCTGCCAGCAGGCAGCCAACGAAAATGATGCCCTGTATGTGCCCACCGATAACACGGTCGCTGCCAACACCGGCATCGTGGACGGCATCTGCCGCCCTGCCAAGAAGCCGGTGTTTGCAGGCGAGGAAGGCATCTGCGCCGGCTGCGGCGTGGCAACGCTGTCCATCAGCTACTACGATCTGGGCCGCACCACTGGTGAGATGGCGGTCAAGATCCTGAACGGCGAAGCCGATATCTCCACCATGCCCATCGAGTACACCGACGTGACCAAGAAGTACAACAAGACGATCTGCGAGGAGCTGGGCCTGACCGTTCCCGAAGGCTACGAGGAGATTGAAGCCTGAGAGACAGCTGAGAGCAAAACAGTATAAAAATAGCGGAGGAGAGTGGTTCCTGCTCTTCTCCGCTTTCCCGTTATCCATGCGGGGAATAAAAAAGTGTAATGTTTAGGAGGAATTATTTTGGAGATCATTGCAAGACTGGCCAATCTGCCGGGCGCTCTGCCGGGTGCCTGTGCGCAGGGCCTTATCTGGGGCATCATGGCCATTGGCGTGTACCTGACCTTCCGCATTCTGGATGTGGCAGACCTGACCGTGGACGGCTCCTTTGGCACCGGCGGCGCTGTGTGCGTCATGTGCCTGCTGTCCGGGCAGAACGTCTGGGTCTCGCTGCTGATGGCCCTTGTGGCGGGGCTGCTGGCAGGCCTTGTCACCGGCATCCTGCACACCTTCATGGGCATCCCCGCCATTCTGGCAGGCATCCTGACCCAGCTGGCCCTGTATTCCATCAACCTGAAGATTATGGGCAAGGCCAACCAGTCCATCAACGTGGACAAATACGGCCTGCTCATCTCGCTGCGCTGGGTCAAGGAGTTTGCCATCCGCAACCCCATCGTGATGATCATTCTTGTCACGGCTGTGCTCATTGGCATTCTGTACTGGTTCTTCGGCACAGAGCTGGGCTGCGCCATCCGCGCCACCGGCTCCAACCCCGCCATGTCCCGGGCACAGGGCATCAACACCAACCTGAACATCGTGCTGGGTCTGGCTGTGTCCAACGGTCTGGTGGCTCTGTCCGGTGCACTGCTCAGCCAGTATCAGGGCTTTGCAGACGTGGGCATGGGCCGCGGTGCCATCGTCATTGGTCTGGCTGCAGTCATCATCGGTGAGGCACTGTTCAGCCGCATCTTCCACAACTTTGCACTGAAGATGCTCTCGGTGTCGCTGGGTGCCATCATCTACTATCTGGTCATCCAGCTGGTGCTGACGCTGGGCTTTGACGCCAACCTGCTCAAGCTGCTGAGTGCCTCTGTGGTGGCAGTGTTCCTGGCGGTGCCGTACTGGAAGGGCAAATACTTTTCGAAGCCGGTGAAGAAGGCAAAGGAGGACGCAAAAAATGCTTGAGATCCAGAATGTTTCCAAGACCTTCAATGCTGGCACGGTGAACCAGAAAACCGCACTGAACGGTCTGAACCTGAAACTGAACGAAGGCGACTTCGTCACGGTCATCGGCGGCAACGGTGCAGGCAAGTCCACCATGCTGAACGCGGTGGCGGGTGTGTGGCCTGTGGATGAGGGCAAAATCCTGATCGACGGAGTGGATGTCACCCGTTTGGGCGAACACCAGCGCGCCGCCTACATCGGACGCGTGTTTCAGGACCCCATGACCGGCACTGCAGCCACGATGCAGATCGAAGAAAATCTGGCGCTGGCAGCCCGCCGCGGCAAGCGGCGCACTCTGCGCATCGGCATCACCAAGGCAGAGCGGGAGCAGTACCGAGAGCTGCTCAAGACCCTTGATCTGGGCCTTGAGGACCGCCTGACCGCCCGCGTGGGACTGCTTTCCGGTGGTCAGCGTCAGGCACTGACCCTGCTGATGGCGACCATGAACAAGCCCAAACTCCTGCTGCTGGACGAACACACCGCCGCGCTGGACCCCAAGACCGCGCTGAAGGTGCTGACCCTGTCGGCACGCATCGTGGAGGAAAATCACCTGACCACCATGATGATCACCCACAACATGAAGGATGCCATCAAATACGGCAACCGCCTCATTATGATGCATGAGGGACACATCATCTATGATGTCTCCGGCGAGGAGAAGAAAAACCTCCACGTCTCCGACCTGCTGGCAAAGTTCCAGATCGCCAGCGGCGGCGAATTTGCAAACGACCGCATGATGCTGTCCTGAGAACTGAGATCAGAAAAAAGCCGCTGCACAAGATCAACGTGCGGCGGCTTTTGCTATGTATGGGAAGGTGGATGGTGCAGGGTCAGGCAGCGTCCAGGACCTCTTCCGGGTCCTCAACGGCTTCTTCAATGACCGCATCGACGGGGTCCGGCACAGTCTCGTTCCGGCTGGCGAACCAGTCGCGGAGCGCATCCCGGATCAAAAGCAGGCCGCCGGCAGGGTCTGCATCCTGCCGCAGCAGCTCCTGCACCATGGCGGGACGGTCGGTGATGATGTCGTCTACGCCCAGACTCAGCAGCTCGGTGGCGTCCTCCGGGCGGTTGATGGTCCATGCCGAGATGGTTTTGCCGCGTTTGTGGATCTGCTGGACCATACCGGAGGTGATAAAGGTGCCCTCAACGCTGAAAAAATCTGCAGCAGGCAGGTCATAGTAGCCGCCAACTCCCAGCGCAAGGATATACCCGGTCGGGATCTCCGGAGCCAGCTGCTTTACTTTGCACAGCGTTTCGTAGCTCTGGGAGGTGATGACACAGTCCTGCACAAAGTCCTTTTCCCGGATGATGCGCAGGGTCTCCGCTTCCAGCTCTGGCGTGGCGGCACTGGGCTTGATCTCAATGTTCAGCTGGATCCGGCCCTTGCACAGGTCCAGCACCTCCTCCAGTGTGGGGACCTTCGTCCCGGCATAGCGGCTGCCGAACCACTGCCCGGCGTCCAGTCTGCGCACCTGCGCAAAGGTCAGGTCGTAGATGTTGGCGCTGCGCCCGGTGCAGCGCCGCAGGCTGGTGTCGTGGGTCACCATAACGATGCCGTCCCGGGTCATCTGCACATCCAGCTCCGCCCGCTGACAGCCGCATTCAATGGCCTGTTGGAAGGCAGGCAGGGTATTTTCCGGCGCAGCGGAGGAAACGCCCCGGTGTGCGGTGATGATGGGGTCAGTGCCACCCAGAAGGCTGCGCAGTTCGTGGTCTGCGGGCAGGACCAGATAGACAGCGGAAAGCAGAAAGGTCAGGGCAGTCATGCCGGCAACGGATGCCGCCAGCACCGCTTTGCCGCGGCGGGGACGGTTGTCCGGCACGGTGTCTGCATCCCCCCGCAGACGGAAGTACAGCAGCATCAGGAGGGCACACCGGGCAAGGGTGGCAAAGCTGTCGAGCAGGAGGCGGAAGAACGGCGCCTCCACTGTGTGGCAGGCCTGTGCCAGAGCAAACATGCCGGCGGTGCTTTTCATGCCCACGGCAAGAACGATGCCGTACAGCGGCAGCACCGTCAGAACGACCAGCGCTGCAGCCCGGACCATGACCGAAAGATCCCAGCAAAGCAGCAAAAGCAGGGTGGGGACGATGCGCCGGCCCAAGGTGGCAGCGCTTTCCCGGAGCGACTGCCAGAGGCTCTTGCGCTCCAGAACAAAGAGCGGCAGCACCAGCACACCGCCGACCTGCAGCAGGACCGGCAGAACGCCCACAGCCATAGAAAGCGGATGCTTGCGCAGCGCGGCTTGCAGCATGCCCAAAAGGTATTCCGGGACAGCCAGCTGGGTGATATAGTCCGATGCCAGAAAAAAGCTGGTGAAGGGCACAAGAAGGACGCACCACACCAGCACCAGCCAGTTTTGGGGCAGCAGCGCATGGCGGATATCCCGCAGGGAGCACCGCAGCAGCGCAGGGAGATGCAGCGTCTCACCCCGGCGGGCAAGGTCCAGCCCGTGCAGCACCACAGAAAACTCGAACAGGGTCCAGAATGCGGTCAGGACGGCAATGAGGACGATGCCACCCAGAATGGCAGGGGAGGCAAAGATGTCTGTGGCATTGCGATTGTTCAGGTAATGCATGGGAGCCTTGCGCAGCGTCAGCGCCCACAGCTGCTGCATCAGCGGCACAAACAGACGACTGGAAGCAACCTTATACAGAACGACTGCTGCGGAAAGACAAACCCCGCCCCGGTGCACCAGCGCCCGGGCAGAGCGGTGGAGAGAACGGTAGGAGTGGACCGCGCGGGAAACAGATTCGATGTTTTTTTTCAATGGTTTTGACCTCTTCTGACTTCACGGCGGCAGAAAGGACTGCCGCGGGAAATATCCGCATTATTTACAAGAATAATATGGTTCAAAAACAGTTTAACATAAATAGTCGGAAAAAGAAATGCGTCCGGCCGGCGCAGAGTGCTGAAAATCCGGGCAGATTTTTGTCGTCCGTACAAAGGCACAGACACAAGCTTGTATTCATGGAAAAAGAGTCGGAGCTGCGCAAAACGATAAATCGTTAAAAAATTGCCTATCCCGATGCGACAGATGTTGAAACAGATGGATTTTTATAGAATCTCTTGCATTTTTCTGGGAATTTCAGTATAATTAAGTCAATTTTGAAAGCTCACACAGACAACCAGGAGGTCTTACCATGGCTTCAAAGATCAATAAGGGAGAAATCCTCGCCAAGTTTTTCGATGACGGGGAGTACACTGCGCTGTTTGCTGACGGCGCAGTGAGCGCTGCCTGCGGCTATGCGGCAGGTCAGCAGGCGTATGCCGTTTATCAGAACGGTGAAGCTGTTACCGTAAAAGATGTCGAAAAGAACATCAAGATTCTGGAGATGGCTGCTCAGACCGGCTGCCCGGTGGTCACGTTCTACAACTCTGTCGGCGCAAAGCTGACCGAGGGTCTGGATGTTCTGACCGCAACCGCGAAGCTGAATGCGCAGATCGCAAAGGTTTCCGGCGTGATCCCGCAGGTGGCGGTGGTCCTGGGTGTCTGCGGCGGCACCAGCGCTCTGAGCGCTGCCAATGCAGATGTCTGCATCATGGCTGAGGGCGCAGAGCTGTTCTTCACCGCTCCGTTCACCTCCGCCGCCAAGGGCGACAAGGTGGCTGACGCAGGCAGCGCAGCAGCTGCTGCCAAGGCCGGCGTGGCTGCCATTGTGACAGCAGACGCTGCTGAGGCTGCCGAGAAGGCTGCCCACATCGTGGGTCTGCTGCCCGCCAACAACCTGACCGGCCCTGCCATCTTCGAGTTCGAGCAGCCCGCTGCTGCCCTGACCGCCGGTGCAGAGCCCGCCAAGGCTGCTGCCGCTGTGGTGGACAAGGACAGTGCTGTGGAGCTGTTCGCAGGCTTCGGCAAGTCGGTGTACACCGCATTTGCGACCGTTGGCGGCAACGCTGTGGGTGTTGTGGCTACCGGCAAGCAGCTTTGCCACAACTGCGTGGCAAAGGCTTCCCGCTTTGTGCGTCTGTGCGATGCGTTCAGCGTGCCGGTGATCACCATCGTGGACACCGAGGGCTTTGTGCCCAGTGCCAGCGATGACATTGCCGGCGGCATCCGCGAGGCTGCCCGTCTGGCTGGCACCTACGCCGACGCCACCGCCGCAAAGGTCACCGTGCTGGCAGGCAAGGCTGTCGGCCCGGTCTACACCGCTCTGGCAGCAGCCGATCTGCGCATCGCTGTGGAGGGCTGTGTCGTCAGTGCACTGGAGCCTTCCGCCGCTGTCAGCGTTCTGTACAAGGACGAGATCGACGCTTCTGACAACATCATTGCTGCCACCAATGCCAAGGCTGCCGCTTACGCCGCTGAGGTGTGCTGCGCTGCCAACGCTGTTGCATCCGGCGCAGCCGACATGATCTGCGACGCTGCCAATGTGCGCGCCAGCGTTGTGGCTGCTCTGGAACTGCTGAGCACCAAGCGTGCTGCCCGTCTGCCCAAGAAGCACGGCAACATGGCCCTGTAAACGTCTGAATATAGTTTTACGAGATTGATTTGGAGGATCCTTCCATGAAGTACTACAATATTACCGTCAATGGCGTTGCTTACAGCGTCTCCGTGGAGGAGACTGCCGCAGGTGCAGCTCCTGTTGCTGCTCCCGTTGCCGCTCCTGCTGCCCCCAAGGCTGCTCCGGTTCCCGCTGCTGCCCCCAAGGCTGCCGCAGGCGCTGCCGGTGCTGTTGCTGTCAAGGCTCCCATGCCCGGCAACATTCTGGATGTCAAGGTGGCTGCCGGTGCATCCGTGAAGGCTGGCGATGTGCTGGTCATTCTGGAGGCTATGAAGATGGAGAACGAGATCGTTGCTCCGCAGGACGGCACTGTGGCATCCATCAACGTGAACAAGGGCGATACCGTCAACTCCGGTGACGTTCTGGTTTCCATGAACTAAGGGAGAGGTGACAATCATGGCCAAAAAGCCGATCAAGGTTACCGAGGTCGTTCTGCGCGATGCACACCAGTCTCTGCTGGCTACCCGCATGACGATGGACGAGATGCGTCCCATCCTGCCCGAAATGGACAAGATCAACTACTTCTCCGTGGAGTGCTGGGGCGGCGCTACGTTCGACAGCTGCATCCGCTTCCTGGACGAGGACCCGTGGGAGCGTCTGCGCATCCTGCGCAAGGAGCTGCCCCACCAGAAGCTGCAGATGCTGTTCCGCGGTCAGAACATGCTGGGCTATCGTCCCTATGCAGATGATGCTGTGGAGTATTTTGTGCAGAAGTCTGTTGCCAATGGCATTGATGTCATCCGCATCTTTGATGCACTGAACGATCCCCGCAACCTGCAGACTGCTATCAAGTCTGCCAACAAGGAAGGTGCTCATGTGCAGGGCTGCATCAGCTACACCCTGAGCCCCGTCCACAACAACGAGTATTTTGCAAACTACGCCAAGACTCTGGAGGAGATGGGTGCAAACTCCATCTGCATCAAGGATATGGCCGGTCTGCTGACCCCCTATACCTGCTACGATCTGGTCAAGAAGCTGAAGGAGACCGTCAGCATCCCTGTGGACATCCACAGCCATTACACCGCAGGTCTGGCTTCCATGTCCATCCTCAAGGGCATCGAGGCAGGCGCTGACATCATTGATACCGCCATGAGCCCCCTGAGCCTGGGCACCAGCCACATGCCCACCGAGAGTCTGGTAGCTGCCCTGCAGGGCACCGACTACGACACCGGTCTGGATCTGAAGCAGCTGAACGTTGTGCGCGCTTACTTTGCAAAGCTGCGCGAGAAGTATATCGCAAACGGTCAAATCAGCCCCAAGAGTCTGGGCGTGGACGCCAACACCCTGCTGTATCAGGTGCCGGGCGGCATGTTCTCCAACATGCTCAAGCAGCTGAAGGATGCCGGCAAGGAGGATAAGCTGGACGAAGTGCTGGCAGAGATCCCCCGCGTGCGTGAGGATGCAGGCTATCCGCCGCTGGTCACCCCTACCAGCCAGATCGTTGGCACGCAGGCTGTGTTCAACGTCATCATGGGCGAGCGTTACAAGATGGTCACCAAGGAGTTCAAGGGTCTGGTCCACGGCGACTACGGCAAGACTCCCGCTCCCATCAGCCCCGAGTTCACAAAGAAGATCCTGGGCGACGAGCAGCCCATCACCTGCCGCTTTGCCGATACGCTGGCTCCCGAGATGGACAAGCTGAAGGCCGAGGCTGCCAAGTGGGCAACGCAGGAAGAGGACGTGCTGACCTACGCCATGTTCCCGCAGGTGGCACCCAAGTTCTTCGATAAGCGCAATGCCAAAAAGCAGGGCGTGGACGGCGATCATGTGGACTACACCAATCAGTCTCATCCTGTCTGAGTGATCGGATCCCCAAGGGCTTCCCGCAGTGGGCGGGAGGCCCTTTTTGTACCTGGGACGCGCTTTGCGCAGAACAGGTGCACAGATCGGTTCGAAACAGAAACAGTCGCATTGACTGGAGGTACTGCACTCTTTATTATAAAGTCAGAACAACGCCCAAGATCACAAACGCAGCGCAGAAAAGCGGGGGAATGCCATGAGAACGATCACAGCGGAAAAGCTGGCAGAGTTTACCGAGAGAGACTACTGGCTGGCGTTCGGAATTACAAAAGCAGAGTATGACAAGATGTTGGCGGCGGTGGAGGAAGCTTATGCAAAAGAGCACAAGCGCCGCCCGCGCTTCAGCAAGATCACCATGGAGGACAAGCTGATCCTGACATTGATCTACCGCCATGAGTACCGCAGCATGGACAGCATTGCAAAAGAGTATGAGGTCTCCCGGGACACCATCAAGGACAACGTTCACTGGGTGGAGCAGACCCTGCTGAACGCGGACCTGTTGCAGAGCACAGTCTCCTGCGTGTACAAGACTACCTGAATCCACCGCCCTGAAGCAGAGCCGCCGGGCTCTGCCCAGGGCGGTTTTCGTTGCGGGCAGTCTGCTGCCAACAAAAGGCAGTGCTGCACCTTGAATTTTTCCCAAAAGAATAGTAAAATGATGCTATATGTATCGTAACATGGGAGCGTGTGCCCCAAAGCGGATACCTATACGAAAAAGAACAAGATCGGAACGGAATAAGAGAACAGGAGAGCGTATGATTTTGAGCATGACCGGCTTTGGCCGGGGAACTGCCCTTCGCAATGGCCGTGAGATCACGGTGGAACTGCGCAGTGTCAATTCCCGCTACTTTGAGTATTCCTCGCGCATCCCACGCACCTGCAGCTTTATGGACAGCCGTCTGAAAAAACAGCTCAACGAGCGTGTCACCCGCGGCAAGGTGGAGCTGAGCCTGACGGTGCAGAATGTGGACGTCGCCGATACAGAGGTCGCAGTTAATCTGGAGCTGGCCCGCAGCTATCAGCAGGCCATGCGGGACCTTTCGGAACAGCTTGGCGTCAAAAACGACATTTCTGCCAGCGTGCTGACCCGTTTCCCGGACGTGCTGACCACCCGCCACGCCGATGTGGACGAGGAACAGCTGTGGGAGGACGTCAGCGCTGTGACGGCGCAGGCGCTGGACCGCTTTGTGGAGATGCGCGCTGCCGAGGGTGCCAAAATGAAGGCGGACGTGGAAAACCGTCTGTGCTTTCTGGAGGAATGCGTGGGCAGGGTGGAGACGCTCAGTGCAGGCCGGGTGGAAAACTATACCAGCCGCCTGTACGAGAAACTCAAGGTCCTTCTGGAGGACCGGGACATTGACGATGCCCGCATCCTGACCGAGGCTGCCATCTTTGGCGACAAGACCGCCGTGGACGAGGAGACCGTCCGCCTGCGCAGTCACATCGCGCAGTACCGTGATATTCTGAATCTGAACGAGCCGGTGGGCCGCAAGCTGGATTTCCTGACGCAGGAGCTGAACCGCGAGACCAATACCATCGGCTCCAAGTGTCAGGATCTGGACATCACCCGCATCGTGGTGGATATGAAGGCCGAGATCGAAAAGATCCGCGAGCAGATCCAGAATCTGGAGTAAACGGCAAAACGTTCGGAGGAGTTTATGAAGCTGATCAACATCGGATTTGGCAATATGGTCAGTGCAGGCCGGGTGGTGGCAGTGGTCAGCCCGGACTCTGCACCGGTCAAGCGTCTGGTGAAGGAAGCGCGGGAGCGCGGGATGCTGATCGACGCATCCTATGGGCGCAGCACCCGCGCCGTGCTCATCATGGACTCGGATCATGTGGTGCTCTCGGCTCTTCAGCCGGAAACGGTGGCCAACCGTGCGGCAGGGCAGGAGGGCAAAATGACAACAGAGGAGGAACCGCCCCATGGCGAATGATAAATATCTGTTTGTGGTCTCCGGCGCAGCAGGGACCGGCAAGGACAGCGTGGTCAAGGCCCTGCGCGAGGCGCACCCGGAGATCGAAAAGACCGTCTCCGCCACCACCCGCGCTCCGCGCCCCGGCGAGCAGGAGGGCGTGGATTACTATTACCGCACCCGGGAACAGTTCCAGCAGCTGATCGAAAAGGATCAGGTCGTGGAGTACAATTTCTACAACGGCAACTACTACGGCACCCTGCGCGAAGAAGTGGACAAACGCATCAGCGAAAAAAAGGTGGTCGTTCTTGTCATCGACGTGCACGGCGCCGCTAACATCCGCCGCATGTTCCCGGGCGCGACTACTGTGTTTCTGCTGCCCCCCTCGGAGCAGGAGCTGGAGCGTCGTCTGCGGGGCCGCGGCACCGAGACCGAGGACAGTATCCGGGAGCGTCTTGCCACGGCAAAGCAGGAGCTTGCCCAGCAGGACAAGTTCACCCTGAAGCTGGTCAACGATCAGGTCGATGCCTGCGCAGATGCACTGTACAAGGTCATCTGCCAGCGCATCGGCAGCGAAGAATAATATTTTGAAGGAGCGGGACCGATGCCCAAAACGGTAGGCGTTGCCGTCAGCAATGCGACCTTCCATTTTGATAAGCTGTATACCTACGCTGTTCTTCCGGAGCACCAGAATGTGGTGCGTCTGGGCAGTATGGTACTGGTGCCCTTTGGGCGGGGCAGCCGCGCCCGCATGGGTGTGGTACTGGCCTGCGATGCCGAGCCGGAGCACTCCAAGCTGAAATATCTGTTTGACGTGGCCCCGGCATCGGCCTGCCTGACTCCGGAGCTGCTGCGGCTGGTGCATTTTTTAAAGGAGCGCACCTTCTGCACCTACTACGAAGCAGTCAAGGCGGTCATCCCCTACGGTGCCCAGTATAAGCCCGCTGTGGCGGCGGACGGCGTGACGCCGGTGCTGCAAAAGCAGCTTACCCGCCACACCGAAAATGCCTACAAGCTGGTGGCGGCACTGCCCCAGAAGCCAAAGCCCACTGCCAAACAGCTGGCGGCAGTGGCGCTGTTGGGCGGTGGCCCGCGCACCCTGAACGAGCTGGAAGAAAAAGGCATCAGCCGGGCAGTGCTGGACAACCTTTGCACCAAAGGGGTGCTGGAATGCAGCAAGGTGAACCGCTCCATCGACCTGTATTCGTCCATCCCGCTGAAAAACGAACCCATCGAGCTGACCGCAGAACAGCAGGAGGCCTACGATGCTCTGCTGCCGAAACTGGAGGACCGCGACCCCCACACAGCGCTGCTGTACGGCGTTACCGGCAGCGGCAAGACGCTGGTGTTCCTGCGGCTCATTGCCCGGTGTCTGGAATTGGGCCGCAAGGCGCTGGTGCTGGTGCCGGAGATCAGCCTGACCCCTCAGATGATCCTGCGGCTCAAGAGCCAGTTTGGACGCCGTGTGGCGGTGCAGCACTCCGCGCTCAACCACACGGAACGTCTGCTGCAATGGCAGATGATCCAGGACGGCGGGGCCGATATCGTGGTGGGCACCCGCAGCGCGGTCTTTTCGCCGCTGGAAAACATCGGTCTGATCATCATTGACGAGGAGCAGGAGCACACCTACCGGTCGGAATCCTCTCCCCGCTACTCGGCGCATGAGATGGCCCGGCAGCGCGCAGCGGAGAACGGTGCCCTGTTGCTGCTGGCAAGCGCTACCCCCAGCACCGAAAGCTTCTACGCCGCCTGCCACGGACGCACCCAGCTGGTGCGTCTGACCCAGCGCTACGGCGGCAACCCGCTGCCGAAGGTGCAGATCGTGGATATGCGTGCAGAGCTGGCATCGGGCAACCCGCGAGAGATCAGCATTGCACTGGAGGATGCCATCCGCCGCAACCTTGACGCCAAAAAGCAGACCATCCTGCTGCTGAACCGCCGGGGCTATCAGACCATGGCACAGTGCGAGGACTGCCGCGAGGTGCTCAAGTGTCCCAAATGCAGCGTACCCATGGTCTACCACAAATCGGCCCGCAAGGTGCTGTGCCACTATTGCGGCAGTCAGCAGCAGCCGCCGCCCACGGTGTGCCCTGCCTGCGGCGGCAAGCTGCAGTACCGGGGCTTTGGCACCCAGAAGGCCGAGGAGGAGCTGGCAAAGCTCTTTCCGGACGCACGGGTGCTGCGGATGGATCAGGACTCCACCGCCGCCAAGGATGCCCACGAAAAGTTGCTTGCTAAATTTGCAGCGCATGAATACGACATCATGGTGGGCACCCAGATGGTGGCAAAGGGTCTGGATTTTGAGGATGTGACCCTTGTGGGGGTCCTGGGCATCGACTCACTGCTGTTTGCGCAGGGGTTCCGGGCGTACGAGAATGTGTTCAGTCTGGTAACGCAGGTTGTGGGGCGCAGCGGCCGCGCAAAAGACCCGGGCTTTGCCATCATCCAGACCACCGACCCGGACAACCCGGTGCTGAACCTTGCCGCTGCACAGGACTATGACGCCTTCTTTGAACAGGAGATCGCCTATCGGAAGCTGGGTCTGTACCCGCCCTTCTGCGGGCTGTGCGTCATCGGGTTCTCCGGTGCAAAGGAAAAAGAGGTGGCGGCAGCCGCTGCCCGCTTTGCAGCGCTTCTGGGCCAGCAGGCGGCGCAGCAGCCGGACCTGCCGCTGCGGGTGCTGGGCCCGACCCCCGGCAGTATTGAAAAGATCAACGACACCTACCGCTACAAACTCACCGTCAAGTGCCGCAACGACCGCCGCTTCCGCGACCTCGTGCGCAGCACGCTGGAACGATATGAACAGGAAAAGCTTCCGTCCCGTGCCACCGCTGCGGTGGATATGCACTCGGATGGAGAGATTTAATGAGGAACTGAAATGGCAAAAATCATGCTCAACGACCTGTTGCAATTTAATGCCGCAGAGATGCCTGATGTCCGTGTAAAGTTCAATGTTTACGATGGCTCCGATGACCCATTGGAACTCTACAAGACGAATCCCGACTGGGTGAACGTGTATTGGCTACTGGGTCATAAAGATCGCCATGATTTCAGCGTGGGGCAGACGGCGATCTGTCTGCTCAAATTCAGGCGGGATAAGTGGCTGCTGACGACCATTAAAAAAATCACCGGTCTGCGTGATGTGACCGAGGACGTGGAATATGATGCCGACGAGCGGAAAGAGTACGAGCAGTATTTTGGCCGTGTGGTGGTGAAGTTTCACAACGACAGCCGGAGAATGAGTCGAAAGTATGAAACGGTCATGGATGAGTTGGAAGTTGCTGAGATATTGAATGAACAGTATACCGGCGATGAGTTTCCGGGATACGAGAATGTTCGGCTGAGCTATCCGAGGCTGAAAACTATCGTGGACCGTCAGCTGCCCGGATGGGTCAATGCTCTGAAAAACCAGAAGGCCGTCTACCTCATCACTGACACAAAGACCGGTAAGCTGTATGTGGGGTCTGCAACATCCCAGACCGGGATGCTGCTCCAGCGATGGTCGAATTATGTTGCAGACGGACACGGTGGAAACGTCGAGCTGCGGGAGCTTGTAAAGCAGCAGGGATTTGACTATGTAAAACAGAATTTTCAGTATTCTGTTCTTGAAAATTACAATGCAAGAATGGATGATGGATATATCCTGAAGCGGGAATCTTGGTGGAAAGAAACGCTTCGGACAAGAGAATTTGGCTACAACAAAAACTAATAATTTCATTGAGAGGTACCAATTATGGCAATTCGCAACATTGTAAAAGAAGGCGACCCCATCCTGAACAAGGTCTGCCGCCCTGTCACCAACTTTGACGACCGTCTGGCAACGCTGCTGGACGATATGCACGAGACCATGATCGCCGCTGACGGCGTGGGTCTGGCCGGCCCGCAGGTGGGCATGCTGCGCCGCCTGTTCGTGGTGTGGGACACCACCGATGCCCCGGAGGAGATCCCTGCCGATTACGAGTACAAGTTCATCGACTTCGTGAACCCGGAAATCATCGCGGTGTCCGAGGATGAGGAGACCGCCTATGAGGGCTGCCTGTCTTTCCCGGGGCATAACGGCGCGGTGACCCGCCCTGCTGCGGTCAAGGTGCGCGCACAGGACCGCCACGGGAAGTGGTTCGAGCTGGAAGCCGAGAACCTGCTGGGCCGCTGCATCCAGCATGAAAATGACCATCTGGACGGCATTACCATCATGCAGTCCAGCGAGTATTTCTACGAGGACACCGAAGAGGGCAAAAAGGCTGCCCGCGAAGCGAAAGGAAATAACTGATGCGCATTTTGTTCATGGGCACGCCGGATATTGCTGCCGAATGCCTGAAAGCCCTGTATGCCGCCGGGCATGACATCTGCGCGGTGTACACCCGGCGGGACAAGCCCGTTGGCCGCAAGCAGGTGCTGACCGCGCCGCCGGTCAAGGAGGTTGCACTGGAGCACGGTACGCCGGTGTTCCAGCCTCGCACTCTGCGGGATGGCAGCGAGGACGAGAACATCCGCGCACTGGCACCGGAACTGATCGTGGTGGTGGCCTATGGCTGCATCCTGCCGAAGTCGGTGCTGGAACTGCCTCGCTGCGGCTGCATCAACCTGCATGTCTCGCTGCTGCCCAAGTATCGGGGCAGCGCTCCGGTGCAGTGGTCGGTGCTGAACGGCGATGCCGAGACCGGAGTCTCCATCATGCAGATGGACGAAGGTCTGGACACCGGCGATGTGCTGTGCTACGAGAAGATCGCCATTGACCCCGAGGAGACCAGCGGCGAGCTGTTTGACCGCGTTACCGCTGTGGGGGCCCGGGTGCTGTGTCAGGTGGTGCCGCAGATCGCAGCCGGTGCTCTGACACCGGTGCCGCAGGACCACGAACGTGCCACCCTTGCCCCCATGCTGAACAAAGAGATGGCACAGTTCCATCTGACCGACTCTGCCGCCCACATCCACAACTGGGTGCGCGGCATGAACCCGTGGCCCGGGGCATGGTTCGTCACCTCCGGTGGCAAAAAGCTGAAGGTGATGGAGTGCCGCACGGCAGCATCCGGCGGGGAAGCCCCCGGTACGGTGCTGGCGACAAAGCCCCTGACCGTGGCTTGCGGTGAGGGCGCTGTCCAGCTGCTGCAGGTGGTGCCGGAGGGCAAAAAGCCCATGGACGGTACAGCCTTTGCTGCCGGTCTGCGCCTGAAAACGGGGGATCTCCTTTGATGGGCGCGAACCCCCGCGCGGCGGCGGTTTCGGCGCTGGTGCGACAGGAACAGGACGGTTTTTCCAACCTTGTTCTGGATGCAGAACTGAAGCGTCAGAAGCTGGAAGGCCGCGAAAAAGCTTTTGCCGGGGCCATTTTCTACACGGTGCTGGAGCATCGGGGAACACTGGACTACATTCTGGAGCAGTTTTTGCCCAAGGGTCTTGCCAAGCTGGATGCTCCGGTGCGCGAGATCCTGCGTGCGGCACTGGCACAGGCCCGCTATATGCAGGTTCCGGTGTCTGCCGCGGTGAACGAGGCCGTCAAGCTGACCCGAACCTTCAAAAAGTCCAGCGCCTCCGGCCTTGTCAACGCCGTGCTGCGCAAAGCCTGCAATTACGATCTGGATACGGCGGTATTCCGCGATGAGGTCCAGAAACTGATGGTGCTGGGCTCTGCCGGGCAGGACGTGGCAGCATTCCTTCACAAAAACTACCCGGACGAGGCGCTGGGCATCCTGACCTACAAGGCAGACGGAGGCTTGACCAGTCTGCGGGCAAACCCGCTCCGGACGAACGCGGAAGAACTTTGCCAGAAGCTGCTGGATTCCGGCGCAAAGGAAGCCCGCCCGGGCATGGTGCCTGGAAGCGTTCTGGCGCGGTTCGAGGGCAGTCCTGCCGGGGATCCGTGGTTCCAGCAGGGATATTTCCATGTGGAAGGGCAGGCCAGCCAGCTGGCGGCACTCTGCGTGGAAGCACAGCCCGGAGAGACGGTGCTGGACCTCTGCGCTGCTCCCGGCGGCAAGACCATCCTTCTGGCGCAGCAAATGCAGGATACCGGCAAACTTTACAGCTGCGATGCCGCCGAGAACCGGGTGCGTCTCATCCGCACGGCGGTGGAGCGCATGGGGCTTGCCAATGTGCAGCCTTTGTGCAACGATGCCACAAAGCTGAACCCGGCGCTGCCTATGGCAGACCGCATTCTGGCAGATGTACCCTGCAGCGGTCTGGGCATCCTTGCAAAAAAACCGGACCTGCGCTACAAAAAGCTGGACCCGGCGCGGGAAGCGGAATTATTGGCGACCCAATCGGCGATCCTTGATACGGCGGCTGCGATGCTGAAACCCGGCGGCAGGCTGGTGTATTCCACCTGCACCATCGACCCGGCGGAAAATCAGCAGCAGATCACCGCTTTCCTGCGCCGTCACCCGGAGTTTGCGGTGGTAACGCCCGCCGTGGAGCTGCCTGCCGGGATGACGGCGGGGGAGCACGGAGCACTCTCGGTGCCCACCCGCACCGGCATGGACGGATTTTTCCTCTGTGCCATGCAGAAAAACGGGTGATCGCTGCACGAAACCGGGCGGTTCATTCGTAATAATAGGAGAACACAATGGAACAAAAACGCTGTATCTCTTCCCTGACGCTGGCAGAGCTTTCAGCAGAGCTGAAAGCCATGGGACAACCGGGTTTCCGGGCAAAGCAGATCTTCCACTGGGTGCATCAGAAGCTCGTTGCAGAGTTTTCTGCCATGACCGACCAGCCCAAGACCCTGCTGGCAGCGCTGGAAGAACGCTTTTATATCGCTGCGCCCAAGATCGAGCGCCGACAGGAAGCGAAGGACGGCACCGTCAAATATCTGCTGCGCATGGCAGACGGCAACTGCATCGAAACCGTGGTCATGCGCTATCATTACGGCAACACGGTGTGCGTGTCCACGCAGGTGGGCTGCCGCATGGGCTGCCGCTTCTGCGCCTCCACGCAGGCGGGGCGGGTGCGAAATCTGGAAGCAGGCGAGATCTGCTCCGAGATCTACACCGCCCAGAAGGACATCGGTGAGCGCATCTCCCACATCGTGCTCATGGGCATTGGAGAGCCGCTGGACAACTTTGACGAGGTGATGAAGTTTCTGGAAAACATCACCTCACCGGAGGGCGTCAACATCGGCATGCGCAACATCAGCCTGTCCACCTGCGGCCTTGTGCCCAAGATCGATCTGCTGGCGGAAAAAAAGCTGCAGCTGACCCTGTCGGTGTCGCTGCACGCGCCCAACAACCAGATCCGCAGCGGGATGATGCCGGTGAACGATGCCTACCCGGTGGAGATGCTGATCCCGGCGGTGCGCCGCTATCAGCAGACCACGGGCCGCCGGGTCAGCTTTGAATATTCCATGGTGCGGGGCGTCAACGATTCCGATGCCTGCGCAAAACAGCTGGCAGACCTGATCCGGGGCATGGGAGCCCATGTGAACCTGATCCCCATCAACCCGGTGGATGGCAGTCCTTATTCGGCGACCGATGCCGCTAACGTGCAGCGCTTCCAGAAAAAGCTGGAGAGCCTTGGCGTCAACGCTACGGTGCGTCGCCGCCTGGGCAGCGAGATCAGCGCCGCCTGCGGTCAGCTGCGCCGGGACGAGATGAACGGGAAGGCATAACAAAGGGAGAAGCCTATGAAACTTGCAGGAAAAACCGATGTCGGGCGTGTCCGTCAGGACAATCAGGACGACTATCGTGCAGGCCAGCTGCCCGGCGATGCCGCGTGGCTGCTGGTCTGTGACGGTATGGGCGGCGCGCGCGGCGGACGGGAAGCCAGTCAGAGCGCGTGCAACATCATCGAACGCTGTTTTCAGGAGCAGTACACGTCCAAGTGCCTGCCCGGCGAAGAAGAGACCTTTTTGAAAAAGACGCTGCTCAGCGCCAACCGCTTTGTGTTCCAGAAGGCCATGCAGGACGAGTCGCTGGCCGGCATGGGCACCACGGCGGTCTGTGCGCTGGTGCGGGGCGGCAGGGTCTATCTGTGCCATGCAGGGGACTCCCGGGCGTACCTGTTCCGGGACGGCACCCTTTCGCAGCTCACCCACGACCATTCCTATGTGCAGGAGCTGGTGGATTGCGGCACCATCACGGTGGAGGAGGCCGAGCATCACCCCCAGAAAAACATCATCACCCGGGCGCTGGGGGTGGACTACCGTCTGGAGTCGGAGTTCACCTGTCAGCAGTTGCAGAGTGGAGACCTGCTGCTGCTGTGCACGGACGGTCTGACCAACGCGGTGCCTGTGGAGCAGATGGAGCAGCTGCTGCGCACTGGCGGATTTTACGACCTGCCGGACCAGCTGGTCCGGGCTGCCAACGAAAACGGAGGCCTGGACAATATCACTGCCCTGCTGCTGAGCGTGGGCCCCACGGAGGTGCACAATGGATAACCTGATCGGCAAACGACTGGACGGCCTGTACGAAGTGAAGGAGCTGATCGGTTCCGGCGGCATGGCAAATGTCTACAAGGCCGTCATGCGGGGCAACAACGGCCCTGTACCCCCCGGGACGGTGGTCGCGGTCAAGGTGCTGCGGCGCGAGTTCATGCATGACCCGGATCTTGTGCGCCGGTTCAAGAATGAGTCCAAGGCCATCTCCCTGCTGAACCACCCCAACATCGTCAAGGTGTACGACGTTTCGGTCAGCGATGACCTGCAATATATCGTCATGGAATATGTGGACGGCATGACCCTGCGCGAGTACCTCAACGAGCGCGGCGGACGCCTGACCAGCCGGGAGACGGTGCATTTCATTTCCCAGATCCTCAAGGCACTGGAACATGCCCATGCCAACGGCGTGGTGCACCGGGACATCAAGCCCCAGAACATCATGCTGCTGGACAACGGCCAGCTGCGGATGATGGATTTTGGCATCGCGCGCATCTCCCGGGCGGAAAACCAGCTGTCCGGCGGCAAAGCCATGGGCAGCGTGCACTATATCAGTCCGGAACAGGCAAAGGGAGACGAGACCGACTGCACCAGCGATATCTACTCGGTGGGCGTAATGATGTACGAGATGCTTTCCGGACATCTGCCCTTTGATGCAGAGGACGTGGTGGAGGTCGCCATCAAGCAGATCTCGGACCAGCCGAAACCGCTGCACGAGATCGCGCCGGAAGTGCCCAACGCACTGGTGGAGATCACTGAAAAAGCAATGGCAAAGCTGCCGCAGAACCGCTACGCTTCGGCGCGCGAAATGCTGCAGGCGCTGGATGCCTATGTGCAGAACCCCTCTGTCCTGTTTGAGTACAAGTATATTACAGAAGATGCACCCGAAAAGGTGGTGAAACGAACCATGAATCAGAATCGAGCAAACCGCACCCCCGAACAGCCTTCGCTCCGGGGGAAAAAGGCGGCATCCCGCAAAAAGAAAAAACGCACCATTTTTCTGCCGGCGCTGTTTGGCATCACGGTGGCATTTGGCGTTGCGTCCATGGCGCTGTGCTGGCTGATCCTGAACGATTCCTCCAATCTGATGAACAACAAGGCTGATATCACGCTGGGGGATTATCTGGGCCTGACCAAAGAACAGGCCATGGCGACAGAGCAGATCTCCTCCGGACAGATCACGCCGGAATGGGAAGAGGAGTACAACAGCAATTACGCAGCCGGCTATATCTACAAGCAGTCGCCGGTGGCGGGCCGCACCGTCCGTGAGGGTCAGAGCGTGACCCTGACCGTCAGTCTGGGCACGCAGTATGTCACGGTGCCGGACCTGACCAACTATGTGCAGTCCGATGCCGAGCAGCAGCTGAAAAATCTGGGCGTTTCGGTGCTGGTGACACAGGCCGTGGAGCCCACGGTGGCCTCCGGCGCAGTCATCCGCACCGACCCGGCTGCCGGCAGTCAGGTGGCAGCCGGCAGCACTGTGGTGGTGTATATCAGCCGTCCTCAGGTGGCTACCACCACAAAAGTGCCATCGCTGGTGGGCATGAGCGCCGATGACGCCCGCACCCTTCTGGTGCAGAACCATCTGGGTCTGGGCAGTCAGAGCGAAGAATACAGCGACCAGCCCGAGGGCTCCGTCATCAGGCAGAGCCCGGAGGCAGGCTCAACGGCAAAGCTGAACAGCCGTGTGAACATCGTGGTCAGCGCAGGTCCGGAGCCGGCTCCGGAACCGGATTCCTCCAGCGAGGGCGGTTCCGGCTGGTGGGGCAGTCTGTGGGGCGGCTCCTCCAGCTCGGCAGAGTCCGGCGGGCAGCAGAGCTCTGAGAGCCAGACCACCGGAGGCGGCATCACCGACTGGTGGACATCGCTGCTGGGCTGACGGAGGAGTGCATGAACGGATATATCACAAAAGGCATCGGCGGCTTTTACTATGTAAAAACACCCGATGGCATCGTGGAATGCAAGCCCCGCGGCATTTTTCGCAAACAGAAGATCTCGCCGGTGGCGGGGGACGAGGTGACGCTGGAAACGGAAAACGGTACGACCGTCATCGCAGAGATCGCGCCCCGCAAAAATGTCTTTGTGCGTCCGCCGGTGGCAAATCTGGATGTGCTGTTTCTGGTGGCAAGCACCACCCAGCCCACCCCCAGCACGCTGGTGCTGGACAAGCTCTCGGCCATTGCGGTGGACAAGGGGGTGCAGCCGGTGATCGTCTGCACCAAGGCGGATCTGGCAGAGGTGGAATTTCTGCGCGGCGCCTATGAAAAATCGACCCTGCCCTTCATCGGCATTGATTACAGGACCGGCGCAGGTCTGGACGAGGTGAAGCAGTGGATCCAAGGCCGGCTGTGTGCCTTCTGCGGCAACTCCGGCGTGGGCAAATCCACCCTGCTCAACACCCTGCTGCCCGAAGCAGAACGTGAGACCAGCGCCATCAGCCAGAAGCTGGGCCGAGGCCGCCATACCACCCGGGAAGTGACCATTTTTGAGGCGTTCGGCGGGCGCATCGCCGACACGCCGGGCTTTGCCAGTCTGGAAGCGGGCCGTGCAGGGTTTATCCCCAAGGAGAATCTGGAACACGTTTTTCCGGAGTTCGGCCCCTATCTGGGCCAGTGCCAGTTCACCGGCTGCTCTCACCGCAGCGAAAAGGGCTGTGCTGTGCGGGCAGCCCTTGCACAGGGAAAGCTGTCCCAGACCCGCTATGACAGCTATTGCGCCATGTATGAGGAAGTCAAGGACGTGAAGGACTGGCAGCGCCCGAAAGGATAAAACGCAAGGAGGACCCATGCCGCGCTGTGTGATCATTTCTGCCTGTCCGGTCCCGCCGGAGCTGGCAAAAGCGCTGCGTCCGGGGGATTTTATCATCGCCTGTGACGCGGGCTACCGCAACTGTACGCTTCTGGGCTGCAAGCCCGACATCATCGTGGGGGACTTTGACACTGCGCCCTGCCCGGAGCAGAAAGAAGGCGTTGTTATTCTGCCCCATGTCAAGGATGACACCGATACCGAATATGCGGCAAAGCTGGCTTCCGAGAAAGGCTTTACCGAGGTGCTGCTGCTGGGAGGGCTGGGCGGAAAACGTCTGGAGCATACCCTTGCAAACCTCTGCACCGGTCTGGGACTGGAAAAACGCGGTGTCCGCACCACGCTGCTGGACGAGCGCAGCCGCATCAGCTATGTACTGCCCGGTGAGACCCGCCGCTACCCGAAGGAGGATTACTTCTTCTTCTCGGTCTTTCCGCTGGAGGGCGGGGCAGACGGGGTCTGGGAACGCGGCTCCTTCTACGAGCTGACGGATGCCCGGCTGACCGCAGCATATCCGCTGGGGGTCAGCAACGAGTACGCTGAAAACTCCGATTGCATCACCGTCAGCACCCGCGCCGGTGCACTGGTGGTGGTGGAAACGCTGGCAGACTGATTTTTTTGGGAACCTTTTTGCCCTGTTTTGCGTAGGATGAGGCAGAAAGGCGGGGATGAAGATGCAGGTCATCGTGATCCGAAGCCCGAAATGTCTGTGCGGGATCCTGCGCAGACTGTTCGGCGTCAAAAAAGAAAGCTGAAAAAACAGGACTCCTTCCACAGTGCGGCGATGCGCGGGAAGGAGTCCTGTTTTTGCTCAGAGATGCTGCCGGGTCAGCATTTGATAACAGGTATCGAATGCCTGCAAAAAGCCGGTCAGCTCTTCCTCAGTGGTCCGGTGGCTCAGGCTGATGCGCCACGAGGAAAGCGCGTTGCGCCGGTCGTGGCTCACGGCGAACACCGCGCGGGAAGGCAGACCGTCCGAGGAGCAGGCGGATTTTACCGAGACGCACACGCCCCGGGCGTCCAGTTCCCGCTGGAACACGGTGCCTTTCACGTTCTGGACGCTCAGATTCAGGATCTGCGGCACAGCGCACGCAGGGCTGTTGATGCAAACCTTGGGGTATTGGGCGAGTTCTGTGCGCAGGCGGGCATTGAGGCTGCGGACATATTCCAGCCGGGCGGGCAGCTCTGCCACAGCTTTCTCCAGCGCCAGTGCCAGCGAACAGGCAAGGGCAACGGTGGGGGTCCCGCTGCGATAAAGCGTAGTGCTCTCGCCGCCGTGGATGAGAGGCTCCAGCGCAAGTCCCCGCCGCTTGACCAGAACGCCGATGCCGTTCAGACCGTAGAATTTGTGGGCGGTCAGGCTCATGGTGTCGATGCCCTCAAAGGAGACTGGAATCTTGCCGACCGCCTGCGTGGCATCTACATGGAAGCGGCAGTGGGGCCTGTTTTTTAATAGCTCTGCGATCTGTGCCACCGGCTGCACCACGCCAAGTTCGCTGTCCACGGCAGTAACAGCTACCAGAATGGTGTCCGTGCGCAGCAGGGCTTTCAGATGGTCCAGATCCACCGTGCCGTCCTGCTTGATGTCCACAAGGTCGATCGTGTACCCCTGCTCCTGCAGCGCGGTCAGGCTGCCGCTGACCGAAGAATGCTCCAGCGGGGTAGCGATGATATGCCTGCCGTGGCAGCGCTCCAGCTGTGCAATGCTTTTGATGGCAAAGTTGTTGGCTTCGCTGGCACCGGATGTATAGATGATCTCGGCAGGCTGCACGTTCAGGCTGCGGGCAACGCTGCGGGTGGCGGCGCCCATGGCGTTTTTTGCAGCAAAGCCGGCAGCATGGCGGGCGTTTGCATTGCCCGGGCAATGCAGCTCCACCTCGCAGAACCGCTGCAGGACAGCTGCATCCACCGGGGTGTTGGCGGAATAATCCAGATAAATCATGGTCCCTCCTGATAAAACATATAAAAACGATAGGTTATATTATAGTACACGCGGACCAGAACTGCAAGGGGCAGGGAAGGAATAAACCGGAAAAATGCAAGAGATTGACGGAAAATGGTTGCGGCTGGGTACAAAATCTGTTATACTGTCTTGAGACTTGTGCGCCGTGGCCTTTTGCGGGGCCCGGCAGTCTGGAACGAGCCTGAAGGAAAGGGGGAAAATGTCATGCTGCACACGGAATACCGGCTGCATCGCGTGGCGTTTCCCATGTTTCGGGCGGGATCATTGTTCCCAAAAATCAGAGGCACTGCCGTTTTGATCACGGCAATGCCTCTTTTTTTGGGAAAACATCTGTAAGGAGGCAGAATATTCCATGAACGAAAAAATCGACTACTCCAAAGGCATTTACGACGCCCGTCAGCTGGGCGCGGGCCGCATGTTCATTCTGGGCGTGCAGCACATGTTTGCCATGTTCGGTGCAACGGTGCTGGTGCCGCTGCTGACCGGTCTGAGCGTGTCCACCACCCTGCTGTGCGCAGGTCTGGGCACCCTGCTGTTCCATCTGATCACCAAGAAGAAGGTGCCGGCATTCCTCGGCTCCTCCTTTGCCTATCTGGGCGGCTTTTCCATCGTGGCACCCATGCTGGCAGATGCCAACGGCAACCTGACGGTCGCAAACACCAAAATGCTGCCCTACGCCTGCGCAGCCATCGCCTTCTCCGGTCTGGTCTATCTGGTGGCCAGCGCTCTGATCTCCACCTTCGGCATCCGCCGCATCATGCGGTTCTTCCCGCCGGTGGTCACGGGCCCCATCATCATCTCCATCGGCCTGATCCTGGCACCTTCCGCCATCACCAACTGTCAGGCAAACTGGCTGCTGGCCTTTGTGGCACTGGGCGTGGTCATTATCTGCAACATCTGGGGCAAGGGCATGGTCAAGATCCTGCCCATCCTCATCGGCGTTCTGGTGTCCTACGCGGTGGCTCTGGTCACGGGCGCCGTGGACTTCCAGAAGATCGCAGACGCTGCATGGCTTGGCATCCCGCTGCATAAGGAGGCCATGGGTCTGTTCGCCATTGACGGCAGCCCCGAGTTCATCAGCGCACTGTTTACCATCATCCCTATTGCACTGGCTACCATGATGGAGCATGTGGGCGATATTGCTGCCATCAGCGCCACCGTTGGTCACAACTACATCAACGACCCCGGTCTGAACCGCACCCTGCTGGGCGATGGTCTGGCAACCACCATGGCCGGCCTGCTGGGCGGCCCGGCAAATACTACCTACGGCGAGAACACCGGCGTGCTGGCTCTGAGCAAGATCTACGACCCGCTGGTCATCCGCATCGCTGCCGTGCTGGCCATCATCCTGAGCTTCAGCCCCAAGTTTGAGGCTGTCATCAACACCATCCCCACCGGCATCATCGGCGGTATCAGCTTTGTGCTGTACGGCATGATCTCCGCCATCGGTGTGCGCAATGTGGTGGAGAACCGCGTGGACTTTACCAACAGCCGCAACCTGATCGTGGCAGCGGTCATTCTGGTCTGCGCACTGGGCTTCAACTCTGTGGGCGGCGTCAGCTTTGCCATCGGCAGCATCACCATCAACCTGTCCGGTCTGGCTGTGGCTGCCATTGCAGGCATTCTGCTCAACGCCATCCTGCCCGGCAACGACTACGAGTTTGACGCTGTTGCCGGCTCCGAAGCGACTGCAAGCGGCAACCTGCAGGTCTGATCCTCTTCGGTAAAACAAACAACGGTTCGGGCAGCCCACTCGGCAAAACCAAAACCGGGCAAAACGACCAGTTTTCTGGCAGGGTTTTCAGTCACCCTGCCAGATTTTTGCAAATAGGAATAATTCTTAAAATAACACTTGACTAACTAGGAATCATTCGCTATAATAGAGCCATGAGAACGGTTGGTGAGTACCAACACCACCCGCTCCCCAATTTTGAAATCAAAGAATGATGGAGGTTATTCTTATGAAGAAGTATGTTTGCACCGTTTGTGGTTATATTGCTGAGGGTGAGATCCCTGCTCAGTGCCCCGTCTGCAAGGCTCCGGCCTCCGCATTTGTGGAAAAGAAGGGCAACACCTATGTCACCGAGCACGTTGTGGGCATTGGCAAGGCAGAGGGCGTGCCTCAGGAGATCGTGGACGGCCTGCGCGCAAACTTTGAGGGTGAGTGCAGCGAGGTCGGCATGTATCTGGCAATGGCTCGTGTGGCAGAGCGTGAGGGCTACCCCGAGATCGCCGAGGCTTACAAGCGCTATGCCTACGAGGAAGCAGACCATGCATCTCGCTTTGCCGAGCTGCTGGGCGAGGTGGTCACCGACAGCACCAAGAAGAACCTGATGATGCGTGCCGAGGCCGAGTGCGGTGCCTGCTCCGGCAAGATGGACCTGGCCAAGAAGGCAAAGGCCCTGAACCTGGATGCCATCCATGACACCGTCCATGAGATGGCCAAGGATGAGGCACGTCACGGCCGTGGCTTCGAGGGCCTGCTGAAGCGCTACTTCAACACCGAAGTCTGATAGGGTCTCCTCAGTTATTCATCTGACCGCTGCATGGCTTTGCCGCTGTGCAGCGGTTTTTGCATATTCAATCCACAATGTGATTTGATTGACAGGCACCGCCGCCCCGGTTTATAATACTATATTATGACAAACTGCAAAAGGGGATGAGAATATGGAAATGACTTCCCCGCAAAAGCACCCGGCGGGCCGCTATGCACTGCTGGACGAACTGCGCGGGCTGAACCTGCTCAGCATGATCGGATATCACGCCTGCTGGGACCTGATCTTTCTGTTCGGGGTGCCCGCCGGATGCTACACAAGCTGGCCGGGCTGGCTGTGGCAGCAGAGTATCTGCTGGGTGTTCATTTTGCTGTCCGGTTTCTGCCTGCCGCTGGGGCATCGCCCGCTGCGGCGCGGGCTGATCGTTTCCGGGGCGGGGGTGCTGGTCACGGCGGTCACGCTGCTGTTCATGCCGGAGAATCGGGTCATTTTTGGCGTGCTGACCTTTTTGGGTACGGCTATGCTGCTGACCGGCGTGCTGGAACCGCTGCTGCAAAAGGTGCCGCCTGCGGCAGGGCTTGCGGTTTCGGTGGTGCTGTTTGCACTGTGCTATCCGGTTTCCTCCGGCTGGGTGGGCATTGGCAGCTGGAATCTTTTGCTGCCACGGGGCCTGTATGCAAACTACTTCACAGCCTTTTTTGGCTTTTACCCGGAGGGCTTCTTCTCCACGGATTACTTTCCGCTGCTGCCCTGGCTGTTTTTGTTCTGGGCAGGGTACTTCTTGCATTTCTGCATGGGGCGGGCCCGCATGGAGCCGCTGCGCCGGTCGGTCTGTGCGCCGCTGGGCTGGCTGGGCCGACACTCGCTGGTGATCTATCTGCTGCATCAGCCGGTGCTTTATGGGACGCTGTATCTGCTGTTCCGTATTTTGTGAGGGAAAAACCTTGACAGCCGGACGAAGCGGTGGTATCCTATAAGTGGTTAGAATAAACTAACCACAAAGAAGATGCGTCCCACGCAGCGGACGCATTTTTCTGGGATATAATGTTAGTCACAACAAACTACATGAAAGAGGGATATTCTTATGAACAAGGTCGCAGTCGTATTCTGGAGCGCAACTGGCAACACCGAGACCATGGCAAACTGCATCGCAGAGGGCGCAGGTGCCAACGCCACCATCATCCCCTGCAGCGAGATGGATGCCGCAAAGATGGCTGAGTTTGATGCAGTTGCTTTTGGCTGCCCGGCAATGGGGGCCGAACAGCTGGAGGAGAGCGAGTTCGAGCCGATGTTCGAGTCGCTGGAAGGCTCGCTGAACGGTAAGAAGATTGCTCTGTTCGGCTCCTACGGCTGGGGGGACGGACAGTGGATGCGGGACTGGACCGAGCGTGCACAGGACGATGGCGCACAGGTGCTGAACGGCGAGGGCCTGATCTGCAACGAGGCTCCGGACGAGGATGTGCAGGCTGCCTGCCGTAAGCTGGGCGAAGAGCTGGCGAAGTGGTAAGACCGGCTCCGCATGGGATGTTTTGCAGGAAGGGTGAGCTGAATGGAGATCGCTGCGGCGATGGGGATCACGATCGTCTTTGCATTTCTGCGGCGTGCGGTGCGCCGCGCAGCGATGCAGCTGCGCACAAAACAATGCGGAAAAAATGATCCTGCATAAAATCGCTGCACCCGGGACATACTGTGGTCAGAGGTGATAAATATGGAAAACATCGGCGTGACCTGTGATGTCTGCCAGTGCAGCCACAATGTTGGCGGCTGCAAATGCAATCTGCCCCAGATCAAGGTGACCGAGCAGTGCAGCTGCACCACACAGCAGGTTGAAACTCCCCATTACTGCCAGAGCTACGAGGAAAGAGCGCTCTGAACAACACAGCAGCCCCCGTCGGGTCCTATCCCCGGCGGGGGCTGCTGTGTGTTTGGTTCAGCGCAGAGATACGTTGCAGGTGGCAAGGCTGCGCACCAGTGTGCCCACGTTCTCCTTCATCTGGATGCCGGCAAAGCCCAGAGAAAAGGCGGCCTGCACATTGACCAGACTGTCGTCGATGAACACACACTCATCGGCCTTCAGCCGGTATTTATCCAGCAGTGCCTGATAGATGCGGGGGTCGGGCTTGTTGATGTTCACCTCGCAGGAGGCCACACCGCCGTCAAAATGCTCCAGCACGCCCTTTTGAGTCAGCAGCTCCAGCACATCGGCGGGGATGTTGCTGAGGTAATAGACCCGGTAACCGTGGTTTTTCAGGCGGCGCACCAGCTCGATCATCCGGTGACGGGGGCGCAGGATGTGGGTCCAGTCGTCCAGCACACCCTGCACCTCAAACTCGCACCCGGCGGCCCGGGCGTTTCGCAGCATGGCGCTGTTGCCCTCAAAGCGGGACAGCAGCCCGGCGTCCAGCTTCTGCCATTCTTCGCTGCCAAAGGTCAGGGCGTATACTTTATCTTCCATTTCAGCGCTGCAAAGACGATCCACCAGATAAAGCTTTGGATCAAAATCTACCATCACGCCGCCGATATCAAAAATGATGCTTTTATACATAACTGCTGCCTCGCTTGTGTTGGATGTTTTTCTCCGATATTTTCCATAGTATACCACAACCGGGCAGCTGCTTTCCACCCCTTTGGTATAGAAAATGCCTGCCCGGCGTATGCTGTGGCAGAAAGGGGAGAGCGCTGTGACCATCCGGGAGCTGTGTGAAAAAGAGATCGTGCAGGTGGAAAAGGGCGTCTGTCTTGGGCGGGCAGACGATGTGACCTTTGACCCGGCTACTGTGCGGCTGCAAAACCTGATCCTGCTGGGGCGGCCCCGTTTTTTCGGGCTGCTGGGCCGGGACGAGAGCCTGCTCATCCCGTGGGAGGAGATCGAGACCATCGGCACGGACGCTGTTCTTGTGCACACGACCGTGCCGGAAGCACCCGCTGCACCCCACGGCTTTTGGCAGAAGCTGCGGGCAAAGCTGGGTCTGTGAAAAATAGGGGAATATTTTGAAAAAACAAACAAGAATTTTTGTAAAATCATGGATAGACATTTTTGGCGAAGTGACTATAATAATCGCAGGAGCTTTGTGCAAAAGACACAGAGGAACGGGTGTAAAAGGTTCAGGACCTGAAAGGAATGGGAACGATGAAAACTCCAAAACCGCTTCTGGCACTGCGGATGATCTTTCCGCTGGCAGCATCGCTGATCGTGCTTTTGCTGGGCGAATGGATCGCCCGGGGAACGCTTGGACCGGACGTATTTGCAAACTTTATTTTTCCGAACATCGGCGCGTATCTTCTGGCGTGGCTGCTGCTGTTTCTTGTCTGGACGCTGCTGGACTGGCTGTTCCGGCTGCCGCCGCTGTCCACGGTGGTCATGGCGGTGCTGGGCTGTGCGCCCTGCGCAGTGAATTTTTACACCCTGCAGCTGCGGGGTGAGCCGTTCCTGCCGTGGGACCTTGCACAGGTGTCCGAGGCGGCGGGGGTGGCTTCGGCTGCGGGTCTTAAAATCCAGACCAGCATGGTCGTGACCATTTTTGTGGTGCTGGCGCTGGCAGTGGTCAGCTTCCGGCTGTATCGGGGACGCCTGAAGCAGCGCTGGCTGCCAAGGCTTGCGGGCAGTGCTGCCACGGCAGCAGCGGTGTGCCTGCTGATCTTTGGCGTGTATCTGCAGCCTGCCGTCATGCAGACTATGGGCGTCGTTCCGGATGCGTGGATGCAGGACCGCTACTACCGTTACTACGGCGTCATCACCGGTTTTTTGTCGAACCTTAGTAATCTGGAGATCGACAAACCGGAGAACTACTCGGAGGAAACGGTGAACGAGCTGCTGGACCGGGTGGATACGAACAAGAAGTTCCGCGCCGGTCCGCTGTACGCTTCCAGTTACAGAGCCGTCACTCCGGAGCCCGAGCGTGTGAAAAAGCCCACCATCATTTATGTGATGGATGAGTCCTACTGGGACGTTTCGGAACTGGAACAGTACGGCATTACCTTTGATACCGATGTCTCGGCAAATCTGCACGCGCTGCAGCAGACCAGCGCCTATGGCAGGGCTTACAGTCCCAGCTTTGGCGGCGGAACCTGCGATGTGGAGTTTGAGGCGCTGACCGGCTATTCGGTGTCCTTTCTGCCCAGCGGCAGCAAGCCCTATCAGCAGCATGTGACGCATCCCATGTTCGCGATGCCCAACTACCTGAAAAGTCAGGGCTATCAGACCGCAGCGGTGCACTGTTTCTGGGCAAAATACTGGAGCCGGGACACCGCGTACCCCAACCTCGGGTTTGATGACTTTATCAGTCTGGAGGATATGCATGGCGTGACAAAGGTGCGGAAACACTACTGGACCAGCGGCCTTGTGACGGATGATTCCATGGCAGACCAGATCATCCGGCAGTATGAGACGATGAGCGCTTCTTCGGACAAGCCCATCTTCCTGCATGCCGTCACCATGCAGAACCATACCAATTATAACAGGGACAACTACCCGGACGACGAGCGGGTGCACGTCGTATCCCACCCGGTGGGGCTCAAGAGCAGCACCGTGGGCGCGCTGGAAGATTTTGCTACCGGCATCCGGGATGCGGACGCCATGCTGGGCAGGCTGACGGCCTATTTCTCGCAAGTGGACGAGCCGGTCATTCTGGTGTTCTGGGGCGATCACTATAACCCCATCGACTCTAACTATGACGTCTACACCGCTACCGGATACGCAGGCGATTCCAGCGCAGACCCGCGGTTGCACCAGACCACGCTGCTGATGTGGTCCAATTACAGCCAGCAGCAGGTGGACCTTGGCACCATTGCCGCCTACGACATCTCGCCGGTGATGATGGAACTCTTTGGACTGAAGCAGCCGCTGTACTTCCAGTTCCTGAACCGTCAGCTGCAGGTGGCGGACCGCGCCTATACCCGCGGCGTGGTGATGCAGAAAGACGGCAGCACCACGCTGGAGCCGTCCCCGCTGCAGCAACAATGGAATCAGGAGCACTGGCTGCTGCAGTACGACCTGATGTTCGGCAGGGAATATGCCCTTGACCGCATGGGGCTGGCAGCCTTCAGCGCGCCTTCGGAGGGCAAATAAGAGAAAAATAACGATTTTCTTTGTAAAAAACAGAGAAAAACTCTTGCAACCGCATTCTTTTTGTGGTACTATAACAAAGCATTACACACGCATCACTATGCCCTTTTGTGCCTTTTTGAGGTGGAGGGCAGTTCCGGACCGTCCGATACGGCCCCGGGATCACGGTGTGCGGAGGCAAAACAATATCTGGAGGTATTTTATTATGGCAGTCGTTTCTATGAAGCAGCTTCTCGAGGCAGGTGTGCACTTCGGTCACCAGACCCGCCGCTGGAACCCCAAGATGGCTAAGTACATCTTCACCGAGCGCAATGGTATCTATATCATTGACCTGCAGAAGACCGTGAAGAAGCTGGACGAGGCTTACAACTACGTGAAGGAAGTTGCAGCTGAGGGCGGCGACATCCTGTTCGTTGGCACCAAGAAGCAGGCTCAGGAGTCCATCCGTGACGAGGCTCTGCGCTGCGGCATGCACTATGTCAACGCTCGCTGGCTGGGCGGCATGATGACCAACTTCCGCACCATCCGTAAGCGCATCGACCGCATGGATCAGCTGGCTAAGATGAAGGAGAACGGCACCTTCGAGCTGCTGCCCAAGAAGGAAGTGGCTAAGCTGGAGCTGGAGATGGAGAAGCTGGACAAGTACCTGGGCGGCGTCAAGAACATGAAGACCCTGCCGAAGGCTATGTTCATCGTCGATCCTCACAAGGAGCGCATCGCTGTTGCTGAGGCCCGCAAGCTGAACATCCCCATCGTGGCTATCGTTGATACCAACTGCAACCCCGACGAGATCGATTACGTCATCCCCGGCAACGACGACGCTATCCGCGCTGTCAAGCTGATCGCTGGCGCTATGGCTGACGCTGTTCTGGAAGGCAAGCAGGGCAACCAGGAGGCTCCCGCTGAGGAAGCTGCCAACGCCTGATTTTTGGCTGTACAGAACAAACCCGTGAAATAACGTGTAAGGGAGACTACAAAAATGGCTATTTCTGCAAAGGACGTTATGGAACTGCGCAAGCAGACCGACTGCGGCATGATGGAGTGCAAGAAGGCTCTGACCGAGGCTGACGGCAACTTCGAGAAGGCAATCGAGATCCTGCGCGAGCGTGGTCTGGCTACCGCCGCCAAGAAGGCAAGCCGCGTTGCTGCTGAGGGCATGGTCTACGCTGACTACTGCCCCGCCTGCAAGGTGGGCGTTGTCATCGAGGTCAACGCTGAGACCGACTTCGTTGCTAAGAACGACAAGTTCGTTGAGTTCGTCAAGGAAGCTACCAAGGTCATTATGAAGCAGAACCCCGCTGACGTTGAGGCTCTGATGGCATGCAAGACCGAGGCTGGCGAGACTGTGGACGAGGCTCTGAAGAACCTGATCCTGGTCATCAAGGAGAACATCAAGGTTCGCCGCTTCACCCGTTATGAGGGCGTTTGCTCTGCATACGTCCACGGCGGCGGCACCCACGGCATTCTGGTCAACTTCGAGACCACCAACGGCATCGACGCAAAGGACGAGTTCGTTGCTTACGGCAAGGACATCGCTATGCAGGTCGCTGCTGCGAACCCCGGCTACGTGGACGAGGCTTCCGTCCCCGCTGAGGTCGTGGCGAAGGAGAAGGAGATCATGCTGGCCCAGATGGCTCAGGATCCCAAGACCGCTAACAAGCCTGAGGCTGTGAAGGAAAAGATGATCGAGGGCAAGATCAAGAAGTTCTTCAAGGAGAACTGCCTGGTCGATCAGGAGTTCGTCAAGGACGGCGACCTGACCGTTGCTCAGTACACCGCTAAGGTCGCTAAGGATCTGGGCGGCGAGATCAAGATCGTCAAGTTCGCCCGCTTTGTCAAGGGCGAGGGTCTGGAGAAGCGTTCTGACGACTTCGCTGCTGAAGTTGCAAGCATGGTGAAGTAATCAAAGCTTCCGAAGCAAAAATGGGAGCCGTAGTACCTGTAACAGGGTGCTGCGGCTCCTTTTTGTTTGTATTTGGCTGCGGGGTGTGCTATCATAGAGAAAACATGATTCCCAGATCAGCCGTGTGCATCCACACGGAAGGAGGAGAGCGGATGAAAAAACTGAAACTGAGGATCGCCGGCATCCCAGCTGTCCTGTACGGCGAACGGAGCCGGTGCGCTTACCTCTATGTCCACGGCAAAAACGGCTGTAAGGAGGAGGCAGAGCGCTTTGCCCGCACTGCCTGTGAACAGGGCTGGCAGGTTCTTGCTGTGGACCTGCCCCAGCATGGGGAACGCAAAAGCAGCACCAAACAGCTTCTGCCTTGGGTGGCTGTCCCGGAGCTTCAGGCAGTCTACGCCCGGATGCTGCCGGTATGGAAGCATGTCCGGGTGTACGGTGTCAGCATCGGCGGGTGGCTTGTTATGCAGGCACTGCAGGAACAACGACCGGAAAAAACGCTGCTGGTGTCTCCGGTGGTGGACATGGAAGCCCTTATCACCGGCATGATGCGGCAGGCAAACGTTACCGAGACGCAGCTGCAGCAGGCGGGGAAGATCCCCACAAAAATGGGGGAGACGCTGTCGTGGCCGTATCTGTGCTGGGTGCGGGAGCATCCTCTGCGCTGGAAAGCTCCCACACAGGTGCTGTATGGCGCGCAGGATGCGCTGACCGGCTGGGATGCAATGGACCGCTTCCGGCGGGGCAGCGGGGCGCGTCTGACCATTCTGGAAGAGGGCGAACACTGGCTGCATACGCCGACCCAGCTGGCAGCGCTGCAAGGCTGGGAGCAGGCCAATCTCTGAGCAAAAACACCGCTAACGGGAATTTTCCGTCAGCGGTGTTTGCTTTATCGCATCATTCTAAAATAGGGGCAGGAGGATCAGACCCGTGCCTCGCTGTTGTGCTCGGCGTTTTTATAGGCCTTGAAGGAGTGGTACACAATGTTCACACCCAGAACGATCAGCAGCACAGCAAGGATCAGCTGCAGGCCGTTGGCGATGAACACGGCACCCCAAGTGGTCTCACCGGCAGGGATGGTGACCGCAGCGGCGTTGCGGATGGCCTTGACCATCGCGACCAGACGCTGTACCAGAGCGGTGAAGGTGACGCACAGCATAATGACCAGCGGGGGGAAGATCATCTTGTTGCTGCGGCCCGTGACCTTCAGGAACACACACAGGGTCGCCAGCACCAGAGCACTCAGCAGCTGGTTGGCAGAGCCGAACAGGGGCCAGATGTTGGCATAGCCGATCTTGGTCAGCAGGAAGCCGAAGGCCAGAGTCAGGAAGGTGGAGAAGTACACGTTGCACAGCAGCTTGCGCCAGCCTTCGGCGTGCTCCATGTCATCCACGCTGAACAGCTCCTGAAAACTCATACGACCGATGCGGGCCACAGCATCCAGACTGGTCAGGGCCAGTGCAGAAACGCACATGGTCATAAACACCGCAGCAAAGTGCTGGTCAAGGCCGAAGCCCACAAAGAAGCTGGCAACGCCGCGGCTGAAGATCTGGAACGGAGTGCCGTCGGCAGGGGTGCCGTCCGAAGCGGCGGCAGCACCGGCAACGCACAGGGCAATGACAGCCAGCAGGCTTTCCAGCACCATGGCACCGTAGCCCACCTTCAGCATATCCTTTTCATTGGAAACAGTCTTGGAGGAAGTACCGGAAGAAACCAGGCTGTGGAAGCCGGAAACGGCACCGCAGGCCACGGTAACGAACAGGATGGGGAACATGGTACCCAGCTTGGCGTTGGTAAAGCCGGTGAACATCGGCAGATTCATCACAGGATGGTTGACGATCAGACCCAGAACTGCACCCACGATCATTGCTACGAACATAAAGGTGGTCATGTGGTCACGGGGCTGCTTGAGCAGCCACATGGGCAGCACAGCAGCGAAGAAAATATACACAAAGGTGATGTAGCTCCATGCAGCCTTGCCCAGAATGATGGGGAAGTTTGCACCGACCACAAAGGACAGCACGATGAACACGATGCTGACAACATTCTCTTTCCAGCCGGTGAAGTGCAGATTCTTCTGCAGCAGACCAAACACCACAGCGAACACCATGAACATGATGGAGACCATGCCGGCAGCGCCATTGGTCTGGGCTGCTTCCACCAGCGCACCGTCAGCGCCGTAGGCATTGAAGGTGCCGGCTACCATGTCGGCGAAGGCGGCAATGACAATGCCGCAGAACAGCCAGCAGAACAGCAAAAACAGCTTGCGTCCGGTCTTGCCGATGTACTTTTCGATCAGCATGCCCATGCTCTTGCCATCGTTTTTGACGGAGGCGTACAGCGCGCCGAAGTCGGTAACAGCACCGAAGAAGATGCCGCCCAGCAGCACCCACAGCAGCACCGGCAGCCAGCCGAAAGCAGCAGCCTGAATGGCACCGGTGACGGGGCCTGCACCGGCAATGGAGCTGAACTGATGTGCAAACACGGTCCAGCCGTCGGTGGGAACAAAATCGCGTCCATCCTCATGGAGGACAGCGGGAGTCTTGGCAGAGGCGTCAACGCCCCATTTGTTTGCCAGCCAGCGTCCGTAAAGCGCGTAGGCACCAAACAGACACACGGCTGCGATCAATACGATGACCAGCGTATTCATTGTTTCTTTCCCTCTTTCCTTTTGACATCCGACAGATGGTCAGCAGCAGGGGCGTTCCGGCAGCAGACAGGGTGTAAAAAGCCTCCGTCCTCCAAAGTCTGTCCGGAACTCCGGACGGACCATCGAAGACGAAGGCTTGTACATGCACAGCACATCGTGCATGAGAATACTCCGCGGTACCACTTCGTTTGCTGCAGATGCAGCCGCTCCCAACGTACCGGTGCAAAGCACGGATACGCAGCCCTGTAACGCGGGCAGAACGGCCATGCGCTACTGGGACACGTTCCGCATCCGTTCACACAGGCTGCTCACAGGGGATGATGCTTTGCTCCTGACTGCCGCCTTTTCATCAAAATGGGCGGCTCTCTGAGAGCGGGTGCTGCAAAGGATCGTGTCCTGTTCATCGCATTTGCCGAATGATTGTCCGTATTTTAGTGCAAAATCCACAGCCTGTCAAGGTTATGAAAACAACTTCGTGGGATGCAACAATTCAATGAAAGTTCTTGGAATAAAATTTAGGTGATTTTTATTCATGTATGAAACGAATAAAACTTAAAACAAACTTGCGTGAAAAGAGTTCACACAAAAGCCTTGACTTTCACACTTTGATGTGCTAAAGTGATAATGCAACGGGGCCGACTCCCTGACGAAAAAGAGCAGTGCCCCAAAACCGTATGAGGAGACCGCTATGACGGAGAAAAATTCCAGAAAAAACCCAACGACAGATGCGCTGTTTGATGCCATCCTCAGTCTGGAGACGCGGGAGGAATGCTATGCATTCTTCGAGGATCTGTGCACGGTGAAGGAGATCTCGGATATGGCGCAGCGGCTGGAGGCTGCCAAGATGCTGCTGGACGGCAGGACCTATGACCAGATCGTCAAGGCAGTGGAGATCAGCACAGCGACCATCAGCCGGATCAACCGCTGCATCCAGTACGGCTCCGGCGGCTACCGCGAGACCATCGAGAAGGTGCGCGGGCAGCAGTGACGCCTGCCGTGCAGCAGACATAGAATGGGGCGTACGAACCCCTCTGGACCGAAAGGAAGGATCTCTATGTCTGAAATGACCAACTGCCCCCACATCCAGTGTCCCTGTCCCTGCCTGCCGAAGGTTTCGCTGGATCAGGCAGTCATCGACCTTGTGGAGAGCATCGCCCTGCAGGAGAATGCCCTGAGTCACATCCTTTGCGCCGAAAGCCAGAAGATGAAAGCCGCCATGGAGCTGGATGGGCTGGACCTGTGCAAGCTGCTGGAGGTGAACGACTCGGCGACCAACATGGTGCATGCGGTTGCCAATCTGGAACTGGTGCTCAAGGATAAGCTGGAGTTCGTTTCCAACAACCTGTATTATCCGCCGGCAGACGCATCTGCCCGTTGAGTCAGATCTCTGGGGAAGCTGCATCGAGCATGGAACGGCGGTCTTCTGCCATTATTTTGACCGGAGCGATTCCGGGCAGACTGCGGTCTGCCCGGAATCGCGTTTTTATGGCATAAAAAAGCAGGCGGCGTGCCAAAAGATGCGCAGCAGCACCGTTTGGACGCGGGACCGAATGCATAATTTTTGTAAAAACGATTTGTTGGAATTGCTGATATGCCAATTCTGTGTTATACTATACGATGTATCACCATGAAAGCGAGGAAACCTGTAACGTGCTGAAGTACGATGCGATCCTGTTTGATGTGGACGGAACTCTGATCGATTCCGCCCCTGGTATCATAAATACATTAAAAGAAGTTTTTGCTGCCATGGATGTGGATGTGACCGGCGTGAATCTGCGCCGCTATCTTGGCCCGCCGCTGCGAAAAAGCTTTGGGGAACATTTCACCGACCCGGCAAAGATCGAGGAAGCCACCGACCGTTACCGCAAAAGCTATGCGGTCAAAGGCAGTCACGAGTGCGCCGCCTACCCCGGTGCGGCAGAGATGCTGCGCTGCCTGAAGGATGCGGGACTTGTTCTTTGCACGGCGACCTCCAAACCCACCGAGGTGGTGACGCCGATCCTGCAGGAAAAGGGACTGGCAGGCTATTTTGATTTCATCGGCGGTGCGTCCATGGACGAGAGCCGGGATACCAAGACCGAGGTGGTACGCTATGTGCTGAGCCGTCCCGTGATGCAGGGCAGACGGGTCCTGATGGTGGGCGACCGCAGCGATGATATGCGCGGCGCGGCGGACTGCGGTCTGGACGCTGCCGGTGCGCTGTACGGCTACGGCAGCAGGGAAGAGCTGGAACCCTTTCATCCGGTGCTGCTGGCGGAAAGCTGCGCGGACCTCGCCCGTCAGATCCTGAACGGACGGGAGGAAACAGAGAAAACACCGGATCGGAAAAGTGAAGGGTGATAACTATGAAACACAATACGCAACCGGAAAATGGATCCATGACCCCCATGCAGAAACAGGCGGTGCTGGTGTGCACCATCTGCGCACTGGCGGTCCTGCTGACAGTGGGCATCACGCTGGTGCTGCTGCGGCGCGGCAAAACCCCGCCTTCGGATGTAGAGGACCCGGGCCATCAGGAACTGGTGGAGGGCGAGGACAACATCTCGGACCACTACCAGATCAACGAGACCTCCAATGCTCTGCTGCAGGAGACAGCAGATGCAGGCGACAGCTACCAGAACGATACGATGTTTCTTGGCGATTCCAACACGGTGCGCCTGTATGCAAACGGCCTGCTCAGCCTGCAGCAGTTCTGCGCCAAGGAGGGCATCGGCACCCATGCAGCGCTCCATGATGCTATCGTGACCTTTAAAAAAGACCAGAATGCCTACACCTTTGCACAGGCCGTGGCAAAGATGAAGCCCCGCCGGGTGGTCATCATGCTGGGCACCAACGATACCGGCATGAGCGTGGAGGATTATATTGCCAACTACACGGCGCTGGTGGATGCCATCCAGCAAAGCTACCCCTACACCGACATCATCGTCAACACGGTGCCGCCGGTGCCCGCGAACCACTCCAACTACCCCCACATGGACCAGACCAAGATCGACGACTTCAACATGGCACTGCTGACCATGTGCGAACAAAAGGGGCTGAAGTTCCTCAACAGTGCCGAAGCACTGAAGGACGCCAATGGCTACGGACGGGAGGACTATTACCAGACCGGTGATATCCATCTGAAGTCTGTTGGCCTGAAGGCGATGCTGAAATATCTGCGTACTCATGCGTATGACAGCGAGGACCGACGCCCGGATACCAACAATATCCCCAAACGTGCCGAGTACACGCCGGACCCCAGCTCGGCGGTGAGCTCCTCCTCGGAGGCGGCTTCGTCGGAAGCTGCTTCTTCGGAGGCTGCGGTGAAGTATCAGGCCAGCTATCGGGTGGACAAGGCTGGCGGCGGTACGCTGACCAGCGGCAGCAATAGCGGCAAGACGAGCCTGAGCTGCGATATTACCAGTGCAGACCAGTCCGTCAGCGTGACGGCAGTACCGCAGGACGGCTATGTGTTCGTGAAATGGAGCGATGGCGTCACCAAAATGACCCGCACCGACACCGGCTTCAAGCAGAATCTGGATGTGACCGCAGTGTTTGCCGCGGCCTCCATCCAGATCAGCAGCGATGGCAAGGTGAAACTGGGCGAGTCCTGCACCTTCAAGGCAAAGCTGACCGGAAAGCATCTGTCCGTGGACAGCATCCGCTGGTATGCCAACGGGGTCGAGGTGCCCGCTGCTGCAGGCAAGACCACCGTGAAGGTGGAGATCGACCCTGCCATGGTCAACGAGACCTTCCGGATCTACGCCACGGCAAGCTATAACGACTGCACCGTTTCCAGCAACACGTTGAGCATGACAGTCAGCGGTGTGCCTTCCGCTTCTTCCGGCTCGGGCAGCACGTCCGGCGGCACTGCATCGGGCTCCTCCGGAGAAAGCTCCGGAGCTACATCTTCCTCCGGTACGGAAAGCAGCTCTTCCTCCACCAGCTCCTCGGCGTCCAATGGCACCGCCGACAGCGAAAGCAAAGCACCTGCCGGCAGCTCTTCTTCTCACAGCACCGGCAGCTCTTCCTCTCACAGCTCCGAAAGCTCCGGCGAAGCAGCTTCGCCGTCCCACAGCAGCAAGCCGGAGGGTGCTTCCGGCAGCGCCGGCTCGTCCAATGCGGCTTCCTCGGAAGCCTCTGCCAGCCGCGAAGCCACCAACGAAAAGACGGAAGCGTCTGCCGCCTGACCGATCGGGAACACCTTTCGGCGCAGCCGCATAGGCTGACGGGAAAGGAGGCGGTCTGATGAACTCAGAGCTGTCCTATGGCCTATCGGTTTCGGGTGCAGAGGATGTGACGGACGGCAGCGTAGACTACTACGACACCGACTGGCAAAACGTGGAAAATGGAGCGCGGGAAGAGGAAATGTACAAATGCGTCCCCGCACCCTGCGGGGCAAAGACCGCGTGCCTGCCAAACCAACCGGAACAAACTGACGTACAGACGTATCAAATTCTTTCAGAATAACCGGGAGCCAGCACTGCTTTTGGCAGAGCTGGCTTCTCCCTGTTGTAAAGCGCATGGCAAACAAGGCCATGGCAGAAGGAAAAGAGGGAAGATCTTATGGCAAAATACTATTGTGTGCTGCTGGATGCGGACAATACCCTGCTGAATTTTGATGCAGCGGAAAACAAGGCACTGGCAGAAACACTGGTGAATTACGGCATCGAGCCGGACGCCGAGACGGTGAACACCTACCGTACCATCAACGAAGAGCTGTGGCGGCAGCTGGAAAAAGGCCAGATCCGCCGCGAAAAACTGTTTGCAGAGCGGTTCAACCGCTTCCTCAAGGCCATTGACGCCGCCGGGGATGGCGCCGAGATGAATCGCTATTATCTGGAACAGCTCTCCACCCATCCGGATCTGATGAGCGCCGATGTACTGGATGTGCTGCGGGAGCTTTCCGAGGTGGCAACGCTGGCGGTGGTCAGCAACGGTGCGCAGAAGGTGCAGAGCCGCCGCCTGACCGAAAGTGGTGTGCTGGACTTTGTGGAGGATGTGTTCATCTCCGAGAAGATGGGCTGCGAAAAACCCAGTGCCCGCATCTTTGACCTTGCACTGCGGGCTTTGGGTGTGGAGAACCGCGAGCATGTGCTGATGGTAGGCGACAGCCTGACCGGCGACATTCAGGGCGGTATCAATGCCGGGCTGGATACCTGCTGGTTCAACCCGAACCACGCCGAGAATCCCGGCAAAGTGGTGCCTACCTATGAGATCGGCGACCTGAAGGAGCTGTATCCGCTGGTGATGGAACCGGAAGAGCTTGCCAACGTGGGGCAGAAGAACCGCCGCCACCAGTGCTGAACAACAAAAGGAACGGATAACGGATGCTATGCTGATACATTTGGAAAAACTGGGCAAGACCTTTGGCGAAAAGGTGGTGCTGCACGACGTGACCGCCAGTGTCGAGCGGGAGGACCGCATCGGCATCGTGGGGCAGAACGGCGCAGGCAAGACCACCCTGCTCAAGATCCTGACCGGCGAATATCAGGACTATGAAGGAGAGTTCAGTGTCACCCACGGGGTCATGCTGGGCTATCTGGAACAGAACGCAAAGCTGGATGCCACGCTGGATATCTACGGCGAGATGCGCTCTACCTTTGCGCCGGTGCTGGATGCCATGGCACAGATGCAGGTGCTGGAGCGCCGCATGGCTGCCCAGCCCGACAATGCTGACCTGCTGGCGCAGCACGATGCGCTGCAGAACATCGTGGATGCTGCCGACGGCTACAACATGGATGTGAACATCAAAAAGGTGCTGTCCGGCATGGGCTTTGCACAGGATACCTGGCAGAAGAACATCGCAGTGCTTTCCGGCGGCGAGCTGACACGGCTTCGTCTGGCAAAGCTGCTGCTGGAAAAACCGGATGTCCTCATTCTGGACGAGCCTACCAACCACTTGGACTTTGCCACCATGGAATGGCTGGAAAATTACCTCAAGAGCTATTCCGGCGCGGTGCTGGTGGTCAGCCATGACCGCTACTTCCTTGATAATGTCTGTACAAAGATCTGGGAGGTCTCCTTCCAGACCATGACCACCTACAAGGGCAACTTCTCGGCCTATCTGCCCCAGAAGGAGGCTGCCGATGCCTTGCGCCAGAAGCAGCACGACGCCGATGTGGCACTGGCAGAAAAGCTGCAGGACTATGTGGACCGCAACCTCGTGCGCGCTTCTACCACAAAAATGGCGCAGAGCCGCCGCAAACAGCTGGAAAAGCTGGAGATCACCGAAGCCCCCAAGGATGAGACCAATCAACTGAAGTTTCGTTTTGAATATGACGTAGAGCCGTGGAATGAGCTGGTGCTGCTGAAAAATCTCAGCATCAAGATCGGGGAACGCACCCTGCTGGAACCTTTTACCTACACGGTCTGCCGCGGGCAGCGGCTTGTCATTGCAGGCCCCAATGGCGCAGGCAAGTCCACCCTGATGCAGGTGCTGGACGGCAAGCGCCGCCTCTCCGGCGGCATGGTGCGGCTGGGCACCGGGGCGCGTCCCAGCATTTTTGCCCAGCAGCAGAATCGTCTGGGACAGGGTCGGGTCATTGACGTCATCTGGAACAAATACCCCCGTATGACCGAGCTGGAGGTGCGCAGCCACCTTGCAAAGCTGGGCTTCCGCGGCGAGACGGTGTTCAAGCCCTGCGAGGCACTTTCCGGCGGCGAGCTGGCACGCCTGCGCTTTGCAGAGATCGTGCTGGAACGGCCCAACCTGCTGTTTCTGGACGAGCCTACGAACCATTTGGACATCTATACCCGCGAGAACCTGACCGAGGCACTGATGGCATACACCGGCACCCTGCTTCTGGTCACCCATGACCGTCACCTGATGAACAGTCTGGCTTGTCCCATCCTCTATCTTGAGGACGGCAGAGCCACTCTCTACCCAAGCTATGACGCGCTGATGGGCCGCAGCACTCCGGTGCAGGCCGCGCAGAAGGCTGCCGAGCCCGCCAAGACCGGCTACGGCAAAGAGCAGCGCCGCCGACGCGCCGAGCTGCGCGCCAAGATCAAGGCCTGCGAGGACGAGATGGAAGCCTGCGGCGCGCGGGAAGTGGAGCTGGACAACGAGATCAACTCTCCGGAGGTTTACAATGACCCCGACCTGCTGCGCCAGAAGAGCGATGAGCTCAGCGACCTGCGCTTCCATCAGGAAGAGCTTTTTGCCGCATGGGAAGCCGCCATGGAAGAGCAGGAAGCCTACGAGCAGACCCAGCAGCCCGAAGAATAAAGGAGCGTATCCTCTATGCCTAAAAGTCACCGCAACTATCAAAAAACACGGCACATCGCCCTGTCCGGTCTGCTGTTTGCGCTGGCCATGGCGCTTTCCTTTATCGAGGGCACGCTGGTCATCCCGGGTCTTTTGCCGGGCATGAAACTGGGCCTTGCCAACATCGTGGTGATGTATGCGCTGTTCTTCATGGGACCGCGGCAGGCGCTTGTGCTGGACGTGCTCAAGGCATTGTTCGTCTTTCTGGTGTCCGGCTTCACGGCGGGCTTCCTCTCGCTGTGCGGAGGACTGCTGTCCCTTGCGGTGATGTGGGTGCTGTACTATCTTTTGCCGGTGCGGCCCACATGGTTCATTTTGTCGGTCTGTGGTGCGCTGGCGCACAACATCGGGCAGCTGCTGGGCGCGGGGGTCATCATCTCTTCGTCCCTGTCGCTGTACTATGCGCCGGTCATGCTGGTGATGGGTCTTGTAATGGGTGCCCTGACTTCGGTCACCCTGCGTGCCATCCTGCCGGCACTGGGCAAAATGGGGTTTGACACCCACGAAAACCGCCCCGATTGACCGACCATTCCGGCCGGACAGTTGCATTTTGGCTGGAAATCGGTATAATAAGGAAATAACCTACTATAAAGATAGAATTTCTTGCATGCTGAGCTGCCGCCGTGGGAAAGTACGCGGCAGCCGGGAGGTGTTTGCACAATGAGTGAAAAAGTTACCATCAAGGTGGAGCGCAAGACGCTGCATCTGCCCACCATCGCCCTGCGGGGCCTTGTGGTGTTCCCCAACAATCTGGTCCACTTTGAGGTGGGCCGCGAAAAGAGCATTGCCGCCGTGGAGTGGGCCATGGCGAACAACTCCAATGTGTTTCTGGTAGCCCAGAGATCCATGGAGACTGCGGATCCTCAGCAGGCAGATCTGTTTGCCTACGGCGTAGTAGCCGAGGTCAAGCAGGTGCTGCGGGTGTCCGATGACCTTGTCAAGGTCCTTGTAGAGGGCAAATACCGCGCCAAGCTGACGACACTGGATGTCGGAGGCGAGTTTCTGCTGTCGGAGGTCCGCCCGGCTCCGGTGCGCCCCGGAAAGGCCGAGGACGCCGTGGAGAACGAAGCGCTGTTGCGTGCGCTGAAGAGCAGCTTTGACGAGTATCTGGGCATGAACCCCCGCCTTGCCAAGGACGTGGTGTTCTCCATCGTTTCCAGCGATGATCCGGCGTTCCTCACCGAGTATATGCCGGCGAACCTGCTGTTCCGCTATGAGGACAAGCAGGCCGTCATGGACGAAGGCACGTTGAATGGACGGCTGAAAAAACTGATCGAGATGCTGCACCGGGAGTGTCAGGTGATGCAGATCGAAAAAGAGATCGCGGAAAAGGTCAACGAGTCCATGGACAAGAACCAGCGCGATTACTACCTGCACGAGCAGCTGCACATCATCAACGATGAACTGGGAGAGAGCGATGACACCCACGCCGAAGCGGATGAATATCGCCGCAAGATCCGGGAACTGCACCTTGCCGAGGACAGCGAGAAAAAGCTGCTGAAAGAGGTAGACCGTCTGGCCCGGATGCAGAGCAGCAATCAGGAAGCTACGGTCATCCGCACCTATCTGGACACCTGTCTGGATCTGCCGTGGAACACCTTCACGGTGGACGATCTGGACATCAACCGCGCTCAGCAGATCCTGGACCGGGACCACTATGGCCTGAAAAAGGTCAAGGACCGCATTCTGGAAACGCTGGCTGTGCGCAAGCTGGCACCGGATGTGAAGGCGCAGATCATCTGTCTGGTCGGCCCTCCGGGCGTGGGCAAGACCAGCATTGCACGTTCCATCGCGGAAAGTCTTGGCCGCAAGTATGTGCGCATCAGTCTGGGCGGTGTGCGGGACGAGGCCGAGATCCGGGGCCACCGCCGCACCTACATCGGCGCCATGCCCGGCAAGATCATCAATGCGGTCATCAGCGCAAAAAGCTCCAACCCGTTGCTGCTGCTGGACGAGATCGACAAGCTGGCAGGAGACTTCCGGGGCGACCCGGCGGCGGCTCTGCTGGAGGCGCTGGACCCGGAGCAGAACAGCACCTTCAACGACCATTTCATTGATCTGCCCTATGACCTGAGCCATGTGCTGTTCATCACCACCGCCAACGATCTGGGCAGCATCCCCGGTCCGCTGCGGGACCGCATGGACGTCATCGAGCTGCCCAGCTATACCCGGGTGGAAAAATACAACATTGCCCGCAAGCATCTGCTGCCCAAGCAGCTCAAGGCCTGCGGTTTGACCGGCAAAGTCACCCTGAGCCAGAGCGCATTGTACGGCATCATCGACGGCTACACCCGTGAGGCCGGCGTGCGCAATCTGGAGCGCACCATCACCAGTGTGCTGCGCAAGTGCGCCCGCAAGATCGCTTCCGGCGAAGTGGAAAGCGTGTCCGTCACCGGCTCCATGCTGGAAGAGCTGCTGGGACCCCGCTTTGTCAAGCCGGACTTCCTCAACCGCACCAACGCTGTGGGCATCGCCAACGGTCTGGCGTGGACCAGCGTAGGCGGCGAGACCCTGCCCATCGAGGTGCAGGTCATGGACAACGGCACCGGCAAGATCACAGTCACCGGTTCGCTGGGCGATGTGATGAAGGAAAGCGCACAACTGGCCGTCACCTGGGTACGGGTGCATGCCGGGGAATACGGCATCGACCCGGAAAAGCTCAAAAAGTGTGATCTGCACATCCATGCTCCCGAGGGCGCGGTGCCCAAGGATGGCCCCAGTGCAGGTGTCACCCTGACCACGGCGCTGGTATCCTGCCTGTCCGGCATTCCGGTGCGCGGCGATGTGGCAATGACCGGCGAGATCACCCTGCACGGCAATGTGCTGCCCATCGGCGGCCTGCGGGAAAAGAGCATGGCTGCCTACCGCGAGGGCATGAAGACTGTGCTCATCCCCAAGGACAACGTGCCGGACCTCTACGATGTGGACGAGGAGGTCAAGAAGAGCCTGACCTTCCTGCCCATGCAGGATCTGACGCAGGTGCTGAATGCCGCGCTGCTCAAGCCCAGAACGCAGGGCAAGAGCAAGGCGCCCAGCCGCACGCACGCCAAGAAAAAGGCTGCGGAGGCTGCCATTGCGCCGCCCGCCGCAGACAAGCCCAAGACCGGTGCGGTGTGCTGAGAGCGTCGTGGGGTGAGCACGCGGATCGGATCCTCACAGTCCACTTTTTGATAGAAAGGGAAGCGCTATGAACTTCAACAAAGCTGATTTTATTGCCAGTTATGGCATCTCCAGCCAGCTGCCCGAGAGCGGCCGCCCGGAACTGAGCTTTTCGGGGCGGTCCAATGTGGGCAAGTCCAGCCTCATCAACAAGCTGTGCAACCGCAAAAACCTTGCCCGCGTGTCCAGCACACCGGGCAAGACGGCGACCATCAATTTCTACTCGGTGGACGACTGCTATTTTGTAGACCTGCCGGGCTATGGCTATGCCAAGGTGAGTAACGCCGACCGGGAGCGCTGGGACGATCTGATCAACAGTTACTTTGATGCGCCCCGTCACCACACTCTGCTGGTGCAGCTGCTGGACTGCCGCCACGCCCCCAGCGCCGATGACCTGCAGATGCTGCGCTACCTGCACTATCACCGCATCCCCTATGTGGTGGCACTGACCAAGGCGGACAAGCTGAAAAAGAGCCAGCTTGCCAAAACGCAGGAAGAGTTCGAGAATATCTGCCGACCCTACGGCTGCCAGAAGGTGGTGCTGACCAGCGGCGAGAACGGCTACGGCGTGCCGGAGCTGCAGGCGGTGCTGAACGCCGCGGTGGCTGCGGAAAACGAGGAAGCGGAGTGACGCCATGGCTTACAATGAATTTGCCTACTTTTACGATGAATTCAACGGCGAAGCGGACTACGATGCCCTCTATGCGCACATCCGCGAAAAGCTGGAAGCCCACGGCATCCGGGACGGCATTCTGGCAGACCTGGGCTGCGGCACCGGGGAACTGACCCTGATGTTGACACAGGCAGGCTATGATATGATCGGCATCGACCAGTCGGAGGAGATGCTCTGCGTGGTGCGGGATAAGGCCGAACAGCTGGGGCTTTCGGGTCGTTTGCTGCTGCTGCGGCAGGACCTGCTCAAGCTGGACCTGTACGGCACCGTCCGGGGCGCAGTGTCTACTTTTGACACGTTCAACCATATCCCGGATCTGGATACGGCCATTGCCAACGCAGGCTTCTTCATGGAAAAAGGCGGCGTGTTCCTCTTTGATATGAACACCCCCTATAAGCACCAGAACGTTCTGGGCGACAACGCGTTCACCTTTGAGGAAGAGGACGCCGCCTGTGTGTGGCGCAACCACTATAACGCCGCCGACCGCAAGGTGGAGATCACGGTGGACATCGACTATCACGAGACAGACGAACACTTCCACGAGGAGTTCTGCGAGTACACCTATGACTTTGACACCATCCGCACCACGCTGGAAAAACACGGTTTTGTGCTGGAAAGCGTCTGCGATGGCGAGACGTTCGGTCCCCTGACGACCGAGAGTCAGCGCTATTTCTTCTGCGCAGTCAAGCAGTATACACAATTGGAGGGATAAACCTATGGCAAATCTGATCCGCGGCCTGTCGGAAAACGGCGGTGTCGTGTTCTGCGGCGTGGACTCTACCCAGATCGTCCGCAAGGCCGAAAAGATCCACACCACCAGTGCCACCTGCAGTGCAGCTCTGGGCCGTCTGCTCACCGGCGCGACCCTGATGGGCTCCATGCTGAAGGACGATCAGGACAAGATCACCCTGCGGGTTGCGGGCGGCGGTCCTGCCGGCGTGGTCATTGCCTGCACCGATGGCACCGGCAACGTGAAGGGCTGCATTGACAACCCGCTGGTGGAGCTGCCCGCAAAGGAGAACGGACATCTGGACGTGGGCGGTGCCGTGGGCAAGGACGGTGTGCTGACCGTCATCCGGGACAACCGCCTGCAAAAGGAGCCCACGGTCGGGCAGGTGCCGCTGGTGTCCGGCGAGATCGCCGAGGATCTGACCAGCTACTACGCTTACAGCGAACAGGTGCCCACTGTCATGGCGCTGGGCGTGCTGGTGGACAAGGACTTGTCCATCCTCTGCGCCGGCGGCTTTATGGTGCAGCTGCTGCCTGGTGCCACCGATGCCGAGATCGACCAGCTGGAAAAGAACATCAACGCCATGCCCTCGGTCACCACGCTGCTCCATGCCGGTAAGACCCCCGAGGACATGATGCAGATGGCGCTGGCGGGTTTTGACCCCAATGTTCTGGATGAGCGCGAGGTGCAGTATCAGTGTGACTGCAGTGCCGAGCGCACCAAGGAAGTCCTGCTGAGTCTGGGCCGCAAGGAGCTGGTCCGGATGCGGGACGAGGACCCAAACTGCGAGGTGGTGTGCCATTTCTGCCACAGCAAGTACCAGTACGACCTGAACGACCTGATCGCCGAGTATGACGCGCAGGCCGCACAGAAAATGGAAACCGAGAAAACAAACGTCTAAACGCAGAAAAGCAGCTGCTGCACAGGATTTTGTGCAGCAGCTGCTTTTTATTCGCAGATGTCGGCAACGATGGTATAGGTGGCGTCATAGGCAAACTGCTCGCCGCAGACGGCACAGCTTTCCTGCCGGGCAAGCAGCTGAGCATCGGGCCATGCGGCGCGCAGTGCCTGCAGGCTGCGCAGCCGGGCCAGTGCGGCGGCCTGCTCTTCGGTGCGGAGTAAGGAGGTCGGCATCTGCTCATAGTGCCGGGTCTCCTGCACCGAACAAGGCCAAAAAAGCCCCGACAGCGGGGTCTCCGGCTGGAAATGCCGGGTTCGGACCTCGGCATTCTCCCCATGCGGCTGCGCGGGGAGTGTGAGGGTGCGGCCCAGCACAGTCAGCTGATATTCTGCGGTAGAACGTCCAGTGTTTTGCAAAACGACCTCCCGCAGCGGGACGGTCTGGCTGTCGCTCCATTCAAATTGCGCCCGGACGATCCCGGCAGCAGGGGCAAAGATGAGGGTGCCGTCCCGGCGGCTGCGGGCAGTGCCGATCAATCCCTGCCCGGCTTCCACATCCTGCCCGGGCACCACCAGCATGGTACCGCTGGCAAGCTCTGCCTCCATCACAGTGCCGCTGCATTTTGCGCGGATGCCGCGAAGGCTCCCGGCGGCAATGTCGGGCTTTGGGGCAGCGGCAGCAAGCTCTACCTTCAGCCGCCCGCAGGCAAAGTTCAGGCTGGACCATGAAAACTCGCCGCTGCGCAGCAGGGCATACTCTCCGGCGGCAAGTTTTTCTCCGGTCACGGAGGCACCGGGCTGCAGGCCGGCCTCCCGCAGGGTGGCAGCTGCCCGGGCGGCCTGTCCCACGGTGAGGGAAGAATCGTCCACCGCCCAGACGAACTGCTGGCTCCACAGCAGCAGCGGCACGAAGACCGCCAGCCCTGCCCAGAGCCCCGTGCGCCGCAGCAGAGAACGGACCCGGAAAAAAGCCCCTTGTCGTTTGCAGATCCGCAGCCGGACGCGGTATTTCCGGGCCAGCGCTGCATAGCGGCGGTACTGCCATGGGGCGCAGTGGGCGCGGAAGCCGCCGGGCAGGGCAGTGACGCCGTAGGGGTGCAGCCCCGCCTGCGCGGCGGCGGTGAGCAGGGCTGCGGTGCTGCCGTTGTGTGCAGTGAATTCCACCGCAGCCCAGAGCCGTAGCGGTTCCATTCACGCCTCCTGTTCGTCCGAAAAGTCTGTGCGCAGGACCCTGCCGCAGAGGGTCAGGCGGGTGGCGGTCAGGGTAAGGATCTTCAGTCCATCGCCGTAGATGGTCAGCCGCCCCCGGGGCATTTGCAGGCACAGCCGGTCTCCGTCATAGGTCAGGACTGCACGGAAGTGCTCGATCTCCATTCGTCCGCCGCTCTGATAAATGGCAGGCATGCGGTAGGCTGTCCGGGACGGCTGACGAAACAGCGCGGCCAGCCAGTCCCGCACCGAGGAACGCCTGCGGCGGATCTTTGGCATCTTGGTCCCCTCCCGGCCCGCTGTGATGTCCACGGCAGGCTGCTACATATATATGGATGTGGAGGGTGCGCTTATGAATCGGAACCGGAAGATCTGTGCAATGTCATACCGGGTGCTGGCACTTGCCACGGCAGTGCTGGTGTTCGCAGAGCCGGGACTGTGTGCCGACAGCCTGCGGCAGGGGCTTGCCCTCTGCGGCGGACCGCTGCTGGTGTCACTGTACCCGTTTTTACTGGTTTCATCGCTGCTGGCCTGCAGCGGGGCAGGGGAGACGCTTGGCGTTGTTTTCCGCCCGGTAGCCCGCGGCATCGGGCTGCGGGGCATGGATGCCAAAAGCGCAGGCGGGGTACTGCTGCTGGGCTTTGTGGGTGGGTTTGCCCCGGCGGCGTCCGCAGCATCGGCAGCCGTGCGCAGCGGGCGGCTGTCGACGCGGGCAGCTGCGGCTCTTCTGCCGGCCTGCATCTGCTCCGGCCCGTCCTTTGTCATCCTGACTGTCGGCGGGCAGCTGCTGGGCAGCTGCGCACTGGGGGTGCAGCTGTTTGCCGCGCAGGTGGTGGCGGGCTGGCTCTCGGCGGCGCTGCTGAACCGGATGGCCGGAGACCCCGGACACGCAGGGACGCATAAAAGCCCGCAGGAGACGACACCGCTCCCCGGGCTGGATGTTCTGGTCGCGCAGGCGGCGGTGACTTACCTGAAGCTCTGCGGGTTCATATTATATTTCCGTCTGCTGGCGGCGGGGGTCAGCCGTTTTCTGCCCGGCGCATGGGCGGCACTGCCTGCCATGCTGCTGGAGGTGTGTTCCGGCTGTGACTGCGCGTCCCGCACCGGCGTCTGGGCCAGCAGCCTGTGCTGCGCCGCGCTCAGCGTGCAGGGAGCATCGGTGCTGCTGCAGGTACGAACCCTCTGCCCGCCGCAGGTCTCACTGCGGCGGCTGCTGGCAGCTCGGACGGTGCATCTGCCGCTGTCACTGGCACTGTTCTGGCTGGGGCTGCCCCGGCAGGCGGCAGAGACCTTCAGCACCTTGCCGCAGCGGGTGATCCTGATGCGCCGCGTGCCCGCCGACTGCGCCCTTGCGGCGTTTTTTCTGTGCTGTCTGACGGCATGGGAGCTGTGCCGGGCAGCAGATCACTTCCGGTAGGTGTGATCGCACACGGCTTCGATCCTGTCCCGCAGAGCAACAAAATCCTCAAAGGCGGCGGGCTTGTTCTGGGGCTGGCGCAGAAGGGCTGCGGGGTGAAAGGTGCCCATGAACAGGATGCCGTTCTTTTCAAAGAACTGACCGTGCTCTTTGGTCACGGAAAAGTCCGGACGGATCATCCGCTGGGCGGCAATACGCCCAAGGCATACCACGATACGGGGCCGCAAAAGCCGGAACTGCTCCCGCAGCCACGGCATGCAGGCGTTGCTTTCGGCGGGCAGCGGGTCCCGGTTCTGGGGCGGGCGGCATTTGACGATGTTGGCGATGTAGCAATTCTGACTGCGGTCCAGATCAATGGCAAAAAGGTACCGGTCCAGCAGCTGCCCGCTGCGGCCCACAAAGGGCAGGCCCTGCTCATCCTCGCTCTGGCCGGGGCCTTCGCCCACAAAGAGCACCTCGGCGTCCTGCACACCCTGCCCGAACACCACGTTGGTGCGCCCGGCACACAGCTCGCACTTCTGGCAGGCAAGACAGGCGGCTTTTAATGTATCCCAATCCATGATGGTTCCATCTCCTTGAAAAAAAGTATGATAATAAATTCACAAAACGGAAATTGCTTTTCTTTTAAATTATAGCATTAAAACACAATTTTGTCTTGAACTTTTTGCTGGGTGTGCTAGAATAGGGGAGAAAGGCATCCTTGTGTCCAACAGCACAGGAGCCTAATGATGGAATTGAAATATACATTCGGAGGTAATCACAATGGCTGATATGTTTGCACCGCTGGTAGCACAGCTGAAGGCAAATCCCAAGACGATCGTTTTCACCGAGGGCAATGATCCCCGCATCCTGGAGGCAGCCAGCAAGCTGCTGGCCGAGGGTTTGCTGAAGGTCGTCATGGTGGGCAACGAGGCAGAGTGCAAGGCTGCTGCCGCCGCCGGTAATTTTGATATTTCCGCTGCCGAGATCATCGACCCTGAGACCTATGCAGGTTTCGATGAGATGGTCAACACCATGGTGGAGCTGCGTAAGGGCAAGCAGTCCCCGGAGGAGTGCACCGCCCTGCTGAAGAAGTCCAACTACTTCGGCACCATGCTGGTGAAGATGGGCAAGGCCGACTGTCTGCTGGGCGGCGCTACCTACTCCACCGCCGACACCATCCGTCCCGCTCTGCAGCTGGTTAAGACCAAGAAGGGTGCACATCTGGTGAGCTCCTGCTTTATTCTGGACCGCGACTGCGGCGAAGAGGGCCTGAAGCGCATTGCCATGGGCGACTGCGCCGTGAACATCGACTACACCGATACCGTGGACAAGGCTACCGGCGAGGTCAAGGTGTCTGCCGCTTCCAAGCTGGCAGAGGTGGCTGTTGAGACCGCCCGCACCGCAAAGCTGTTCGGCATCGACCCGAAGGTGGCTGTGCTGAGCTTCTCCACCAAGGGCTCCGGCAAGGGCGGCACGGTGGCCCTGAGCCACGACGCTACCATCAAGGCTCAGGAGATGGACCCCGAGCTGGCTGTGGACGGCGAGCTGCAGTTTGACGCAGCCGTTGCTCCCGAGGTGGCACAGGTCAAGTGCAAGGGCAGTAAGGTGGCAGGCCAGGCCAACACCTTCATCTTCCCCTGCATCGAGGCCGGCAACATCGGCTATAAGATCGCACAGCGTCTGGGCGGCTATGCCGCTTACGGCCCCATCCTGCAGGGCCTGAACGCTCCCATCAACGACCTGTCCCGCGGCTGCAACGCAGACGAGGTCTACAAGATGAGCCTGATCACTGCCTGCCAGTCCTGAGCATCGTTTTAGCGCATTAGAGGAGAAGCCTTCGGGCTTCTCCTTTTTGTTTTGGCAAATCGCAGAAATATCGGTTTTTTCTGGACACAGCGCAGGATTCTGAGTATACTAGTAGGGCAGGCCTGTCCGCCCGGCGGCAGCTCTGCACAGGCGGGGCTCCCCGGCTGAAAATAGAGGTGCGGCTTTTGTGCTGTGCCGGATCAAAGAGGGCTTCTTTCGTGAAAGACAAAAAGAACACACTGCCAGTGCTGGCACGCCGCGCAGTGCTTGTGCTGCTGGATGCAGCCATTGTTGCGTTCAGCTTTTATTTTGCACTGCTGCTGCGGGCTGACGGTGCAGTGGAGGCCGCATGGTGGCCCCGCAATCGTGCGATCCTGTATGAAAATCTTCCGTGGATCGTGGTGCTGTATGTCGTCTGCTTTCTGGCGGGCGGGCTGTACTCGGTGCTGTGGAAGTATGCTGGCGAGCGGGATCTGTTCCGTCTGGCCTGCGCAGTGGGTGTGCCCACGGCGGCGGTCTATCTGATCAACCGCCTGTGCATCCACGGCGTCCTGTTCAACTCTGCCAACTGCATGGCGGCGGTGCTGATCTTCCTGCTGGTGGGCGGCAGCCGTCTGGCATGGCGGCTGTTCCTGAACCACCCGCTGGGCGAGCGGCTGCGCCGTGTCCCGGTGAAGGACCCCAACCGCCCGGTGATGATCGTGGGCGCAGGCGAGGCCGGGGCATGGGCCATCAATGTGTGCAAGTCCAACAAGGAATACGGCCACGCCGTGGTGGCGGTGGACGACGACCTCGCAAAGCTCAACCAGACCATCCACGGCGTGCCGGTCAAGGGCACGCTGGAGCAGATCCCGGAGCTGTGCAAGCGCTACGGCATCCACAGCATCATCATTGCCATCCCCACCCTGAAGGGCAGCCGCCTGAGCCATGTCATCGACCTGTGTGTCAGCACCCACTGCGCAGTGCAGGTGCTCAGCGACCCGCAGAGCGTGGGTGCAGGTGCGCCGCAGCAGGGCGCGTTCCGCGAGCTGAACACTGCGGACTTTCTCTCCCGTGACGAGGTCACGCTGGACACAGATCAGATCTCCGGCTACCTCACCGGAAAGACCGTGCTGGTGACGGGCGGCGGCGGCTCCATCGGCAGCGAACTGTGCCGTCAGGTGATGCGTTTCCACCCCGGCAAGCTGCTGATCTTTGACATCTACGAAAACTGTGCCTATGAGCTGCTGATGGAGTTGCAGCAGAAATACGGCAGAGATATCCCGGTCACAGTGCTCATCGGCTCCATCCGGGACAAAAAACGGCTGGACGAGGTGTTCGAGACCTATCACCCCACGGTGGTGTTCCATGCCGCGGCGCACAAGCATGTGCCGCTGATGGAGGTCAGCCCGGCGGAGGCGGTCAAGAACAACGTTCTTGGCACCAAAAACCTGCTGGTCAGCGCCAGTGAGCACGGTGTGGAGCGATTCGTACAGCTGTCCACCGATAAGGCAGTGAACCCCACCAGCGTCATGGGCTGCACCAAGCGCATCTGCGAGATGCTCATCCAGACCTTTGCAGGCAACACCGACATGAAGTGCGTGGCGGTGCGCTTTGGCAACGTGCTGGGCAGTCATGGCAGCGTGATCCCGCTGTTTGAGGCGCAGATCAAAAAGGGCGGACCGGTCACCCTGACCGACCCCAACATTGAGCGCTATTTTATGACCATCCCTGAGGCTGCCCAGCTGGTTCTGCAGGCGGGCGCGCTGGCAGAGAGCGGCAGCATTTATGTGCTGGATATGGGCGAACCGGTGAAGATCATGGATCTGGCAAAACAGCTTATCCGCTTCTATGGCTACGAGCCGGGCGTGAATATGGAGATCCGTATCGTGGGACTGCGCCCCGGCGAAAAGCTCTACGAGGAGCTGATGATGGACGAGGAACAGGACAAGATGCGCCGCACCCAGCACAACAAGATCTTTGTGGCGTCGCCTCGTACCATCGACCTTGCAGTGTTCTATCAACAGCTGCAGGAGCTGGCAGCCGCGGCAGAGCACAACGATGATGGCGTGGTGGAGCAGCTGGAAGCCATGATCCCTACCTTTACCCCCACCCGCAAGAATCTGAAATTGTAAAAACACAGATCATCGCGGAACGTTGACCGCGTGTGATAGAATGCAGAAAGGGCGGTCCCGGACTGCACAAAATGAGAGGGATGTAACTATGGAAAAGAAACCGTTTCTGACCGAGGCGATGGCGCAGCAGATCATTGAGGATGTGCCCACGCCGTTTCACGTTTACGATGAAAAGGGCATTCGCGAGAATGTCCGCCGCATCAACAAGGCGTTCAGCTGGAACAAGGGCTTCAAAGAGTATTTTGCCGTCAAGGCGCTGCCGAACCCTGTGATCCTGCAGATCCTCAAGGAGGAGGGCTGTGGCGTGGACTGCTCTTCTCTGACCGAGCTGATGCTCAGTGAGGTCTGCGGTTTTACCGGTGAGGAGATCATGTTTTCCTCCAACCAGACTCCGGTGGAGGATATGCAGAAAGCCTATGAACTGGGTGCCTACATCAATCTGGACGATGCCACTATGGTGGAGTTTCTGGAGCGTGTGGCAGGTGTGCCGGAGAATATCTTCTGCCGCTACAACCCCGGCGGAACCTTCCAGCTGGGTGAGAGCAAAGAGGGTTTTCAGGTCATGGACAAGCCCGGTGATGCCAAGTACGGCATGACCGAGGAGCAGATGATCGAAAGCTACAAAAAGCTGATGGCAAAGGGTGCAAAGAACTTTGGCATCCATGCGTTCCTGGCCTCCAACACCATCTCGGATGCCTACTACCCGGAGCTGGCAGGCATCCTGTTCCAGCTGGCTGTCCGAGTGCAGAAGGCCACCGGTGCCCACATCCGCTACATCAACCTGTCCGGCGGCGTGGGCATCCCCTACCGCCCGGAACAGTCCGAAAACGACATCATGGCCATCGGCGAGGGCGTGCGCAAAAAGTTTGAGGAGATCCTTGTGCCTGCCGGTATGGGCGATGTGGCCATCTTCAGCGAGATGGGCCGCTTCACCACCGGCCCCTACGGTGCGCTGGTGGCAACGGCGATCCACGAAAAGCACATCTACAAGGAATACATTGGTCTGGATGCCTGCGCCGCCAACCTGATGCGTCCTGCCATGTACGGTGCCTATCATCACATCACGGTGCTGGGCAAGGAAAATGCGCCCTGCGACCACAAGTACGACGTGGTGGGCGGTCTGTGCGAGAACAATGACAAGTTTGCCATCGACCGGATGCTGCCCAAGATCGACATCGGGGATATCCTTTATATCCACGACACCGGTGCTCACGGTTCGGCGATGGGCTACAACTACAACGGCAAGCTGCACTGCGCCGAGGTGCTGCTGTGCGAGGACGGCTCTCACCGGCTGATCCGCCGCGCCCAGACGCCCCGGGATTATTTTGCAACGCTGGATTTTCTGCCCATGATGAAGCCGCTGTTCGAGGACTGATTTTTTGAGATAAGAGGTGTGACCCATGTTTTTTGGCTTTCAGCTCACCCTTGGCCTGATGATGGTGTTCTATGGCTATTCCGTGATGAAAAATCCCCGGGTCTGGGGCGATCAGGGACGCCGTGCCGTCAAGGCAGAGCACTTTGAGGAATACTGCCGCCAGAACGGTCTGTTCTTCCTGAAGGCAGGCTGCGTGGTGGCGGTCATTGGCGCGCTGGACGCACTGGTCACGCTGGACGCCCTGCTGTTTGCGCTGCTGTATCTCTTTGGGCTTGCCTTTGCATTCTATCCGCTTACCCGCTGGTGTAAGCAGAACGAAGGCTTTTCGTGGCCGTGGCCCCATGTCCAGAGCGAAAAGAAGCGCATCAAGGAACTGCGGAAAGAACAGGAAAAGGCGGAGCAGGACTCCGACAAAAAGTAAAGAATAAAGAGAAAAACGGCTGCTGTACGGTAAAGTACAGCAGCCGTTTTTTACAATTCATCAATGCTTTTTTGAAGCTTTTGATAAAACTGCCCCAGGTGATACCCATCGATGAACCGGTGGCTCACCTCAAGGCTCATGCCCAGCGTTTCGCGGCCGTTTTCCGGGACATACTTGCCCCATGTGATGCGGGGGATGGCGTCGTCTTTGTCAAAATCCCGCTCGTTGGTGCAGCTGGTCAGATCAAACCACGGCGTGGTGGAAATGTAGATCAGCGCGTCCGTCTCGCAGTCCTGATCCAGAAAGCTCTGCTGTGCAGTGCTCTTAACTTTTGCGGCGCAGCAGAACTCGTCCAGCGTGCCGGTCTTGGGCAGTGTGACGATATGGAACTGCTCACTGCCGGGTTTCAGGTCGGTCAGGCTGGGGATGCGCTCATCCAGAAGCCAGACCTCGCCGTCCCGGATGGTATAGCGGAAATTCACCACGCTGTTCACGGCATCGGTCACGAGATAGCCGAGGGCATAATAAAAGGAAATGCCGCGGGCTTTGGTGTAGGCATGGAGATTCGTCACGTCCACCCGGAAGGTGACGCTGTAAAATGGCTGTGACACTCCGGAAAAGAACCGGAACAGCTCTGCTCGCGGCCACGTGGTCATGTCGATTTTATGCATGGTCGTTTTCTCCATCCGCCTTGCTTTTATCCAGTGCATCGAACTGCTTTACGATCTGGGGGTCCTTCAGCTTAACGACCTTGCCGGAAAGATAGTGCAGGGTGTTTTCCTCCGGCACATCCAGAAAGCTGACACGCACGGCGCACAGCGCCTGCGTCTTGGTGCCGGTGCGCTCGTTCATCTTGCGGTTGCCGTACTTGATATCGCCCAGCACCGGCTTGCCCAGATAAGCCAGATGCGCGCGGATCTGGTGGGTGCGTCCGGTGACAAGACCGATCTTGCACAGGGCAAAGGGGCCTGCGGTGCGCAGCACGTCCACGTCTGTGATGATCTGCTTGCGGCGCTCGTCCTGCGATTGATGAGCGTGGATGCTGACCTTGTTGTTCTTTTCGTCGTGCTCCCACCATGCGGCGAACCGCCCGGACTGGGGAATGCCCACCGTGATGGTGTAGTATTCCTTCTTGAGCAGGTCGGTGCGGATGATCTCGTTCATGTCCCGCAGGGCGGCGTAGTTCTTGGCGGCGATCACCAGCCCCTCGGTGCCGCGGTCCAGCCGGTTGCAAATGCCGGGTTTGAAGCGGTTCTCGCCGTGGGGATCGTATTCACCTTTTTCCGCAAGATACTGGGCAAAGGCATCCACAAGGTTTGCGTCGCCGGTGCGGTCGCTGTGGCACAGCAGATGGGTGGGCTTGTACAGAACAGCAATGTTTTCGTCCTCGTAGACGACAGTCACCTTGGGCTGATTGGGCTGCTTTTTGGGGGCAGCCTTCTGCACCGGCTTTGCGCCCTCCGGCGGGAAAAACTCATCGTTGATGTACAACTCGATCAGGTCTCCCGCCTGCAAACGGTACTCCGGTGCGGCCTTTTTGCCGTTCACCTTCACCCGCTTGTTGCGGAAACTTTTGTACAGCAGGCTGGTGGGGAAGTCCCGGGTCACGCTCTGCACAAAGCGTGACAGACGGACGCCGTCATCGTTGGCGGTTGCGGTATATTGTTTCATAAACGTTCCTCAATTTTCAAAGTGTACCTTTATAGTAATACAGCCCTGCCTGCAAGTCAACGCGAAAGAAAATATATTTTCCCGGAAGGGTTGAGTTTCGGCGGCAAAATGGGTACTATTATAGGGAATGAACCAGAAAAGGAGCAGCGGAAATGGCAGAACAGAAACGGCACAAGGGTCACCGTCAACGAATGCGGGAGCGGGTGCAGAGCTATGGACTGGACAGTCTGGCAGAGCACGAAGCGCTGGAGTACATCCTCTATCTGACCAACGCCCAGAAGGACACCAACGGCATCGCCCATGACTTGATTGAACGCTTTGGCGACTTTGCCGCCGTGCTGGAGGCCAGTGAGGAAGAACTGTGCACGGTAGAGGGGGTGGGGCCTGCCACGGCCCGGATGCTGCACCTGTTGCCGCAGGTCTGCCGCTACTATGGACGCAGCCGCACCAGCACCACCCGCTGCATCAAGACCACTGAACAGATGGGCAGCTACCTGATGGCAAAGTTTGCATGGTCGGACTATGAGCGCGCCATGCTGGTCTGTCTGGACAGCCGTATGCGGGTGCGGTCGGCGGTCTGGCTGAGGGAAGGCACTTCAGACCGGGTCAGTCTGGACCTCAAGGATGTGGTGGCAGCCGCCATCCGCAGCGGGACCGAGGGAGTAGTACTCTGCCATAACCATCCCAACGGTGTGGCATTGCCCTCGATCGAGGATATGGAGGTTACCTGCAACATTGCCCGGGCATTGGGAATGGTCAAGGTCCATCTGCTGGATCACTTTATCCTGACCGACACGGAGTATTTCTCCATGCGGGACGCCGGACGCCTGCCCATCTATGATTTTAAGACCGGAGCACTGTTCCGTCCCTGACTCTACACGAAAAAGTGTTTACTTATGAAAACCAATGTGCTATAATCAACACAAATAACAACTGTTTGTGGTTTTCGCGCAGCGCAAAGCCGGAGAGGAGAGGGAAGATGGCAGACGAAAAATTTGAACTGGTATCCTCTTACCAGCCCACCGGCGACCAGCCGCAGGCCATTGAAACGCTGGTGGATGGGGTGCAGCGGGGTGACCGCTGCCAGACCCTGCTGGGCGTGACCGGCAGCGGCAAAACCTTTACCATGGCCAACGTCATTGCAAAGTGCAACCGCCCCACGCTGGTGCTGGCGCACAACAAAACGCTGGCGGCGCAGCTGTGTACCGAGTTCCGCTCGTTTTTCCCCAACAACGCGGTGGAATATTTCGTCAGCTACTACGACTACTACCAGCCGGAGGCCTACATCCCCAGCACCGATACCTATATTGAAAAGGACAGCGCCATCAACGATGAGATCGACCGCCTGCGCCACTCGGCTACGGCGGCGCTTTCCGAGCGGCGGGACGTCATCATCGTGGCATCGGTGTCCTGCATTTACTCTCTGGGCGACCCCATCGACTACCGCAGCATGGTCATCAGTCTGCGCCCCGGGATGCAGATGGAGCGGGACGAGCTGTGCAAAAAGCTGGTTACCTTGCAATACGAGCGCAACGACGTGAATTTTGTGCGCAACAAGTTCCGAGTGCACGGGGACACCGTGGATATCTATCTGGCCTATATGAGCGAGCTTGCCATCCGGGTGGAGTTTTTCGGGGACGAGATCGACCGCATTACCGAGTTCAACCCCCTGACCGGATCCAAGCAGAACGTGGTCAAGCATGTTGCCATCTTCCCGGCAAGTCACTATATCGTCAGCGCCGAAAAAAAGGCCGCTGCGCTGGAAAAGATCCGCGCCGAGTGCGACGCGCAGGTGAAGCAGTTCACTGCCGAGGGCAAGCTGATCGAAGCGCAGCGCATTGCCCAGCGCACCAACTACGACATCGAGATGCTGAACGAGGTGGGCATCTGCAAGGGCATCGAAAACTACTCGGCAGTGCTGTCCGGCCGCGCGCCGGGCAGTATGCCCACCACCCTGCTGGATTATTTCCCGGAGGATTTTCTGCTCTTCGTGGATGAGAGCCATGTCACCCTGCCACAGGTGCGCGCCATGTACGGCGGCGACTACGCCCGCAAAAAAACGCTGGTAGAATACGGTTTCCGCCTGCCGTCTGCTTTCGATAACCGCCCCCTGAAATTTGAGGAGGTGGAGTCCAAGCTCAACCAGATGATCTTTGTCTCTGCCACCCCCGGCGAGTACGAGCGCCAGCACAGCTCACAGGTGGCGCAGCAGGTCATTCGCCCCACAGGTCTTTTGGACCCGGTCATCTCGGTGCGCCCGGTGGAAGGGCAGGTGGTGGACCTGCTGGGCGAGATCAACGCCCGCATCCAGCGGCAGGAGCGGGTACTTGTGACCACCCTGACCAAAAAGATGGCCGAGGATCTCACCGATTACCTCACCGAGCAGGGGATCAAGGTCAAATATATGCACCACGAGGTGGATACCTTCGAGCGGATGGAGATCATCAAGGATCTGCGTTTGGGCAGCATCGATGTGGTAGTGGGCATCAACCTGCTGCGCGAGGGTCTGGACCTGCCGGAGGTGAGCCTTGTGGCCATTCTGGATGCCGACAAGGAGGGCTTTCTGCGCAGCGAGACCAGCCTGATCCAGACCATCGGCCGCGCCGCCCGCAACGCGGAGGGCATGGTCATCATGTACGCCGATGTGGTGACCGACAGCATGGAGCGCGCCATCACCGAGACCGAGCGCCGCCGCGCCATCCAGATGGCTTATAACGAAGAGCACGGCATCGTGCCAAAGACCATCGTCAAGGCCATTGCGGACAGCATCGAGATCAGCGATAAGGCCGAAAACGCCAAGCGCAACACCCGCCGCATGGGCAAGCTGGAGCGGGAAGCTGCCATTGAGCGCCTGACCCGGGAGATGAAGGAGGCCGCGAAGCTGCTGGAATTTGAACACGCAGCCTTCCTGCGGGATCAGATCGACCGCCTGCGCCGGGGTGAGAACCCCACCGTGGATTCCGCTGCCGAGACCGAGCGCAAGCAAAACCATGCACAGACACAACGAAAAGGGAGAAAATACCTTGGCAAACGATAAAATTATTATCAAAGGTGCCCGCGAGCACAACCTGAAAAATATCAACTTGACCCTCCCGCGGGAAAAGCTGATCGTTATGACCGGTCTTTCCGGCTCGGGCAAGTCCAGTCTGGCCTTCGATACCATCTACGCGGACGGTCAGCGCCGCTATGTGGAAAGCCTTTCCAGCTACGCCCGGATGTTTCTGGGCCGGATGGATAAGCCGGATGTGGACGAGATCACCGGCCTTTCGCCGGCCATCTCCATTGACCAGAAAACCACCAGCCACAACCCCCGCTCCACCGTGGGCACTGTGACTGAGATCTACGATTATCTGCGCCTGCTGTACGCCCGCATCGGCGTGCCGCACTGTCCGGTGTGCGGGCGAGTCATCAGTCAGCAGACCGTGGACGAGATGGTGGATGCCGTCCTCAAGCTGGAGGAGGGCACCAAGTTCCAGATCTTGGCTCCGGTGGTGCGCCAGCGCAAGGGTACCCAGCAGAAGGAGCTGGACGCTGCCCGCCGCGCCGGTTACGCCCGCGTAAAAATCGACGGCAACCTGTATGATCTGGACGAGGAGATCAGTCTGGAAAAGAACATCAAGCATACGGTGGAAATCGTGGTGGACCGTCTTGCCCTGCGCAAGGGCATCCGCAGCCGTCTGGCCGACTCGCTGGAAACGGCGCTGGCGCTCACCGGTGGCGTGGCCGAGGTGGACGTCATCGGCGGCGAGTGCATGACCTTCAGCCAGAATTTTGCCTGCCCGGAGCACGGCATCTCCATCAGCGACCTGTCGCCCCGGCTGTTCTCCTTTAATAACCCGCTGGGTGCCTGCGAAAAATGCACCGGCCTTGGCACCTTTATGCGGGTGGACGAGGATCGCATCCTGCCCAACCGCAGCCTTTCCATCCGGGAGGGTGCCATCAAGGCCAGCGGCTGGTATTACGCCGAGGGCTCTGTGAGCGAGATGTATTATCTTGGCCTTGGTAAAAAATACGGCTTTACGCTGGATACGCCCATTAAGGAGATGAGCACCGAGGCGGTGAACGCCCTGCTCTACGGCACCAACGGCGAAAAAATCGAGATGCACCGCACCAACGAGTTCGGCAGCGGCGTGTATTATAATACCTTCGAGGGCATCGTGGAGAATCTGGAACGCCGCTTCCGCGAGACCAACAGCGAGTGGATGAAGGAAGAGATCGGCAGCTTTATGTCTGGCGTGGAGTGCCCGGACTGCCACGGGCAGCGCCTGAAGCCGGTGGTGCTTGCCGTAACCATTGGGGACAAGAACATCAGCCAGTTCTGTGAAATGTCCATCCGGGATGAGCTGGAATTTATCCGGCAGAACGAGCCGAACCTCACCGAAAAGCAGCAGCAGATCGGCGGCCAGATCATGAAGGAGATTAAGAACCGCCTGCAATTTTTGCAGAGCGTGGGTCTGGATTATCTCACGCTGGCCCGGGCGGCGGGCACGCTTTCCGGTGGTGAAAGCCAGCGCATCCGCCTGACCACCCAGATCGGCAGCGCCCTGTCCGGCGTGCTCTATGTGCTGGACGAGCCCTCCATCGGCCTGCATCAGCGGGACAACGATAAGCTCATCGCCACTCTGAAAAACCTGCGGGATCTGGGCAACACGGTCATCGTGGTCGAGCATGACGAGGACACCATGCGCAGCGCGGATTATATCGTGGACGTAGGTCCCGGTGCCGGTGTGCACGGCGGTGAGATCGTGGCGGCAGGCAGCGTAAAGGATATCTGCAAGGCCAAGCGGAGCATTACCGGCGACTATCTCTCCGGCCGCAAGCGCATTGCAGTGCCCCAGACCCGCCGCACCGGCAACGGCCACTGCCTGACCGTAAAGGGCGCGCGGGAAAATAACCTGCGCAACATCGACGTCAGCTTCCCGCTGGGGGAGTTCATCTGTGTCACCGGCATTTCCGGCTCGGGCAAGTCCAGCCTGATCAACGAGATCCTGTACAAAACGCTTGCCAGCGAGCTGAACGGTGCCCGCTCCCGCGCCGGCAAGTGCGATGGGGTAGAGGGGCTGGAGTTCGTGGATAAGGTCATCGGCATCGACCAGCAGCCCATCGGCCGCACCCCGCGCTCCAACCCCGCCACCTACACCGGTGTTTTCAACGATATCCGCACCGTGTTCTCCCAGACGCAGGACGCCAAAATGCGGGGTTACGGCCCGGGACGGTTCAGCTTCAACGTCAAGGGCGGTCGCTGCGAAGCCTGCGAGGGTAACGGCATTCTGCAGATCGAAATGCACTTTTTGCCGGACGTGTATGTGCCCTGCGAGGTGTGCAAGGGCGCGCGCTACAACCGCGAAACGCTGGAAGTAAAGTATAAGGAAAAGACCATTGCGGATGTGCTGAACATGACCGTGGAGGAAGCGGTGGTGTTCTTTGCAAACCAGCCCAAGATCGCCCGCAAGCTGCAAACGCTGCTGGACGTGGGACTTGGCTATGTCACCTTGGGGCAGAGCGCCACCACCCTTTCCGGCGGCGAGGCGCAGCGCGTAAAGCTGGCCAACGAGCTTGCCCGCCGCGGCACCGGCAAAACGGTGTATATTCTGGACGAGCCCACCACCGGCCTGCACATTGCAGATGTGCACCGCCTGATTGAGGTGCTGCAAAAACTGGTGGACGTGGGCAATACTGTCATCGTCATCGAGCACAATCTGGATCTCATCAAGTGTGCCGACCATATCATCGACCTTGGCCCCGAGGGCGGCAGCGCCGGTGGCGAGATCGTTGCCGAGGGTACCCCGGAGCAGGTGGCCGCCGTGCCCGGCAGCTTTACCGGCCAGTATCTGCGCCCGCTGCTGGAACGCGACCGCGCGCTGCGCGCCGCAGAAGCGGAAAAGCACTGACCAAAACAGAAAAAACGAAAAAGCGCGTATCCGTGTAAAAATCAGACTTTTCTCAGAAAAAACCAAAAATAATCGAAAAATCTGTTGACAAAACGGCCTTGCCTGAGTATAATATCTCTTGTCGCCACGCTTCGGTAGGGAAGCGGCGGTC
>CAKSWU010000009.1 GCA_934513205.1 uncultured Faecalibacterium sp. | reverse complement strand
TCGGACTTCGTATTCCTGAACCGCTTCGGCCAGCCGCAGAACCCGCAGACGGTCAACCGCGCCATCAAGCGCATCAGTGTGGCCTACAACGAAGCCGAACTGGAAAAGGCCGAAAAGGAAAAGCGGGAACCGCAGTTGCTGCCGCCCTTCTCCTGCCACAATCTCCGTCACACGTTCTGCACCCGGCTGTGCGAAAATGAGACCAACCTGAAGATCATTCAGGACATCATGGGACACAAGGACATCAGCACCACGATGGAGATCTACGCGGAAGCCACCAAGGAAGCCAAAGCCCATTCCTTTGCAAATCTGAACGGTAAACTGGGCATTTCAGTCTGAAATCTACTACACCAACTACTACACCACTTTTACACCAAATTGCCGGTAAGTTGTGGAGAGTTGCGTAGGGTGACGTGCGGGAGCGGGAAAAAGGAAGCCGCATGGGTAGGCTTATAAAGGGAAATAAAGCCATTTGTGAGCCTTCCTTGACCTGTCCCCACCATGAAGCCCACCGAGCAGGAGAAGAAGGCTACTGCCGATGCTCCCGCGGAGGCTGCTGTGGTGACTGCCCCCGCCGCACCCGCTGCGGAGGAGGCCATCGACTTCTCCAAGGTGAAGATCGAGCCCATCTTTACCGACTTGGTGGACTTTGACACCTTTGCCAAGTCCGATTACCGTGCGGTGAAGATCCTTGCCTGCGAGGCTGTGCCCAAGTCCAAGAAGCTGCTGAAGTTCACGCTGGACGACGGCGAGCGCAAGGACCGTGTGATCCTCAGCGGCATCCACGAGTACTACGAGCCCGCCGAGCTGGTGGGCAAGACCGCCATCGCCATCATGAACCTGCCTGCCCGCAAGATGATGGGCATTGATTCCGAGGGTATGCTGATCTCTGCCGTCCACGAGGAGGACGGCAGAGAGGGTCTGCACCTGCTGATGGTAGACCCCCACATCCCCGCAGGCGCAAAGCTGTACTAAAAATTTCCGCCCCCCGTCCCCGCATCAAAACAGAACAAAAGCGGCAGCTGTGTTGCAACATTCGCAATGCAGCTGCCGCTTTTTTGACTGTTCAAGGATCGTGCTTTGGGCAAAGCGTTTCCAGCGCCAGCACGGGCCAGCCCAGCTGGCGGATGGCGTCCCGGTCGTGGGTCGCCAGCAGGGTGGGCGCACCGGCGCAGCGCTGGCGCAGCAGAGCGGCGGCAGCAGCCACGGTGTCCGGGTCCATGCCGGTGAACGGCTCGTCCAGCAGTAGAGTGTCGTGGTCTGCCCACAGTGCCCGCAGCAGGGCGGCACGGCGCTTCTGCCCGCCGGAGAGTCTGCCTGCCGGCAGGGTCAGTGCCGTGCCGGTCATTCCAAGCTGTTGAAAATCCGCGGTGATCTCCGAATCGTACTGCATTTCCGGCCCCGAAAGCACCAGTGCCACGTTCTGCACCGCCGTCAGCTGGGGGCACAGGCGGTCCTCCTGAAACACTGCCGCCACCCGTCCGGCGCCCTGCACCGTGCCGGAGGCGGGGGCGTCCAGCCCCATCAGGATGCGCAGCAGGGTGGTCTTGCCCCAGCCGCTGGGTGCCCACAGCACCACCGGCTCCTGCACCGAAAAGCTCAGTTTCCGGAATAACACCCGCTCGCCAAAGCGCTTTTCCAGCCGGTCCACCTTCAGCATGACGGCACCTCCCCCGCAACGGCCCGGGTCACCCGGTCCAGCAGGGCCAGAAACAGTTTTTCAAAGCCCGCGCTGAGCAGGATGACAACAAATGTCCATGCAAACAGCTCTCCGGTGGAAAGGGTGATCTTGGCGCGGTACAGCGCGTCCCCGATGGAGCCGTCCGGCAGACCGATGACCTCCGCCGCCACGCCGCTTTTCCAGCAGATGCCCAGCGCCACGCTGCACCCCTGCCGGAAGGCGGGCAGCACCGCAGGCAGCCAGATAGCCCGCAGCCGCCGCCCCAGCGGCAGGCGAAACACCTGCGCCATCTCCCGCAGCTGCACGTCCACGCTGCCAAGGCCGGTGCACACCGCGCCGTACAGCACCGGCAGCACCATCAGAAAGCTGATGAGCACCGACAATCCCCCGCCGCGCACCCACAGAAGTGCCAGAATGACAAAGCTCGCCACCGGGGTGGCTTTGACCAGCTGCATCACCGGGGCCAGCAGGTCCCGCGCTGCCGGGGACAGCTGCGCCGCCGCTGCCAGCAGGATGCTTGCCGCCGCACCCAGCCCGAACCCCAGCAGGATGCGCCCGGAGCTGAAGGCCACCCGCTGCCAGAACGCCGCCGTGGGCAGCAGCCGCACAAGGGCTGCCGCCGCCTGCACCGGCGACACCAGCAGCACCTGCTGCCCCACCGCCATAGCGGCGCACTGCCACACCGCCAGCCAGAACCCTGCCGCACACGCGCGGCGGGCAATTTTTTTGTGTCGTTCCATGGTTTCTGGTTCTCCCCCGTTCAAGTTCTGCGTGGATCGGCTCCAGTATAGCATATCTGCCCGCAAAAAACCAATGACCGCTGCATCATGCCGGGACAGACTCGGACATGCCAGTCATTACATTTTCTCACGTTTCAGCTTCTTGACATGAAGCAGATAAAAAGATACACTGGATGTGTTGATCCGCTGCCCCGCTGCGGGGCGGTACAGAAAAGAGGGGTTTTTATGCAAAAGCTATCCGGCAAAAATCTGTTGTTGGTGGGCTTTACGTTGTTTTCCATGTTCTTTGGGGCGGGCAACCTGATCTTCCCGCCCCATCTGGGCGCACAGGCCGGGTCAGCGCTGTGGCTCTCGTTTGCGGGGCTGGCGTTCAGCGCCATCGGCCTGCCCATTGCCGGTGTGGCGGCGGTGGCGCGAGCGGGCGGTCTGGACCGGCTGGCCGGGCGGGTGCACCCCGCCTTCGCGCTGGGGTTCTCGGTTTTGGTCTACCTGTCCATCGGGCCATGTCTTGCCATCCCCCGCACCGCCAGCACCTCGTTCCAGATGCTGGTGCCGCTGCTGGGCGGCGGGGCCGGGCTGCAGCTGGCCTATTCGGCGGTGTTCTTTGGGGCGGCGTTCCTTGTGGCACTGCACCCCGACAAGCTCACCGACTGTCTGGGCCGGGTGCTGTGCCCCTGCCTGATCTTGCTCATCGTGGTGCTGTTCGCGGGCTGCCTTGTGCACCCGGTGGCGGCAGGCTACGGCGCGCCGGCGGCGGAGTACGCCGCCCATCCGGCGGTGCAGGGGGTGCTGTACGGCTACCAGACCATGGACACTCTTGCGGGGCTGAACTTCGGCGCGGTCATCGCGCTGAACATCCGTGCCCGCGGCATCACCGAGACCCGCGCCGTGGAGCGCGGCACCATCCGGGCGGGCGGCATCGCCGGGGCGCTGCTGCTGGCGGTGTACGCCATGCTGCTCCATGTGGGCGGGCTGAGCGGCGCAGCGCATCCCGGCCTTGCCACCGGTGCCGATGTGCTCACCGCGCTGGCGCAGGGCCTGTTTGGGCAGGCGGGGCTGGTGCTGCTGGCCGCCATCTTCGTCATTGCCTGCTTCAACACCTGCGTGGGGCTGATCGCCTGCGTGGGCGAATACTTCCACCAGCTGCTGCCCCGCGTCTCCTACCCGGCATTCGCGGCGTTTTTTGCCGCTGCCAGCATGCTGGTGTCCAACATCGGTCTGGCTGACATCATCCGCCTGTCCACCCCGGTGCTGAACGCCATCTACCCGGCAGCCATCGTGCTGATTCTGCTGTCCTTTGTGCCGGGCATGGAGCAGCGCCGGGCGGTGTGGCCCCTGTGCGTGGGCTTTACCGCCGTGCAGAGTGTGCTTGCCGCGCTGCCGCTGGGGACGCTCTCCGCCCTTGCCAATGCCCTGCCCTTTGGCAGCGTGGGCTTTGGCTGGGTGCTGCCCGCCGGGCTGGGGCTTGCCCTTGGCCTGCTGACCGACCGTGCGAAAGGAGCCCGCGTATGATCCGTCCCATCCAGCACGACCCGCTGTTTTTGTCCCAGAAGTCCGTGCCCGCCACCCCGGCAGACGCTGCCGTTGCCCAGGACCTGCTGGAGACCCTTGCCGCCCACGCCGATGGCTGTGTGGGCATGGCTGCCAACATGATCGGCGTGGCAAAGCGCATCATCGCGGTGGAAGCCGAAACGGGGTATCTGGTGCTGTTCAACCCGGTCATCCTGAAACAGTCCGGCCCCTACCAGACCGAAGAGGGCTGTCTTTCGCTGGAAGGCGTGCGCCAAACGAAGCGCTGGCAGAGCATCAAGGTGCAGTACCAGACCCCCGAGGGCAAGCCGCGCATCAAGACCTTCACCGGCTGGACCGCCCAGATCATCCAGCACGAGATCGACCACTGCAACGGAATCCTGATCTGATCCATTCAAACGCAAAAAGCTGAGGACCGGCGCTGCCGGTCCTCAGCTTTTTTCTGTTTTGGCGCGTTATGCCTGCGGTTCCTCGCTGTCCGCATCCCCGTCAGAGAAGGTCTGCTCCGCGGGGGCATTCTCCTGATCCAGCAGGCTCTCCACCTGCGTCTGGCGGGTCATCTGGTCAGCGGTCCAGTCCAGCTGCGCGACGCCGTCCAGACACAGGGTGTAGCTCTGTGCACAGGGCACCGTCCCCCCGGAGAGAGTCTCGTCGTCCGGCTGTGCCGCCGGGAAGCTGAAGGTGACCCGGTCGGGCAGCACCTTGCTGCTCCGGACGGCATCGGTCAGGCGGCGGCAGTCGGCGGCAAAGTCCGCAGCGCTGTCGTAGGGTCCGAACAGCTCCACATTCACTTCCAGCCAGCCGCTGCCCGCGTCCAGCTGCTCCAGCCGGTCCACAGCACTGTCGTACAGGTGCACCAGACTGCGCACGTCCTTGACGCAGATGTCCGGGTCGGCGGTGTGCATCTGCTCATAGACCGCCTCGGTGTACTGCTGCCCCAGCCGCAGCTCCGCCTGCCGGCGCTCGGGACCCAGCTGTTCCCACACGGCAGGCACCAGCGACAGGCCAAAGCACACCCCCATCAGCAAAAGGCAGGCCAGAACCGACCAGAAGTCGCACTTCCAGCGCCCGGGGCGGGAGGTGAAGTACAGCACCTCGGCGCCCAGCAGCACCAGTCCCGCTGCCGGAGCAATCTTCAGCACCAGCTGCCAGTCAAAGCCCGGCACAAAGTAGTAGCACAAGAAGAAGATGCCGCCGACAATGAAGCACACGCCCATCGTCAGACTGCCCACCCGGCGGCGGGGCTGCTCCGGCGGACAGGGTGCCGCCTGCGCGGTCTTATTCTGCTGTTCCATCGTCATCCTCCGTGCTGTCATCGTGGGTCACCGGGTCCCCCAGCAGCGTCGACAGCTCCGGCATGGCAAAGTCCGCCTTCTGCTCCGGAGCGGCGTCCGGCGCGGCGGCATAGGTGGGGAACTCCTCCTCCGGGGCGCGCTGCCCGCGCTTTTTGTCCCGGGGGCCGCGCACCAGCCAGACACCACAGATGACCAGCGCCACGCAGACCACGATCTGCGGCAGGGAATCCAGCATCAGGTAGATGGCGCGGAAGAAGGGGTTGTTCTGTCCCCAGCGCCACATCACATCGCCCAGCACCCGCATGATGATGTTCTGGTAGAACACCAGTGCGCCCAGCGCGATGAGGCCCCAGCCCACCAGCTTGTGGCTTTCGCCCATGAACTGGGTCATGCGGTCATCGTGCCAGTTGAAGTGCACCAGATAGTCGTCCTGCGGGGCTTTTTCCGCCGCCAGCTGCGCGCGGAGGTTGAAGGTGTCGAAAAAGCTGTACATATACACAATGATGCAGCCGACTACCAGCTCATCCAGCCCGGTCATCGAGCCTGCCATGATGAACAGGCAGAACATGGTGATGAGCGAAAGGCCGCGCTTCATATAGCCCTGATACATCTGTCCCGCGCCCGGGCAGAAGGCAAAGATAAAGGTCAGGATCCCATTTTTCATCGTAGTAGTCCTCTCATTTCTGTGGTTGGTCTGTGGTATGCCTGCCAAACAGCAGGTCGTTCAGGGTCTGGGCAAGGTCTGCCGATAGTTCGGGGGCAGCGTCCTGCACCGGACGGCCCAGCGTCTGCGGCTGGGTGGGCTTGCGGTCATCGTCCTGCACCGGGCAGCCCAGCTGCGCCGCATCCTCTGCGGTCTGGCTCTGGCCGGGCTGCGGCACCCAGCCGGACAGCTCCCGGCGGAAGTCCAGCAGCTGCTGCAGCGTGCCGGCGCGCCACAGCGTCAGCGCCAGCACCGCCGCCGCCCCCGCCACAGCGGCGCGGCCCCATGTGTTCTGCATCAGCCGCATCCAGATGGTGCCCATCACCGCGCCATGGGCGGAACGGGGCGGGGTCTCCAGCACATCGTCCGTCAGCAGTGCGGTGTAGCGGTCGGTGCAGCGGTCGCAGTAGGCAAGGTGCTCGGCGGCTTCCAGCCGTCCCAGCTCGTCCAGCTGCCCGTGGACCAGTGCCTGCAGACCCTCATCGGTCAGGCAGCCGTTTGTGTCAAACAGTTCCATGTACGCTCCCCCTTTCAGCGGTTTCGGTCTGTGCAAGGATCTGCTGTGCCAGCATCTTTTTGGCGCGGTAGATCTGCGCCTCCACCGTTTTGGGCGGCCGCCCGCACAGCTGGGCGGCGCGTGCCATGGTGTTCTGCTCCAGCAGCACCAGACGGCAGGGCGTGCGGTAGGGCTCCCGCAGGTCCAGGATCATCCGGGTCAGTTCTTCTTCCCCCAGCTTCTCCAGCACCTGCTGTTCCGGCTGTGTGTCCGGCGGTGCGCCTTCCAGCGCCAGCACCTCGTCGCCGGGGGTGTTCACCCGGCGGAACCACGCGCTGCGCAGGTGGTCCTTGGCCTTGTTGGCGGCAATGCGGGTCAGCCACTGCTTTTCGTATCCGGGCGGACAGCGGTCGATGGCACGCCACGCTGCCAGAAAGGTCTCCTGCGTCAGGTCCTGCGCATCGCCTGCATCCGGCACCAGCTGGTGGCAGACCGTGTACACAAGCCCCTGATACTTTTGCACCATGGCGCTGAATTCCAAACTCGTCAACGGTCCGCACCCCTCCTCTCTGTGTGTCGTTCTGCAAAGCAGACGGCGCTGTGTGCCGCCCTTCTGCCCTTAATACGGGGGAGCGGCGGCGTTTCCTGCAGAAAACCAAAAATATTTCAAACTTTTTCTTCGCCTGCGGATATGGTACAATAGCAGTATAGCACACAGGGAGGAATTTTGCCATGGCATCCACCACTCGTCAGGCGCTGCTGCAGGCGCTGAGCGCCGCCGAGGGCGCATACGTTTCCGGGCAGCAGCTGGCGCAGCAGCTGGGGGTCAGCCGCGCCGCTGTGCACAAGGCCGCAGCCGCCCTCACCGCGCAGGGCTACGCGCTGCAGGCGGTGTCCCGCCGGGGCTACCGGCTGGCAGGCGGCGACCCCTTCTGCGCCGAAGCCGTGGGCGAATATCCCGCCCCGGTGTACCTCTACGACACGCTGGAAAGCTCCAACCGCACTGCCAAGCTGCTGGCGCTGGACGGTGCGCCCCACGGCACGCTGGTGCTCACCGCCCACCAGAGCGCAGGCCGGGGGCGGCTGGGACGGCGGTTCGAAAGCCCGGCGGGCAAGGGCGTTTACTGCTCGGTGCTGCTGCGCCCGCAGCTGCCCGCCGCCAGCGCCCAGACTGCCACCATCAGCGCCGCCGTGGCGGTGTGCCGCGCCGTGCAGGCGCTGTGCGGCATCGAGCTGTCCATCAAGTGGGTCAACGACCTGTACTATCAGGGCAAAAAAGTCTGTGGCATCCTGACCGAGGCCGGCACCGATTTGGAAAGCGGGCGGCTGGAATGGCTGGTGGTGGGCATGGGGCTGAACCTGACCGCCTCCGCCGGGGACTTTCCCCCGGAGCTGACCGCCAAGGCAGGCAGCCTCTACCCCGGGGGCCCCGCCCCGGTGAGCCGGGCGGCGCTTGCGGGTGCCATCGGGCGGGAGCTTCTGGCGCTGTGCCCGGGGTTCGACTGTCTGGACGAGTACCGCACCCGGTGCTTTGTGCCCGGGCACTGGGTGACCGTGTGCACCGGGGCCGAGACCTACGCCGCCAAGGCCCTTGCCATCGACGATGCGGGGCGGCTGGTGGTCCAGCGGGAGAACGGGCGGCAGGACGCCCTGCGCTGGGGCGAAGTGACCATCCGCCCGACCAGAACCGAATGATGCCCCCGCGGCTGCACAGACGCAGCCGCTTTTTTTGTACGCAAAAAGCTCCCGCGCCGGTCGGACCGGAAGCGGGAGCTTTCTGCGTGCTTGTGCGGATCAGGAATCCGGAAAGGGATCCTGGGTGATGGCGTTGAACGGGTCTGCCCGACAGGTCTTACTGACCGCGGACGGCGGCGAAGCCTGCCTCCAGATCGGCAAGGATGTCGTCGATGTGCTCGGTGCCGATGGACAGACGGATGGTGTTTTGGTAGATCTGCTGCTGCGCCAGTTCGGCGTCGTTCAGCTGGCTATGGGTGGTGGAAGCCGGATGGATGACCAGACTTTTCACGTCTGCCACGTTTGCCAGCAGCGAGAAGATCTTCAGGTTGTCGATGAACTTGAAGGCCTCCTCGCGGCCTCCCTTGATGTTAAAGGTAAAGATGGATGCGCCGCCATTGGGGAAATACTTCTGGTACAGCGCATGGTCCGGATGGTCCGGCAGCGAGGGGTGGTTGACCTTTTCCACCTGCGGGTGGCTGGCAAGGAACTGCACTACCTTTTTGGTGTTCTCCACGTGGCGCTCGATGCGCAGGCTGAGCGTCTCGGTGCCCTGCAGCAGCAGGAATGCGTTGAAGGGCGAGATGGTCGCGCCGGTGTCCCGCAGCAGGATGGCGCGGATGTAGGTGACAAAGGCAGCGGGGCCGGCAGCGTCTGCAAAGGAGACGCCGTGGTAGCTGGGGTTGGGTGCGGCGATGTTGGGGTAGCGTCCGCTGGCCTTCCAGTCAAAGTTGCCGCTGTCCACGATGATGCCGCCCAGCGTGGTGCCGTGACCGCCGATGAACTTGGTGGCAGAGTGCACCACGATGTCCGCGCCGTGCTCGATAGGGCGGATAAGGTACGGGGTGCCGAAGGTGTTGTCGATGACCAGCGGCAGGCCGTGCTTGTGTGCAATGGCAGCAATGGCGTCAATGTCCGGGATGTCACTGTTGGGGTTGCCCAGCGTTTCCAGATAGATGACCTTGGTATTAGGCTGGATGGCGCCCTCCACCTCGGTCAGGTCATGGGCGTTGACAAAGGTGGTGGTGACGCCGAACTGGGTCAGGGTGTGCTCCAGCAGGTTGTAGCTGCCGCCGTAGATGGTCTTTTGGGCCACGATGTGGTCTCCTGCCTGTGCCAGCGCCTCGATGGTGTAGGTGATGGCTGCCGCACCGGAGGCCGTTGCCAGTGCTGCCACGCCGCCTTCCAGCGCAGCGATGCGCTTTTCGAACACGTCCTGCGTGGAGTTGGTCAGACGTCCGTAGATGTTGCCTGCATCAGCCAGACCAAAGCGGTCGGCGGCGTGCTGGCTGTTGCGGAACACATAAGAGGTGGTCTGGTAGATGGGCACTGCCCGGGAATCGGTGGCAGGGTCGGCCTGCTCCTGACCGACATGAAGCTGCAGGGTCTCAAATTTATAGTTAGACATGGTATTATTCCTTTCAAGTTCAACGTACAGTATAATCTTCGGATGTAAAAAACCCGATGCGCGGGGCTCCCGGCACCGGGTACACAGCACTGCCGCAGCGGCAGACGGTCACATCCGGGGACACATTCGTGTCCCGCCAGAGGGCAGCCTGCAGCAGCCGGTCAGAAGCCGCGCCCGGTCTGCGCACATTCGCCCAAAGCGAAAATTCGCGTGCAGCAGTTCTTTCCAGATCAGCTTCATTTCCGTGCCCTCCCTTCCGTCAGACTTTTCCATTCCTCTATCTCCCGCCGCGGGGGAACCTCGTTTCCATTTCCCTGCACACCGGCGGATCGGATGTCTGCATTATAGACCTCGATACCCAGTTTGTCAATAGGTTAATTCCATTTATTTCAAAGATGCATTTTATGCACGACGCCTTCTCCACTCCAAGCATAAAACCTTGTGCAATCCGTGGAAAAGCCTGACTTTTGCCTGTTCTCTGCTCAAAAACAGTTGCAGGAACGCACCTTTTGCGCGGGACAGGCGCAGCAAAAAAGGAGCCGCCGCACCCGGTCCGGTGCAGCGGCTCCCTTGTCTGGTTGGTTTATTCCGGTGCCTTCATGCTTTCCACCATGCTGATGCGCTTGACATGGCGGCGCATGCCAAGGCAGACCACAAAGGTGAACAGCATGGTCAGCGCCACCGACAGCAGGTAGCTGTGGGGGGCGATGGTGCGGATGAACATCAGCTGGTCCATCTCCACCGTCAGGATGATGAACCGGTGCAGCGGGATGCCCAGCAGCAGCCCCACGCCGGAGCCGATGAGGGCCAGCAGCTCGATCTCGCGGAAGATGTAGCGGTAGACCTCCTTGTCGTAGAAGCCCAGCACCTTGATGGTAGCAAGCTCCTTTTTGCGCTCGGCAAGGTTGACGCTGATGAGGTTGTACAGCACCACGGCTGCCAGCGCCGCCGCGCAGACGATGATCAGCACCACCACCGAGTTCAGGCTGACGATGAGGTTGTCGAACATCGAGTTGGTGTCCTCGGTAAAGCTGACGCCGCTGACATAGCTGCACTCCAGCAGCCTTGCCCGCAGGGCGTTATACTCGGTATCGTTTTTGCAGTGGGTCAGACCGTAGACGGTGTTCCACACCGGCTCGCTGTCCAGATAGCTCTTCAGCTGGGCGTTGGACAGATACAGCCGGGTGAACATATAGTTCTCGGTGATGCCGGTCAGGGTCACCGGCACCCGCCGCCCATCGGTGCTTTCCACATACAGGGTGTCCCCCACCTTCACGCCCAGATTCAGGGCGGTCTTTTCCGTCAGGATGACGCTGCTGTCGTCAAAAGGGATCTCCTCGTGGCCCTTCCGGGTGCGGAAGGTGAAGCAGCTGGTCATGTCGGCGTCCTTCTGCGCGCCCACCACGCTGATCTCGGCGCTGTCTCCGGCCTCGTTGTACAGGGTGGTGGACTTGACGTAGAACACGCCCCAGCTGTCCACCGTCCCCGCCTGCTTCAGTGCATCGGCAAGCCCGCCCTCGTTGGTCAGGGCCTTTTCGTCGCGGAAGGAAACCGTCATGTCGTTGTGGGTCAGCTGCGAGGTCTGCTTGTCCACGATGGGCAGCAGCGAGTCCTGCAGGCCAAAGCCGATGAGCAGCAGCGCCGTGCAGCCCGCCACGCCCAGCACCGTCATAAAGAAGCGCTTTTTGTAGCGGAACAGGTTGCGGGCGGTGGTCTTTTGCGAAAAGCTCATGTGCTTCCACAGCGGAGTGATGTACTCCAGAAAGATGCGCTTGCCCGCCACCGGTGCCCGGGGCAGCAGCAGCGCGGCGGTGCGCTCCTTCAGGCTGGAGCGGCAGGCGCTCCATGTGGCAAGGCCGATGACCGCAGCGCTGAGCGCCACGCTGGCTGCCGCCATGCCCGGGTAGAAGCGCAGGGTGAAGGTGGGCAGGTCAAAGATCAGCTGGTAGGCATGCCAGATGATGAAGGGGAACACCACAAAGCCGATGACCATGCCCACGATGCTGCCCAGCACCGTGGCGCTGAGGGCATAGAACAGGTACTTGCCCGCGATGGCGGCTTTGGTGTAGCCCAGTGCCTTCAGGGTGCCCATCTGCAGGCGGTTCTCGTCCACCATGCGGGTCATGGTGGTGGTGGCCACCAGCGCCGCCACCAGGAAGAAGAACACCGGGAACACCCGGGCGATGGCGTCCATGCGGTCGGCGTACTGCTCAAAGGTGACAAAGCTGAGGGTGGACCCCCGGTCCAGCACATACCACTCGCCGTTTTTGATCTGGCTGACCTGCTCCTCGGCATCGTTCAGCTGGGCAAGGCCCTGTGCCAGTTTTTCCTCGGCATCGGCTTTCTGGCTCTGGTACTCCGCGCGGGAGTCCGCCAGCTGCTGCACGCCGTCGTTGTATTCCTGCCAGCCCGCATCCAGCTGCTGCCGGGCGGCGTCAAACTGGGTATAGGCGGTGGCGGTGCCAGTGGTCAGCTGCAGTTGTCCCTGCAGAAGCTGCAGCTTCATCTTGCGCAGCGCCGCCTTCGCCTCTGTGATGAGCCGGTCGTTGTCCAGCGCGGGAGAAGAGATCAGCCCCTGCTGATACATCTGCTGTTTGCCAGCGTCCAGCTGTGCCTGATAGCCCTGCAGCTGTCCGTTGATGTTGTCGTAGCCGTCCTGCGCCTTCTGCAGGGCGTCCCGCAGCTCTGTGTATTCCTCGTCCTCCGGCTCGGCCTCGTCCAGTGCTTTGCGGGCGTTGTTCAGGGCGGTCTCGGCGTAGCCCAGAAGGGGGTCTGCCACCTTTTTCAGGTTCACCAGCAGCTCCATCTGCTGCAGCTGCTCCTCAAATTCCAGCACCTGCGCCTCGCTGGTCACCAGCGTGTCGGCGCCGCTCTGCATGGTATCGGGCAGGGCCTTTTTGTTGGCAGCAAGCTCCGCTTCGCCCGCGTCCAGCCGGGCTTTGGCGCTGTCCAGCTGCGCCTGCGCGTCTGCCAGCTGCTGTTCCGCTTCGGCGAACTTCTGCTCGGCCTGCGCCTTCTGGCTGTCGTACTCCGCCCGGGCATCGGTCAGCTTTGCGTTGGCATCCTCGATCAGTTCTGCCCGCCGGATGTCGCACCGCTGGGACTGGATGGCCTTGATATTTTCTGCCACGGCATCCACTGCCGCCTGATATTCCTCGGAGTAATTGTCGTACAGACCGGCATTTTTCGCCTTGATATAACACGCCGTGTAATAATCCGTGGTCAGGCTGCCCTCGGGCAGGAACACGATGGCGTTCAGCTGTCCATTGCCCGCCGTGCTGCTCTCCCGGTCGGTGGAGATGTGCTGGGGGTCCTGCACGGTGCCCACCACGGTGTACTGCTTTTTGCGGACGTTTTCGGTGTCCTCCGGCAGGGTCAGCACGGTACCCGGCTCCACCGGGTCCTCGTAGCCCATGACATGCACCACGCACTCATCGTCCGCCTGCGGCATCCGTCCGCTGCGCAGCACAAGGCGGTCCATGTTTTCCGGGGTATCCGCCTGCGGGTCGGCGGGCAGCTGCTGCAGCCGCACCACGATGGTGTCCTCGCGGCCCTGCCAGTGGGCTTCCACGTCCTGATACTTCACGGGCTGCACGGCTTCCACCCCGTCCACCGCTGCAATGGCGGCGATGTCCTGTTCCGTCAGGCCCAGCGTGGACAGCACCCGCAGGTCAAACACGTTCTGCTGCACATAGTATTCCTGCCCGGCGCTGCGCATGTCGGGCGCAATGCACATCAGGCCGGTCAGCATCATCACGCCCAGCGCCGCGATGCCGAACAGCGAGACCATGCGGCTCAGGTTGCCCTTCATTTCCCGCAGGATGTTTTTGCGATAACTCTTCAGCATGATATCACCACTCGATCTCCTGCACCGGAACCGGGTGCTCGTTCACCTGATTGGACACGATCTGACCGCTGCGCACCTGAATGATGCGGTCTGCCATGCCGGTCAGGGCGGTGTTGTGGGTAATGACGATGACGGTGCGCCCGGTGCGGCGGCAGGTGTCCTGCAGCAGGGCCAGCACCTGCTTGCCGGTCTTGTAGTCCAGCGCACCGGTAGGCTCGTCACACAGCAGCAGCTTGGGGTTCTTTGCCAGCGCGCGGGCGATGGACACGCGCTGCTGCTCGCCGCCGGACAGCTGCGCGGGGAAGTTGTTCAGCCGCTCGCCCAGCCCCACGCTGCGCAGCGTCTCGGCGGGGTCCAGCGGGTCACGGCAGATCTCGCTGGCAAGCTCCACATTTTCCAGCGCGGTCAGGTTCTGCACCAGATTGTAGAACTGGAACACGAACCCCACGTCGTAGCGGCGGTAGGTGGTCAGCTCCTTGGGGGTAAAGCATGCCACGTTCCGCCCGTCCAGCCAGACGCTGCCCTCATCGCAGCTGTCCATGCCGCCCAGAATGTTCAGCAGGGTGGTCTTGCCCGCGCCGGAGGGACCCACGATGATGCAGAACTCCCCCTTGTCCACATAAAAGCTCATGTGGTCGGCGGCGGCGATCTTCACGCTGCCGGTCTGGTAATATTTGCAGACATCCTCAAACTCCACAAAATGTTCCATGGCGTTTTTCCTTTCTGTCGGGAATGCATAATGTTTCAATTTAACTATAACATCTCCCGTCAGACTTTGCAAAGACATCTGCGCAAATTTTCAAAAACTTAACAGATAAAAGCAAAAAAAGGCTGCCGCACCTTCTTGGTGCAGCAGCCTCAGGAGGCAGCTCCGGTCCAGCGCTCAGCGGCCGATCAGCAGATCGCGGCGGCAGCGCAGGCCCACGCTCAGGGTGGTGGTGCTGCCCATGCGGCGCAGCACCACGCGGTCGGTGCCCTTCTGACCCTCCACCAGCAGAGACAGGTTCAGGGTGGTGGTGCCCTTCTCGGTCTGGAACACCAGCGTGCTCACGCCCTTGTTCAGCAGGGTCTGCATATCCGCCACGGTGGTGCGGAAGGTAGCGTAGCCGGCGGGCACGTCCAGCGTCAGCACGCCGTCCTTCTGGCGGGCGGTGTACAGCGGCTGCTTGCCAAACAGGCCCCGGACGGTGTAGTGCGCCTCGGCAGCCTCCAGCTCATCGCCGGAGATCAGCATGATGTTGCCCTGAATGGCATCCCCCTCCGGTGCGCCGTAGCCGGCATAGGCGGGGTCCTTTTCGCCGATCGCCACATCGGCGCTGTGCAGGGCGATGTCCCCCTGCACCATCTGCTCCTGCGGGGGCAGATAGCCTGCTGCCACGGGGTCGGCAAGGTCGGCTGTCTCGGCGGCAAAAGCGCCCACACTGAGCATGGCGGCGGCTCCCAGCACCACAACGGTGCCGGTGACGGTACGGACAAAACGATTCTGGATCTTCATAAGAATAACCTCCATTGCTGCGGCGGCAAGCGCCGCGGATGTCTTTGTTTTTGCAGATATGGGTACTGCGGCGGGGGTGTCGGTCCCGCCGTTCTGTCCTGTAAACGGACCGGCGGCGCAGAATATTGCAGGGGTGGAAAAAAACTTTTAAGTTTTTGCGAAACCGTGGCACGCCCTGCCCCGAAGTGTTATACTGAACACGACCTTCCGGGCTTTGCCGCAGGCGGCCCGGCTCTTTTAGGCTCTTTTATTGATAAGAACAGGAGGGATCTCCCCATGAAAGAAGTCAAGCCTTCCCGCAAGCCGCTGGCGATCTACTACGCCTTTGTGCTTGTGGTGCTGCTGGTGCTGAACTTTGTGCTGGTGCCATGGCTCACCGAGCGTCAGATCAAAGAGGTGGACTACGGCACCTTTATGAGCATGACCGAGAAAAAGGACATCGGCCGGGTGGACATCGAGTCCAACCAGATCATCTTTACCGACAAAGCCGACCAGCAGATCTACAAGACCGGTCTGATGAACGACCCCGGTCTGACCCAGCGGCTGTACGATGCCGGTGCCAGCTTTTCCAGCGAGATCGTGGAGCAGGGTTCGCCGGTGTTCAGCTTTCTGCTGTGGTTCGTGCTGCCCATTCTTCTGTTCAGCTTCATCGGCAATCAGATGAACAAAAAGCTGATGGAAAAGGCAGGCGGCGGCCCCGGCTCCATGATGTTCGGCGGCGTGGGCAAATCCAACGCCAAGGTGTATGTGCAGTCCACCCACGGCATCCGCTTTGCGGACGTGGCGGGCGAGGACGAAGCCAAGGAGAATCTGCAGGAGATCGTCAACTACCTGCACGACCCCAAGCAATATGAAGAGATCGGTGCCTCCATGCCCAAGGGCATTTTGCTGGTGGGCCCTCCGGGCACCGGCAAGACCATGCTGGCAAAGGCTGTGGCAGGCGAGTCCAACGTACCCTTCTTCTCCATTTCCGGTTCTGAGTTCGTGGAGATGTTCGTGGGCATGGGCGCGTCCAAGGTGCGCGACCTGTTCAAGCAGGCCAAAGAAAAAGCCCCCTGCATCGTGTTCATTGACGAGATCGACGCCATTGGTCAGAAGCGCAACAGCGGTCAACTGGGCGGCAACGACGAGCGCGAGCAGACTTTGAACCAGCTGCTGACCGAGATGGACGGCTTTGAGGGCAACACCGGCGTCATCATTCTGGCTGCCACCAACCGCCCGGATTCGCTGGACCCCGCCCTGACCCGTCCCGGGCGGTTCGACCGCCGGGTGCCGGTGGAGCTGCCGGACCTGAAGGGCCGCGAGGAGATTTTGAAGGTGCACGCCAAAAAGGTCAAGATTGCCCCGGGGGTGGACTTCAACACGGTGGCGCGCATGGCGTCCGGTGCCTCCGGTGCAGAGCTTGCCAACATCGTCAACGAAGCTGCCCTGCGCGCGGTGCGGGCGGGCCGCAAGAGCGTGACCCAGTCCGACCTGGAGGAGAGCATCGAGGTGGTCATTGCCGGCTACCAGAAGAAAAACTCCATCCTGACCGATAAGGAAAAGTGCATCGTGGCCTACCACGAGATCGGCCACGCCCTTGTGGCGGCAAAGCAGACCCACTCGGCCCCGGTGCAGAAGATCACCATCATCCCCCGCACCTCCGGCGCGCTGGGCTACACCATGCAGGTGGACGAGGGCAACCACTACCTGATGGACAAGACCGAGCTGGAAAACAAGATCGCCACCCTGACCGGCGGCAGAGCCGCCGAGGAAGTGGCCTTCCACTCCATCACCACTGGTGCGTCCAACGACATTGAGCAGGCCACAAAGCTGGCCCGCGCCATGCTGACCCGCTACGGCATGAGCGAGGAGTTTGACATGGTGGCGCTGGAGACCGTCTCCAACCAGTATCTGGGCGGCGATACCTCGCTGGCGTGCAGCGCACAGACCCAGTGCGAGATCGACCGGAAGGTGGTGGAGCTGGTCCGGGCCCAGCACGAAAAGGCCATCCGCATCCTGACCGAAAACCGGGAAAAACTGGACGAGCTGGCGCAGTATCTGTACCAGAAGGAGACCATCACCGGCGAGGAGTTCATGGAGATTTTGGACCGTCCCTGCGCTGCCGAAGCCGTTGCACCCGCAGCAGAGCCGCAGTCTTAAATTTTGGAAATTTCTGGCGTTTCTCTTGTGAATTTGTTTCATCTTTATCCTGAGCAAAACTTCTTGACAGTGCCCCGGAATCGTGCTAAACTGATTTCACTTTCCAAAAGTGAAATGCGAGGATGGGGAAAAACCGATCTTCTTCTGTGTGCAGAGAGCCGCCGGGTGGTGCAAGGCGGGTGCAGAGGGCTTCGGATACTGGCCCCTGAGCGGCAGAGCTGAAGCGGACAGTAGGCTCTGACGGACGCCCACCGTTACAAGGGCAGCGATTCGCCCCCAAGGCCGATCGTGCAAAGCGGCTGCGCTTTTCCGCGCAGCAAAGAGAGTGGTACCGCGGGTGCCCTGTGATGATTTTTGCAGGTTCTCGTCTCTCAAGGTTTTCGCCTTGAAAGACGGGAGCCTTTTTTCGTACAACGGGCTGCAGTAGGGCAAAAGGCTTTTCCCCGGTCGGAGGAAGCTGTCACCACAGGTGACTGATGAGGGTGCAGGCAAGCAGCTGCCTGCGGGAGATCACCTCTCATCCGGGCGCTACGCGCCACCTTCCCCTAAAGGGTGAAGGCTTTATGTTATTCAGGAGGTCAACAGGATGATGGACGCTACCAAGTACGCACCGGGGTACTACCCGGTCCCCGCCGGTTATGACAGCTGGGTCAAAAAAGATCATATCGAAAAAGCTCCCGCATGGTGCAGCGTGGACCTGCGGGACGGCAATCAGGCACTGATCGTGCCCATGAGTCTGGACGAAAAGCTGGAGTTTTTCAAGATGCTGGTCCAGATCGGCTTCAAGGAGATCGAGGTGGGCTTCCCCGCCGCCAGCGACACCGAGTACGAGTTCCTGCGCACCCTGATCGAAAAGAACATGATCCCCGCCGATGTCACGGTGCAGGTGCTGACCCAGTGCCGGGACCACATCATCCGCAAGACCTTTGAGGCGGTCAAGGGCGCGCCCCGGGCAGTGATCCACTTCTATAACTCCACCTCGGTAGCGCAGCGGGAACAGGTGTTCCACAAGAGCAAGGAGGAGATCAAGAAGATCGCCACCGACGGCGCAAAGCTGGTCAAGCAGCTCAGTCAGGAGTACGAGGGCAACTTCCTGTTCGAGTACAGCCCCGAGAGCTTCACCGGCACCGAAGTGGACTACGCCGTAGAGGTGTGCAACGCCGTGCTGGACATCATGCAGCCCACTCCGGAGCGCCCCATGATCATCAACCTGCCGGTGACTGTGGAGATGAGCATGCCGCACGTCTACGCCAACCAGATCGAATACTGCGACAAGCACCTGAAATACCGCGACAGCGTCATCATCTCCACCCACCCCCACAACGACCGCGGCACCGGCGTTGCCTGCGCCGAGCTGGCAGTGCTGGCGGGTGCACAGCGGGTGGAGTGCTGCCTGTTCGGCAACGGCGAGCGCACCGGCAATGTGGACGCCGTGACCCTTGCCATGAACATGTACAGCCACGGCGTAGACCCCAAGCTGGACTTCTCGGACATGCCCGCCATCTGCGAGACCTACGAGCGGGTGACCCGGATGCACATCTACGAGCGCACCCCCTACGCCGGACAGCTGGTGTTTGCCGCCTTCTCCGGCAGCCATCAGGACGCCATCGCCAAGGGCATGAATTACCGCAAGGAGCGCGGCGAGCACCGCTGGACCTGCCCTTACATCCCGGTGGACCCCCACGACATCGGACGCACCTACGACGCCGACGTCATCCGCATCAACAGCCAGAGCGGCAAGGGCGGCATCGGTTTTGTACTGGAGCAGAACTTTGGCTACGACCTGCCGCCCAAGATGCGCGAGGCGCTGGGCTACAAGGTCAAGGGCGTGTCCGACCACAGCCACAAGGAGCTGAGCGCAAACGAGGTGCTGCACATCTTTGAGGATGCCTTCCTCAACAAGACAAAGCCCCTGTCCGTGGTGGAAGCCCACTTCACGCAGGGCAGCGGCATCTCCGCCGCCGTCACGCTGGAGCTGAATGGTCAGCGCAAGGTGGTCACCTCGGTGGGCAACGGTCGTCTGGACGCCGTTGCCAACGCCATCCAGAGCGCCACCGGCATGGACTTCCATCTGGAAAGCTATTCGGAGCACAGTCTGGACCAGGGTTCCACCTCCCGCGCCGCCTCCTATGTGGGCCTTGTCTGGGGCGACGGCACCGTCACATGGGGTGCCGGCACCGACACCGACATCATCGTAGCCGGCATCAAGGCACTGGTGAGCGCCATCAATAATAAATAATTAAAAAGAGGGCAGCGTCCTCGCCCTCTCCGTCACGGCTTACGCCGTGCCACCTCTCCCAAAGGGAGAGGCCTTGGCAAAGAGATGAAGTTTACGTGGACTGCCAAAGGCTCTCCCTTTGGGAGAGCTGCTGAGCGAAGCGAAGCTGAGATGGCAAGCCGCCTATCCAATAGAGAGTATCAAAAGGAGAGTACCATCATGGGAATGACCCTGACGCAGAAGATCCTTGCCGCACACGCCGGACTGCCGGAGGTCAAGGCAGGCCAGCTCATCAACGCAAAGCTGGACATCGTGCTGGGCAACGACATCACCACCCCGGTGGCCATCAACGAGTTTGAGCGCGCCGGTTTTGACTCCGTGTTCGACAAAGAGCACATCGCCATCGTGCTGGACCACTTTGTGCCCAACAAGGACATCAAGAGCGCCACCCAGTCCAAGCAGTGCCGGGAGTTTGCCAACAAGTACGACATCCTCAACTTCTACGATGTGGGCCAGATGGGCATCGAGCACGCACTGCTGCCGGAAAAAGGCATCGTGACCGCCGGTGACTGCGTCATCGGCGCGGACAGCCACACCTGCACCTACGGTGCACTGGGTGCCTTCTCCACCGGCGTAGGCTCCACCGATATGGCCGCCGGTATGGCTACCGGCATGGCATGGTTCAAGGTGCCCTCTGCCATCAAGTTCGTGCTTACCGGCAAGCTGGGTCCCCGGGTGTCCGGTAAGGACCTGATCCTGCACATCATCGGCATGATCGGTGTGGACGGCGCGCTGTACAAGTCCATGGAGTTCACCGGCCCGGGCGTGGCAGGACTGACCATGGACGACCGCCTGTGCATCTGCAACATGGCCATTGAGGCCGGTGCCAAGAACGGCATCTTCCCGGTGGACGAGGTGACCCGCAGCTATCTGGCAGGCCGCAGCCAGCGTGAGCCGGTGTTCTACACCGCCGACCCCGATGCCGAGTACGAAAAGACCATCGAGATCGACCTGAGCGCACTGGAGCCCACCGTCAGCTACCCCCATCTGCCCGAGAACACCCACAAAGCCAGCGAGGGCGGCAGCATCAAGATTGATCAGGTGGTCATCGGCAGCTGCACCAACGGACGGCTGGAGGACATGGAAGCCGCCTACAACATCCTCAAGGGCAAGCACATCGCCAAGGGGGTGCGCGGCATCATCATCCCCGCCACCATGGCCGTCTATAAGGAGTGCATCCTGCGGGGCTGGACCACCGCCTTCATTGACGCAGGCTGCATCGTATCCACCCCCACCTGCGGTCCCTGTCTGGGCGGCTACATGGGCATTCTGGCAGCGGGCGAGCGCTGCGTTTCCACCACCAACCGCAACTTTGTGGGACGCATGGGTCATGTGGACAGCGAGGTCTATCTGGCCTCTCCCGCCACCGCCGCCGCCAGCGCCCTGACCGGCTGCATCACCGACCCCCGCACGGTCTGACCCGAAAGGAGCATGAGCATGAACGCAAGAGGTTCTGTTTTCAAATACCCGGACAACGTGGACACCGATGTCATCATTCCGGCACGCCACCTGAACACCCAGGACGCCAAGGAGCTTGCCAGCCACTGCATGGAGGACATCGACAAGGACTTCGTCAAGAAGGTGAAGGACGGCGACATCATGGTGGGCGGCTGGAACTTCGGCTGCGGCTCCTCCCGGGAGCACGCCCCCCTGTGCATCAAGACCGCAGGCATCTCGGTGGTCATCGCCAAGAGCTTTGCCCGCATCTTCTACCGCAACAGCATCAACATCGGCCTGCCCATCATGGAGTGCCCGGAGGCTGCGGACGCCATCTGCGCAGGCGACACCGTGAGCGTGGACTTTGACACCGGCGTCATCACCGACGAGACCACCGGGCAGGTGTTCCACGCCCAGCCCTTCCCGCCCTTTATCCAGAATATCATCTCTGCCGGTGGTCTGATGAAGGCTATCCGGAAGTGACTATTAAAAGCGTCCTCGCCCTCTCAGTCAATGCCTGTCGGCATTGACAGCTCTCCCAAAGGGAGAGCCTCTGGCGAGGAGATAAAGTTTGTGGTTTTGCCAAGGCCTCTCCCTTTGGGAGAGGTGGCACAGCGCAAGCTGTGACGGAGAGGGCGAGCCAGCTGACAATAAGGAGAACAAACCAATGGAAAAAAACATTGCTGTCATTTGGGGCGATTGCTCCAGCCCGGAGATCGTCAAGCAGACCCTCCGGGTGCTGGATAAGGTAGCCGAAAAGTACGGTCACACCTTCCACTACACCGACGCTGCCATGGGCGGCGAAGCCATTGACAAATACGGCGACCCCCTGCCCCAGCACGAGCTGGACAAGTGCCTTGCCGCCGACAGCGTGCTGCTGGGTGCCGTGGGCGGTCCCAAGTGGGAGGGTCTGCCCGGGCCACAGCGGCCGGAAAAGGGTCTGCTGCGGCTGCGCGCCGGGATGGGGCTGTACGCCAACAACCGCCCCGCGAAAATCTGGCCCCAACTGGCGCCTGCCAGCCCCTTAAAACCGGAGATCGTTGCCAAGGGCATCGACCTGCTCATTGTGCGGGAGCTGATCGGCGGGGTGTACTTCGGTGATCACCAGACCCGCACGCTGGAAAACGGCGAACAGCAGGCCGTGGACACCATGCCCTATGCAGAGCATGAGATCGAGCGCATCGGTCGCATCGGCTTCGAGACCGCCCGCAAGCGCCGCAAAAAGCTGTGCTGCGTGGACAAAGCCAACGTGCTGGACACCAGCCGCCTGTGGAGAAGCGTGATGCACCGGCTGCAGGCCGAGTACCCGGACGTGGAGTACAGCGAGATGTTCGTGGACAACTGCGCCATGCAGCTGGTCAAGGACCCCGCCCAGTTTGACGTCATCGTCACCGAGAATATGTTCGGCGACATCCTGTCGGACGAGGCCTCCATGATCACCGGCTCCATCGGCATGATTCCCTCCTCCAGCCTTGGCGACGGCACCCGGGGCCTGTACGAGCCCATCCACGGCTCTGCCCCGGACATTGCAGGCAAGGACGTGGTGAACCCCACCGCCTGCATCCTGTCCGCTGCCATGATGCTGCGCTACTCCTTTGGCATGGCGGCAGAAGCCGATGCCATCGAAAACGCCGTCAGCCGTGTGCTGGACAAGGGCCTGCGCACCGCCGACAACATGAGCGAGGGCTGCACCTGCCTTGGCTGCACTGCCATGGGCGATGCCATTCTGGCAGAGATCTGAAGCCGCAGGGCGGACGATTTGATATGCCCTCCGCACTGCTTTGGGCATCCTCAGCGGAGAAATGATCTTGATAAAGCAATGCCGGGCGGTCTGCGGACCGCCCGGCATTGCCTTTTCACGGAATGTCTTGGGCGGTGAACGGCAGAGCACCCGGCAGGTGCATTTCCACAAGAAGAATCTGTGCAGCGGACCATTTTTGCACAGTTTCGCGCAGAATGTGCAGGAAATCTTATCCAGATTTACGATTGAAGGCACCGGGCGGATGCAGTATACTCTTTTATTGGCATGACCGTTACCGGTCGTTTTTATGAGGAAGGGAGAGCTTTTTTGTGAAATACATCTTTCAATTCGGACGCATCCTTGCGTTCTGTTTTCTGGGCGAAGTGCTGCACATGGTGCTGCCGCTTCCGGTGCCGGCCAGCGTGTACGGTCTGGTGCTTTTGCTGCTGGCTTTGAACTTCCGGCTGATCAAGCTGGCGGACGTAAAAGAGGTGGGCACCTACCTCACCGGCATCTTCCCGCTGCTGTTCGTGCCCGCTGCCGCCGGGGTCATGGAGTTGTGGGCAGAAATGGGCGAAATGCTGCTGCCCATCCTCATCGCCATCATCCCAGTGACGGTGCTGGTGATGGCAAGCGCAGGCAAAACCACGCAGGCCTTGACCGGCCGCAAAAAAAAGGAGGCCGACAATGGCGCAGTTTCTGAATGATTTTCTGTCCGGCTCTGCCGCATGGGGCGTTCTGCTCACGCTGGCCGCTTTTGCGCTGGGCAGCCTCATCAATAAATTGACCGGCAAGGCTATCTTCAATCCGCTGCTGCTGGGCAGCATTTTTGTCATCGTGTTTCTTTCGGTGTGCAAGATTCCCTATGCGGACTACAAAATCAGCGCAGCACCGGTGAATTACCTACTGCTGCCTGCCACAGTAGCGCTCGCCATCCCGCTGTATGAAAAGATCGACCTTCTGAAAGAGAATGCTGCCGCCATCATCGCGGGCATTTCGGTCGGCACACTGGTGAGCCTTGGCAGCGCACTGGCACTGGCGCTGGCGCTGGACCTGACCCGGGAGCAGTATGCCACCCTGCTGCCCAAGTCCGTCACCACCGCCATCAGCATGGATGTGGCGGCAGAGCTGGGCGGCATTGCCGCCCTGACCGGTGCTATCGTCATCGTCACCGGCATCGTGGGTGCGCTGCTGGCAGAGACGGTGTGCCGGGTGTTCCACATCACCGACCCCATCGCCAAAGGGGTGGGCATCGGCACCTCTGCCCATGCCGTCGGCACCAGCAAGGCACTGCAGATGGGCGATGTGGAGGGTGCCATGAGCGGGCTTTCCATTGCGGTGGCCGGTGTGCTGACCGCCGTGCTCTGCCCGGTGTTCGTGAACCTGATCCAGTAAACGATTCAAAATGGTCACAAAGCAGGACCCCCGGCTGCGCTGCAGCCGGGGGTCCTGCTTTTCTATGGGATGGGGTTCTCAGATCTCAGGAGATGTCATCAGAATTTGAACAGATCCACGATGCGCTGCCACAGCCGGGTGAAGAAGTTGCCCTCCTTCACCGTCTCGGTCTGGGCGGCAGCGGCATCGGCAGAAGCCGCCGTCTCGGCGGTCTTGTAGATGAACTTCACGCTGTTGGTGGCATCGTCCGGGGCACCGGCAAAGTTGGTGTAGTCCTCCAGACGGCTCGTCATCTCGTCCACTACGGTCTTGAGGCCCTGGATCTGGTCCTGATCCAGCGAGCCGGTCAGCTTGGAAATGCCCTCGTCGTTGAACTGGTTCAGGCCGTCGTTCAGCCGGTGGGTGCCGTCGTTCAGAGTGTTCACGCCGTCGTACAGGGTCTGGGTGCCGGCAGCCAGCTGGGCGCTGCCGTCCTTGGCAGCGTGCGCGCCGTTGGCAGCGGTCTGCACACCGTCGGTGTACTGGTTCACGCTGGAAACAAAGAGCTTGATCTGGGACAGGCTGGTCTTGAGGGCGCGGACATCCGCGATATCCTGACTGTTCTCCACCTGATACTTCAACTCTGCCTTTGCGGTGTCCTTGGCGTCCTGCGTGGTCAGCAGCTGCACCAGACCGCTCAGCATGGAGGGGTCATAGTTCTGCATCAGGCGCAGTGCAGCCTCCAGATCGTGGTTCGTCTTGGTGGCGGACAGGTACAGCGCCAGATCCAGCTGGCTGTCCTTGAAGCTGGGGGCCTGCTCCCAGATGGTGCGCACCATCTTGCGGCGGCCGGCAGCCAGCGTCTTGTCGTTGATGGTCAGGATGTTGTCGATGACCGCGGCGTAGTTATCCCAGGTCATGTCGTTGTCGATCAGGCCGCCCTCTTTCAGGGTCTTGTTGGCAGAAGCCAGCACGCCGTCTGCCACCTGCTGTGCGGCGGAATCCAGCGCCGCATTGTTGGAGCTCAGGGTGTCCAGACCGCTGGTCAGCTGGCCCAGACCGTTGTCCAGCGCGCTGGCACCGTCCCGTAGGGTCAGGGCACCGGCAGCCAGTTGGGCCGTGCCGTCCACCAACTGAGAAGCGCCGTCCAGCAGCTGGCTCATGGCGTCATTCAGCTGGTTGATGCCATCGGTCAGGTCGTCGATGCCGCTCAGGTCGAACACATTCTCGGTGCCCAGCGCCGCAGTGCTGGTGGCACATGCCATCATCACCTGCGGGCAGGTCAGCTTGGTGACGTCCGCCTCCACTGTGATGGTGTCCTGCAGATAGTCCTCGATGGTGTCCACCTCATCGGGCAGCAGACCGGACAGGGAGTCCTTCACGCCCGGCAGGGTGACAAAGGCCGCCACGTTGCTCTTGGCAGCGCTCTCCACGATACCGTGGGCTGCGGTCACGTTGGCAGCATCCTGTCCGAAGATGACGCCCACGGCGGTGATCAGCGGGGTGACGATAGTGCGGTCCTTGCCATTGACCTGAATGGTGGACGTCTCGCTGTTGGTCAGGGCAATGGTGACGGTCAGGTGGCCGCTCTTGCCGATCAGGTCCTCCAGCGCAGCCTCCTGCCCGTCCATGGCATAGGTGATCTTTGCGGTGATGGGCAGTGCACGGTCGGTGTCGCCCTTGTAGTACACATCGGTATCGTCGGTGTTCCACACCAGCTTTTCGCCGTCCTGTGTGAACTCGGCGCTGCTCTCGGTGTTCTGGATGTTGGTCAGGGTGGACTTGTCGGTCACGTTGGACAGACCGGTGGCGCTGTACACATGCTCGCTGACGGTGGTGCGGCTGACGGAGCCGTCTCCGTTCATCACGGCATAGACCGTCTCAGACTTGGTAAAGCTGGGGTTGCCCAGCGCAAAGGCGGGGGCAGCACAGCTGGCGGCGAGGGTGAAAGCCAGCGCCGCACTGGCGAAACGAAGCGATTTTTTCATAGCGCATTACTCCTTTTCAGACTTCTTGGCGTTGGCAGTTTCGGGCACCATCCACTTGAGGGTGGTGTGGCGGATGATCCAGTCGCACAGCATCAGGGCAGCGGGCAGCATCACCAGAATGACCAGCATACTGATCAGCGCGCCGCGGGAGATCAGCAGGCAGATGCTCTTCAGCAGCTCCATCTTGCTGATGGCTGCCACGCCGACCGTGGCGGCAAAGAAGGTCAGGCCGCTGGTCAGAATGGACTGGTTGCAGTGCTCCAGCGACTGCTGGGCAGCTTCCTTGGGGGTGCGGCCAAAGGCGCGCTCCTCGTGATAACGGGTGGTCATCAGGATGGAGTAGTCCACCGTAGCGCCCAGCTGGATGGTGCCAATGACGATGCTGGCGATGAAGGGCAGCTGCGTGCCGGTAAAGTACGGGATGCCCATGTTGATAGCGATGGCGGCTTCAATGCTGGCCACCAGCAGCACCGGGATGGAGATGCTCTTGAAGGACAGGGCGATGATGACCAGCACTGCCATGATCGACCAGACGTTGACGTTCTTGAAGTCCACGTCTGCCACCTCGATCAGGTCCTTGGTCATGGCACCCTCGCCGGTGATAACGCCCTCGGGATCTACATTTTTGATCAGGCGGATCATCTCGTCCAGCTGGCTGTTGATGGCGTCCGTGCCGGTCTTGTAGGAGCTGTTGGCAAGGATCAGCTTGTGACCGCCGGACTGCAGGATCTCCAGAATGCCATCGGGCAGCAGCTCGGTGGGAAAGCCCGGACCGGTGATGGAGTCCAGACTGACCACCTGCGTGATGCCGTCCACATCCTTCAGATCATCGCACAGGTCGGACACCTGCGTGGCGGACAGCTGGTCATTCACCAGAATGAAGTGGCTGGTGGTCATGCCGAAGTCCTCGCCCAGCTTGTTGGTGCCCACGATGCCGGTCAGGTCCTGCGGCAGGGAGTCGAACAGGGTGTAGTACACGCTGGTCTTATTCTGCGCAATGGCAAAGGGGACGAGGATGAGGATAAAGACCACCACGATGGGCACCGAATGCCTGGAAACAAAGTAGCTGAGCTTTTTCAGCCGGGGGATCACGGTGCGGTGCTTGTATTTTTCCACCCACTTATCAAAGGTAAGGATCAGGGAGGGCAGAATGACCACGGTGCAGATAACGCCCAGTGCCACGCCCTTTGCCATAACAAGGCCGATATCGCGGCCCAGCGTCAGGCGCATGGCGCACAGTGCCAGAAAGCCTGCAATGGTGGTCAGGCTGGACGCGGAGATGGAGGTCATGGTCTTGCAGATGGCGCTGGACATGGCCTCCTCGTTGGAGGAGCGCAGCTCCTTTTCCTCCTCGTAGCGGTGCAGCAGGAAGATGGAGAAGTCCATGGTCACGCCCAGCTGCAGCACGGTGGCAAGCGCCTCGGTGATGTAGCTGATCTGCCCCAAAAAGATGTTGGTGCCGAAGTTGTACGCAATGGGGAACAAAAGGCCCAGCATGAACAGCAGCGGGGTGATGGTGCTTTCCAGCGAAAGGAACAGCACCAGCAGGCTGGCGCCCACGGCGATGAGGATGTACATGGGCATTTCCTGATTGACCAGTGCCTTGGTGTCCTGCAGGATGACGCTGATGCCGCCGAAGAAGCAGTCCTTGCGCAGCAGCTTTTCGATCTGCGCCACAGCGTCCATGGTCTCGTCGCTGGCGCTGGGTGCGTCAAAACGGACGATGAGCATGGTGGAATCGTTTTTGCCGAACATGAACTGCTGCACATCGGCAGGCAGCATCTCGGTGGGAATGCTGGGGTCGATCACATCGCTGAGCCAGAAGGTCTGGGTGACGCCGGGCACGGCTTCGATGTCCTTCTTCATGGCAATGAGTTCGTTGGTTGGCAGACCCTCCACCGTGATCATACCGGTGGAGGCCAGATGAAAGTCGTCCTCAAGGGCTACCTCGCCGATCATGGAGTCCAGATCCTGCGGCAGATAGGTGAGGATGTCATAATTGATGCGGGTGGCAATGGCGCCGATGGCGGAAGGGATCAACAGCAGCACTGCCACTGTTAAGATCAACTTGCGCAGACGCACGATGCCTTGTGCGATCTTTTTCATGGGAACCCTCCAGAATAGAAAGTTGATTGGGAAAGCCCGCGAAACTGACCGCCGGTCATCTTCCGGGCAAACACTATTATATCCACCCCGCACCGGGTGTCAAGCATGAAAAGTGACCAAAAGTCAGTTTTTTTATCACCCACAAAAAATTGTATAGGAAAACGGGCTTGCACAAACGGTCAAGGACTGCTAAACTAGGTATCGTGACCGGGCGCAGTGCATACCTGCGTCCATAATTTATAAAAAAGTGGAAAGAGGGATCGACCCAGAGCATGAGCACCGTGGAAGGCAAAAAGCAGGAAAAGCGGCGCGCCCTGCTGGATGCAGCCTACGAGCTGTTTCTGGAACGCGGCACCGCCAAGACCAGCGTGGAGGATATCACCAGCCGGGCCAAGGTGGGCAAGGGCACGTTTTATCTGTATTTTCAGGACAAAGGCGCGGTGATGCAGGCGCTGCTGGGGCGGGTGAGCTATCAGCTGCTGAGCAACGCCTGCCTTGCGGTCGAGCAGCACACCGAGCTGGTGGATTTTCCGGACAAGATGGTGTTCGTCATCGACCACATCATTGAGGCGCTGCGGCAGGACGAGCTGGTGCTGCGGTTTCTGGAGCGCAACTTCGTCTGGCCCGGACTGGACCAGATCGAGGCCAGCAGGGAGGCCGAGCCGCTGATGCGCAAGCTGCTGACCACCGTGCTCTCCAGCCCGGAGATGGCAGGCCGCACCGAGCGCGAGGTCTACCAGCGCATCACCGCGCTGGGCAGCATGTGCATGTCGGTGTGCTACTCCAGCATTCTGGAGGGCAAGCCCGATGACATCGACCATATGAAGCCGGTGCTGTACGACATCATCCGCCGGGCGCTGACCGCCTGAAAAAGAAAATGGTCAGAAAAATTGCAGAAAAGTATTGCTTTTTTGCAAAAGCTGTGGTAGAATAATCGAGTCGATATGACTCATGGACGGTTAGCTCAGCTGGTAGAGCATCTGCTTGACGTGCAGGAGGTCACAGGTTCGAGTCCTGTACCGTCCACCATACAGTTCGTACTCGAACCCAATTCTTTACGAGAAAGGGTTCGGGTACGTTTTTTGTTTACAGGAGGTTCTGCGGAAGGACTACTCGGAACGGTAAACGAGCAAAGGCAGGGTATCATCGTGGTGATGGTATCCTGCCTTTTGTTTTGCGGGATCGTGGTGATGGTATCCTGCCTTTTGTTTTGCGGGATCAAGGTCGCTTTGTGCGAACTTGATCGTCCTCCTATATGGCGCGTTTGGGGGTAATCGCTGCGTACGTGCGTACCGGGAGCCTGTACACCTCTGACAATGTGTAACACACTAGACTTTGTTCCAAAGTCTGTGTGCCAAGGGGCCAAGCCCATTAGAATCCCTGCGGAGCGTGTACGCACGTACACAGAAAAATGGCAAAATTTCACTATATCGGGGTGTTCTTTCATGGATGAGTGTGGTATACTCGGCTTAACCCAGTAAATTGGAATTTGGAGGTACACGATGATAATAAAAATTGTTACAATTTCACTGATGGCAGTGTTCTACATCTGCTATTTTGCAAAGTTGATTAGTCAGAAAAAGCAAGGCATAAAGACAGACCAATTAGGAAAAGGAAAAGAGGGATTTGTCAAATTTATAGAAGTAGCTCTTAAAATAATCACATATTTGCTTCCTGTAATACAGATTATCAGTATTGTGTTTTATTCGGGAACAGCACATATTGTGTTGCAATTTACAGGAGTTGTAATAACAATGTTCGGTGTACTTGCTTTTATTGTTTCTGTTACACAGATGAAGGAGAACTGGAGAGCAGGTGTGCAAAAAGAAGAAAAGACCAATTTGGTAACAACGGGAATCTATTCTATTAGCAGAAATCCTGCATTTTTGGGTTTTGATTTAATGTATATAGGAATATTGTTTTCGTTCTTTAATTGGTTCCTTTGCTTTGCCACAGGTTTTGCAGTGGTATTTTTTCATTTACAGATAGTCAATGTAGAGGAAGACTTTTTGATAGAAGCATTCGGAAATGAGTACCTGCAATACAAATCAAAAGTATGCCGATATTTAGGAAGAAAAAGATAAATTCCAGTTTGCCGTACTCATTCCAGCAGGGTTTGGGGCAGGCACGCCCCAACAAGAGCACTTCAAAAACGCGGGAGCGTTGCAGAAGTGCAGTCCCGGATGGGCAAGAAATTTTCAAGAATTGAAAATTTGTGGCCACGGGACGATTCTTGCTCTCCCCTTTTTCGCTGCGTTTCGCAATTTTCACATTTCAATCTGCTCGCAGATTGTTGACAAGCTGCGCTTGACCCGATACTATAAAGGCAAGTCGAATACACGCCAAGGAGGTGCAACCATGACCGCCGTGATCTACGCCCGCTATTCATCTGACAGCCAGCGAGAAGCGTCCATTGAAGGGCAGCTGCGCGACTGCAAGGACTACGCCGAGAAGAACGGCATCACTGTGGTCGGCACCTACATTGACCGTGCCTACTCTGCCAAAACGGATGACCGCCCGGACTTTCAGCGGATGATCAAGGACAGCGCGAAGAAAATCTTCGATGTGGTTCTGGTCTGGAAGCTCGACCGCTTTGCCCGGAATCGGTTCGATGCCGTGAACTACAAGTACCAGCTGGAAAAGAACGGTGTCCATTTGGTGTCTGCCATGGAACCCATTTCGCAGGGACCTGAAGGCATTATGGTGGAGAGTATGCTGATCGGCATGGCAGAATATTATTCCGCCGAACTTGCCCTGAAAGTAGCGCGCGGTGAGCGCGAAAACGCCCTCCAGTGCAAGTACAACGGCGGTATCGTTCCGCTGGGCTTCACCATTGGCAAGGAGGACCGACTGTACCATATCGACCCGGAGACGGCTCCCATCGTGCAGGAAATCTTCAGCCGGTATGCCGACGGCGAACCGGCCGAGAAGATCGCAGCATCCCTGAACGAGCGCGGTCTGCGTACCCGCACCGGGAAGCCGTTCGTGAAGAACAGCTTCTTCCAGATCTTCCGCAACCGCCGCTACATCGGCGAATACCGCTACAAGGACATTGTGACGCCGGGCGGCATTCCGGCTATTGTTGACCAGGATTTGTTCGACCGGGTGCAGCAGCGTTTCGAGCAGAACAGGATCGCCCACGGTCGGCCTGCAAAAGAGGATGTGAGCTATCTGCTGACCACCAAGCTGTTCTGTGGCAAGTGCGGCACCCTGATGGGCGGCGAAAGCGGCACCAGCCACATGGGAAACACCTACTATTACTACAAGTGCGGCAACGCCAAACGCCACGGCAAGGCGCACTGCGACCTGAAAGCCATCCGCAAAGAGCCTCTGGAACGGTTCGTGGTGGAAACTGCTATTAAGGTGATTTTCAGCGATGAAATCATCGAACGGCTGATAGATTTGATTATGGAAGCCCAGCAGCAGGAGAACACTCGCCTGCCTGTCCTGAAAGACCAGCTCCGGGATACGGAGAAGCGGCTGGCAAATCTTCTGGAAGCCATTGAACAGGGCATCCTGACTCCGACCACTAAGCAGCGGCTGGACGAGCTGGAAGCCCGGAAAGAAGCCCTGAACACCAGCATTTTGGAAGAAGAGCTGAAAAAGCCCGTCCTGACCCGCGAATGGATGCGGTTCTGGTTTGAAAAATTCCGCAAGGGTGACATGAGAGACATGGAACACCAGCGGCAGATCATTGATACCTTTGTCAACTCGGTCTACGTCTTTGACGACCGGGTCGTGCTCAATTTCAACTTCACGGACGATGCCAAGACAGTCACCCGTGAAGAGGTTTTAGGTTCGAGTGCTGTGGACAATGCTCCACCACAAAACGCCTCAGACCTTTGGTCTGAGGCGTTTTTGCGTGGGCGGTACAGGACGAGAACAGGGCGGCTCTGACGACGCCAGTCGGCAGAGTAAGCAATCAGCCCAGTGCAACGACGACGACCGCTGCCAGCGGCAGAAACAGGGAGGAGTTGTTGGGGCAGCGTTCTGATTTTTCAAAGCCCTGACAAGGGGCTGTGGAAAAATCAGCAAACGCAACCCGTCGCTGTTGCTTAGCCCGCGGTTCCCAACGCGTAGGAATGTCTACCAAGAAAGATGCCGACCGACTCATTCGAGTCGGGTCTTTTTGTTTTGGTGGACGGTACAGGACAAGAACCGGGACAAGCAAAGGCAGGGTATCATCGTGGCGATGGTATCCTGCCTTTTGTTTTGATACGTTTTATCAGTAGATCACAGCATCCGTTGCAGTATAGCCTTCGAGAGAATTCTCCTTGACCTGAATACAAATATAAGTGATCTCAGAATTGCTTGCAGCAAAGAACTGACGTTTTGCCACGGGAGAAATCTTCAGCCAGTCGCCTGCTGCAAGGCTGATTTCTTCGCCATCGATAACGACCTTGCCTTTGCCGGAAAGAACACCGTAGATTTCCTCATTTGCCTTGTGGGAGTGAACAAACGGAACATTTGCTCCCGCAGGAAGCGTATTCAGGCTGATCTCCGCACCAGTCAGGGCGAGCTTTTCATGAAGCTCCGTCCGATTTTCTTTTCCAACTGTCATTTTTGTGTAGCTTGCCATTGTAAGCACCTCCATTTTGATTCGCAATCTTTCATTGCCTGAGCTAAGTATAGAAGCTCGCACATTCAAAAACAAGTACGCACCTTTTTGTAACTGTACACTCAAAAATGAATGTGCTATACTATATACAGAGGTGACTGATATGCGTACAAAAGAAGAACTGCCGGAATGTCCGGTTGCAACAGCAGTATCCCTGATTGGCGGAAAATGGAAACTCTTGCTTCTGCGCAATCTGAAAGAGCGTCCATGGAGATTCAATGAGTTGCAAAGAAGCATCGACGGGATCTCGCAGAAAGTTTTGACCGAGAGCTTAAGACAGATGATTGATGATGGGCTTGCCTACCGCCGTGATTATCACGAGAATCCTCCCAAAGTAGAATATGGGTTGACCGATCTCGGAACGGAAATGTTACCAATCGTCAATGCACTTGCAGACTTTGGCAATTACTATAAATCAGTCGTTGATCGGTAAGGTTCGACTGCTGTGGACAATGCTCCACCACGAGTCCCCAGACCAAAAGGTCTGGGGCGTTTTTCTGTGTCACCCGTGAAGTGCCTGTGCTCCCCTGCCGGGGGCCGGACAGTGCCCCACTGTTCGCTACCCGGCGAAAAAGCGTCCTTGCGGGGCAGGCAGAAGTATGGTATGATTAAAAATCATCCCCCACCCTTACAACCGGAGGAGACCAGAATGCCCTTTGAATTTGCTTTTCTTGATGCATTGCAGCAGATGCGCACCCCGCTGATGGACGCACTGGCGGTGTTTTTCAACTACGCCGGGGCGCGGGGCGAGCTGTGGCTGGTGTTCACACTGCTGTTGCTGCTGTTCCCCCGCACCCGCAAAGCCGGTGCCGCCATGGCCGTGGCGCTGGTACTGTATCTGATCGCCGGGCACTTTTTGCTCAAGCCGCTGTTTGCCCGCCCCCGCCCCTGCGATGTGAACGCCGCCATCACCCTTCTGGTGCCGCGGCCCCACGGATATTCCTTCCCGTCCGGACACACCGCCTCGGCTTTCGCCGCCGCCTTTGCCCTCTGGCTGCAAAACCGCCAGCTGGGCACTCCGGCGCTGGTGCTGGCGGCTTTCATCGCCTTCACCCGGCTGTATCTCTACGTCCACTTCCCCACCGATATTCTGGGCGGCGTGGTACTGGGGCTTGCGCTGGGCGCGCTGGCCTGTGCCGCCGTCAACGCTCTGGCAGACCGCCGGGCTGCAAAACTGGAACGATAACGCAAAGAGGCTGCTGCACGTTTTGTGCAGCAGCCTCTGATTTTTTTTCAAAAAACGAATGTCCGCCTGTGTCTGCGGCGGCGCAAAACAAAAGCAGCCAGCACCGTGGAAAGGAGGATAAAGCGGTGCTGGCTGCCATATAGGAACTCCCGAACTTTGCGGCGGATCAGGAGGGATTTGGTAGTCTGTCCGCCGTCGTTGGCGATTGCCTGGCATAGGCGGGGGACAGTGTTTTTATCATTCCTGCTGGGTCGTGCCTTCGCACCGGCCCCCGCAGGGGAAGCCCTTGTCGGCTTTTGGGAGAAGGTTTTTGCATCTCCCTGACTGCACCCTTATTATATCGAACAATCGTGGCATTTCTTTGTGGAGTTTTTGAACAGATTGAAAACAAACGGCGCGCTCACTGCGCCTTGAAAAACGCCTTGGCGATGTCGGCGCTCTGCTTTGCGTCCTTGGCGTACCAGTCCGCACCGATCTTTTCGGCGTATTCCGGGGTCAGCACGGCACCGCCCACCATGACCTTGCAGTCCAAGCCCGCTTCGTGCAGGGCGGCAATGGTCTCCTCCATGCTTTTCAGGGTGGTGGTCATCAGGGCGGAAAGTCCCACCAGATGCACATCTTTTTCCCGCACGGTGTCCACTACCGTCTCTACCGGCACATCCCGACCAAGGTCGATCACCTCAAAGCCGTAGTTTTCCAGAATGACCCGGACGATGTTCTTGCCGATGTCGTGCACGTCGCCCTTGACGGTGGCAAGAACGATGCGTCCCTTGCTGGCGCTGCCGCCGCCGTTTTTGGCAATGGCGGTCTTGATCTCCTCAAAGGCACTCTGGGCGGCGCTGGCGGCCTGCAGCAGCTGCGGCAGGAACAGCCTGCCTTTTTCGTACTTGGCACCCACGATGTCCAAAGCGGGGATCAGCGCTTCGTCCACCACTTCCAGCGGCTGCTTTTCCGCCAGCAGGGCGCGGGTCTGGGCGGCGGCATCGCCTTTCAAGCCCTTTTCCACCGCCTTCATCAGGGCGGCGTAGGGACCGGTAAGCTCTGCTTCGGCAGCACCGGCGGAAGGCACCGCCTTTGCAGCCTGTGCCAGCGCAGTGCTGGCGGGCACACGGTCGGCATAGCGCTCAATGTACTTTGTGCTCTGCGGGTCCCGGTTGGTCAGCACGTTGTAGGCATACACTGCCGCCATCATCTCCTCGCTGGCGGGGTTCATAATGGCAAGGTCCAGCCCGGCGTACATCGCCATGGTCAAAAAGGTGGTGTTCAGATAGGGGCGGCAGGGCAGGCCGAAGCTGATGTTGGACACGCCCAGAATGGTGCGCACCCCAAGCTCCTTTTTGCAGGCTTCCAGCGCCTGCACCGTAGCCAGAACGTCCTTCTGCTGGGCGCTGGCAGTCAGGGTCAGACAGTCGATGTAGATATCCTCTTTGGGGATGCCGGCGGCAAGCGCCGCTTCGGTGATGCGGCGGGCAATGGCGACCCGGTCCCCGGCGGCGGGCAGGATGCCCCGCTCGTCAATGGCGAGCCCCACCACCGCCGCGCCGTATTTTTTGCACAGAGGCAGGATGCGGTCCAGCACAGCCTGCTCGCCGTTGACCGAGTTGACGATGGGCTTGCCGTTGTACACCCGCAGGCCCCGCTCCAGCGCATCGGCATGGGAGGAGTCCAGCTGCAGCGGCAGACTGACCACGCTCTGCAGCGCCTTGACCACCTGCTCCATGAGGGCAGGCTCGTCCACCCCCGGGGTGCCCACGTTGACATCCAGCACCTGTGCCCCGGCTTCGGCCTGACTGACCGCCTGTTCCAGAATGTAGTTCATGTCCCCTTCCCGCAGAGCCTGCTGGAAGCGCTTTTTGCCGGTGGGGTTGATGCGCTCGCCCACCACCGTGATGCCATCCACGTTGACCACATCCACCGGGGTGCACAGCACCGAGGGCATTTTGTGGGCGGGGCGTCCCGGCACGCAGCCTGCAAAGACGCTGTTCAGCAGCTTGATGAACTCCGGGGTGGTGCCGCAGCAGCCGCCCGCCGCAAACAGATGCAGCTCCCGGTAGGGCTTCATCTCCATGGCATACAGCTGCGGGGTGATGTCGTAGCCGCTGCCGTCCGCCCGGGGCAGGCCCGCATTGGGCTTGACGAACACCGGGAAGTTGCCGGGCACGGCTTCTGCCAGCCGCTTTGCCATGGGGAAGATCTCTTTGGGGCCCAGCGAGCAGTTGATGCCCACCGCATCGGCGCCAAGGCCCCGGGCGGTGACGCCGAAGCTCTCCACCGTGCAGCCGGTAAAGGTGCGGCCCCCGGCCTCAAAACTCATGCTTGCCAGAATGGGCAGGCGGGTGTTTTCTTTTGCCGCCAGCAGAGCGGCTTTCAGCTCATACAGGTCGGTGTAGGTCTCAAAAAAGATCAGGTCTGCGCCCGCAGCCTCGCCCGCCTTCACGATGCGGGCGTACTCTGCCACAGCGTCCTCAAAGGCCAGCGTTCCGCCGGGTTCCAGCAGCTCGCCCAGCGGGCCCACGTCCAGCGCGGTCAGGGCACCGTAGGGCGCACAGGCCCGCTTGCAGATTTCAATGCCCGCCGTGATGACCTGCTCCACGGTATAGGCGCTGCCCGCCAGCTTGTGGGCCGATGCGCCGAAGGTGTTGGCGTTGATGATACGGCTGCCTGCCGCCGCGTACTGTGCGTGGATGCTCTCGATGAGGGCCGGGTCGGTGATGTTCAGCTCCTCCGGCTTTGCCCCCAGCTTCAGGCCCGCTGCCTGCAGCATGGTGCCCATGCCGCCGTCCAGCAGGATGGTATTGCTCTGTTTGAAAAGTTCACTCGCTTGCACAGGTCTTTCCCCTCTTTCTGTATTCGCAGCGAGTGCGCAGCACACAGTGCCCGCACCCGGCCAGTTTTCCCTTCACCGGGTGGTCGCTGACCCCCAGCAGGGCCGTCACGCTCTTGCGCGGTGTCATCAGATTGGTGTCGGTGACGCACAGCCCGGCTTTGCGCACCGTGTCCAGTGCCGCTGCCACCAGCGGCTGCACCGCGATGTCCCAGTCGCCGTAGCCGGGCGAAAAACGCCCGGTCAGATACTTTCCCTCGGCTGCTGCCCACTGGCGCAGCTCGGCTTCGGCGGCATCGGCGGCCTGCTCGGCCAGAGCGCTGCCCAGCGCATCGGACGCAACGCCCGCAGCAATATCGCCCACGCCCGCCCGGCGGATCTGGGCATCCGCCCCGGGCCCCAGCGTCACCGCCAGCAAAACAGCGCGCCCGCACCCTTCCAGATGGCGCATCACATCCCCGCCCCGCAGGATGCCCGCTTCGGCAAGGGCAGCCGTATCCGCTTCCAGCCAGACCGCCCGGGGAGTCGCTGCCGCCAGCAGCGGCACCGCGCATTTTTGCAGCAATGCCATGGTGGCTTCGTCCGGCTCTCCCCTTGCGCCAAAATACCGTGCGGCCTGCGCCAGATCAATGGCGTCCGGTTTTTCCACCGCCAGCGGTCTTGGAGCACCGATCATCCGCCGCACCTCCTTGCTTTTATAAAATAAAGTGGATTTAAGTATACCGCACCTGTGGGCTTTTCGCAATCCCGCAATGAAAAAGAAGAACGATTTCCCTGCACGCCGCTGCCGCTCCGGCTCCTCATCAGCGGAACGATTCTTTTCATATTGCAAAAAACAGCGACCGCAGTCGCTGCTTTTTCACCAATTGGGACGAGATCGCGCAGCGGCATCAGCCGTGCTTCTTTTTTCCGAAAACAGCCGCCATGCGCCCCTTGTTCGCCGGTACTCCTCCTCCCATGAAAAGAGGATCCTGAAAAGCCCGCAGGCTTTTCAGGATCCCAAAACTTAAAATATTCTTTCCGCTGAAAACGGCTGGAGCGCAGCGGAAGCCATTCCAAATAAAAGCATCTCTTTACCTGATGCAGCTTGCGCAGGGGGTGTAGCCGGCTTCCACGGCTTCCTCGTAGCTGGAGAACAGGATCTGATTTTTCTCCGCCGGCAGGTTCGCACAGCTGGGCAGGTGGAACTTTTTGCTGTTCACATTGCCGATGTAGGTCTGCTGGACGGTGCTGGACGCCGCCGGGTCGGTGGGGTTCAGCTGGCTGTCCGGCACAAAGTGCTCGGTGCCCACGGTAAAGTTCTGGCCGTCACTGCCAATGGTGATGGTGCCCTGCAGGTCGGTACGGTAAACGTCCACCCCGGCGTCCCGCAGGATGCTCAGGGTCTCCTCGTGGGGGTGACCGTATTTGTTGTTCACTCCGCAGGAGATGACGCCCATTTCCGGCAGGACCGCATTCAAAAAGAGATAGCTGGTGGAGGTGCTGGAACCGTGATGCCCCACCTGCAGCACATCGGCTTTCAGGTTGGCACCGCTGTTCACAAGATCCCGCTCGGCGTCCGACTCCATGTCGCCGGTCAGCAGAAAGCTGGTGGCTCCGTAGTCAATGCGCAGCACCAGCGAGGTGTTGTTGGTCTGGTCATACTGCGCCACCGGGCCCAGCAGGGTCACGGTGGCGCTGCCCAGCTGCCAGACGGTGCCCACGGAGGGCACTTCCAGCTGCAAGCCCTGCTGCTGGGTGTACTTGACAAAATCGTTGAAGCATTTGGTGCTGCTCTCGGTCACAGGACTGTAAGCGTGTCCCGCCGGGAACTTTGCCATTACGGCGGCAAGCCCGCCTACATGGTCCTCGTGGGCGTGGGAGCAGAACACATATTCCAGCTGCTCCACCCCCTGCTTTTGCAGGTAGGAGACCACCAGACTGCCGTCGTCCACGTTGCCGCCGTCGTAGAGCAGGAACTGCCCGTCACACTCCACCAGCACGCTCAGCGCCTGCCCCACGTCAATGAAATGCATCTCAAAGGGCTGTGCAGCGCCTGGCGCAGCAGCCGCCGGGGGCGATACCGCATCGGCGCTGCCGCCGGGCACCGAGGGCAGGTTTCCGTCACAGGCGGCAAGGCTCAGCGCCAGCGCCGCCGCCAGAACCAGCGCCGCAAGGCGGCGCAGCAGACCGGGCTTCCGGGTCACTTTTTCTTTTTTGAAGTTTTCCACGTTGCGTTCTCTTTCTGTTGAACATTCTTGGGCTTATGGCCGGGCGCAGAGTTGGGCGCAAAGCGTGCGCCCGGGCTGGGCTGACGGCCTGCCGGGGCGGCAGCGCGGGCATTTTTGACGGTGCTGCGTCCCTTCTGGTTGGTGTGTACCGTATAGGTGCCATCGTTGTGGATGGTCACCTCGGCGCTCTCTGCCCGGCGGGCGGTGCGCTGCACGGCGCGGCGGCCTACGGCGGGCACCAGCAGGGGGATGAGGTCCTCCCGGTGGGTCATCTTCAGCGCCTTGACCACCTTCTCGGCGTTGCGGGGTTCGTAGTATTGCAGCAGCGCCCGCTGCAGCGCCTTGCCCTCGGGGGTCTTTTCCACAAACACCGGCTTGAGGGTGTAGGGATCCAGACCGGTGTAGAACATACAGGTGCTCACGGTGCCGGGGGTGGGGTAAAAGTCCTGCACCTGCTCCGGGCGCATGTGGTTTTTGTAAAGGTACTCGGCCAGATAGACTGCGTCCTTCAGGGTGCTGCCCGGGTGGCTGGACATCAGGTAGGGCACCAGATACTGCTTTTTGCCCGCCTTTTTGCTCAGCTCATAGAACTTGTCCTTGAACTTGTTGAAGGTCTCGATGGGGGGCTTTCCCATGTAGGCGAGGGTGTTTGGAGCACAGTGCTCCGGGGCGACCTTCAGCTGACCGGACACATGGTACTCCACCAGCTCCTTGAAGAAGGTATCGTCCGGGTCCGCCATCAGGTAGTCGAACCGGATGCCGCTGCGGATGAACACTTTTTTCACACCCGGCAGTTCCCGCACCCGGCGCAGAATTTTAAGGTAGTCGCTGTGATCCACGATCATGTGGGAGCAGGTGGTGGGGGCAAGGCAGTGCTTGCCGCCGGTGCACATGCCCCGCAGCATCTGTTCCCGGCAGGAGGGGAAGCGGAAGTTTGCGGTGGGGCCGCCCACATCGTGGATGTAGCCCTTGAAATCCGGCTCGTGGGTCATGCGCTCGGCTTCCTCCACGATGCTGTCGGCGCTGCGGCTGGTGACCCGCCGCCCCTGATGCAGCTGGATGGCGCAGAAGTTGCAGCCGCCAAAGCAGCCGCGGTTCTGGATGATGGAGAACTGCACCTCGCGGATGGCAGGCACGCCGCCCATGCTCTCGTAGATGGGATGATACCGGCGGGTATAGGGCAGGGCGTAGACCTTGTCCAGCTCCCAGCGCACCAGCGGCTTTGCGGGAATGTTCTGCACCAGATACTTTTCGCTCTGCTTCTGCACGACGATCTGTCCGCTGACCACATCCTGATTGTCCATCTGGATGCGGCAGGCTTTGGCGTAGGCGGTCTTATCCGATGCCACCTTTTTAAAGCCTGCGCACTCCACATACCGCTGGGGCAGGTGGTCGAAATCGGTCATGTAACAGGTTCCGTCCACATCCGTAATGCTCTCCACCGGTTCCCCGGCGGCAAGGCGGCGGGCGATCTCCACGGTCTGATGTTCGCCCATGCCAAAGCTGATGAGGTCCGCGCCGGAGTCCTCCGCGATGCTGGGCAGCACGGTGTCCAGCCAGTAATCGTAGTGGGCAAAGCGGCGCAGGGACGCTTCCAGACCGCCCAGGATCACCGGCAGATCGGGGTAAGCCTGCTTGGCAAGCTTGGTGTACACGGTAGCGCTGCGGTCCGGGCGGGCACCGCCCTTGCCGCCGGGGGAGTATTCGTCCTCGGCACGGGGAATTTTTGCCACGGAATAGTGACTGACCATGCTGTCCACGTTGCCGCCGCCGATGAAAAAGCCGTACTTGGGCTTGCCGAACCGCTTGAAGTCCTCGCAGTCGGTGTAGCGGGGCTGCGCCAGCACGCCGATCTTATAGCCCTCTGCCTCCAGCAGGCGGCTGATGATGGCGGTGCCAAAGCTGGGGTGGTCCACATAGGCGTCGCCGCCCACCACCACAAAGTCCAGCTGCTCCCAGCCCCGGGCTTCCATGTCCGCCCGGCTGATGGGAAGAAATTCAGTGTAGATTTGGGGAGTAGCGTTGTCCATTTACTAATATCCTCATTCTTGGTTGAACACGGGCAGCATCCTCGCCCTCTCCGTCAATGCTTGCGCATTGCCACACTCCCCCTTTTGTCGCTGCGCGACATCTTCCCCCGGCGCGGGGGAAGTCTTTCCTCAAAGGGAGAGGCCTTGGCAGTCCATGCAAAGTTTCCGGTTTCGCCAGAGGCTCTCCCTTTGGGAGAGCTGGACGCGAAGCGGCCTGAGAGGGCGAGCGCTCTTTTGTTTTTCATTCCTCCGGTTGGTTCATCTGCAGTTCCAGCCACTGCTGGCGGCTGATGAGCACCGCGCGGGGCTTTGCACCCTCGTAGGGGCCGATGACGCCTTTTTGCTCCATTTCGTCCATGATGCGGGCGGCGCGGGCATAGCCCAGCTTGCAGCGGCGCTGCAGCAGGCTGGTGGACGCCTGACCGGCGTCGATGACCACCTCCACCGCCTGTTTGAACATGGGGTCGCCGTCCAGCTCCTCGTCCTCGGCAGAGCTGCCGCCCTTTTTGCCGTCCTGAATGGCGTGCTTTTCCATGGCCTCGATCATGGCCTCGTCGTACTGCACGGTGGCGCTGGATTTGATAAAGTCCAGCACGCGGCTGATCTCCTCATCCCGCACAAAGGTGCCCTGGATACGGGTGGGCTTGGGGGCACCTACCGGCATGAACAGCATATCGCCCTGGCCCAGCAGCTTTTCGGCACCGGAGCCGTCCAAAATGGTGCGGCTGTCCACCTGACTGGACACCGCAAAGGCAATGCGGCTGGGGATGTTGGCCTTGATCAAGCCGGTGATGACGTCCACGCTGGGACGCTGGGTGGCCACGATCAGGTGCATGCCGGCGGCACGGGCCTTCTGGGCGATGCGGCAGATGGAATCTTCCACGTCCTTGCCCACCACCATCATCAAGTCTGCCAGCTCGTCGATGATGATGGCGATGTAGGGCATCTTTTCCAGATCCGTCCGGCTGGCTGCCAGCTTGTTGAAGGACTTGATGTCGCGCACATTGTTCTCGGCAAACAGATGATAGCGGCGCTCCATCTCCTGCACGGCACTGCCCAGCGCACCGGCAGCCTTTTTGGGTTCGGTCACCACCGGCATCAGCAGATGAGGGATGCCGTTGTACTCCGCCAGCTCCACCACCTTGGGGTCGATGAGCAGCAGCTTGACATCCTCGGGGCTGGAGCGGAACACCAGACTCATAATGATGCTGTTGACGCAGACCGACTTGCCGCTGCCTGTGCTGCCTGCGATCAGCAGATGGGGCATCTTGCACAGGTCCGCCACCTGCGCCACACCGGCAATATCCTTGCCCAGTGCGATGCCCAAAGGCGATGTCATGCGCAGGAAGCTCTGGCTTTCGAAGATGCTGCGGATGGATACCGCCTGCCGCTTATAGTTGGGCACCTCGATGCCCACGGCGGGTTTGCCGGGGATGGGTGCCTCCATGCGGACGTCCGCCACTGCAAGGTTCAGGGCGATATCGTCTGCCAGCGAGGTGATGCGGCTGATTTTGACGCCCGCCATGGGCTGCACCTCGTACCGGGTGACTGCCGGGCCCCGGGAAATGTCCAGCACCCGGGTGCGCACGCCAAAGCTTTCCAGCGTGTCCACCAGCTTCTGCGCGTTGGCTTTCAGTTCCTCCTGCGCATCGGGGTCGGTCTCATCCTGCGGCTTCTCGAACAGCTCGATGGGCGGGTACTGATACTGGAAGGTGTCCACCGGTGCGGCATCCTCCTGCGGGGCAGCGGCGGCAGCCTGCTCGGAGGCGGCCGGCTTTTCCATGGCAGCTGCCACAAGGGAGCTGATATCCTTTTCCTCCACCGGTTCGCTGGTGATGCTGATCCAGCCGTCCTCATCCGGTTCGCTCCGCAGTGCTGCGGCGTTCTCGGCGCTGACCCGCGCCGGTGCTGCCGGGACCACCGGCTGAATGGGCTGCTCTGTCACCGCTGCCGGTGCCTGCGGCTGGATGGCGGGGGCAGCGACCGGGGTCTCAAACGGCTCTGCCGGAGCCTGCGGCTGTTTTGCAAAGAAATCCTCGGCGCAGGTCTCCACGGCATCCGGCACGATGGGCTGACGCACCGGCTTCTGCGCCGGGCGCAGCGGGTTCTGCCCAAAGGTCCCGCCGGGGCCCACGATGAGCGGCTCGATGGGCTCGCTGCCGCCTTCCTTCACGGCGGCGGCATCGGGGCCAAGGTCCACGTCAAAAGATGCCCGGGGCCGGGACACCCGCACCTGAACCGGGGTGATGCCCGGGGCGGCTGGCTCCGGGCGGGAAAGGGGCTGTCCTGCCGGGGCGGTCTGCGAAGCGGCAGGCGGAGTCTGCGCCGGGGGTTCCGCCTCCATCTCCTGCGTCACCTTGTGGCCCCAGTGGCGGATGCCGCTGAGCCAGTCCGGCATCCCGATGCGGAAAGGCCGGTCATCCGGCTCTCCGGCGTCCTCCTCCAGCACGTCCGGCTCTTCCGGTTCTTCTGCCGCACGGGCTGCGGCGTGCTCTGCCCGGTGCTCGGCGCTCTGGCGGGCAAGGTCTGCGCCCTTTGCCCGGATGCCGCCGCACACGGCGCACAGCCAGAGCCAGACCTCGGCAGGGGTCCGGTCAAAGAGATACAGGCTGACGCACAGTGCCAGCACCACCATGATGAGGTTTGCCGCCGGACGCCCGCAGAGCAGCAGCAGCGCACCGCCCAGCACGGCACCCAGTGCGCCGCCGCCCAGCCACGCGCTGACGCCGTTGGCGTAGCAGGCCGCCACCATTTCAAATGCCGACATGCCCTGCGGCTGGATGTTCGAAAAGACGATCACGGTGCCGCAGGCAAACACCAGCCCCAGCACCAGCTTGAAGATCTTGGGCAGCAGGTCCTCGCCCCGGGTATACTGCACCGCCAGACAGCACACTGCCGCCCCCAGCACAAAACTGCCGCAGCCGAACAGGCCGAACAGCACATCGTGCAGCATTTTCCAGACCGAGTCGCCCTGCACAAAGGCCAGCACCATCAGCACAAGCCCCGCAAACAGGGTGCCCAGCCCTGCCGGGAGCCGCTGCCGGGCACGTTTTTTCCGCGATGCTGCGCTGCGCGCGGTGGATTTTCGTTTTTTCGTTGCCATTCTTCTCTGTTCCCCACGTTTTCCATAGACACAATCATTGATTCTATCATTGTACCACGCGGTGGGCAAAATGGCAAACCTATCGTTGTAATATTTTGTCGGGGCTTTCCCGGAGGCAGCCCTCTGTTTCACCTCTCGATCTCCTCATACAGCCACGCCAGCGCCTCCGAAAGGCCGCCCGCCTCGTCGATGAGCTTTTCCTTCACGGCACGGCGTCCGTCCAGCACCGTGCCCATGTCCATCACCAGCTCTCCCGTGTGCATCATCAGCTGGGTGTAGCGTTTTTCGGTCATGCCGCTGTGGGCTGCCACAAAGCCTGTGATGCGCTGCTGCATCTGGTCGAACCAGTGCATCGTCTGCGGCACGCCCAGGATCAGACCGGAATGCCGCACCGGGTGCACCGTCATGGTGGCGGTGGGTACAATGAAGCTGCGCCGGGCGCTGACAGCCAGCGGAATGCCGATGGAATGCCCGCCGCCCAGCACCAGCGCGGCGCTGGGCTTGGAGATACTGGCGATCAGCTCTGCCAGCGCAAGCCCCGCCTCCACATCCCCGCCCACGGTATTCAGCAGCACCAGAAGCCCTTCGATCTGGGGGTCCTCCTGCACCGCCACCAGCTGCGGGATGACATGCTCGTATTTGGTGGTCTTTTGCCCCTGCGGTGCCTCCACATGCCCCTCGATCTGCCCGATCACGGTCAGGCAGTGGATCGCGTGGGGGCCGCGGGTCCGGTAGACGGTGCCAAGGTCCCGGATCTCGTCCAGTTCCTGCCGGTGCTGGTCCAGCTGTTTTTCTTCTGTCATAGGCTGCCTCCTTCGTTTTCCGTCAGCATGCCCCGCTGCAGCGCCCGCTATGCCTGCAAAGCAAAGGCCGGGTTTAATTTTAGTTTTTTTCTGATAATGATTTGACATTATCCAACTGTGCGGTATACTTTATATAATTGATTCTGATGACATGGTGATTCATTGTCCCCCCGCGCACCGGCGTCCGGCATCCGGATCGGAGCGGTGCGGCATCTCAGGGGCTGAAAGGAGAAAGCATTCCATGACGACCCCATCAAAAGCTTCGCTTCCCGTGATCAAGCGTCTGCCGAAATACTACCGCTATCTGTGCTCTCTGCAAAATGAGGGCATCAGCAGCATTTCCTCGCGTGAGCTGGCGGCCCAGATGGGCACCACAGCCTCGCAGGTCCGGCAGGATTTCAACTGCATCGGCGATGTGAACGGACGGCAGGGCATCGGCTATTCGGTGGAAAACCTGCTTGCCATTCTGGAGGGCCTGCTGTTCGGCAACGGTGACCGCCTGCCCACCATCCTCATCGGCTGCGGCCGTCTGGGCAAGGCCGTGAGCCGCTTTATCACCACCGACACCAACGGCTACCGCCTCATTGCCGCCTTTGACGTGGCACAGAACGAGGTGGGCCGGGAGATCAACGGCATCCAGATCCGTCACATCGACGAGCTGGAGTCCTTCTGCACCGAGCATCACCCCAAGGTGGCAGTGCTCTGTGTGCCCCGGGACGGTGCCCAGCAGGTCAGCGGGCGGTTGGTGGATCTGGGCATTGAAGGCTTCTGGAACTTCTCCCACTACGACCTGTCGGTGCCATACCCCGATGTGGTGGTGGAGAACGTCCATCTGGGCGACAGCCTGATGAGCCTTGGCTACCGGCTGCGCAATCAGGACTGAGCCTTTGCCAAATAACAAAACCGGGCCCTCTCCGTTTTTACAGAGAGGGCCCCTTTTATAAGGAGAGATTTCCATGGCAAAACTGTATTTCCGCTACGGCGCAATGAACAGCGGCAAAAGCACTGCCCTGATGCAGGTGGCCCACAACTACGAGGAGCAGGGCATGCGGGTGCTGATCCTCAAGCCGCAGGTGGACACCAAGGGCGGCGACGAGCTGGTCAGCCGTCTGGGGGTGCGCCGCAAGGCCGACCTGCTGATCCCGCCGGAGCTGGACGTGTTCGAAGCTGTCCGCCGCGCTGCCGCCGACGGGCCTCTGGCCTGCGTGCTGTGCGACGAGAGCCAGTTCTTCACCCCGGAGCAGGCCCAGCAGCTGTTCATGGTCACGGTGGACCTGAACATCCCGGTGATCTGCTACGGCCTGCGGGCGGATTTTTCCCTGAAAGGCTTCCCCGGCTCCACTCGTCTGCTGGAGCTGGCCCACACCATCGAGGAGATGAAGACCATCTGCACCTGCGGGCGCAAGGCCATCTGCAACTGCCGCAAGGTGAACGGTCAGTTTGTGTTCGAGGGCGAGCAGGTCGCCATTGATCTGGAAAACGACGTCCAGTACGTCAGCATGTGCCCGCAGTGCTACTTCAAGGCCCGCCGCGCCTTCTACGCCCGGAAGGGCAGCGCCGACCGCTGAGCCCCTTCCAAAACGGGGTTTTCTTCCATTTTATTGTATACAAGGCTATCGTGTACAAAGCAACGATAGTCTTTTTCTTTTTGCCTTTTTCCGGCGGCGGGCCCCTTACACGTTTTCGCCCCCTCCGCAGGTTCCGGGAGCAGCGCCGCAGGTTAATTGATATATCAGACGGAACATTTGTTGCTCTATTGATATATCAGTTTCCGCTGCCGTAAAAACGCTTGCTCTGCTGTTGTTCTTTCATCTTGTATGCAACTTTTCCATTCGTCTTCCGAAATGTTTCCAAAAATATTGCAGTTTTGCCCTTCTCTCCGGGCTGTCACAGGCTTTTCTATGCAAAACAGCGAAGTATACAAGTTGCACAGTTTTTCATCCGAAGTTTATTCATTTCGGCTAAGGCGTCAAAACACACAAAAAAACAAGAGCAATATTTGTTCGTTTTTCTCCCTGAATCCTGCAATTTACATCTTTCTTTTTGCGTGGGGTTTTGTTATCATATTTGTATACAAGGGAACATGTGCAGATCCCTACACGATGATGTTTTCTATTAGGAGGAGAACAAAATGAGCAAGGCAATTTCTCGTCGTAACTTCCTGCTGGCCACCGGCGCTGTGGGCGCTGCCGGCCTGCTGTCCGCCTGCGGCGGCAACACCGCAGCTTCTTCCACCGCTTCTTCCGTGGCTTCTGCTCCGGCTGCTTCCGCAGACGAGAGCCTGGCACTGTCCGATGGTCCCGTTTCCATGACCATCAGCTGGTGGGGCGGCGACAGCCGTCACGCTGCTTATCAGAACGCCATCAAGGAGTTCCAGGCTGAGCACAGCAACATCACCGTGGAGCCCACCTTTGCCGCATGGTCCGGCTGGGAAGAGAAGATGGCTGCCTCCTTCATCGCCGGCAACGCACAGGATGTGTGCCAGATCAACTGGAACTGGCTGTACAACTACTCTGCCGACGGCAGCAAGTTCGTGGACCTGAACACCGTTTCCAATTTCCTGGATCTGACCCAGTGGGATGAGTCCGCCATGAACGCCTGCTACGTTGCCAACGCTCAGCAGTGCGTGCCCGTCTCCATGACCGGTCGTATCTTCTTCTGGAACATGACCACCTTCAACAAGGCCGGCATCACCGAGGTGCCCAAGACTCTGGACGACCTGATGGCAGCCGGCAAGGCTTTCCAGGAGAAGCTGGGCAACGACTACTACCCCATGCACTTGGGCGCTTACGACCGTATGATCCTGATGGTGTTCTACCTCGAGTCCAAGTACGGCAAGGACTGGGCAGACCCCGTCACCTCCACCCTGAACTACACCGAGGAAGAGATCGCTGAGGGCATCGACTTCATCCGCAGCCTGGTGGACGGTCACGTGATGATGAACCTGAAGGACTACTACTCCGCAAACTCTGACACTGCCACCCACCAGTCCAACGAGTGGATCACCGGCAAGATCGCAGGCATCTTCGAGTGGGATTCCGCTGCTTCCAAGTACTCCTCCGCTCTGGACGAGAACAACAAGGACGGCTTCACTGTTGGTGAGGAGATCAAGTTCGGCGACAACAACGGCGGCTTCTCCAAGGTCTCCATGGGTCTGGCCATCACCAAGACCAGCAAGTGCGTTGCCGAGGCTGCTACCCTGATCAACTTCCTGCTGAACGAGGAGAAGGGCGCTTCCATCATGGGTTCCGAGTGCGGCATCCCCGCTTCCAAGGCTGGTCTGGCTGCTGCTCAGGCTGCCGGCGCTGTCAAGGATCTGGTTGCTGAGGCAAACGCCAAGGTCATGGCCTTCACCACCAACAAGCTGGATCCCCTGTTCGAGAACAACGACCTGAAGGCTTCCGGCACCGGCATCTATCAGGAAGTGTTCGACACCGTGGACTATGACGGCGTGGCTGGCGCAGAGGTCGTGGACATCCTGCTGGACGGCATGGAGGATGTCGGCTACACCATCGGCTGAGGATCTTTGAGCCGGGTCCTGCCGGGCACATCCAAATGATCGTTCCCCCAGGAAGGACCCTTTGACGGTACATCAGGGGCACCTGCCGCCCGACCGGCAGATGCCCCTTTTTTTGTCAGAGAACTGTTACAGAACTTTGACAAGGGTGTATCCAGTCTGTGACCGCTCGTCTCATGCTTCGAAATTCCTTACAAAGGAGGATTTCCCAGATGAAAGAAAGCAATGCTCCCGCCGTTGGGCGCACTCCGTTCCAGAAATGGCTGGACAAATATCAGGGCCTGTTTTATCTGATTCCCTGGATCATCGGCTTTGTGGTCTTTAAAGCGTTTCCCTTCGGTCAGTCGCTGTATTACAGCTTCACCGACAAGAACTTCTTTGCGTCTGACGTGAACTTTGTCGGCCTTGCCAACTACGTCACCGCCTTCTCCACCAACAAGATCACCAAGGCACTGCTCATCACCTTCAAGTACGCCTTCATCACCGTGCCGCTGAAGCTGGTGTTCGCACTGTTCATCGCTTACATCCTGAACTTCAAGATCGCCTGCGTCAACCTGTTCCGCACGGTGTACTACATTCCCTCCATTCTGGGCGGCTCTGTGGCTATCGCTGTGCTGTGGAAGGCTGTGTTCAGCAAGGACGGTCTGCTGAATACCGTGCTGCGCGCTGTCACCTTTGGTCTGGTGCAGGGTCCCGAATGGCTGTCTGACCCCCACTACGCGTTGTGGATCATCTGTTTCCTGCGTATCTGGCAGTTCGGTTCCGCCATGGTGCTGTTCCTTGCCGCACTGAAGGGCGTGCCCGCCGATCTGTACGAGGCCGCCACCATTGACGGTGCCGGCAAGTGGCGTCAGTTCTTCTCCATCACGGTGCCCATGATCACCCCCATCATCTTCTACAATCTGGTCACCCAGATCTGCCAGGCCTTCCAGGAGTTCAACGGTCCCTACATCATCACCAACGGCGGCCCCCGCGGTTCCACCACGCTGATCTCGCTGCTGGTCTACAACTACGCATTCAAGGCCTATGACATGGGTATGGCCTCTGCTCTGGCATGGATCATGTTCGTCATCGTCTGCATTCTGACGATCATCGCATTCACCAGCCAGAAGAAGTGGGTCTACTATTCTGACGAAAGGTAAGGTGACCAGTATGGGAATGAAAGCATCCAATAAAATCGCGACCTTCTTTAAATATTTCGTCCTGATCCTGGTCGGCCTGATTATGATCTATCCCCTGCTGTGGATGATCAGTGCCACCTTCAAGGACAACAGCGAGATCTTTGCAGGCATCGGCCTGTGGATCAAGAACCCCACTCTGGACGGCTACCGCGGTGCGCTGAACAACTTCGGCGGCTCCATCAACATCCTGCAGGCCATGCTGAACACTTACAGCTACGTCATCCCCAAGGTGATCTGCACGGTGGTGTCTGCCTGTGTGGCTGCCTATGGCTTTGGTCGTTTCGACTTCCCGGGCCGCAAGCTGCTGTTCAACATCATGCTGGCCACCCTGTTCCTGCCGCAGGTCGTTCTGAACGTGCCGCAGTACCTGCTGTACAACCAGTTCGGCTGGCTGGACAGCCCCTTCTATCTGGCTATCTGGGTCCACTGCGCTTTTGCGACTGAGACCTACTTTGTCTACCAGCTGGTGCAGTTCATGCGCAACGTACCCCGTGATCTGGACGAGGCTGCCGCCATCGACGGCTGTTCCTCCTTCCAGACCCTGTACAAGGTCATCGTGCCCATGCTGGGACCCGCTCTGGTGTCCTGCGCACTGTTCCAGTTCATGTGGAGCTGCAACGACTTCATGGGCCCGCTGCTTTACGTCAGCACCCCCGGCAAGTACCCCATGTCCCTGTTCGTGAAGCTGTCCATGGACGGTGATACCGGTTTTGCCTGGAACAAGATCCTGGCGCTGTCTCTGATCTCCATCCTGCCGCAGCTGATCGTTTTCTTCTGTGCACAGGACCAGTTCGTTGAAGGTATCTCTGCCGGTGCTGTCAAGGGCTAAGCTTTTGCCCACCGCGATCCCCCGATACTGACAAAACACCCCCTGTGCCGCTCCCGTATGGCACAGGGGGTGTTTTTATGATGGATCTGCCTGCGGCGGATAGGATGTGCCGCGCCGCGGAATGATCATTTTCTCTGCTTCTTGCGGTACTGCAGCGGACTGACCTCCATCACCTCGCGGAACACACGGCGGAAGTGGGCGGCGCTGGCAAAGCCGGTCTGTTCCGCAATGTCGCTGATGGACAGCTCTGTGTTTTCCAGCAGCCTCCGGGCGGCGTCGATGCGGCGGTTGTTGATGTAGTCCACGATGGACTGCCCCGTTACCCGCCGGAACAGACGGCTCAGATAGTAGGGCGAGATGTAGAACCGCGCTGCCACCTCGGTGAGGGAGAACTTCTGCGAATAGTTCTCTGCCAGATAGGCGCAGATCTTTTCCACCGTCTCGTTGCGGGGCCGGGCGGCGGCACTGCTCTCTGCAATGCACTCCTGTTCCACATAATGCAGGATCAGAAGCAGGTACAGCGGCCCGGGGTAATCCTGTTCTCCCCGGGCGGCGCTCATCATCTCCAGCAGAGTGCGCAGGCGGTTGGCCCACTGCACCGGGCCGTACAGCACCGTGCACTGTCCGGCGGCAAACAGCCAGGCATAGTCCCGCCCGGCAGCACTGCGCAGGTCATGCAGCACCCCCAGCGGGAACCGGCAGCCCACCAGTTCGGCGCTGCCCGCCGCCCGCATCCTGCCCCCGCCGGGCCCCAGCAGCAGGGTGCTGCCGGGGGTGGCAAGGGCGGTTTCTTCGCCGTATTCCAGCGTGAAGCTGCCCTCTGCCACCAGCAGCAGAAAACAGTTCTCCCCGTCCGGCACCAGCTCATAGGGTTCACTGTTGAGCCGTACCGAGGCTGCCACTACCTTTCCGGCGATCTTTTCGCGCTCTGCCTTCATCGTCATCCCTCTTTTTTGATTTTCTCCATCATACCACATCCGCCCGTTTCCGGGCAAGACAAAACCATCTTTCAGGAGGTTCTACCATGGATCTTTCCCTTATCCGCGCTATGACGCGCAGCGCCGTTTTCGAGCTGGAGAACGGCCTGTGCTACCGTCCCGCCCATCCCTTTACCGTCACGCTGAACGGCAAGGTGGTGTACGAAGCCTGCAATACCAACGTGTTCTCGCTGTTTTCGCTGCTGCCCGGCACCACCTACACCGTGGGCGTGCAGGCAGAGGGCGAGACTTTGAAGCTGGATTTCACCACCGATGCCGAGACCTTCTTTGTGGATGCGTCCCGCTACGGTCTGGTGGCAGACGGCACCACCGACAACACCGGCAAGCTGCAGGCGGCGCTGTCCACCTGTCCCAAGGGCGGCACGGTGTATGTGCCCGCCGGCCGCTACCGCACTGCCAGCCTGTTTATGAAGAGCAGCACCACCCTGTATCTGGAAAAAGGCGCGGTTCTGCTGGGTGACAACGACCGCACCCACTACCCCATCCTGCCCGGGGTGCTGCCCAGCGAGAATGAGGTGGACGAATACTACCTGACCGGCTGGGAGGGCAACCCGCTGGACAGCTTTGCGGGCCTTTTGAACATCACGCAGGTGCACGATGTCGTCGTCACCGGCGAGGGCACACTGGACTGCGACGCGCAGAACGGCGACTGGTGGGTGAACCCCAAGGTCAAGCGCATCGCATGGCGGCCCCGGGCTGTGGCGGCGGTGGACAGCGAAAACGTCTGCCTGCACGGCATCACGGTGCAGAACAGCTTTTCGTGGACCATCCACCCCATCTTCGTCAAGCATCTGGACCTGCTCAACTTCAACATCAACAACCCCTACAACGCTCCCAACACAGACGGCATCGACCCCGAAAGCTGCGAGCACATCCGCATCATCGGCATGAACATCCATGTGGGCGACGACTGCATCGCCATGAAGGCCAGCAAGGTCTTTCTTGGCATGAAGCTGAAAAAGAGCTGCGAGCACACCGTCATCCGCAACTGCCTGCTGGACAAGGGCCACGGCGGCATCGTCATCGGCAGCGAGATGAGCGGCGGCGTCAAGGACATGGTGGTGACCCAGTGCCTGATGGACCACACCGACCGCGGTCTGCGGGTCAAGACCCGCCGGGGCCGCGGCAACACCGCCGTTATCGACGGGCTGGTGTTCCGCAATGTGGAGATGCGGGGCGTCAAGGCACCCTTTGTCATCAACATGTTCTACTTCTGCGACCCGGACGGTCACGGCCCCTATGTCCAGTGCCGCGAGCCGCTGCCGGTGGACGAGTACACCCCCAAGCTGGGCAGCCTGACCATGGAGGATATCGTAGCGACCGATGCGCAGTTTGCCGGCTGCTACTTTGACGGTCTGCCGGAGCAGCCCATCGAGCGGGTCAGCATGAAAAATATCCACATCACCTTCGACCCCAACGCCGAAGCCGGTCAGGCTGCCATGGCAGACAACCGTCCGCTGGTGAAAAAGCTGGCCATCTACGCCGAGAACGTCAAAGAGATCGACCTGCACAACGTAAAGATCGAAGGCTATGAGGGCGAGCGTCTGCGCTTTGCTAACGTCGGTCATTTTAAGGAGGACTAATGCCATGACCCATGAAGAGATCCTGTCCATGCTGGGCGATTATGTGGACTACCTGATCGCCCATTCCACCGCCGAAGCCCCCCTGTGGAACATCGAAAAGGTGCGCAGCGGCAAGCCCAACAAGTGGAACTACATCGACGGCTGCATGGTCACCGCCACCCTCAGCCTGTACAAAACCACCGGCAGCGACAAGTATCTGCAGTTCTCCAAGGACTTCATCGACGCCTTTGTGCAGGAGGACGGCTCCATCCGCACCTACGACCCCCGGGAGTACAATCTGGACAACGTGAATCAGGGCAAGAACCTGTTCACCCTCTACGACATCTTTGGCAGCGAAAAATACCGCAAGGCCATCGAGACCATCCGCAGCCAGCTGCTGACCCAGCCCCGCACCAAAGAGGGCAACTTCTGGCACAAGGACATCTACCCGTGGCAGGTGTGGCTGGACGGCACCTACATGGCACAGCCCTTTTACATGGAGTACGAGACCCGTTTCAACAAGATGCAGGGCTGCATCGACAGCTACAAGCAGTTTATGAACATCAAAAAGCATATGCGGGACGAAAAGACCGGCCTGTACTACCACGGCTACGACGAGAGCCGCCAGATGTACTGGGCAGACCCCGTCACCGGCTGCAGCCCCAATTTCTGGCTGCGGGCGATGGGCTGGTTCCTTGTGGCGATGGTGGACGTGCTGGAGCGCATGGACGAGCAGCTGTACAACGAGTACCGCAGCATCATGGCCATGCTCAAGCAGGCTGTGGAGGACATGCACAGGTTCCAGGACGAGGACACCGGCATGTTCTGGCAGGTCATCGACCACCCGGGCGTTGAGGGCAACTATCTGGAGACCAGCGGAACCGCCCTGTTCGCCTATGCCGTGCTCAAGGGCGTACGTCTGGGCTACCTGCCGGGGCGCATGGCAGCATGGGCGGAGAAAGCCTTCTACGGCACCTGCGACCGGTATCTGTCCCGCAATCCGGACGGCAGCCTGCAGCTGGACGGCATCTGCCTTGTGGCAGGTCTGGGCGGCAAGGACCACAGGGACGGCTCTCTGGCCTACTACTTCAGCGAGCCGGTGGTCTGCAACGACGCCAAGGGCGTCGGCCCACTGGTGCTGGCCTATACCGAAATGATCGCCAGAAAGTGACCCAACAAAAAAGGCTGTGATGCATGCATCACAGCCTTTTTTCAATCCTGATCCATATGGTCCCGTTCTTCCTGCAATACAGCCGTCACCTTCTGCATGATGTCCACCGCGCGGCGCAGCTCGTCATCGCCCAGCTCGGTGCGCAGGCGGGCGTAGCAGTGCTTCATAAAATCGCGCTCTTCCGCCATCAGCTCCACCGCCTTGCTGGAAAGCTCCACATAGGTGCGGCCCGCTTCGCGGTCGGTTTTCCAGAGCACAAGCCCCTTGTCCTGCAGCTTTTCGATGCCTTTGGACAGCTCGGTCACCTTGATGCCCATGGCGGCGGCAAGGTCGGACAGATAAAGCTTTTCGTCCGGGTGCTGCTCGGCCTGCATCTTGATGTAGTACAGGATCAGGTAATCGGCCCGCTGGATGGTGCGGAACACACGGTCAATGTCAAAATTGTGCAGAAAAAACCATTCTTCCGGGTGATGCTTCAGTTCCATCGTGGGTGCTCCTTTCTGTTACCGCTCGCTGCGGCGGACATAGTCGTGGGTACCGCCCAGACTCTTGTAGGCGGGGCGGATGATCTTGTTGGCGCTGAGCAGCTCCTCGATGCGGTGCGCGCTCCAGCCCATGATGCGGGCCACGGCGAACAGCGGGGTATACAGCTCCATGGGGATGCCCAGCATGTCGTACACAAAGCCGCTGTAAAAGTCCACGTTGGGGCTGACGCCCTTGAAGATCTTGCGCTCCTCCGCGATCAGCTGCGGGGCCATCCGCTCGATCTTGTTGTAAAGGGCAAGGTCCTTGTCCCGGCCCTTTTCGTGGGCCAGCTGCTCCACATAGCCCTTGAACACCACCTCGCGGGGGTCGCTGAGGGAGTAGACTGCGTGACCCATGCCGTAGATCAGACCCTTGCGGTCAAAGGCTTCGCCATGCAGCAGCTTTTTCAGGTAGGCTTCCAGCTCCTCGTCGTCCTCCTGATCCCGCAGGTTGTCCCGGATGTTCTGCATCATCTGCATGACCATCAGGTTGGCACCGCCGTGGCGGGGGCCCTTGAGGGAGCACAGCGCCGCCGCCATAGCAGAGTAGGTGTCGGTGCCGGAGGAGGTGACCACGCGGGTGGTAAAGGTGGAGTTGTTGCCGCCGCCGTGCTCGGCATGCAGCAGCAGCGCCACATCCAGTACCCGGGCTTCCAGCTCGGTATAGCCCATGTCCGGGCGCAGCATCCGCAAAAAGTTCTCGGCGGTGGAAAGCTGGGGGTCCGGACGGTGGATATACATGCTGGCGTCCTTTTCATAGTGGTTGTAGGCGTGGTAGCCGTACACTGCCAACATGGGGAAGATGCCTGCCAGCTGGATGCTCTGGCGCAGCACGTTGGGGATGGACAGGTCCCCGGCCTTGGGGTCGTAGGAGGCCAGCGTCAGCACGCTGCGGGCCATGGAGTTCATAATATCGTGGCTGGACGCCTTCATAATGACGTCCCGGGTAAAGTTGGTGGGCATGGTGCGACAGGCACCCAGCACATTGCAGAACTCGTCCAGCTTCTCCGGGGTGGGCAGCTCGCCGAACAGCAGCAGATAGCCCGCCTCCTCAAAGGCAAAGCGTCCGCCTGCGGAACCACGGATCAGATCCTTCACATCGTAGCCCCGGTACAGCAGCTGACCATCCGCCGGTTTTTTTACCCCGTCCACATAGCGGAAGGCCCGGATGTCGGAGATATTGGTCAGCCCTGCCAACACGCCCTTGCCGTTTTCATCGCGCAGTCCGGCTTTGACGCCGAACTCCCGGTAGAGGTCCTTGGAGATGCGGTCATGTTCCGCACACAGGGGCTGCTGCTGATCAAAATAGTCCATCACGTTCTGGAGGTGATCCATAGTTTTGTGCTCCTTTCCTACTTCATCAATTTCGATACCCTTTTAGATTACAGGATGGATATTTCGGTGTCAAGGTACGTTTTGTAAATAAAAATCGAACAAAAATAAGCAATCCCCAAAAATTGCTCCGTTTTGCGCGCAAAAAAGCAGCCCGGAAACGACAGCAAGTCATTTCCGGGCTGCTTGATCTTTTATTCCGGATCGGTCAGCACAAAGGTCAGCTCTGCGGTGACGGCGCACTTGCCGTCCACCCATGCCGAGGCCTTGCCTACGCCCACAGCGCCGTGCTGCTGCACCAGCTCGCAGTGCAGGGTGAGCACGTCCCCGGGGGTGACCTGCCTGCGGAAGCGGGCACTCTTGATGCCGCCGAACAGCGCCAGCTTCCCCTTGTTTTCCGGCAGACTCAGCGCCGCCACAGCGCCGGTCTGTGCCAGTGCTTCCAGCAGCAGCACGCCGGGCATGACCGGCTGCGCCGGGAAGTGTCCGTTGAAAAATTCCTCGTTGCGGGTGACGCACTTGCGGCCGATGGCCCACTGCCCCGGCTCGTAGTCCAGAATGCGGTCCACGAGGGCAAAGGGGTAGCGGTGGGGCAGGATCTCCGCGATCTGCACACTGCTCAGGGTGTTGGCGTTTTCACGCACGGTACGGGGCTCTGCCATGGGTCAGCCCTCCCATCTGCGCAGGGCGATGCAGGCGTTGTGACCGCCAAAGCCCAGACTGTTGCTCAGCGCGTACTCCATGCTCTGCTGCCGCCCGGTGTTGGGCACATAATCCAGATCGCATTCCGGGTCGGGCTGGGCGTAGTGGATGGTGGGCGGGGCGAACTGGTCCCGCAGCGCCAGCGCGGTAAACACGGCCTCGATGCCGCCCGCACCGCCCAGCAGATGGCCGGTCATGCTCTTGGTGCTGACCACGGTCATCTCCTTTGCGTGTGCGCCGAACACGGCGTGGATGGCAGCAGTCTCGCAGGCATCGTTCATGTGGGTGCCGGTGCCGTGGGCGTTGATGTGGTCCACCTGCTCCGGTGCAAGTCCGGCATCCGCCAGGGTCAGCTTCATGCAGTCGATGGCACCCACGCCGCCGGGAGCCGGGGCGGTAAAGTGGTAGGCATCGCAGTTGGCACCGTAGCCCACCACCTCGGCATAGATGTGTGCGCCGCGCGCTCTTGCGTGCTCCAGCTCCTCCAGCACCAGCACACCGCTGCCCTCGCCCATGACAAAGCCGCCGCGGCGGGCGTCAAAGGGCAGGCTGGCAGCGTCCGGGTCGGTGGCGGTGGAAAGCGCCTTCATGCTGGTAAAGCCGCCGATGCCCAAGGGGCTGATGCAGCTTTCCGCGCCGCCGCAGACCATCACCGGCTCGTAGCCGTCCCGGATGCGGTGGAAGGCGTCGCCCACGGCGTTGGTGCCGCCGGCGCAGGCCGTGACCGGGCAGGTGCACATCCCCTTCAGGCCGAAGCGGATGGCTACCTGCGCCGCCGCCATGTTGGCAATGGCCATGGGCACAAAGTAGGGGCTTACCTTCTCCATGCCCTTTTCCTCGCCGCGGGCGTGCTGCTCCTCGATGGTGGGCAGGCCGCCGATGCCGCTGGACAGGATGACGCCGATCTTTTTGCCCTCAGCCTCGGGATCAAGGCCGCTGTCTGCAATGGCTTCGGCGGCAGCACCCAGTGCCAGCAGGGTGAAGCGCGCCATCTTGCGGACTTCCTTTTTGTCCACCACGGTCTCGGGGTCAAAGCCCTTTACCTCACCGGCCAGCTTGCACTTGAAGTCGGTGGTGTCGAACTGGGTGATGGGGCCGATGCCGCATTTACCGGCACGGGCTGCCGCCCAGCTGTCGGCCACATTGTTGCCCAGCGGGTTCACCGTGCCAAGGCCGGTGATCACAACTCTGCGTTTTTCCATAAGGGTTCTCCTTTACATTGCCATGCCGCCGTCCACACAGAGCACCTGCCCGGTGAGATAGCTGCTTTGTTCTGCGGCAAAAAACGCCACTGCCTGCGCCACATCCTCCGGCTGGCCTGCGCGGCCTGCGGGGATGCCCTGCGTCATGCCGGTGCGCACTGTCTCCGGCAGCACGGCAGTCATGTCGGTGTCGATAAAGCCGGGCGCTACCGCGTTCACGGTCACGTTCCGCGCAGCCAGCTCCCGGGCAAGGCTCTTGGTCAGGCCGATGAGCCCCGCCTTGCTGGCGGCGTAGTTGGTCTGACCGGCGTTGCCCCGCAGCGCCACCACGCTGGAAAGGTTTACGATGCGGCCATAGCGCTGGCGCACCATGCGGCGGGCGGCCTCCTTGCAGCAGAGAAAGGCGCTTTTCAGGTTGGTGTCCAGCACCGCGTCAAAATCCTGCTCGGTCAGGCGCAAGATCAGGTTATCCCGGGTGATGCCCGCGTTGTTCACCAGCACATCCACCCGGCCAAAGGCCTCGGCGGCGGCATCGAACAGCGCCTTGCAGCCCTCGGCGGTGGATACATCCGCCTGCACGGTCACCGCCTGCACGCCCTCGGCGCGGCAGAGCGCTGCCGTCTGCTCCGCAGGCTCTGCGCCGTGGCAGTAGTTCACCACCACGTTGCAGCCCTGCTTTGCCAGTGCCACGCACACTGCGCGGCCAATGCCCCGGCTGCCGCCGGTAACAATGGCGGCGCGGGTCAGCTTTTCTTCGCTCATTCTGCTTCCTTCCATGCGGTCAGCACCGCATCCAGCTGTTCCGGGGTCTCCACGGCGGTGCAGACCACCCCGGGCAGAGTCTTTTTCACAAAACCGCTCAGGGCGTTGCCGGGGCCGACCTCCAGAATGTGGTCCACGCCCAGTTCACCCAAGCGGCGCAGGGTGTCCTCCATGTAGACGCTGCTCTGCACCTGCTTTACCAGCAGCTGCGGGATGCTGTCGGTCTCGGCCTTTTCATGCCCCAGACAGTTGAACAGCACCGGCGTCTCCATGGTGCCGAAGCTTTCGCCCGCAAAGCGCTGTGCCAGCGCATCCCCTGCGGGAGCCATCAGCTTTGTGTGGAAGGGGCCGCTGACCTTCAGCGGGATGCAGCGGCGGGCACCGGCTTCCTTTGCCAGCGCAGCGGCCTGCTCCACAGCGGCTTTCTCACCGCCGATGACCAGCTGCCCCGGGCAGTTGTAGTTGCAGATCTGCACACAGCCCGCCTTTGCTGCCTGTTCGCAGCAGGCAGACAGTTTTTCTCTGTCCAGCCCCAGCACGGCGGTCATGCCGCAGTCAAGGCCCTTTGCAGCCTCGGCCATGGCCTTGCCCCGGAAGGCGGTCAGCTCGATGGCCTGCTTTGCGGTGAACACCCCGGCTGCCTGCAGCGCGGAGTATTCGCCCAGCGAAAGCCCCGCCAGATAGGCGGGCTTTACGCCCTTTTCGGCCAGCACGGCGGTCACGCCGCAGGCAAAGGCCACCATGCAGGGCTGGGTGTATTCGGTCTGATTCAAAACGCCGTCCGGGTCCTCAAAACAGACGCGGTGCAGGTCAAAATCCAGCGCTGCGCTGTCAAAGGCCGCCCGGAAGGCGGGAGATGCTTCGTAAAATTCCTTGCCCATGCCGGGGTGCTGCGCACCCTGACCGGCGTAAAGTACGGCAAGCTTCATAAATTCTGCCTCCATTCGGTCACAAGTTCGTCCATCAGCTCGCGCACGGTGCGCATCCGATCCAGCCTGCCCACGTTTTCGCCGCAGAAGAAAAGTCCTTCCTCCACGTTGCCCTTCACCGCCTCGATGAGGGCGTGGGTGATGCAGTAGGGCACGGCGGCGGGGTCGCAGGTCTTGAGACACCGGGCGCAGTGCTTGGGCGGGAAGCGCTTGCCCTCGGCCAGCGCCTGCACCAACGGGGTGTTCAGCGCGCGGCCGGGCATTCCCACCGGGCTGTGGATGATGCGCACATCCTCCGGCTTTGCCGCCAGCAGCACGTCCTTGTAGGTCTGGGAGGCGTCGCACTCGTAGGTGGGGATAAAGCGGGTAGCAAGCTGCACGCCCGCAGCGCCAAGCTTTGTAAAGTGTGCCATGTCGGCACCGGTGTACACGCCGCCCGCCACAAATACCGGGATGGCGTGGCCGTATTGTTCCTCGTAAGGCTTTACCTCCGCCAGCACCCCGGGCAGAATCTCGTCCAAGGTCTGGCAGCGGTCAGCCAGCAGATCCTCCTCGGCAAAGCCGAGATGCCCGCCCGCCTTGCAGCCCTCGATGACCACAAAATCGGCGGTGCGTTCAAACTCCTTTGCCCAGCGGCGCAGGATGAGCTTTGCCGCCCGGGCGCTGGATACGATGGGCGCAATGGCCACCTCTTTGGTGCCCACGATGCCCGGCAGCTCCAGCGGCAGACCCGCACCGGAGACCACGGCATCCACCCCCGCCGCCACGGCGGTGCGGATGGCGTCGGCATAGTCCCGGGTGGCTACCATGGCGTTGATGGCCACCAGACCCATGCCTCCGGCAATGGCCTTGGCTTTTTGAATTTCTGCGGTCAGGGCGCGGTGGTTTGCAGCCGCCGGGTCACGGGCAAAATCCGGCTCGCGGTAGCCTGCATCGGCGGTGGAGATGCACCCCATGCCGCCGCAGGCTGCTACCGCACCGGCCAGCCCGCCCAGCGAGACGCCTACGCCCATGCCGCCCTGCAAAATGGGTACTTGCAGGGGCTTGCCGCCAAGGGTCAGCATTCGGTGTTCAGCGCGGCGATGCGCTGCCTCCCGCCCTGCCACAGGTCGGCAAGGATGTCGGCCACGGGGCGTACCTCGTGCAGCATTCCGGCCACCTGACCGGCCATCAGGCTGCCGCTTACCGTGTCGCCCTCAAAGACGGCGCGGCGCAAGCTGCCCAGCGTGTATTTTTCCAGCTCCATCTTGTCCGCACCCGCCTTTTCCTGACGGACATACTCCCGGCTCATGCGGTTTTTCAGCACACGCACCGGTGCACCCACGGTGCGTCCGGTGACGATGGTGTCACTGTCCCCGGCCTTGAGCAGCGCGGCCTTGTAGTTGGGGTGAATGGGGCACTCCTCACTTGCCAGCAGGCAGGTGCCCACCTGCACCCCGCAAGCGCCCAGCGCCAGCGCAGCCGCCAGCTGCCGGCCATCGGCAATGCCGCCTGCGGCGATGACCGGCACGCTGACCGCATCCACCACCTGCGGCACCAGTGCCATGGTGGTCATCTCGCCCACATGGCCGCCGCTCTCGGTGCCCTCGGCGATGACGGCATCAATGCCCAGCGGCTCCAGATGCCGTGCCAGCACGGCAGCAGCCACCACCGGGATCACCTTGATGCCGGCAGCTTTCCACATGGGAACGTATTTTCCCGGGTTGCCTGCGCCGGTGGTGACCACAGCGACTTTTTCCTCCACCACGATCTGGGCAAACTCATCTGCCTGCGGGTGCATGAGCATGATGTTCACCCCAAAGGGCTTATCGGTCAGCTCCCGGCAGCGGCGGATGTTCTGGCGCAGGGTGTCGGCATTCATGCCGCCCGCACCGATGACGCCCAGTGCACCGGCATTGGAGCAGGCGGCGGCAAACTCGCCGGTGGCAATGTTCGCCATGCCGCCCTGAATGATGGGGTATTGCGTCCCCAATATCTCGTTTAAAAGTTTCATGGTCTTTATCCTTTATATTCTACGATCATGCCGCCCCAGGTCAGGCCGCCGCCAAAGCCGATGCAGGCCAGCAGCTGGCCCGGCTTCAGCTGACCGCTTTCTGCCAGCTCGTTCAGCGCAACCGGGATGCTGGCAGCACTGGTGTTGCCGTGGCGGTCCATGTTTTTGTAGAACTTTGCACCATCGGCGTGCAGCGCCTTGACGCAGTGGTCGATGATGCGGCTGTTGGCCTGATGGCAGACCACCCAGTCCAGCTCGTCCAGCGTTTTGCCGGTCTCGTCCAGCACGGTGTGCAGGCATTTGGGCAGGGCATCCACCGCAAAGCGGAACACTGCCCTGCCGTCCATGCGGATGGGTGCCGAGCCTGCGCGGCTGGGGCCTCCGGCATGGATGGCGGCATCGCCCCGAGCACCCAGTGTGATGGCAAAGGGCACGCAGTCAGCGGTCAGCTCAAACACCGCCGCACCGGCCCCATCGCCAAACAGCACGCAGGTGGAGCGGTCGGCGGGGTCCATCAGGCGGGAGAGTGCCTCGGTGCCGATGACCAGCGCGTACCGCCCGCCCAGCGTAGCCAGCAGGCCCCGCGCCACCGCCGTGCCGTACAAAAAGCCGGAGCAGGCAGCGTTCACATCCAGTGCGGGGCGGTTTTCCGGCAGTGCCAGCGCCGCCTGCACCTGACAGGCCACGCTGGGGGTGGCGTCCGGGGCAGACAGGGTGGCGCAGACGCAGCAGGCGATGTCTGCCGGGGCAAGGCCGCTGCGTGCCAGCGCCTGCTGTGCGGCGGCAATGGCAAGGGTGGCGGCGTTTTCGCCCTCGGTGCAGTAGTGCCGGGCGCGGATGCCGGTGCGGGTGGTGATCCACTCGTCACTGGTCTCCACGGTGCGGCTCAGATCTTCGTTGGTGACCGTGCGGCTGGGCAAAGCCCCGCCGGTGGCGATCAAGCGCAAGCCCTTCATTCTTTCCTCATTTCTCCGATCTGGCGGTACTTCTGGTAGCGCTGTTCGGCAAGCTGCCGTCCGCTCATGCGGCACAGCGGGCGCAGGCTGGCCTGCAAGGCCCGGTCCATGGCGTCAAACAGCACCCCATGGCTGCGCTGCGCGCCGCCTGTCGGCTCGGGGATCACCTGATCCACGATGCCGTCCTTGTACAGGTCCCGCGCGGTCAGCTTCATGATTTCGCAGGCTTCGCCGCTGCGGGAGGCGTCCTTCCACAGGATGCTGGCAAAGCCCTCGGGGCTCAGCACCGAATACACGGCATTTTCCAGCATGAGGATGCGGTTTGCCACACCCAGTGCCAGCGCACCGCCGGAAGAGCCCTCGCCGGTGACCACAGCGATCACCGGCACGGTCAGGCCGCTCATCTCCATCAGGTTGCGGGCAATGGCCTCGCCCTGCCCGCGCTCCTCGGCGTCCTTGCCGGGGTATGCGCCGGGGGTGTCGATGAAGGTGATGATGGGACGGCCGAATTTTTCGGCCTGCTTCATCAGACGCAGGGCCTTGCGGTAGCCTTCCGGCCCCGGCATCCCGAAGTTGCAGCGCAGATTTTCTTCCAGCGTGCTGCCCTTGCGGTGACCGATGACCGTCACCGGCTGACCGTGAAACAACGCCACACCGCCCAGAATGGCGGCGTCCTCCTTGCACTGCCGGTCTCCCCGCTGCTCGAAGAAATCGGTGAACAGCGCGTTCACGATCTCATCGATGTGCGGACGGTCCGGGTGCCGTGCCAGAAAGACCCGGTCCTCAGCGGTCAGGGCACCTGCCCCTGCCAGAATGGCGTCCTCCTGCGCGGAAAGCTCTGCCAGCTCTGCGGCGTGGGCGGTGACGGCGGTCATGTCCTCATCCTTCGGGTCCCCCCGCAGCGCGGCGATCTGTTCATCCAGCGGTTTCAGCTGGCGCAAAACGTCTTTGATCATTTGGTTATGCCCATTTCCTTCCCTGCCCTGCGTGCAGACGCAGCAGCTGTGCCAGCGTGTCCCGCATCTGAGCGCGAGGCACCACCTGATCCACAAAACCGTGCTCCAGCTGGAACTCACTGCGCTGGAAGCCCGCAGGCAGCTTCTCGCCGATGGTCTGCTCAATGACCCGGGGCCCGGCAAAACCGATCAGCGCCCCGGGCTCTGCCAGCATGATGTCACCCAGACTGGCAAAGCTGGCCGTCACGCCGCCGGTGGTGGGGTGGGTCAGCACGCTGATGTACAGCCCGCCCTTCTCCGAAAAGCGCTGGATAGCGGCCGAGGTCTTTGCCATCTGCATCAGGCTGAAGATGCCCTCCTGCATCCGGGCGCCGCCGCTGGCCGAAAAAATGATCAGCGGCAGGTGCTTTGCAGCGGCATGCTCCACCGCGCGGGTGATCTTTTCGCCCACGGCGGTGCTCATGCTGCCCATAAAAAAGCGGCTGTCCAGCACCGCCGCCACCACCGGGATGCCGTCGATGCGGCCCGTTGCCGTGACAGCGGCCTCCCGCAGGCCGGTTTTTTCGCTCTGCGCTGCCAGCTTTTCCGGGTAGCCCGGAAAGTCCAGCACATCCTGCGGAGCAAGATCCGCGTCCAGCTCCCGGAAGCTGCCGTGGTCCAGCAGCACGCTCAGGCGGTAGTACCCGCCAATGGGCAGGTGCACGCCGCAGTTGGGGCAGACATACTGGCTGCGGATCCAGACCTGACGGGCCGCCCGGCGTCCGCAGTGTTTGCATTCCACAAACTGCGGCTCCTTCCACACGATGCCCGCATCACGCTTTGCCTTCAGCTGGAAGGCACGCTCCCGCATACTGCCGGGCAGCAGATCTCTGATACTGTTCATAAGCATGTGCCCCGGTTCATCAGACGTGTGCGTTGATGTAGTTGAAGATGTCGCCCACGGTCTTGAGGGATGCCAGCTCCTCATCGGGGATGGACACGCCGCAGGCCTCTTCCAGCGCCATATTCAGTTCCACAGCGTCCAGGCTGTCTGCTTCCAGATCCTCGGTCAGGCTGGCCTCCATGGTCACCTTATCCTCATCGCAGCTCAGGGTATCGACAACGATCTTTTTCATCTCTTCGAAAGTCATGGCAGGTATCTCCTTTATGTTCACTGTTTATTTTGATTATTTACCTAAAATTTATGAGGTATCGAGCACGACCATTATAACCGAACCGTCGGATAAGTCAAGCATTTTAATTAAAAAGTTTTAGGTTTTACATTTCTGTCACAGTTTGCTTCCTTTATAAAAAGCCCCCCTAAAAACGCAGAACAGGCGGCGTCCTCCGCTTGGAGAACACCGCCTGTTTCCGGACAAGGTGGCCCGCACCGGGCAAAACAGCCGCCTGTCTGTCACATTTTCCGGTCAGACCAGAGAAAAATCGCAGCAAAAAAGCCACGACAAAACCGCGTTCATAAACGGTTCATCGTGGCTTTTTGTCATATCGGAGTGGCGAGACTCGAACTCGCGGCCTCCTGCTCCCAAAGCAGGCGCGCTACCAACTGCGCAACACCCCGGCATCCGGCGGCGCAGCTGCACCGCCAGGATATAGTATATCGTTTTTTGGTCGGTTCGTCAATACGTCCCGCGGCACCGCAGACAGAAAAGCCGCCGTCAGTTGAAGGAGCGGAAGCCCTTGCCGATGATCTCGCTGGAGTTGACGATGGTGATGAAGCTCTTGGGGTCGTGCTCCCGCAGGAAGTTGCGCAGCTGCAGTGCCTGACGGCGGGTCAGCACCGTGACCAGCACGCTCAGCTCGTGGTGGGTGTAGGCACCATAGGCCTTTTCCACGGTGGCAGAGCGGTTCATATCCTTGATGATGAAGTCCAGAATGGGCTGGGGGTTGGCCGTCACGATGGTGCAGACCTTGCGCAGGCGGATGTTTTCAATGGCACCGTCCACCACAAAGCTCTTGCCGATCAGACCAAGGATGCAGTACAGACCAGTGCCCATGCCAAACCGCCATGCCGCCGCCAGCACGATGAGGATATCGCTGACCATCAGCGCCTTTCCAATCTCCATAGAGGTATATTTTGCCAGGATCAGGGCCACAATATCGGTGCCGCCGGTGGATGCCCCGATGTCGAACACGATGGCTGCGCCAAGCGCCGGCAGGAACACTGCAAACACCAGATCCAGCATGGCATCGCCGCTCATGGACAGGTTGGTGGGGTAGAGCCATTCAAAAACGGAGACGAAGAAGGACAGTGCAAAGGAGGAATAGATGGTCCAGCCCATGCACTTGACCCCCAGAAAGACAAAACCCAGCACCACCAGCACTATGTTGATGATCCACATAAAGCCGCCCACATTGATCCGGGGGAACAGGTCTGCCAGCAGGATGGACAGACCCGAGGTGCCGCCGAAGGCGAAGTGGTTGGGGTTCTTAAAATAGACGATGCCGACTGCGGTCAGGATCAGGCCAAGATTCAGCTGACCAAAAAAATTTAAATTCTTCAGCAGATTTTCTCTGTTGAACGCTTCTTTTAAACCGTTCATGGGACTCCTCCTATTCTAAATGCGGCAAAAGCCGCCGCACGCCATGCAAAAATATACTCTCCTTCTCCGGCACTGTCAAGGGATAATGCAAAAGTTGTGCAAAATGGGAGTTTCGGCGGGAAATCCCACGCAAAAATGCACATTTGCCCCACAAATCCCACTGTCCATCTTGAAGCAGCGAAAAAAATAGTGTATTATATAGTATTATGGAATATATGGGCACATTGTGCCCCTGACAGGGGGAACCTATATGGCAGACAAAAACTTTCTGACCGACATCATTGATGCAGATCTTGCCGAAGGACAGATCCGCGAGATCCATACCCGCTTCCCGCCCGAGCCCAACGGCTACCTGCACATCGGAAGTGCCAAGGCCATCTACATCAACTGGTCCATCGCAAACCAGTACGGCGGCAAGTTCAACCTGCGTCTGGACGACACCAACCCCGCCCGTGAAGGCGAGGAGTACGTCAACAGCATCATCGAGGACCTGCACTGGCTGGGTGCCGACCCCAACGGCGGCATCTTCTACGGCAGCGACTACTTTGACAAGTGCTACGAGTACGCCGAGAAGCTCATCACCGAGGGCAAGGCCTATGTGGACGACCTGACCCGCGAGGAGATGCGCGAGTACCGCGGCTCCGACGCCGGCAAGCCCAGCCGCCCGTCCCCGTGGCGCGACCGCAGCCCGGAGGAGAATCTGGACCTGTTCCGCCGGATGCGTGCCGGTGAGTTTCAGGAGGGTGAAAAGACCCTGCGCGCCAAGATCGATCTGGCAAGCCCTAACATGAACATGCGTGACCCGGCCATCTACCGCATCAAGTACGCCGAGCATCACCGTCAGGGCAACAAGTGGTGCATCTACCCGATGTACGACTTTGCCCACCCCATTCAGGACGCCATCGAGGGCATCACCCACAGCATGTGCAGTCTGGAGTTCGAGAACCACCGCCCGCTGTACAACTGGGTCATTGAGAACATCTTTGGCACCGCCTTCCCCAAGCAGCGCGAGTTTGCCCGCCTGAACATGACCAACACGGTCATGAGCAAGCGCTACCTGCGTGAGCTGGTAGAGATGGGCATCGTGGACGGCTGGGACGATCCCCGCATGCCCACCCTGTGCGGTCTGCGCCGCCGCGGCTACACCCCCACCTCCATCTTCACCTTCGTGCGGGAGGCCGGCATCTCCAAGTCCGACAACCTCATCGACATGCGCCAGCTGGAGGCCTGCATCCGCAGCGAGCTGGACCTGACCGCACAGCGCCGCATCGCCGTGCTGGACCCGGTCAAGCTGATCGTGGACAACTACCCCGCCGACAAGACCGAGTCCTTTGACGTAGCCAACAACCCCAACCGCGAAGCCAACGATACCACCACCCGCAAGGTGGCCTTTACCCGCGAGCTGTGGATCGACGCCGAGGACTTTGCCGAGGTGCCGCCTCCCAAGTTCAAGCGCCTGACCGTGGGCGGCGAGGTGCGTCTGATGGGTGCCTACATCGTCAAGTGCACCGGCGTGGACAAGAATGCTGACGGCAGCATTGCCGCCATCCACTGCACCGCCGACCTTGAGACCGGCAACGGCAACCCCGCCGACGGTCGCAAGGTCAAGGGCACCATCCACTGGGTCAGCGCCGCACACTGCGTGGACGCTGAGGTGCGCCTGTACGACAAGCTGTTCACCGAAGCCAACATGAACGGCATCCCCGAGGGCAGTGACTACAAGGACTACCTGAACCCGGAGAGCGTCACCGTGCGCACCGGCTGCAAGTTGGAGGAGAGCCTGAAGGACGCACAGCCCGGCGAAAAGTTCCAGTTCGTGCGCACCGGCTTCTTTACCCCGGACAGCAAGAACCCCGGCGTGTACAACCGCGTTGTCACCCTGCGCGACAGCTTCAAGCCTGCAAAGTAACAAAGGAGCACCCGAGCTTTTATGACAAGGAAACTGCTGAGGAACGCCATTGTGATGGCGGTGCTGACCCTGATCATGGGCATCGTCCTGAACCTCTACATCGCCAACACCGGCACCGTGCCAGCCGCAGACAACGCGGTCAGCCTGACGGATGGCGTTTATACGTCCAGCTCCACGGGCTGCATGAGTGAAGTGTCCGTCACGGTCACCATCACCGGCGGCAAGGTCACGGCGGTGGTCATCGACGCCTCCGGCGAGACCCCGGACCTTGGCGGAAAGGCTGCGGAAAGTCTGGCTGCCCAGCTGACCCGCACCGGTTCTGTCTCCGGCGTGGATGCCATCACCGGCTCCACCATGACCAGCGAGGCCATCTTTACCGCCATGGACAATTGTCTGGCGCAGGCCGCACAGTAAGGCCGTTTTTACAGGCACAGCAGCCTGCTCCTTGCGGGGTAGGCTGTTTTCATTTTTTGTTTCTTGTATCCCGCAGTGCAATCTGATAAAATACAGAAGGTACATTTGATTTTCTATAAAGGAGAGGGAAATTATGAGTGCATTGACCGGACTGGAACCGGCATCGGTTTTTCACTATTTTGAGGAGATCTGCAGCATTCCGCACACGTCTCACCACGAAAAGGCGCTGAGCGACTACTGCGTGCAGTTTGCAAAGGAGCACGGCCTTGCCTGCCGTCAGGATGCCATGGGCAACCTGCTCATCAAGGCTCCCGCCACCCCGGGCTACGAGCAGCAGCCCGGTCTGATCCTGCAGGGGCATCTGGACATGGTGGGCGACAAGACCGCCGACTGCCCGCTGGATCTGGAAAAGGACGCCATCCGCCCGGTGGTGGACGGCGGCTTCCTCCGGGCCGAGGGCACCACGCTGGGCGCAGACGACGGCATCGCCGTGGCTTATGCACTGGCCGTGCTGGATGCTGCGGACATCCCCCACCCCGCGCTGGAGGTGGTGCTGACCGTCTGCGAAGAGGTGGGTCTGCTGGGTGCAGATGCCATGGACTTTTCCGATCTGGAAGGCCGCCTGCTGCTGAACATCGACTCGGAGGAGGAGGGCGTGCTGACCGCCGGCTGCGCCGGCGGACGCCGGGCGGAGTGCCATCTGCCCGTGACCCGCACCACCGTCTCCGGCACTCTGCTCCGGGCTGAGTTCGACTGCCTTGCAGGCGGGCACTCCGGCGCCGAGATCCACAAGGGCCGTGCCAACGCCATCGTTCTGCTGGGGCGCTACCTGACCCTGCTGGAGGACTGCGGCGTGACCTGCTTCCCCCAGAGCTTCTCCGGCGGTGCCAAGGAGAACGTCATCCCCAAGGAGAGCGCCGTCACCCTGCTGCTACCCGATGGCGTCACCCCGCAGGTCCGTGCCGCCGGGGAGCAGCTCATCGCCCAACTGCGGGCAGAATACGGCACGGCAGACCCGGATATCCGGCTGCGGCTCACCGAGGAAGGCAGCACCGAGGCTTCGGTGCTGGACGCCGCTTCTGCCCAGCGGGTGCGCAAGGCCCTGCTGCTGATGCCGTGGGGCGTGCAGGCCATGAGCATGGACGTGCCGGGGCTGGTGGAGACCTCCCTGAACCCAGGCGTCATCGAGACCGCCGGGGACGAGGTGGTGCTGCGGTTCTCCATCCGCAGCTCTGTGCCCTCTGCCAAGGAGCTGCTGGCACGCAAGCTGCAGACCCTGACCGAGCTGCTGGGCGGCAGCGTGAAGTTCCACGGCGACTACCCTGCATGGGTCTTTGCCCGTGAGTCCGCGCTGCGGGACCGGTGCGTGGCCCTGTACGAGGCACAGTACGGTGAAAAGCCCCGGATCTCTGCCATCCACGCAGGTCTGGAATGCGGCATCCTGTCCGGCAAGGTGGAGGGGCTGGACTGCATCTCCTTTGGCCCGGACCTGCTGCATGTCCACACCCCCAACGAGCGCGCTGACATCGCCTCGGTGGCCCGCGTGTGGGAGTACCTGAAAGCGATCCTCGCTTACAAAGCGTAACGACCAAACATACAAAACGGCACCTGCCAAACTGGCAGGTGCCGTTTTATTTCTTGATTATTGAAAGCGGGCTCGCCCTCTCAGTCTCGCACTGCTCGACAGCTCTCCCAAAGGGAGAGCCCTTGGCAAAACCAGAAACTTTGCCGTACTGCCAAAGCCTCTCACTTTGACAGACTGCCCCGGCCGGGGGAGGTGGTACGAAGTGCCAGAAGGGGAACAAGGTGGCATCGCGTCAGCGATGACGGAGAGGGCGAGGATGCTTGCCGTTACCGGCCTATCAATCCAGATACTTGATCTTGCCCGGCTCGATGCCCCGGATGCCCAGACCCGGTGCGTCCGAGACGGTGATCTCCTTCTCGTTGAACACGGCACCGCCAAGGATGGGGTCCTCGCTGCACAGCACGGGGCCGTCCAGATCGATCCGGGTGATGATCTTTTTGGCGCAGGCCAGATGCACGGCGGCGTTCACGCTGATCTTTGCTTCCAGCATGCAGCCGATCATGCACTCCACGCCATAGACCTCGGCGGCAGAGGCGATCTTCAGCGCGTTATACAGACCGCCGCACTTCATCAGTTTGATGTTCACAAGGTCTGCGGCGCGCATCTGCATGATGGTCAGCGCATCCTGCGGCGAGAACACGCTCTCGTCCGCCAGCACCGGCACATAGGAACGCTCGGTGACATACTTCATGCCCTCAAAGTCGTGGGCCTTCACCGGCTGCTCCACAAACTCGAGGTCCAGTCCCCGCTCCTGCATCCCGTTCAGGATGCGGACCGCCTCCTTCGGGGTCCAGCCCTGATTGGCGTCGATGCGGATGAGAGTCTCTTTGGGCACAGCGGCGCGGATGGCACTCAGGCGGGCAATGTCCTTTTCCGGCTCCTTGCCCACCTTGACCTTCAGGCAGTCGTAGCCGCGCTGGATGGCGTTCTGCGCGTCCCGCACCATTTCATCGGGGTCGTTGACGCTGATGGTGATGTCGGTGACGATGGACTTGCGGGCACCGCCCATCAGTTTGTAGACCGGGATGCCGTACAGCTGACCGTACAGGTCCCACAGGGCCATATCCACGGCAGCCTTGGCGCTGGTGTTCTTCTGGATGCAGGCGTTCAGCGCCACCATCAGGTCCTCGAACTCATCCACATCCCGGCCGATGATGGTCTTGGCGATGTGGTCCCGGATGGCACCAATGATGGAGCCGGTGGTGTCGCCGGTGATGACGCCGGTGGGAGGTGCTTCACCGTAGCCCACCGCACCGGTGTCGGTGTGGATCTCCACGATGACGTCTTCCACGCTGTCCACCGAGCGCAGCGCCGTTTTGAAGGGCACCCGCAGCGGCACCGAGATCCTGCCAATTCGGACTTCTGTAATTTTCATAAAGTTTTTCCTACCCCTTTCCATAAAAAAGTTGCCAAATTATGAAATCCATGGTAATATTGTAAACGAAGTTGTCAACAATGTAAAGACAATTGTCCGTGAAAAAATCGTTAAAAGAAGAAAGGGGTCCGGAAAATGATTACCAATGGCTTCACCTATATTGCGGTGCTGATCTTCATCGCCGCAATGCTGGTATGGCTCCAGCGCTATACCAAGTCGAAGTTCTTCGACTACGCACCTCCCATCGTCCTGCTGTATCTCATCACCATGATCCTCTGCACGCTGAACGTCTGGGATATGGCTGCCACCAAACCCGCCTACTCTGTCCTGAAGAACAACCTGCTGTACGCAATGATCTTCCTGATGCTGCTGCGCTGCGACATCCGCAAGATCTTCAAGCTTGGTCCCAAGATGCTGGGCGGCTTCTTTGCCGCTTCCGTCTCCATCTCGGTGGCCTTCATTGCCACCTTCGCTGTGATGAAGGGCGCACTGGGCTCCGAAGCATGGAAGGCTCTGGGCGCTCTGTGCGGCAGCTGGATGGGCGGCTCCGGCAACATGATCGCCGTGCAGGCTGCGCTGGACATCGGCGAAGCCGACATGGCCTACGCACTGGTGGTGGACTCCATTGACTACTCCATCTGGGTCATGTTCCTGCTGTGGGCCATCAATCTGGCTCCCAAATTCAACAAGTGGGTCAAGGCTGACACCACCACGCTGGATGAAGTGTCCCGCCGTCTGGAAGAGGACGCAAAGGCCAACGAGGACAAGGCCAGCTTTGTCAACCTGATCTTCCTGCTGGGTCTGGCTCTGGTGATCTCTGCCTTCGGTCAGGACATCGGCGCAGCCCTGAACAGCGCAATGCCCTTCCTGGACAAGGCCACCTGGACCGTCCTGCTCATCACGCTGTCCGGTCTGATCGGCGCTGTCACCCCCGTGGGCCGCATGGCAGGCAGCACCGAGCTGTCCAACCTGCTGCTGTACTCTGTGGTGGCTTTGCTTGCCTCCCGCGCAAGCTTCCTGGAGCTGACCGATGCACCCGCATGGATCCTGGCAGGCTTTATGATCCTTGCCATCCACGGCATCCTTCTGGTGCTGCTGGCAAAGATCTTCCATCTGGATATGTTCACCTGCGGCGTGGCCTCTCTGGCAAACATCGGCGGCTCTGCCTCCGCGCCCATTCTGGCTGGTGCTTACAGCGGCGCTCTGGTGCCCGTTGGCGTTCTGATGGCCCTGATGGGCTATGTCATCGGCACGGCTGGCGGCCTGATCACCGCAAACATCATGTCGCTGCTGGCATAAACAACATCTCTGTACACGGACAAAAAGCAGGGCACCCACCGGTGCCCTGCTTTTCTTCTGCGCCATTGCGTGAACCGCTTTCATTCATAACATGAATCAGATGAAAAATCCGACGGGCCGCATCCCTTGACTTTGCCCTTGCGGGGGAGTATACTGCGGGGCAGTGAAATATTCGGCTATGACGAGAAAAAGTACCCGGAAAGAATGCTGCAGAGAGCTGCCGGATGATGCAAGGCAGTGCAGGGCCTCCGTGGGAAGATCCTCTCCGAGCTTTCCGGCTGAATGGGCGGTGTATGCGCCCCAGTAAGCGGGAACGGCAGGCCCCCGTTATCACGGGCCGCGCATTGTTGGATGCGCACTGAGGGGCCGGGCTTTGCACCGGCAATAAGAGTGGTACCGCAGAGGAGTTTATACGCCTTTGTCTCTTACGAACTGTAAGGGACAAAGGCGTTTTTGTTTGCGGGAAAGCCATTTTCCGGATGTTTCATTGCCTTTGCATCCGCAAAAACAAGTGTTCAGAAAAAGGAGTATTATGATGAAAACACTGGAAAAAGTAAGCGATTTTGTGGGCAAGTACATGGCCGCCATCGTCATCGTTGTGGCAGCGCTGGCGCTGCTGTTCCCCGGCACCTTCAGTGTGGTAAAGACCGCATGGGTCAACACCCTGCTGGGCATCGTCATGTTCGGCATGGGTCTTACCCTGAAGCCGGAGGACTTCAAGGTGGTGTTCAGCCGTCCGAAGGACGTGATCATCGGCTGCATTGCACAGTTTACCCTGATGCCCTTCCTTGCATGGGCGCTGACGCAGCTGTTCCACCTGCCCACCGAGTTGGCCATCGGCGTCATCCTTGTGGGTACCTGCCCCGGCGGCACCTCCTCTAACGTGATGACCTATCTGTCCAAGGGCGATGTTGCACTGTCCGTCGGCATGACCGCAGTTTCCACCGTGCTGGCACCCTTCCTCACCCCGCTGCTCACTTTGCTGTATGCCGGTCAGCGCGTGGATGTGAACCCTGTGAATATGTTCCTGTCCATCGTCAAAGTAGTGCTGGTGCCCATCGCACTGGGCTTTGTGGTCAACCACTTCTTCCACGCCTTCACCCAGAACGCCGTCCGCGTGCTGCCGCTGGTCTCCACCACCGCCATCGTGCTCATCATCTGCGCCGTTGTGTCCGCAAACTCCGCTAAGATCATGACCAGCGGCCTGCTGATCCTTGCCGTGGTCATCCTGCACAACCTGCTGGGCTACCTCACCGGCTTTGGCGTGGGCAAGCTGCTGAAGCTGGATTCCACCAAGTGCCGTGCAATTTCCATCGAGGTCGGTATGCAGAACTCGGGCCTGGCCACCTCTCTGGCCGCTGCCCACTTTGCACAGTATCCGCTGGCAACCATCCCCGGCGCTGTGTTCTCGGTGTGGCACAACATTTCCGGTGCCGTGCTTGCCAACTTCTTTGCCCGCACCGCCGAGAAGAAGGACTGATCCTTCCTATATAATACAAGGGGCTGCTGCACAGGGTTTTTTCCCGGTGCAGCAGCCCCTGTTTTGGTTAAGGCAATCTGCCGGATCATATCCCGCCCGAACAAATTTTCCCTGCTGCAATTGAATGTCCTTTCTGCTGGCGATATAATAAAAGAAAACGGCAAAGAAGTGTACCGATGCTCCACCCCGGACTGTACGAACAGGTCATCAACAACGCGCTGAACCGCGAGCTTGCCAAGATCCCGGAAGCCCGCAAGTCCACTACGCCCATCGACACGGCGGAGGCTGCCGTTGTTGTTAAGGCGACAGCCGGTTTCGCCGTCTGCCGCCTCATATTAAAATCGCTCTTGTTTTATAGCTGTCTGGACTTTACACAGAATTTGGGAAAGACCTAACTCGTTGTTTCTCTTTGGAGTCTTTCCATAAAATTTTTCGCCACTTTCAAGGAAAGCCATCCCCCTCCACTGACAAGAAAAACCGTCAACGCATGAGATAGCAATCTCTTACGTTTGACGGTTTCTTTTTCACCCTAAAAGCACTCTTGCTCTGCGCTGTACCTCTTTTTCGATCATCTTCAAGCGATTTGGCGGCAGATTATAACGTGTCGCTCTGCGGTCAAAATGGAAATCCAGCAGCTTATGGAGCATTGCACGGTGACGAGGTTTCATTGCACTCTTTGCAGCTGCAAAGAAATCATCGTATGCAAGCGGAAGCAGTGTGCGGGCATATTCATCAAATGCTTTCTGGTTGTCCCAAAGATCCGTTCCGCCCAGACTGAACAGCGAGTTTCCGTGGTCAAACAGCGGTGCGGGTGCCGCAATCGTGTTGGTCTTATTATCTACCAGCACACCAAAGTTTCCATAGTGGCGGTCAGTGTTGCAGATGATCGCATCAAAGACCAGCATATCTTCCAGCGCATCCACAAAGTTCTGACCTAACGTCTGATAATACGCAAAAATTGCTTTTATTCCACCTTTGGACACAAGCTGTCCGATGGGAATATAAGAATACTCTTTGCTGGTGAACAGCTCACACTTGGAACAAAGCGTCTTTTTCAGATCTTTTGTCAGGGTGTATCGAATCGCATTCACACCCATCACCTGTGCAACTTGATAAGCGTACAGTTCCGAGTATGGTTCAAATCCCAGATTGCTGAACCCTGACGTGCCACCTTTATAAAGATAGATTTTTCCGTTTTGTCTGCGCCAGCATTTTGGCAGCATCCCGTTGGTCGAGAACTCCGGGCAGGACGCAAGCGAAGTTCGTATGCTGCTGCCATATCCTGTAAAGGCGATTGCTGCCAGCACCTGACTGAATCGGTTATCGTAAAGATTTACTTTTTCAAAGGTGTCACCGGAGCCCTCTGCATCTACCCAAAAGCAATCATTGAGTGAAAGTCCTTTGCAGACGGTGATAATTCCCAGCGGACGATTCAAAGAAAGCCCCACCTTAGAGAGCAGAGCATCTACATACGCTCGGTTCTTCGGAATTGTGCGATGCCGCAGCCAGCGTTCTACACCATCTTCTGATACAGTCAGGTTCAAAGGTAAAAAGGAACGGTTTTCTTCGTAGACCTTTATAATATGGAGGTCAGTATCTGCACTGTCCATGTTTGCTTCAAAGGTAAGCAGCGGCAAATCAAAATGCCGGATGGTGTAGCGCACAGCGATTTCTCCTTTCATCCATGATCTTTTCCTTTATTGTACGGCATCAGAATCCGAATGAAAAGCACCGTCATCATTCTGCACAAAATTCAAGGATAAAATTTTATACCCAAAAATCTGCAAAAATCGGGTTTTCGGAGCCATTTTGCCATTTCTCTCCGAATTTTGCTACAGATCTGCTACAAACTTGCTACAAACGGCTGAAAAGAGGGCATAAAGATTTCAAACCATTCTCTGACCAGCTGGACTTTTAAGCATCATCCCCGGTAGACATTCCTGATCGTTGGAACCCGCGCACTAATCAAAGCAACGGGTTGCGTTTGCTGATTTTTCTTCAGCCCCTTGGCAGGGCTTTGAAAAATCAGAACGCGGCCCCAACAACTCCTCCCTGTTTCAGCCGCAGGCTGCGGTCGTCGTCGTTGCACTGGGGTGTTTGCTGCCCCGCCTGCGGCGCGGCCGTGCTGTTCGAGTCCCTAATTCTCCATACACCAACATAAGTCCGCGTATAGCGCAAAAAAAGCCACTAACTTCTGTTAGTGGCTTATGCATGGTGGAGCATTCTCCACAGCACTCGAACCCAACACTTCCTCACGGGTGACCGTCTTGGCATCGTCCGTGAAGTTGAAATTGAGTACGACCCGGTCATCAAAGACATAGACCGAGTTGACAAAGGTATCAATGATCTGCCGCTGGTGTTCCGTGCTGCCCACGTCACCCTTGCGGAATTTTTCAAGCCAGAACCGAATCCACTCACGGGTCAGGACGGGCTTTTTCAGCTCTTCCTCCAGAATACTGGTGTTCAGAGCTTCTTTCCGGGCTTCCAGCTCGTCCAAACGCTGCTTGGTGGTCGGGGTCAGGATGCCCTGTTCAATGGCTTCCAGAAGGTTTGCCAGCCGCTTCTCCGTGTCCCTGAGCTGCTCTTTCAGGACAGGCAGCCGGGTGTTCTCCTTCTGCTGGGCTTCCATGACCAAATCTATCAGCCATTCAATGATTTCATCGTTAAAAATCACCTTAATGGCGGTATCCACCACGAACCGTTCCAGCGGCTCCTTGCGGATGGCTTTCAGGTCACAGTGCGCCTTGCCGTGGCGTTTGGCGTTGCCGCACTTGTAGTAATAGTAGGTGTTTCCCATGTGGCTGGTGCCGCTTTCGCCGCCCATCAGGGTGCCGCACTTGCCACAGAACAGCTTGGTGGTCAGCAGATAGCTCACATCCTCTTTTGCAGGCCGACCGTGGGCGATCCTGTTCTGCTCGAAACGCTGCTGCACCCGGTCGAACAAATCCTGGTCAACAATAGCCGGAATACCGCCCGGCGTCACAATGTCCTTGTAGCGGTATTCGCCGATATAGCGTCGGTTGCGGAAGATCTGGAAGAAGCTGTTCTTCACGAACGGCTTCCCGGTGCGGGTACGCAAGCCGCGCTCGTTCAAGGAGGCTGCGATCTTCTCAGCCGGTTCGCCATCGGCGTACCGGGTGAAGATTTCCTGCACGATGGGAGCCGTTTCCGGGTCGATATGGTACAGCCTGTCCTCCTTGCCAATGGTGAAGCCCAGCGGAACCACACCGCCGTTGTACTTGCACTGAAGGGCGTTTTCGCGCTCACCGCGCGCCACTTTCAGGGCGAGTTCGGCGGAATAGTATTCCGCCATGCCAATCAGCATACTCTCCACCATAATGCCTTCAGGCCCCTGCGAGATGGGTTCCATGGCAGACACCAGATGGACACCGTTCTTTTCCAGCTGGTACTTGTAGTTCACGGCATCGAACCGATTCCGGGCAAAGCGGTCGAG